>NZ_JCAXEH010000017.1:0-401 GCF_059758895.1 Chryseobacterium sp. GQ58 | reverse complement strand
ATGTTCATGCCCCGAAAGGCGCTCCTGCGCTACCTTAACAATCTCTCGTTTTCAGTGGGGCAAAAGTAGCATGTTTTTACCCTTACTTCCAAATATATTTAATGTAAAATTCATCGTAAATTCATATTTAATACTAAAGCTCTGATTACCTGAGAGAAAAATTTAAACTAATGTTTGATAAGGAAGTGTGAAAACCACAATAAGGATGAAAATGAGGCTAAGAAGTGAATGGAAGAGGAAGGCCTAGCCTTGGATCAGGTGGTTGGAGAAGTTGTTGATTACGATTAGTCATTAGTCACGTACTCATCAATGGTGTCGCTCCTGGGGGAGCTCTCTACATATCGGGATATAATTACTTGATGTTGAAGATGCGGGAATGTCGGAGAGTGGAATTAATATCA
>NZ_JCAXEH010000016.1:0-479 GCF_059758895.1 Chryseobacterium sp. GQ58 | reverse complement strand
AAAAACTCAGATCAGTATTATCAGATTTCCTCGTTAAAGATGGGTTCGAATAATAAAAACGATGGAACGCTCCATTTAAAGTCAGGTGATATAATCGGTTTAGAAAAATCGTATGCTCACTTTTTGAAGCTTATTTATCAGAAAGCGAAATAATTCTACAACATATAAAGGTGTCTCTGAAATTTCAGGGACATTTTTTTATATTATAATGGTGTAATTTCTTCCGGAGCTATTTCCCGCTTTTCGCTGTATCTTTTTAGGGGTTGCCTCCGCTTGGCTTCGTACACCCCAAAAAAGGATGCCTCTTCAATCGGGGCTAGGGTATTGTTCGAGATAGTATTTTTGCCATAAATTTGCAGGGTTCCAATATTGTATAGAATTAAAGCTCCGTTAGGAGCTTAATATTTGTAGCAGTTAAATGATGTCAGATAATTAAGAGCTCTGTAGGAGCGGCACCTTCCATGCTTCAATCCCTCATC
>NZ_JCAXEH010000015.1:0-875 GCF_059758895.1 Chryseobacterium sp. GQ58 | reverse complement strand
GTGAATGTTGCGCTTGCGGTAGGATTGTTGTTCGGTCCGTCTGCTAAAATTCTTTCATTAAGATCAAAATATCCGTTTCTGTTGAAATCAATCCAGACCGCAACTCCTGCATCCGCACCTGAACTTAACGTTTTATCGATAATGATCTGATTGTTCGTAGAACCCTGAACCATTTCAATGAATTTCGTATTATCTCCTGTAAAGTCAGAATAGTTGGAAGCCTGTGTTTCATTGATCATTTCAGGTTTACCGTTTGGCTTAGCCGTAACTTTTGAAATAAATTCACTAGCTGAACTAGCCGATGACATCTGGCAGTAAACTATAGTTGGTGTTGTAAAATAGTAAGGCGGAGTATAATTCCCCGGTGTACCATTACAAATGTTGACTACCTGCATTTCATACTTTGTTAATTCCAATAATCCTGTGATGGTATAGGTGTTGGTATTCACCGGAATATTCATCCAGCTTGGAATACCTACTTTTCTGTATCTCAAGATATACGTTGCTCCAGGGAAAGGATCCCAGATCACTTCGGCACTTGTCGGAGTAAGCTGAGTGATGGTAAGTCCCGGAGGAGGAATTTCACAAATTCTTACCGTTGTAAACACTTGTGGATTTGCCCATGGATTTGGAGTTGTTTCTCCAACACATGTGCTTGCCACCTGAACTTCATACGTCACAAAAGAATCTAATCCCTGGATAGTGTAAGAATTAACGGGAGGAATAAGGTTCGGAATTTCAGTCCATGTTGCTGTTCCTACTTTTCTATATCTCAAAGTATAAGTAGCGCTTGCCACAATCGGATTCCAGGTTACAACTGCCGAGCTTGGAGTAACATTGCTTATGGTAACATTCGGAGGTGTAGGATCACATCT
>NZ_JCAXEH010000014.1:0-1214 GCF_059758895.1 Chryseobacterium sp. GQ58 | reverse complement strand
CGAAAATTACTCCTTTAGATTTGTAACAGGAAAAATAATATATTTATTAAGAAGAGAAAAGTGTTTAAGTAAACTAACAAATACTCCGAGTAAAACTCATAGTTCGATTAAGACTTAAACACTTTCTTATCAAAAAACTCAGATAGAAATTCGGGATTGCAGCCCATTATTAAGGAGTTGAGATCATGATAAGTTTCTCTTTCAATTATCAAAAACAAATTTATGGAAAAAGTTTTTATTGGAATTGACATCAGCAAATTAACTCTGGATGTTTTCGTTAATAGTTGTTCTACAACGCAACATTACCAAATTGAGAATTGTTCGAAAGCTATCAAAAAGTTTTTAAAAAGCTTTCCCAATGATGCAAATATCATTGTAGGAATGGAAAATACAGGAAGATATAATTTTGAACTTTACGAAGTTTTAAGCAGTATGAATCTGCTGGTTTTTGTTATCAATCCACTTCATTTAAAGAAAAGCATTGGTCTTTTAAGGGGTAAGAATGATAAACCCGACAGTCAGAGAATAGGTGTGTTTTTAGAAAAAATTATATGGATTTAGAGCCTTGGGTTTCGAAATCTTCAGATATTCAAAAGATAAGTTTACTCAATGCAGAACGCAGACACAGAGTAAAAATAAAAGCAGGTTTATTAAGGCAGATGAAAGATGTAAGCTTTCTTAAAAATCATACAGATAAAGAAATTATAAAACTTAATAAACAGTTGATTCTACTTTTAGATAAACAGATTAAAGCAGTTGAGAAAAAGATTGTATATATTATTGAATCGAATGTAGAATTAAAGGATCAATATGAAAGAATACAGACTGTCCCGGGTGTTGGGAAAGTATTAGCTACTATGCTGATTGTTAAAACTAACGGGTTTACAGAGATTCAATCGGCAAGAAAGATGGCCTGTTATTCAGGAGTAGTTCCGTTTGATCATCGCTCAGGCTCTTCAATCTATTACAAGCCTCGAGTCTCGACAATGGCTGATAAGGAATTAAAAAAGATTTTACATTTAGCTGCGTTGAGTTCAATAAGATTGACAAATGATCTCGCTACATACTTTAAAAGAAAGGTTTTAGAGGGAAAGAATAAAATGTCTGTCTTAAATGCAATTAGAAATAAAATCATACACAGAGTTTATGCTTTGATAAAAAATAATTCTGTGTATGAAAATAAGTTGCTTATGTCATAGAAATCGAACTGACGA
>NZ_JCAXEH010000013.1:0-1721 GCF_059758895.1 Chryseobacterium sp. GQ58 | reverse complement strand
AAAAGAATCCGTCTCACAACTGAGGCGGATTTTTTTGGTTATTATTTTATGTTTTTGTATATTTATATCTGGTAATCAGGTGTTTGTGTATGAATTTCAAGTATTATAACCAAAATCAGATCGTGTTATTTCCGTACAGTTTTGAGGAGTTAATTCCTGAGAATCACCCTGTTCGGGTCGTCAATGATATTTTAGAGAGAATCAATATAGAACCGCTTCTAAAAGCCTATAGCAAAGAAGGAAATCCCAGTTACCATCCCGTGATGATGCTCAAGGTGATGGTTTTTGCTTACATGAACAACATTTATTCCTCCCGGAAAATCGAAAAAGCGCTTCGCGAAAACATCAACTTTATGTGGCTCTCCCATATGAGCATCGTGGATCATAATACCGTAAACCGTTTCCGGACCCGTAAGCTGGAGGCTGCCTTCAAGGATATATTCTCGCAGGTGGTTTTGCTTCTTGCCGAAGAAGGTTTGGTAAGTTTGAGACAGGTTTTTGTGGACGGAACCAAGATCGAAGCACAGGCTAACCGCTACACTTTTGTGTGGGCAAATGCCATTAAAACCAATAAAGAAAAGATGCTGCGGCAACTGGAAGACCTTTGGAAATATGCCCAAAGCGTTGCCCGGGAGGAAGACAAAGACCCTGAACCACCGGAATTTAAAGAAATCAGCAAAGAAAAAATACAGCAGACCATAGAAAGCATCAATACCAAATTGAAAGGCAGCGAGAGTAAAACCAATTCCGACAAGAAAGCCAAAGCCAAGCTGAATTACATTAAAAACAATTTTGAAAAAAAACTCGATAAATACGAATCTCAAGAGGCGATTTTAGCAGAGAGGAATTCCTACAGCAAAACCGATGAAGACGCTACTTTTATGCGGATGAAGGATGATCATATGCAAAACGGACAGCTCAAACCCGCCTATAATGCGCAGATTTCTACGGAGAATCAATTTATTTAAATTACACGATTCATCAGCAAACCAATGACATCAATACCTTAAAGCATCATCTGGAAAATTTCGAGAAATTATATGGCAAAAACAGAATGAATGAACTGAAAGAACTCACTGCCGATGCGGGTTACGGAAGCGAAGAGAACTACGAATTGTTGGAACAGAAAAGCATCACCCCGTTTGTAAAATACATTACATTTGATAAAGAGCAGGACACCCGTTATCAGGCAAAGTACAAGACTTTCAGTAAAGAAAATCTGCATTACAACGGGGAAGAAGATTTTTATGTTTGTCCGATGGGGCAAAAGATGGAGAAAACGCACGAAAGCACCCGGAAAACCAAAACCGGCTACCCTCAGAAACTCTCGCATTATCAGGCAAAAAACTGCGAAGGATGCCCGATACGAAGTGTTTGTCACAACTCCAAAGAAAACCGGAGCATCGAGCTAAACCATCATTTGGAGGATTACAAAGAAAAAATCCGAGAACTTTTAAACAGTGAAGAAGGCATCAAAAAACGCAGACAACGATCGGTTGAAGTAGAACCTGTGTTTGCACATCTGAAACATTGCAATAATTTTAAGCGATTTACCCTCAAAGGCTTGAAAAAAGTAGAATTGGAGTTCGGATTACACGCTTTAGCACACAACCTAAGAAAGAAAGTTGCCTGAGCAGGACAACTTTTTCTTTTATCAAATGAATATGAATCGATTAAAAATAAAAATCCGTCTCAACTTTTTTGTTGTGAGACGGATTCTT
>NZ_JCAXEH010000012.1:0-5555 GCF_059758895.1 Chryseobacterium sp. GQ58 | reverse complement strand
TAATATTTTCTACAATAATTATCTTTGCCACGTTTAACAAGAATAAAAGTCTAAGTAAACTTTCGTACTATTATGTACTTTATTATTATAAATGTATGCACATAAAAAAAGCTCATCAAGATTACTTGATGAGCTTTTAAATAAAAACTGGCGGCGACCTACTCTCCCGCTTTAGCAGTACCATCGGCGCTGGTGGGCTTAACTTCTGTGTTCGGAATGGGAACAGGTGAGCCCCACCGCTAAAACCACCCTAAAGGTTGTATATAAGATATCAGAGGGTAGATTTCAGATTTCAGACTTTTATGTCTGTTATCTAATGTCTCATATCTGACATCTGTTTTATCGATAAAAATGTTCACAAAGAGAGAACCTTTAATTGCGCAATTAAGCGTTGCCAATTAGGCAATAAATCTACGGGTAATTAGTACTACTCGGCTATGCTGTTACCAACTTTACACCTATAGCCTATCAACGTTGTCATCTCCAACGACCCTTAAAAGATGTCTCATCTTGAGGCGAGTTTCGCACTTATATGCTTTCAGTGCTTATCTCTTCCAAACGTAGCTACTCAGCGGTGCACCTGGCGGTACAACTGATACACCAGAGGTTTGTTCAAATCGGTCCTCTCGTACTAGATTCAAGCCCTCTCAAACATCTAACGCCCGCAATAGATAGAGACCGAACTGTCTCACGACGTTCTGAACCCAGCTCGCGTGCCACTTTAATGGGCGAACAGCCCAACCCTTGGGACCTTCTCCAGCCCCAGGATGTGACGAGCCGACATCGAGGTGCCGAACCTCCCCGTCGATGTGAGCTCTTGGGGGAGACTAGCCTGTTATCCCCGGAGTACCTTTTATCCTATGAGCGATGGCCCTTCCATACGGAACCACCGGATCACTATGTCCTGCTTTCGCACCTGATCGACTTGTAGGTCTCACAGTCAAGCACCCTTATGCCATTACACTCTACGCACGGTTACCAAGCGTGCTGAGGGTACCTTTGAAAGCCTCCGTTACTCTTTTGGAGGCGACCACCCCAGTCAAACTACCCACCACGCAATGTCCTTCTAAAAGAAGTTAGGCTCCAAGTAAGTAAAGGGTGGTATTTCAACGTTGACTCCACAAACACTAGCGTGCCTGCTTCAAAGTCTCCCACCTATCCTACACATTACTTACTCAAAGTCAATACGAAGTTATAGTAAAGGTTCACAGGGTCTTTTCGTCCCATTGCGGGTACTCGGCATCTTCACCGAGACTACAATTTCACAGAGCTCATGGTTGAGACAGTGCCCAGATCGTTACACCATTCGTGCAGGTCGGAACTTACCCGACAAGGAATTTCGCTACCTTAGGACCGTTATAGTTACGGCCGCCGTTTACTGGGGCTTCAGTCAAACGCTTCGCATTGCTGCTAACGCCCTTCCTTAACCTTCCAGCACCGGGCAGGTGTCAGACCCTATACAGCATCTTTCGATTTAGCAGAGTCCTGTGTTTTTGATAAACAGTCGCCTGGGCCTCTTCACTGCGGCCAGCATTGCTGCTGGCGTCTCTTCTTCCGAAGTTACGAGACTATTTTGCCTAGTTCCTTAACCATGATTCACTCTAGCACCTTAGGATTCTCTCCTCGACTACCTGTGTCGGTTTTGGTACGGGTTGCTTCACTTCGGCTTTTCTTGGAAGCACTTTCCCTGCAGCAGCTTCGCCCGAAGGCTAGGCCTTGACTATTCCGTCAGTCTCCAGCAGGTACGGCACTCCGTCCCCTTTTTAGTGTGAGCAAGTATGGGAATATTAACCCATTGTCCATCCACTACCCCTTTCGGGTTCGCGTTAGGTCCCGACTAACCCTCAGCTGATTAGCATGGCTGAGGAAACCTTAGTCTTTCGGTGAGCGGGTTTCTCGCCCGCTTTATCGTTACTTATGCCTACATTTTCTTTTCTGTACGCTCCACAATGGCTCACGCCACTGCTTCTGTGCAAACAGAATGCTCCCCTACCAGATACAACCCAACGGTTGTAAATCCATAGCTTCGGTACTCTATTTATGCCCGATTATTATCCATGCCGGACCGCTCGACTAGTGAGCTGTTACGCACTCTTTAAATGAATGGCTGCTTCCAAGCCAACATCCTAGCTGTCAATGCAGTCCAACCGCGTTGCTTCAACTTAATAGAGATTTGGGGACCTTAGCTGTTGGTCTGGGTTCTTTCCCTCTCGGACACGGACCTTAGCACCCGCGCCCTCACTGCCGTGGAACATTTATTAGCATTCGGAGTTTGTCAGGAATTGGTAGGATTTGACTCCCCCGCATCCAATCAGTAGCTCTACCTCTAATAAACTTATACACGACGCTGCACCTAAATGCATTTCGGGGAGTACGAGCTATCTCCCAGTTTGATTGGCCTTTCACCCCTACCCACAGGTCATCCGAAGACTTTTCAACGTCAACCGGTTCGGTCCTCCACTTTGTGTTACCAAAGCTTCAACCTGCCCATGGGTAGATCACAAGGTTTCGCGTCTAATACTACTAACTAAGCGCCCTATTCAGACTCGCTTTCGCTCCGGCTCCGTACCTGAAGTACTTAACCTCGCTAGTAACATTAACTCGTAGGCTCATTATGCAAAAGGCACGCCGTCACCCAACTTGTGGGCTCCGACCGCTTGTAGGCGTACGGTTTCAGGTTCTATTTCACCCTTCTATTCGAAGTGCTTTTCACCTTTCCTTCACAGTACTTGTTCACTATCGGTCTTTCAGGAGTATTTAGCCTTGGAGGATGGTCCCCCCATATTCAGACAGGATTTCACGTGTCCCGCCCTACTCATTTATCATCCAAATATACCTTTCAAATACGGGGCTATCACCCTCTATGGCTGTTCTTTCCAGAACATTCTTTTAAATATATAAAGACTTTTGGGCTAATCCGCGTTCGCTCGCCACTACTTACGGAATCTCTTCGATTTCTTTTCCTCCGGGTACTTAGATGTTTCAGTTCTCCGGGTTTGCTCTCTAAATAAATTTAGAGTGACTGGTCTTCAACCAGACGGGTTGCCCCATTCGGACATCTCGGGATCAATTCGTGTGTGCCAATCCCCCGAGCTTTTCGCAGCTTACCACGTCCTTCTTCGCCTCTGAAAGCCTAGGCATCCGCCATACGCCCTTAACGATTTCTTTCCTAATTATTAATTAGTTCAGTATTGTTTTGATTAATATTGCTATTAATCTATTTTTTGTAAACTCAAACGCTTAATTGCGCTCGGTTTTCTCTTTGTGATATTTTTACCGTTAATGTCAATGATCTTAATTCTTTCTGCTTGTCTGATAAATGGATATTTGTTTTGGCTCTATCCATCTTACTTTTAAATCAAACGCACAAAACTGTGGAGAATAAGGGAGTCGAACCCTTGACCTCCTGCGTGCAAGGCAGGCGCTCTAGCCAGCTGAGCTAATTCCCCTCTAGTCTAGATTTTAGATTATAAATTTTAGATTTTAAATTATTTGCTTTCGCTCATTTTCTAATTTCTAAACTCTAACTTCTAACCTCTAATTTCAATTAGTAGTCTCGGGCAGGCTCGAACTGCCGACCTCTACATTATCAGTGTAGCGCTCTAACCAGCTGAGCTACGAGACTTCATGTTTTTAGTTGTCGGTTGTCGGTTTTTAGTTGTTAGCTTTAAAACTAACTTCTAATTATCTAACCTCTAACTTCTGTAACTAAAATCTCTCTTTCCCTGATACTAATTTCTAGTGGGTTTTGTATTTTTATAATATAAGCAACCGAGTAAAAAACTAAAACGTTTTCTTTAAGTAAGTACATGGTACATTTAAGTACCTTTATTTGTTTAACGTCTAAAGACGCTCTAAAATGAGATGTTCCAGCCGCACCTTCCGGTACGGCTACCTTGTTACGACTTAGCCCTAGTTACCTGTTTTACCCTAGGCAGCTCCTGTTACGGTCACCGACTTCAGGTACCCCAGACTTCCATGGCTTGACGGGCGGTGTGTACAAGGCCCGGGAACGTATTCACCGCGCCATGGCTGATGCGCGATTACTAGCGATTCCAGCTTCATAGAGTCGAGTTGCAGACTCCAATCCGAACTGAGACCGGCTTTCGAGATTCGCATCACATCGCTGTGTAGCTGCCCTCTGTACCGGCCATTGTATTACGTGTGTGGCCCAAGGCGTAAGGGCCGTGATGATTTGACGTCATCCCCACCTTCCTCTCTACTTGCGTAGGCAGTCTCACTAGAGTCCCCAACTTAATGATGGCAACTAGTGACAGGGGTTGCGCTCGTTGCAGGACTTAACCTAACACCTCACGGCACGAGCTGACGACAACCATGCAGCACCTTGAAAATTGCCCGAAGGAAGGTCTATTTCTAAACCGATCAATTCCCATTTAAGCCTTGGTAAGGTTCCTCGCGTATCATCGAATTAAACCACATAATCCACCGCTTGTGCGGGCCCCCGTCAATTCCTTTGAGTTTCAAACTTGCGTTCGTACTCCCCAGGTGGCTAACTTATCACTTTCGCTTAGTCTCTGAATCTTAAAGACCCAAAAACGAGTTAGCATCGTTTACGGCGTGGACTACCAGGGTATCTAATCCTGTTCGCTCCCCACGCTTTCGTCCATCAGCGTCAGTTAAGACATAGTGACCTGCCTTCGCAATTGGTGTTCTAAGTAATATCTATGCATTTCACCGCTACACTACTTATTCCAGCCACTTCTACCTTACTCAAGACCCGCAGTATCAATGGCAGTTTCATAGTTAAGCTATGAGATTTCACCACTGACTTACGAGTCCGCCTACGGACCCTTTAAACCCAATAAATCCGGATAACGCTTGCACCCTCCGTATTACCGCGGCTGCTGGCACGGAGTTAGCCGGTGCTTATTCGTATAGTACCTTCAGCTTTCCACACGTGGAAAGGTTTATCCCTATACAAAAGAAGTTTACAACCCATAGGGCCGTCGTCCTTCACGCGGGATGGCTGGATCAGGCTCTCACCCATTGTCCAATATTCCTCACTGCTGCCTCCCGTAGGAGTCTGGTCCGTGTCTCAGTACCAGTGTGGGGGATCACCCTCTCAGGCCCCCTAAAGATCATTGACTTGGTGAGCCGTTACCTCACCAACTATCTAATCTTGCGCGTGCCCATCTCTATCCACCGGAGTTTTCAATATCAAATGATGCCATTCAATATATTATGGGGTATTAATCTTCCTTTCGAAAGGCTATCCCCCAGATAAAGGCAGGTTGCACACGTGTTCCGCACCCGTACGCCGCTCTCAAAGATCCGAAGATCTTCTACCGCTCGGCTTGCATGTGTTAGGCCTCCCGCTAGCGTTCATCCTGAGCCAGGATCAAACTCTCCATTGTATGTTTGTCTGACTCACTCAAAGTTTTGACGCTTTAGTTTTTCCTTACTTGGTTGTTATATCTATTTTTCAATGATCTCTTTTCTTCCGCTTTTTACAATACCTACATTTTCTGTCGTTTTCAGTACTGATTTGCGTGTGCAAAAGTAAAACTTTATTTTAATATGACCAAATGTTTTTT
>NZ_JCAXEH010000011.1:0-11251 GCF_059758895.1 Chryseobacterium sp. GQ58 | reverse complement strand
GCTGGTTAGAATGCCGCCCTGTCACGGCGGAGGTCGCGGGTTCGAGTCCCGTCCGGATCGCAGATGATTTAGATCATGTAGCCCCTTAAAATTTAATTTTAAGGGGCTTGCTTTATTTATGCACATAATAACGAGATGAGAATCAATATTTAAAGATTCTTTGTTTAATCACCACCTTATAATATTTTAGAATTTGTCAATTCTATTCGTTTACACCATAAATCAAAATTTGCGCCTTTTTTTATTTGCTTTTAAAAGCTATTTGATTAGATTTTATGTATTCTGTTTAATGGTGAAATTTTATAACGAGCCTTAGTAACTGAAAATCAATACTGTTAAAAAGAAGTTAAAGAAATATCTTCATTTTTGCTTATTGTTAACATATTTTTTTTATTTTTGCATTAAATATTATAATATCTTATTTTAAAATATGTTTAATTATTATATAAATATTTATTATTATTAATATGAAAATATCTAATATCAAAAAGCTTAGATTTATCTGTTATACGATTGCTTTGTTAAACTTGATACCGATTTTAGGGATCTTTTTTTTCAATCAGAAATGGGATATTGCATTTTTTGTTTTGATGATATTATTTATTTTGCTATTAAGTAATCTAAGATGCATAGAATATGATGACACGGGCGAGTGTATCACAATTAGAAAATTTCATCCATTAACGACAAAAAGGTTTATTAAGCCTTCAATAGAATTTCCAAAATCATATGTAGAGCAAATTAACCTCGACGAAGGTTTAATTTTGGATCGTATGAAAATCCAAATTCAATCTAAAACTTCTAAAAAACAACTTAAAGTAAACTTACTTTATTTTAATAAAAATCAGATTAGTTATATAAAAAGTTCAATTAATACAATAAGTGCAAGAAATTAGGCAACTTATAAAGTAAAAAAACTTTAAAGTGTTTATAATATAATTATGCTATCAGAGAGATAGTAATTTATCAAAAATGTATAATAATTTTAATATTAGATTAATATTCATTACATATTTTTATAAATATTATAATATATGTGCTTTTATTGTTAACTTTACACTACCATCAAAATTATTAATCATTAAATATTAAGACATGAAAACTAAACTTTACTCAATGGCTTTGACAGCAATGTTTGCTGTAGGTTATGCGCAAATTGGGATTAACACAACCACACCATCGGCAACTTTGGATGTAAACGGAAATGCAAAATTAAGAACGGTACCTACCACTACTACGCTGACAGGATTTCAGGTTTTAGGAATCAACAGCAGTACTTCAGAGATCAATGGATTCGATCCTTCTCTTATTTCTACAGGCGCTATTAATCCAAGCGTTTATGCGGCTAAAAAAACAGCGGGAATCAGCCTGCTTAGCTTAGGATTGTTTCCTTCAGGCTTCAGAGCTGTTAACTTTTTAGCAGCTGAAAGAACGGTAGGTTCTGCAGCGCTTTTCACTGATACGGACAATACTTATACGGTACCTTCAAATGGTGTGTATCAGATTGGCTTTAGCTTCCGATATGGTACGGGATTGCAAGCTGCTTTGTTGTC
Source organism: Chryseobacterium sp. GQ58 (assembly GCF_059758895.1). Lineage (NCBI taxonomy): Bacteria > Pseudomonadati > Bacteroidota > Flavobacteriia > Flavobacteriales > Weeksellaceae > Chryseobacterium > Chryseobacterium sp. GQ58. Next base: position 9,698 of record NZ_JCAXEH010000011.1, on the reverse strand, counting down.
AAACTCTCCCGGAGTTGGGATTGTAAGAACTAGAGCTGGAGTTGCTACTGTGATAGACAGTCGTTCATTCAGCGGTGCCAACTTGATATTACTTAGCTTAACTATTTCTGAAGCTAACTTAAATTCACTTTATACTTTACAGGCAGGAGATAAAATATCTTTTGGGCTTGTAGGTTCTTCATTACTTGATGTAGGATTATTAGGATCTAGCGTAGGAAGTTTCTTTATCTATAAGGTTTCAAACTAATAATAAAACATATAAATTTCACTGCAAACCTACACGTTTGCAGTTTTTTTTTTGCTTATTTTCAAGACCAATCTTTATTAAAAGAGCATTAGAGTTTTAACTCATTTTAAATAAAAAAAGCCTTCTTAATGGAAGGCTATGGCGAATGAGGGACAAACAAGTTGAATTGTTTCTTGTTTTAACAAAGATATAAAATAAATTTTAATATGTTAATTTTTTCTTAATATTTTCATATTTTAAGTGTGAATTATATATTAATAAATAATGTAGATTACAATATATTGATTTAATATTGCTTATATTAGAGTCCAGAATCATGTTTGTAAATCAGCAAGTTTCTATTTGAATAACTAATTTATTTAGGTCTGATATTTGTATTGTACCGCAAAATTCAATGTCTATCTTACATTTATGAAAAAATTATTTTTAAAAAAGTCATTTTTATATACTGTTTTATTTGCTCTTTTTTTGGCCTCTTGTAAAAAAGAAAATGAAATAAATCCTCAACAAGAAAATACTTCATCAGGTTCTTTAAAGAATGAAGAAAAGCCAGATTCTCTAAAAGAAGTAAAGGAATCTGAACCGCCGGCAATACAGGAATCCGGGTTTTACAATGCATTTGTAATTCCTAAAGAAAAAAAACTTAGAGATTCAATGTATTCTGCTTTCAGTAAAAAATATTCTGAAAAAGAACGTTATGCGATTTTAGCATTAAACAGGCTCGATTCAAAACATAAATGGAATGCTGATACTTTGGTTGTCCCAAAGGAAATTGATACAACATTGATGGCATATTCACCATTCCCTATGCAGCTTGATGTTTTGAGTGATGTGAAAAAGTTTGTCGTTTTTTCTTATCCGATTCAGGCTTACGGAGTTTATTCCAACGGAGCTTTAGTCAAATGGGGACCAACAAGCATGGGAAAAAAATCTGCACAGACCACAAAAGGGTTGATGTTTGCCAATTGGAAAAAAAAGCTGGCTATTTCTACCGTAAAAAGCGAATGGAAACTTCCTTACAACGTTAATATTCACAATACGGGAGGAATTGGTTGGCATGAATATGACTTACCGGGTTATCCGGCATCGCATGCATGCTTAAGATTGTTAAAAAAGGATGCTCAATGGCTTTATTCGTTTGCAGATACTTGGGTGTTGAATCCGGGTGGAGCAACAACAAAAGCAAAAGGAACTCCTGTAATTGTTTTTGGAGACTACAAATGGGGCGGAAGAAAACCCTGGAGAAAATTATTAAATGATCCGAACTCAAACAATATTTCGGTAGAGGAGATGAATAAGCTGATTCAGCCACATCTTGAAAAAATACTGAATGAGCAAACCAACAGAGAAAAAGTAACAGATTCCATTAAAATGGCAAAAGAAATGGAAGCCGCCAATCCTCCAGCTGAAGAAGCTGAAAGCGCTAACTAACGTGAATAAGGATAAGAATTAATTTTAAATATTTGATTATCAAAATTATTTAGTATCGCAAAGTCAGACAAGGTTTTATTAATATTTAATACTTATTTCTAAGGTAAACCAAGCCGCTTCGCTTATTAACGTAAAACAAATAATATTTCATCGCTAAGTGCAAAGCCTTTGTTTTATCTTAAAATAAAGAATATCAAATGTTTAGTCCCTTTGTTTAACATTGCGATTATAAACCAAACCGAACTCAGGCTAACTAACCTTTTTTTCAAAATGTAAAGTAGATTCTTCTGCAAATCTTCTGAGCTTTTTCATCTGATCTTTGGCCTTACTTTGCCCGAATCTGGCTGCCGCATACGTCACAGCAATACAGGCAAGCATGACAAAAGAAGCATTCAGAGCCCACGGAAATTCATAGCTTTTGATTTGTTTTTCTACAAAATACATTGTGAAGAAAGTCATCCAGAGAATAGAAAATAAAAAATAAAGAAACATAAAAAAAGTCCAGACTGCTGAAGTAGGTCCAAAAACTCCTCTTATCACAGTTTGATCGTCTTCAATTTCGGTACGTAAAGAAAGTTGAGGTTTCCAATATTGATCGTATTCAGTTTCTACACAGATGGTTGCCATTTCTTTATTGATGTTTCCTGTGAATTCACCTTTATGCTCGGCAAGATATTTTTTTAAGTTTTCCGTATACGTTTCTTTGCTGAGATGCGTGTACATTTTGAATCTCGGTCTGTTTCGTATTTTATCCAGTGTGGTTTCTTCTGTCTTCATATTATTCTTGATAAGGTATCGGATCTTCTAATGTAAAGCTTAAATTAAGTTCCTGGTCTTTCCTTAAAACAACCATTCTTATTGTTTTTCCTTCATCAGATTTCATCATTTCCATTATTTTCTGAAGAGTCATATCGGAAGTTTTTCTGCCATTGATTGTAACAAGAACATCATCTTTTTTTAATCCAGCTTTGTCGGAAGGCGAATCTTTCCTTACACCTGCAATAGAAAATAATGGCTTTAAAACAAATTTATACTGTAAATTATTGGAAATTACCTTTGTTTCGTTTGATGCACTATTTGGGCTTTTCGTCTCAACGGTTACAATATCTTTTTCCCATTGCATTCCGTCTTGCCTAAAATCTAAGCCACTCATATTAAAATGGAAAGGATCATCATAATTTCTGTTTTTTCTTAAATACATTTTCTCGTTAGGATAATCAAAAGCTGCTGTGAATCGCCTCATGATTTCACTGCCTACCGAGCCTTTTCTTTCTTCAACCAGTTTTACATATTGTATCGAAAACTCGTCCGGCATTGCAGTTAAAGGCTTTTCAAACTTAAAATTTCCGAGATAAAAATTATGTATTCTGCTTCTTTTACCATAAATATCGCCATTGAAGCCTCGCCCAAGAAAATCATCAATGTTTGGTCGATTGTAAACAAAATCTTTAATCAAAGCCGGAAAAAGCCAGATTGCATCGCTGTTTCCCAAATCAACCAATAATTTTGAACTTTTTCTCTCGTTAGTCATTTCAACATCTGTGAAAATATAAGGCTTACTCTTTTCAATCGATATAGGAAGCTCTTCAAATTTTTTGATCTTTTTCTTAAATAAATCAACGTCATTGTAAACAGTGATTTTTTTTGAAACATAATCTATTATGACAGGATGATTCTTAAAAAAGTGATAACCGATAATACCATTTACAGGAATTCCTATGTGAGAAGAAATATTAAAATCCTGATCGAGAATAATAAACAAAGTAAATGACGTATTGATAAAATGCTCGCCTATTTTCCCGACATTATGATCAGATTTAAAGCCTTCAATGCTTGCGCTGCCGCCGAGACCGGAAAATCTTATTTTCTCGAACTTTGAAAGCCTCATTTCTTTATTTTCGAGACTGAAAATAGTTGTTTCGGCAACTCCTGTATCCAGCAAAAAGGTAAGCTCAGCGCCGTTTACAGTAATCGGAATGAAAATTAAATTATTAATAAGCTTAAAAGGAATCACTATTTTTTTAGCATCTTTTATTTCAAAACTATTTTGAGCATTCGTAAAAATGCTTAAAAAAAGAATAACTATAAAATGCCTGAATTTCATATTATGAATGTAGTAAATTTTTGGTTACATCAATAAAAAAACATTCCCAATATTTGAGAATGTTTAAAAATATTTTAAGAGTATTCTTTATTTTGAAAAGAAATCCATCAAATCCATATAATTTTTTTGGTTGACTCCGTGTCCGCTCATATATTCTCTGAAAGTAAAATAACAACCTAAATCATACAGCATATCTGCTGCTTTTCTGCCCCAATCCAAAGGTATAATCGCATCATCTGTACCATGTGAGACGAAAAAACGGAGATTTTCCAGCTTCTTTTTATCTTTTACAATATCTGTAAGCAACTTTTCTTCGGGATAACAGCTCATACATGCTACATAATTGAACAGATCAGGATATTTCAATGCTAAGCTGTAACATAAAATTCCGCCCTGACTGAAACCGCAAAGATGAGCTTTACTTTCTGTAAGGCCATAATGGTTTATTATTTTCATTATGCTTTCCAAAACTGAGTTCAGAGATTCTTTCGCCTGATCGGTATTTACGAATTGCTCAGGATTGTTAAAATCTATATCATACCATGAATAACCTTCAAATTCAGTAGTTTTAGGGGCTCGGAAACTTACTAGAATCCAGTCATTCGGAAGGCTTTCTCTGAAGCTGAAAAGATCCTGCTCGTTGCTACCGTAGCCATGAAGCATAAAAAGAACCGGCGTTTTTGAAGTGATATTTTCCGGCTCTCTTACTATATAATCTAAATTCATGCAGCAAAGATAATTAATATATACATTTGGAAAAACTTTGAAATATTAATTTATGTAAGAAAATAAGCAATTCTATTAGTTGATAATTATATATTTAAAGAAAAGGGGACTGTGCAGATTTTCACAATAAATAATATGACTTACATTTTGTTGATTTTATATAAATTGGATTTTTTTGTTGGAAAATTTTCATAAAAGTCATTTTTATATTGATAAAAAAGCTATATTTGAAACATTAAAAAATCTATTTGGAGAAATGAATAAATTTTACAAATCAAAAAGCTTACTTAGACTTTCATTTTTATTAGTCGCATTATTTTCAGTTATTTCTGTAGCAAATTCTTGTAAAGATGATGATGAAGATGATGAATTTACAGATCACCTTGTACGGTTTGAAGCGAAAATAGTTAAAGGTACAGGAACAGATACAGGTTCTTTTAAAACTATTATTACCCAAGTGGGAACCAGCCAGAATACGATTTTTGATTCGCCAGGTACATTATGGACAAGTGATGAGTTTTTTGTGAACTCTAGCCAGTCTCAGCTTAATTTGGATGCCAATGCAATTCTTTTAAATCCTGATTCTGAATTAATTGTTACGCTTTATGTAGACGGCGAAGTTGCAGAATCTGACACAGCTGTAGGAGTAGGAACTAAAAATGCTTCAATTGATCACAGCTTTTTAGAGTTATAATCAATTTGATTTAATATAAAATAAAAACCGTCAATCGACGGTTTTTATTTTTGTTATAAAATGATTATTTTAAATCACTTTTACGATAAAATAATTCTTTTTACCTTTTTGAAGCAACAAAAATTTACCGTCAATAAGATCATTTTCATTAGCCGTATATACTTCGTTTACTTTTTCTTTGTTTATTGAAATTGCATTTCCTTTAATTTCCCTTTGAGCCTCGCTTTTAGACTTTAAAAATCCTGACTTTTCAGAAAGCAGATCAATAATATTTACTCCCAAAACATCAGCTTTTGCCACTTCTCTTTGCGGAACTCCGTCAAAAACTTCCAAAAAAGTTTCTTCGTCAAGACTTACAAGATCTTCAGCGGTTGAGCGTCCAAAAAGGATTTCAGATGCTTTTACAGCTTTTTCATATTCTTCTTTTCCATGTACCCAAACCGTCACTTCTTCAGCAAGCTTTTTTTGAAGTTTTCTTTCGTGCGGAGCAGTTTTGTGCTCTTCTATTAAAACGTCAATTTCCTCTTTATCTAAAAAAGTGTAAAACTTAATAAATCTTTCAGCATCTTCATCGGTTGCATTCAGCCAAAATTGGTAAAATTTGTAAGGTGAAGTCTTCTTTTTGTCCAGCCAGTAATTTTCACCGCTTTCAGACTTCCCGAATTTGGATCCGTCTGCTTTTGTGATCAAAGGAACCGTCAATGCAAAGGCTTCACCTTGAGCTTTTCTTCGGATCAATTCTGTTCCTGTCGTGATATTTCCCCATTGGTCAGAACCTCCCATCTGAAGTTTTACGTTGTTATTCTGATACAAATGAAGGAAATCATATCCTTGAATAAGCTGATAAGTGAATTCCGTGAAGCTCATTCCATCTGCGCCGGATTCTCCGGAAAACCTTTTCTTTACAGAATCTTTGGCCATCATATAATTGACCGTAATATTTTTCCCGACATTTTTAGCAAAATCAAGGAATGAAATATTCTTCATCCAGTCATAATTATTCACCAATTCTGCTTTGTTGGGCTCATTTCCATCAAAATTCAAAAATCTTGAAAGCTGATTTTTCAGGCAATCAACATAATGTAAAAGAGTTTCTTCATCCAAAAGATTTCTTTCCGCAGATTTCCCTGAAGGATCTCCAATCATTCCTGTAGCTCCGCCAACCAAGGCGATCGGTTTGTGGCCGTGCTGCTGAAAATGTGCTAAAATTTTTATCTGAATAAGGCTTCCAATATGTAAAGAATCGGCAGTCGGATCAAAGCCAATATAAGCGGTGGTCACCTCTTTATTCAGTTGTTCATCGGTTCCGGGCATCATATCGGCAAAAAGACCACGCCATTTTAGTTCTTCAATAAAGGAATTCATCATATTTTTCTTTAAAATTTAATAGTTGCAAAGATAATAAATTGAATCTTACTAATTATGAAAAGGTATAAAACAGCAATTTAAACAAATTGGCCTCATTTGTGGATTAGCTTTTATCTTCTTACAAAATCAACTATATTTGTTTTATTCATGAACGACGAACAATTATTCCTGCTTATCCAGAAAGCAAAGGAAAAAGATCAGAAAGCGCAGACAAAGCTCATCAACATTTTTTGGGTTGATGTTTTTTCTTTTGTGATGAAAAAAATGCGTGATGAAAATGATGCCGACGAAATTACGGTGAATGTTTTTTCAAAAGTTCTGTCGAAATTGGACATGTATGATCCTCATTTTCAGTTTAAAACATGGATTTTAACGATTGCACAAAATACAATTATCGATTTTTGGAGAAAAAGAAGCCGTGAAAACCAGGATCCGACTGAAAATCTGGAAGAAGTAAAAAATCAGTATGCAAAATCTCCGGAAGAGCTGATGATTTCTGATGAAGAACAGAAAAAGATAATTAAAACAATTGAATCTTTGGATGCAAATTATCAGGATATTATCAGGCTCAGATTTTTTGAAGAAAAAAGCATCAAAGAAATTGCTGAAGAGCTCGGAATTTCTGTTGCCAATACAAAAGTAAGAGTGATGCGAGCTAAAAAAGTTCTTGCCGAATTATTGAAAAACAATGACTTTGAAGATAACTAATTAAGCCTCATGAAGCATTTACACATTTTGTTAGATTATTCTAAATCTGTGTTCAAATGACGATTTACAATAAATTTCTATTTTACAAGTATAATCTTTCTTATTCCTTTAAAATTATAGTATCCATCAATTTTTGAGGTAGATGGTTTCCATCAAAAAATCCTTAACTTTGTCGTCAATTTCAGAATAAATGGAGAATCTAATTCAGGACACTACCGTTCAAAAACCAAAGTGGATCCGTGTAAAACTTCCGACAGGAAAGAATTATCGCGAATTGAGAACTTTGGTTGATAAATATAAATTAAATACAATTTGCCAAAGTGGAAGTTGCCCGAATATGGGCGAATGTTGGGGAGAAGGCACCGCTACTTTCATGATTTTGGGAAACATCTGTACGAGAAGTTGCGGATTTTGTGGTGTAAAAACAGGAAAACCTCTTGACGTAAACTGGGATGAACCTGAAAAAGTAGCTCGTTCCATCAAATTAATGAAAATAAAACACGCGGTTCTTACTTCTGTGGATCGTGATGATCTGAAAGATATGGGCTCAATTCTTTGGGGTGAAACTGTAAACGCGGTAAGAAGGATTTCTCCGGGAACTACAATGGAAACTTTAATTCCAGATTTTCAGGGCTTAACAAAGCATCTCGACAGAATGGTTGAAGTGGCCCCGGAAGTGATTTCTCACAACATGGAAACTGTAAAAAGACTGACAAGAGAAGTGAGAATTCAGGCGAAATATGAAAGAAGCCTTGAGGTTTTAAGATACTTAAAAGAAGCCGGACAAAGAAGAACAAAAACAGGCGTAATGCTTGGTTTGGGAGAAAATAAAGACGAAGTTTTCCAGACCATTGAAGACATCCGAAATGCAAATGTAGATGTGATCACTTTGGGGCAATATTTGCAGCCTACGAAAAAACATTTACCTGTGAAAAAATTCATTACGCCTGAAGAGTTTGATGAATTTGGAGACTTTGCAAGAAGCTTAGGCTTTAGACACGTTGAAAGTTCGCCTCTTGTAAGAAGCTCTTACCACGCAGAAAAACATATTCACTAAATACAACTCGCTCTTTATAGGGCGATTTTATTTGAAATTCATTTAGATTTTTGACTGAATTATTTTACATTTTTAACAAGAATGTAGAGAATTTTAATTGTTGACAAAATTTATTTTTAAAACAGATTCATTTAGAATTATAATGCAGATTGATAAAAGAATAATACCGTTGGCAATCGGCGGATTAGGAATCGGAACTACAGAATTTACGGTAATGGGATTGTTGCCGGATATTGCAAACTCTTTACAAATTACAATTCCGGAAGCGGGGCATCTGATCTCAGCTTATGCAATGGGAGTCGTTGTTGGAGCGCCGTTACTGATTGGCTATTCCGTGAAATTTCCGCCAAAAAAAGTATTGATTGTATTGATGATGATTTTTACATTATTTAATGCATTATCTGCTGTAATGCCGGATTATACATCACTATTGATTATTAGATTTATGTCTGGTCTTCCGCATGGCGCATTTTTCGGCGTTGGAACAGTAGTCGCATCAAGGCTTGCGGGGAAAGGGAAAGAAGCATTTTATATATCATTAATGTTTACAGGACTTACTGTGGCTAATCTTGCCATGGTTCCTTTGGTTACTTATATCGGGCATATTTTTCATTGGAAATGGTATTTTGCGATTGTTGCCGTGATTGGTTTGGTAGCTTTAATATCGTTAAAGCTTTGGCTGCCAGCAATGGAAAAAAATAAAGATGCTCATTTTCTTGAAGAATTAAAATTTCTCAAAAGAAAACAAGCTTGGTTGGTTTTAATGATAACGGCGATAGGATTTGGAGGTCTTTTCACCTGGTTTAGTTATATCACGCCATTGATGACCGTTATTGCAGGAATCAAAAGCAGTCAGATGGCGTATGTGATGATTCTTGCGGGAGCCGGAATGGTGGTCGGAAATTTGGCAGGAGGTTATTTATCCGACAGATTAGGCCCTGAAAAAACGTGTTGCCTGTTGCTTTTTCTGATGATGATTTCTTTATCCGGTGTGTTTTTCCTTTCAGAATATCAAAATATAGCTTTGGTACTAACTTTTATTTGCGGAGCTTTATCGATGTCTGTTGCAGCGCCAATCAATATCATGATGATGAAAGCTGCTCCGAAAAGCGAAATGATGGCAGCGGCATTTATGCAGGCAGCTTTTAATATTGCCAACGCAATGGGTGCTTTCTTGGGAGGAATACCTTTGGAATTTAAATTGCCATTCAATTATCCATCGCTTGTCGGAGTCGGAATGACTTTAATAGGATTAATAATCAGCTTAAGATATATGCAGCTTTACCGATCTGCAAAACCGCAATACACAAAAGAAGAAATCGTGGTAGAATGCATTACTTGTGATAAATAAGTTATAGTAAAC
>NZ_JCAXEH010000010.1:0-39217 GCF_059758895.1 Chryseobacterium sp. GQ58 | reverse complement strand
ATGTTCATGCCCCGAAAGGCGCTCCTGCGCTACCTTAACAATCTCTCGTTTTCAGTGGGGCAAAGATAGGGCAAGTACCTACACGAAACAAATATTTAATAATCAATTATTTTGATTGTGGAAAAGTATTAAAGTAAAACGCTGGTTTGATAAGCATTAAATAACGTTATAGAGTTATCCACAATATTCATATTATTTTAATGATGGGTAAAGATGTAGTTTTATCCGGGTATCATTAGGAAATTTAGCAAACAAAATATCTATTTTGTTTCTCGAAAATATTGGTAACGACATGTTCTAGGTATAAACAACATCAACGAGTGTACTGTTTACAAAGATTAAGCCAACAGATTATTGATATCAATCTATTAATGAAAGGTGTCGCTCCTACGGAGCTCTCTATATAATGGGATAATAATTACTACAAACATATTGCTCCTCCGGAGCAAAAGAGAAAAATAAAATCTTCAAATGAGCAATAATGCCAATAATGCCAATAATGGAAAGATTGAATTTAGAAAAAATATAACTAGACTGAAGCAAAAAGAATTGGAAAAAATATTTATTTTTTGGCGAATAATCATCTACCGACTACTCCCCTAGCCCAGATTGAACGGCATGTTTGAGCTCTTTTTGCAAGAAGGGATAAGCAAAGGCGCAAAAAAGCGAGTAGTGAAAGCTGGAATGAGCTCCTTAAACAAATTACAGGATTGGAGAATACTTATAATTATAGAACAAAAAATACCTCTGAAAATTTCAGAGGTACTATATATATGATGCAGATTAAAATTCTGCGTTCTTTGGAGTTCTTGGGAAAGGGATGACGTCTCGAATGTTGGTCATACCTGTTACGAAGAGAACCAGTCTCTCTAAACCAAGCCCGAAACCTGCGTGAGGAACAGACCCGAATCTTCTGGTATCCATATACCACCAAAGTTCGTGCTCGTCTACGTGCATCTCTGCCATTTTCGTTTTCAGAACGTCTAATCTTGCTTCTCTCTCTGATCCACCGATGATTTCGCCAATTCCAGGGAAAAGCACATCCATTGCAGCAACGGTTTTATTATCGTCGTTCAGCTTCATGTAGAATGCTTTGATTTCTTTTGGATAGTCAAACAAAACTACCGGACATTCAAAATGCTTTTCTACCAAGAATCTTTCGTGCTCAGACTGAAGATCGGTTCCCCAGCTTTCAACCGGATATTGGAATTTTCCTTTTTTATTTTCTTTCGAGTTCATCAAGATCTCAATCGCTTCTGTATAACTTACTCGTTTGAAACGTTTCGCAATAACATTCTGAAGCTTTTCAATCAAACCTTCTTTTGCTCTGTCTTTTTCCGGTTTTGATTTTTGCTCTTCTTCAAAACGCTTGTCTAAGAAATCCAAATCGTCTTTGCAGTTATCTAAAACATATTGAATCACATATTTCAGGAAATCTTCTGCCAAATCGATGTTATCTTCAAGGTTGTTGAAAGCAACTTCCGGCTCAATCATCCAGAATTCTGCAAGGTGACGGGTTGTGTTTGAATTTTCTGCACGGAAAGTCGGTCCAAACGTATAAATTCTTCCCAATCCCATAGCTGCAGTTTCCCCTTCAAGCTGTCCGGAAACCGTTAAGTTGGTTTTCTTTCCAAAGAAATCCTGAGCGAAATCGATATCACCCTGCTCGTCTCTTGGAATATTGTTTAAATCAAAGTTGGTTACTCCAAACGTTTCACCTGCACCTTCTGCATCAGCTCCTGTAACAATCGGCGTATTGATGTAGAAAAACTGGTTTTGGTTAAAGAAAGAATGAATTGCAAAACTCACGGCGTGACGTACTCTGAAAACCGCCCCAAATAAATTGGTTCTGAATCTTAAATGTGCCTGCTCTCTCAACACTTCTAATGAGTGTTTTTTTGGCTGAAGAATGGTTTTATCTCTTTCTTCTGTAAAGTTATCTCCTAAAATGATGATTTTTTTAGCGATGATTTCTACAGTTTGTCCGGCTCCCTGGCTTTCTACCACTTCACCAACAACTTTTAGAGAAGATGCTGTACTTATTTTACTTACAATTTCCGGATCGAAATTTTCGAAATCAACAACAATTTGCAAATTATTAATTGTAGAACCATCATTTAATGCAATAAAACGATTTGAACGGAAGGCTCTCACCCAACCGTAAACTGTAATGTCATGATGTAATACTTTTTTGTAGTCTTGTAGGACTTCTTTAATCGTCTGCTTTTTCATTTGTTGATTGATAAATTTTTGTATAAAAATTAATGTTTGCAAATTTACAAAAAACGAGGGAACTTTTGCTTGTTATGATTTAGGATTTAAATTAAGATGAGTTTTTCAGTGAAATAAATGATTTAATTAAAAAGTGTACTCTTTTTTCTCAGCTTCCCTTTTCTTATATACCAGGCGTGATAAAAACTTGGGACGTCGTATTGCCATTTTGGGAGAATTAAAATAATCAGAATAACATCGATATGAGAAATGATTCCTAAAATAATAGTAAGATGAAACGCCCAGCCCGCTTGTTGAAATCCTATTAAATAAGTAAAAGCAATCAATAAACTTATCCCCCATAATTTTGAAAGCCAAGCGTGGGTGCAGGTTTCCTTTTTAAATTTAATGATACTTATTATATAACATAAAGTTTCCATAATAAATATAAGTGCAATGCTTTGCCAATGGTTTTTTATCACTTCAGGATTGATAAAATAGGCTGCAAATCCCAACGACAGCCAAAACACCAAATCAACCTGACTGTCGAGTCGTCGTAGTTTTTCTGATGAAACGCCTACTTTTCGGGCAATGATACCGTCAAAAATATCTGTGAGTAGACCTACGAACATCAAGGTTAAGATTAAAAATCTTGATTCTTCGCCTTTTAAGTAAGCCAAAAAGAAAATAATCGGAGCAAAAAGAAATCGTATTGCTATTAATAGATAAGGTATGGTTTTCATGTTTAAAATTTTTTGATGTTATTTAAAATTTAAAAATCAAGCTTGCTTCGGCTGAAAGAGCATTAAATCCTTCTGGCGCAGTTTGCTTATACCACAATCTATACGGCAGATAAGAAGCCTGAACACCAATTCCCACATTATTTTTCCAAAAACGAATTCCCTGACCAATTTTTAGAGATGAAAAACTGGCACTGTGAGTATCTATATAGATTGTATTATCCTTATCAGATTTTTCCTGAGAATCGTCTTTCGGTATATCTCCATCATTAAAAAACAACGTCTGTAAGCTGAATTCTGAAATCCATTCTATTTTGGCACTTCTTAATTCGTATCCCTTGACCATTCTGGCTCCCAGATTCCAAATAAATTCTTCTGAGCGAATAGGATAAAGCAGTCCGTTTTTTCCATAATTAAATTCATAAAGACTTTTACTGTAACCGAAATTTGTTCCTAATTCCAAATGGGTTTTAGATTCATCCGCGGGAAATCTGTACCAATAACCAGCGTACACACCGGCATTTTGCTTTGTTTTAAATTTGTTAAAGTTCAGAAATGAGCCGAATTCGATTAAAGATCTTTCAGTTTTTTCAACTTTGACGTTTTGTGCAGACAGATTCAGACAAAACAACAGGAATATTATTAAAGTTCTCATGACTTAAAAGTTGATTAGTGGTAGTGTGCGTTTTCCGTTTTTGTTCCAGAAGCCGATCTGAAGACCTTTCATTTTATTCGATTTATTCACCAAACCGACCTGCAAACCTTTGCCATCAATATTTTTATTAACGAAACCTATTTGAACACCTCTGAGAATTTCTGTATTATTAAAAGCAGAAAAACTAACACCCTTCATTACTTTAGCCGAAACGCCTAAGATTGCAACAAAAACTCCATTGCCTTTTTCAATATCAAAATTGGCCAACGAGCCCATGACACCATCCATCGTATGACCATAATTGTAAAGAGAAACACTCACACCGTTGTGGCTAATCCCTCTGAAATAACCTGCGGGAGAAATATTGAGGCCATTAACCTGAACAGCTTCTACATTTGCAGTTTTTGCCGGATCATAAAAAAGCCAGAACAAAATTCCTAAAGGATTGATTTCCAAATTAAGTCCGTTTACCTTCTGCAAGTTTAAAGCAGTTTCTTCTTTAAAAAGATATTTAGAATCCAAACCAAATCCTAATGCCAATCCGTTAACTTTATCTATTTCTTTATTTAAAGGAGTAATTGCAACTAATCTTGTTTTTTGATCAGTCATTTTCAAGCTGTCCTGACAGAAAAGCAAACTGTTAAATGAAACAGCAATGATTAAAAATAGTTTCGTTTTCATAATAGCGAGTTTTAAATTATAATTCAAAGCTACCCACAGAACAATCTCACCTGAATGCGAAAAAAAATTAAAATAAATCTTTACATTTGTGAAAATCGCAAATCAGTATGAATCAGGAAATTCTACTCAAACAAATCAGAAAGAAAATCGGAGACAAATCTTTGAACGACGAGATCGCCAATATTCTCAATATTAGTTATGACGCGGCACACCGAAGAACTTCGATGAAAGCAAAATTCAGTTTTGAGGAAGCTGTGGAATTGGCAAAATATTATCAGATATCCATAGATCAGTTTTTGGGAACAGAAAACCAACTGGTCGTGAAAAGAACAAAACCCGTAAAAACTCAGGAAGATTTGTTGTATTTTTTTGAAAGTTCGCTGAAGATTTTAAATGTTTTTCAGAGCATCAATCAATCGAAAGTGTATTATTCGGCGAAGGATATTCCTTTTTTTTACACGATTTCAAATACAATCCTTTCACGCTTTAAATTCTACGTTTGGATGAACTTGCTGAACGAAGATAAATTTCTAGGTCCATTCGAAGATTTTGATCTTCCTTATCATTCTCCGAAAAATGAAATGTTGAAAAATTTGTATGAAAGCCAGAATGTAACCGAAGTTTGGAATGATACCACGATTATGAGTATCCTGATGCAGGTTTCTTTTTACTCAGAAATGGGACTTTTGAAATATAAAGACATCGTGCTTATTTTGGAGGAAGTGAGAAGTGTTCTGCAAAATATCGAATATAAAATTCAGCATAATCCTGATTTCAATTTTTATGTGAATGATTTAGTAATTTTAAGCAATAATATTTTGTTTAAAAATGAATATCAATCGTCGTTTTTTATTCCATTTAATATGTTTGGCTATATGATGACGAACGATGAGAACACTTGCAATGATACTTTAATCTATTTTGAACATGAAATAAAAAATTCGAAATCGCTGAATAGTTCCGGTAACAGAGAGCGGAAAATGTTTTTTAATAAAATGTATGACCAAATTGAAAACTTACAACAAAAATTAAAATGAACACACTTTATAAGGGTGAATTTTTTGGTCAAACCAACAAAACGCTGCACTTCGATGGCCTGATTATCACAGATACAGAATACACTCATTCTTATGTCGACTTGCATTACCACGAGAATGCTTATTTCACTTTTCTTATTCAGGGAAATGTGGTTGAAGGAAACAAAAAAGAAATCTATGAATGCTCTGCCGGAACTTTACTCTACCATCAATGGGAAGATCCGCATTATAATATAAAACCCGATGGTTTTACACGAGGTTTCCACATTGAAATACCCCAAAAATGGTTTGAAAATCTGAATATTTCTAAAAACCAACTCGAAGGAAGCTTTAATATAAAGAATCCCGAAGTAAAACTTTTAATGTATAAAATCTTTAAGGAAAGTAAAATAGATGATATCTCTTCTGAAATTTCTACACATCAGCTTTTGCTCAATATTTTCAGTCAATTATCTACTCAGAATTCTAAGTTAGAAAAGAAACCAATTTGGGTTAAGCAAATTGATGAGTTGCTGCACGAGGGCTATACTGAAAAATTTAGCTTAACAGATATTTCTCAAACGTTAGACATTCATCCAATCCATCTGAGTAGGGATTTTCACAAATATTTCAATTGCAATCTGGGAGATTATATTAGAAAACTAAAGATTAATCATTCTCTATCTTTTCTTACAGCCAACGAAAAATCTTTAACAGAAATTGCGTTAGACTGTGGTTTTGCAGATCAAAGTCATTTTATCCGCAGTTTTAAAGAAAATATCGGAATGACACCTTTGAAATATCGAAAAATTTTGGAAAAATAGTCATGTTAATTCTATTCTATTTTTTTTAAACTAAACTGTCTATTTTTGTTCCTATAAAATTTAAAATGAAATCAAGCTCAATATTTATTCTGTTTTTACTCTTTAATTTTTCCTTTGTAAAATCTCAAAACATCATCAATCCTGAAAAAATTGAAAATTCTGTTCAAAAAAATCATTTGAATACAATTGTTTTTATGGATAAAGCAGTTTCTGAGGAAAATTTAAAAGAATCAGATTTCCTTTCAACGATGATTTTTCAGGAAGATAAAGATTTTGCTATCCATATTTTTCAAGATAATTCTTTGATTAATTATTTACATCAGCTTGATCCTTCTTTAACCGTTGATGAATTGTTAAAAAAAGGAAATTATCAGTTTCTTTTTATGTTGACGGAAAATTAATTTATGTAGAAAATCTTAACTCGGGAGCAGGAACAAAAGAAAGTAAAACTTTAAAAACAACTTTCGGAATTCCTTTTATCAGTTCAAAAAACGAAGATTCCTGGGGAAGATTTTTGTGGATGCGATTTTATTTAAAAAACGGCGGAATCGATGCTTTAGAAACCGGAAGCCATAATTTAAGCATTGAAATAAGACCTTATTTAAAAACTTCAACTTTAAAAACAGGAAAAGTAATCGCAAAAGGCAATATAAATCTGGATATTCCTAAAAAGAATATTCCTGAAAATCAAATTGCCGTTCAAAAAATAAAGCCCAATAGCGGCTGGAAAGTTTCGAATGAAAAATTTAATATCGAAAAAATAAAAGGTTTAAATCAAAAAATAGCAGAGAACAGATTCAAAGATATTACGGGCATCGTTGTAATCAAAAATGACAAGCTTCTTTTGGAAGAATATTTTAATAATTATGAAAGAGACAGCCTTAATGACACCCGTTCTGTAGGAAAATCTTTCGCTTCCGCTTTAATGGGAATTGCTTTGAAAGATGGATAATTTAAAAAATGAAAATCAAAAAATCAATGAATTTTATGATTTAAAAGCATTCAAAAATTATTCTCCTGAAAAAGAAAATATTACGCTAAAAAGTTTGCTGACGATGAGTTCAGGTTTTGATGGAAATGATGAAGATGAAGATTCTCCCGGAAATGAAGAAAATATGTACCCAACTGATAATTGGATAAAATTTGCGTTAGATTTACCATTGACCGACAATAAAATTGGAGAAAAGTGGTCTTACTTTACAACCGGAGTAGTTTTAACCGGAGATATTTTAGATAAATCTATTGAGAATGGATTGGAAAAGTATGCAGATCAAAAATTGTTTCAACCTCTTGGAATAAAAAACCACAAATGGCAATATACACCTCAACACAAAATCTCGCTTGCCGGAGGATTAAGAATGAGAGCTCTGGATTTCGCAAAATTCGGACAGTTATATAAAAATAACGGTGTTTGGAATGGCAAAACTATTTTAGACAAAGAATGGATTAAAAAATCTTTTACCAATTATTTTTCCGGCAATAAAGATTTTGAAGGGTACGGCTATCTGTTTTGGAGAAAAGTATATAAAGTAGGAGATAAAAGTTTTGAATCTTATCAATCTAGCGGAAATGGCGGAAACAAAATTATCATTTTCACAGAGCTACCTATCGTTATAGTCATCACTGCAAAAGCTTATAATAAGCCTTACTCGCACTCACAAGTTGATAAAATTGTACAAGATTATTTATTACCGGCAATTACGAATAATAAATAATTAGCAATAAAAAATTAGTGAAGGAATAGCTACAGTAAAATATTTGCTTCCTTTTTTTCAATTATTTGTAACTTCTATTCATCCTTCTTAGAAGGAGTCAAGAAAACATCGATCAATCCTTCAGGAAGTTGCATTTTGATAAATCTTTCTTCACGATCGACTTCAAGAATCCAGTCTTTGATGATTGGGATTACTACTTCTTTACCATCCAGATTGGTCACAAAGTAGTTTTGTGCTGTTTGATCATTCACAGATCTGATGACACCACAATGATTATCGTTCTGATCAATAATTTCAAAACCAATGATTTCGTGGTAATAGAATTGTTTTCCTGAAAGTTTCGGTAAAGTATCCAACGGTAAATAAACATTTTTACCTAAAGATTGATCCACCAATGCTTCAGAAGAGTTTTTAAAAGCAATATTAAGAGCATCGAGTTTGCTCCAAGATGACTTTTCAATAAAAAAAGGAACCAATAATCCGTTGATTTCAACGAATATTGATTCCAATTTATTGTAAAGCTCGGGTTGATCGGTATCCAGCTTAAGGATAACGTTTCCCGCAAGGCCGTGTCTGCGTGTGATTTTTCCTAAAAAATAGCAATCTTCTTTACGCATACAGGTTTGTTTTAAGCTTCAGTGTTTTCTTCAGTTTCAGCAGCAGGAGTTTCTCCTTCTGTAGCTTCAGCTTCAGCAGCAACTTCTTCAGCAGGTGCATTAGCAGCCTCTTCAGCAGCTTTAGCATCAGCTTCTACTTGTGCAGCAGCAGCGATTCTAGCCTCATTCACTTTAGTTTCAGCATCCAAAGCAGCTTTTTTAGCATCAGCCTGAGCTTTAGATAAACCTTCTACTTTACCTTGTACTTTTTGTTCTTTAGACTCCAACCAAGCATTGAATCTCTTCTCAGCTTCAGCTTCATCAAAAGCACCTTTAGCAACGCCACCTTGTAAGTGTTTTTTGTAAAGTGCACCTTTGTAAGAAAGAATAGCTCTCGCCGTATCAGTTGGCTGAGCACCGTTGTTTAACCACTTTACAGCAGAATCAACGTTCAAATCGATAGTAGCAGGGTTAGTAACTGGGTTGTAAGTTCCTAGTTTTTCGATGAATCTACCATCTCTTCTAGCTCTTGAATCCGCAACCACGATGTGGAAAAAAGGCTTACCTTTTTTACCGTGTCTTTGTAATCTGATTTTTACTGACATAATGTTTGAATTTTAAGGGAACTCGTCCCAGTTAAATATTTAAGTGTGCAAAGATAAATAAAAATTCTGTTGTAACAATCTAAAAAAGTGAATTTGGAAACAAAAATTGAAATTGTTTTTGAATCTTTTTATGTTAATTAATTTTAATAATGCACAAATACTTACTTTATATAAGTTTGTAAAAAATTAAAATAATGAAATGGTTGTTAGCTCTCATTGTATTTTCGACAAACTATTATGCTCAGGATATCACTGTTTTTGCGCATAGAGGATTTCGCGGATTGAATCCTGAAAATACTTTAACAGCATTTAAAGAAGCTTTGCATCACACCTCAACTGTTGAAATGGATATAATGATCAGCAAAAACATGGATGTGGTTGTAACGCATGATGCAGTGATCAATTCAAAAATTTATACTGATAAACAAGGAAAAGCTTTATCTAAAGACAACAAAAACATTATTTACGAACTTAATACCGATGATCTTTCCAATTATACATTAGGAGTATTATCCAATTCAGCCTTTCCTGAACAGGCAAAATTAAAGGAAACCATTCCTACACTTGAAAACGTGATGCAGGAACTCATCAATTACAGTCAATCAAAAGGTTTAAGCCGTCCTCATTATTTTATAGAAACCAAAATATCTGAAAATACAGATGATCAATACCATCCCAAACCCAAAGAAGTGGTCGAACTTCTTGTAAAAGTTTTGAAAAAATATCTAACGCCCGATGAAGTGATTATTCAATCTTTTGATCCCAGAACATTAAGTTATATCGAGAAACATTATCCCGAATACAAAACCTGCTTACTGGATAAAAAGAAACAGCCACTTTCAAAATATTTGACAGAACTGGATTTTAAACCTGATTATTTTTCACCAAGTTTTAAAGAAATTACGTCACAAACTTTAGAAGAATCCAAGCAATTTGCAGTTCCTTTGGTCGGCGGAAATTCAAATTCTAAAAAGGAAATCGAGCAAATGCAAAAATGGGGAATTCAATATGTGATTTCTGATTATCCTTATAAAATGCTTAAAGATTAAGCTGCATTAAACTTTGCCCAAATAGAAAAGCCCAAGACACCTCTGGTTTTCTTCGATCGTCAAAGAATCTTTCAGGTGATCTACAATCTTCGGAGAACTCCAGTAGCAGCCTACTCCATTCGCTGTACAAGTCAAATACATATTCTGAACCGCCATAGAAACAGCCGCAATTTCTTCCCATTCGGGAACCATTCCGCTGAAATTGACAACAATAGAAATGACTGCATCGGCTTTGTTGATCTTAAAACCAATATCATTATATTTTTTTTCTAAAAAAACTTGTGGAGCCTGAGTTGATTTGTAAATCTCCTGCATTTCCAAAGCCAATCTAGCTTTCTCTTCACCTTTGAAAATTTTGAAACGCCAAGGTTTTGTACGCTTGTGATTGGGAGCAAATGTTGCCGAATGCAAAATTTCATCAATAATCTCTTGCGGAATTTCATTTTCGGTATAATCTTTTGGAAAAATACTTCTTCGTTGCTCTATAATTGATTTTAAAACTTCTGCTTTATTCATGAAGCAAAATTACGAAAAAGTTGATTGTTGATCAGGTAATTCTATTATGAATTAAAAATAGAATTAGACTCTTCCTTCGTTAAGAAGGATAGAATATTTAAATTTCTAATTTCTAATTAATTACAAAACCTCCACAATTTTCTGATGAATATTATTTAAGGTAAATGCATCGCCGGATCTCATGCCCATCATTTTTTTTGCCATTGGACTTTCTGCCGATATTGCGTAAAAACGATCGCCTTCAAAAAAGAATTCACCTAAAGAAACAGAAACATAAAACCTGGCTTTATTGGTGATCACCAAAGAACCAAGTTGCACTCTTTCCGTGGAATTGGGAAGCACTTTCGCCATATTTCGCTGAAGGTCATTTAAAGCACCGAGCTGCTTCTGCATCTGATAAATCTCTTCCTGTATTTCTTCTCTCGTGCTGTCGTATTTTGGCGTCTTTTTTATATCCCGGCTTGCTTCTAATGTAAATTCTAAAAAGTTTTTTAGCTTTTCTATTTTTTCCGAAATTACGTTTTTCACATAATTCCTTATGTTGTTTTTTTCAAATACTATCTTCTCCATGAATCGTAATCTTTAGATAAAGATAATATTTTTTTTAAATAAAAAGCCTTGCAAAATTGCAAGGCTGATTTGTTATTTTTCAGATATTTTTTTGAGGTTTCCCAATCCCTGTTCAAACATTTTATTCATCTGCATATCCAT
Source organism: Chryseobacterium sp. GQ58 (assembly GCF_059758895.1). Taxonomy (NCBI): domain Bacteria; kingdom Pseudomonadati; phylum Bacteroidota; class Flavobacteriia; order Flavobacteriales; family Weeksellaceae; genus Chryseobacterium; species Chryseobacterium sp. GQ58. The sequence goes on along the minus strand of NZ_JCAXEH010000010.1, from coordinate 27,898 downwards.
CATGGGTTTCATGAGTTTCATCATTGGGGTCAATTCGTTATCCATTGCCCAAGTTACTTTTGTCCCGTTTCCTTCAGGAGCAAGCGTAAAAGTGGATGTTGCGAAGCCTTGCCAAGGCTCAATAAATTGCAACTTTGTTACCATTCTTTCATTCGTCATAATTTCAGTAACGGTCTGTTTACCTTCTCCTACTTCACTATTTCCTTTCCAGTGATAAGAATCTCCAACTTCGCCGCTGGTTCCGGAATAGGTGATTTTCACATTTTTATCAGCCTTTGAAAAAGGATCCCAAACATTGTAAGCCTTCAAAGATCCTGTATGCTGCCAAACTTTTTCTTGCGGAGCATTGATGACAATAGATTTTTCGTAATGGTAATTTTTATCAAAGGCCAGCATAGCAATAATGCCATAAATCACCGCGATTAAAATAATAATACCCAGAACTTTTAAGATTGTTTTCATAGTTTAAATATTTAAGGGTTAAGTTTTTTTAATTAGTCAGCCTCAAAATTAGTTATTCAAACAACATCAATACTTTCATATGACAAGATTATTCAATTGAAGAATATTTGTCACAATTCCTGATTCGGGCATCTTATTTGTGTATTTCACAATCCATATAAAAGATTAAATTTACATTAATTAAAAATAACTCAATGAATATTTTAACAGAAAATTTCAACACACCATATCATTCAGCACCTTTTAACGAAATAAAAAATGAAGATTATCTTCCTGCTTTTAAGGAATTGATTCAGAAATCAGAAGAAGAAATCAACGCTATTGTTAACAATACAGAGGAGCCAACTTTTGAAAATATAATCGAAGCTTTAGCATATTCAGGAGAAAAACTGGATATTACATCAAATATTTTCTTCAACTTAAATTCCGCAGAAACAAGTGACGAATTACAACAAATCGCGCAGGAAGTTTCGCCAATTTTAACTGAATATTCTTCAAAAATATCTCAAAACGAAGCGTTATTCAACAAAATAAAAAAAGTTTACGACGAAAAAGAAAAATATAACCTGAATGAAGAGCAGCAAATGCTTTTAGACGAAACTTATAAAGGTTTTGTAAGAAGCGGTGCTTTATTGAACGAAGAAAACAAAGAAAAATTAAAGAAAATCAATATGGATTTGTCTTTAAAATCTCTTCAGTTCGGGCAAAATGTTTTAGCTTCAACCAACAATTATTTCAAACACATCACCAATAAAGAAGATTTGGCTGGAATTCCCGATGCAATCATTGATCAATACGCCGAAGAAGCGAAAGAAAGAAATTTGGAAGGCTGGGTTGTGACTTTGCAATATCCAAGCTATATTCCGTTTATGACGTATGCCGAAAATCGCGAATTGAGAAAAGAAATTGCTTTGGCGAATGGTAAAAAATCTTTTGACGGCGGTGAATTTGATAACCAAAATCTTATCAAAGAACTTATTGCTTTAAAACAACAAAAAGCCGAGCTTTTAGGCTATTTAAATTATGCAGAATATGTTTTGGAGGAAAGAATGGCAAAATCTCCGGCGAAAGTTCTGGATTTTTTAAATGAGCTTTTAACGAAAGCAAAGCCTTACGCCGAAAAAGAAATCGAAGAACTGAAATCTTTAGCAAAAGCCGATGGAATTGATGAAATCCAAGGTTACGATCATGCTTTTTATGCCGAGAAACTTCGCAAGGCAAAATATGATCTGAATGATGAAGAATTGAAACCTTATTTTCCTTTAAATCAAGTTCAGGATGCCGTTTTTGGATTGGCTAATCAACTTTTCGGATTGACTTTTGAAGAAAGAAACGATATTCCGAAATATCATGAAGATGTGAAAGTGTATGAAGTTTTTGAAGCGGGAAGTGATAATTCTGAAAAAACTTTCAAATCTTTACTTTACGTTGATTATTTCCCCCGAAAAGGCAAACGAGCCGGAGCTTGGATGACGAGCTACAAAAATCAATACAAAAAAGACGGCGAAAATTCTCGTCCGCATATTTCTATTGTTTGTAATTTTAGTAAGCCAACAAAAGATACGCCGAGTTTATTGACGTTTCAGGAAGTGACGACTTTATTCCACGAATTTGGTCATGCGCTGCACGGAATGCTGGCCAACACACAATATCCGAATCTTTCGGGAACTTCCGTGAAGTGGGATTTTGTAGAATTACCTTCACAATTTCTGGAAAATTTCTGCTACGAACCTGAATTTTTAAAAACTTTTGCCAAACATTATAAAACAGGCGAAGTTCTTCCTGACGAAAAAATAGAAAAGATAGAACAGTCAAAAAGCTTCATGGAAGGTTACCAGACTTTGAGACAATTAGGTTTCGGAATTCTGGATATGAATTACCATACAAAAGTTGAAGAATTGCAGAATAAAAGTGTAAAAGAGTTTGAAGATCATTACACAAAAGCAACACAATTGTATCCTGTAAATCCTGAAACAGCGATGAGCCCGAGCTTTTCGCATATTTTTCAGGGTGGATATTCTGCGGGATATTATTCTTACAAATGGGCGGAAGTTTTGGATGCAGATGCTTTTCAATATTTCAAAGAAAACGGAATTTTCAATCCGGAAATTGCTTCAAAATATAAAATCCTGCTTTCTTCAGGCGGAACAAAAGATCCGATGGAATTGTATAAAAATTTCAGAGGAAGCGAGCCGAAAGTAGAAAGCTTGCTAAAAAGAGCATTTGGATAAAAGCAGAAAAGTCCTCGAATTTCAAATTTGAGGACTTTTTATTATCATTTACTTTGAACTTATTAATTCCTTAAACCAGAAAAACTAATGACAAAAAGCTTATTGTTGCTTGTAATCACGATTTTATTTCCATTTGTAATTAATGCTCAAAATAAAAAAGAACTGAAGTCTGAAAATGTTCCACATAAAATTGACACAATTCTTACGCCCGAAATTGGAGGGATAAAACAAACCATAGAAATTAAATCTGATGATTCAAAAAAACCGATACTTCTGTTTCTTTCGGGTGGTCCGGGAAGTTCAATGATGAAGAATGCAGATTCTTTTACAAACATTTTAAAGCAAAAATTCACCATTGTTCAGTGGGATCAAAGAGACGCGGGAAAAACATTAAAATTAAATCCTTCGCCAATACAACCTTCACTTGAGCAAATGCAAAATGATGCTTATCAGGTTATTCGTTTTCTGACAAAGGAATTATACCAAGAAAAAATATATCTGTTAGGAAGTTCTTGGGGAAACGTTTTAGGTTTTTATATTGTTGAAAATCATCCCGAACTCTTATATTCTTATTTTGCTGTAAATCCTGTTGTCAGCCAATTAGCCAGCGAAAAAGAATTATTGAAAACTTTAAAAATTCACTTTACAGAAAATGAGGCAGCAAGTAAAGAACTGGCAAGTGTAAATATTCCTTTTAAAACTGACGAAGATTTATTTTATTTAAGAAAGTGGCTTTTCTATAAAGATGGCAAAGAATATGCAACAAGTGATGATTTTAAAAATGGCTTTCTTCAATGGTCAAAAGTCTGGTCACCAGTTTGGAATGATGTAATGAAGATTAATTTACCTGAAACTTTAAAAAAGGTTAATTGTCCGGTTTATTTTTTTGTAGGTAAAAATGATATTCAGACATCAACTGAAATTATAAAAGCATATTTTGGGAAGTTAAAAGCACCAAAGAAAGATTTATTTTTATTTGAAAATTCCGGACATCAAATACATCAGGACGAACCTGAAAAGCTTCAAAAAATAATTATACAGACATTGGATAAATAATCATGCTCCGCAATGGGGTTTCACAAACAAAAGATAGTTTATAAATAAGTTTAATTATGCAATTACAATACAGAAAAGCCTCAAAAAGCGACATTGATTTTCTGCTGGATCTGAGAAAGAAAACAATGACTGAACATTATGCAAGTTCAAATCTTTCAACAGATGAAAAAGCAACTTACAAAGAGTGCTTTATGAGTTTGAAAAAGCAAATATCATAATTTTAAACAATAAACCGATTGGGCTATTAAAAATAACAAAGCTGAAGATCACATTGAAATTTTGCAGTTGCAGATTGATCCTAAACTTCAGGGAAAAGGAATTGGAAAAAGTATTTTAAATGATATTATTAGTGAATCTTCTCAAAAACCAATTCGTTTAAGTGTTTTGAAAACCAACAAAGCACAGAATTTATATTCAAGTTTAGGGTTTAAAATCATTGATGAAGACGAGCATTCATACCAAATGGAGCTTTCAAAATAAGTTTTATTACTTTATGATCTGTCCGTTATAATATTTTTCTAAAAAGAACGAAAGATCTGCTCTGTAACCAATACCTGAAGCCTCAAATTTCCAACTGCCGTTTTTCTTGTACAATCTTCCGAACTCGATTCCTGTTTCTATGGAAAAATCTTCGTCCAGTTCATATTTAGCAATTTCGGTATTTGTATTTTGATCAACAACCCGGATGTATGAATTTCTTACCTGTCCAAAATTCTGTTTTCTTCTTTCATAATCTTCAATCGTTACGACAAAAAGAATTTCTTCAACCCGTGAATCTACTTTTTCAAGATCAATCATAATGGCTTCATCATCGTCTCCGTCACTATTTTTACCGCTCGGATCGTCGCCTGTATGCGTCAAAGCTCCATCTGGAGAATTCAGGTTATTGTAAAAAACGAAATAATCTTCGCTCACTAGTTTCCTTCGAGAATCAATCATAATTGCAGAAGCATCAAGATCAAAATCGTAACCCGTTCCTTCATTGGGATCCCAGCCCAAACCGATCGTCATTTTTGTGAATCCTAAATCAATTCTTTGTCCTTTCTGTAGGTTAATCGCCATAATTCTTTACTTTATGCCTAAGATAGTTTTGATTTGCCATTTATCCAAATTATCAGATTAAAAAAATATTAAAAAAGCCCAATCAGAAAGATCAGGCAGTATATTTTATTAAAAAATGAAATTTAGAGAGGTTTTATTTCAGTTTCAGCTTCCATTTTATTTCGGGCTTTTGCCAACATGGGAATTGACAACAATCCTGTAATAAGCATTATGACAATTTGCAGAGGCAAAGAAATAAAGGAATAAGTCAGTCCGATTTCAGCGCCAAGTTCAGCACTTTTTCCCATTGAAATAAATAAAGCCATAAAGCCATATTTCATTGCAAGATTGAATGCTCCGATTCCTCCACTTGCGGGAACGATCATTCCCAAAGTTCCGATAACAATGATGAAAAATCCGTCGGCAATAGTAAAATGAGAAGTTTCAGGCAAAGCAAAGCACACCAAATAAGCCGCCATAAAATAGCAAATCCAGATTCCTGCGGTGTATAGAATAAATTTTACTTTCTGCTTTAGTTTAAATATCGAGGTTAAACCCTGAAGAATTCCGTCAATAAAATTGATGATCTTATCTAAAACCGGAACTTTTGAAAGTCTATTTTTAAATATAAAAAAAAGAACTGTCGCCAAGATTAATCCTGCAACAATAATTATAACTTTATTGGAATTGATGTTGATATCTGAATTTTCGTAAAATGACAGAAAAACATCATATTTAAAAATCAAAGTCAATCCTAAAAACCCTAACATACAGATCAGATCAACCACTCTTTCCAGAATAATTGTTCCGAAAGACTGATCGACAGGCACTTTTTCAACTCCGTACAAAGCTGTTGCGCGAGCCACCTCGCCACTTCGTGGAATCGTAAGATTCATAAGGTAACCGAAAGAGATTGTCCAGAATGCATTAGAATTTGAGATTTTGTGCCCCATTGGCTCCAACAAAAGATTCCATCGGATCGCCCTGAACCAATAAGCAAGAACTCCAAAAACAGCCGCAAATATTACCCAAAGATAATTTGCTTTTGCTAAAGATTTCTGTACCACTTCAAAATCAAAACCTTTGAGAGCGAGCCACAAAAAGAAGCCTGCAAACGCAAGCGAAACGACAATCGTAAGAATTGATTTTAATGGGTTTTTAGTTTTATTTTTCATTGGATCAGGTAAGAAGATTGGTTTTCTCGTCCGGGAAAACAATTTTCGGCTGAAAATCCTTGGCTTCTTCGGGAGTCATCTGTGCATAAGCAATAATGATAATGATGTCATCTCGCTGCACTTTTCTTGCTGCAGGACCATTGAGACAAACTTCTCCGGATTTTCTTTTTCCTTTGATGACATAAGTGTCAAAACGCTCTCCATTGTTTACATTAACGATATAAACTCTTTCTCCAACGACCAAACCAGCTGCTTCTATCAAGTCTTCATCAATGGTGATGCTTCCTATATAATTGAGATCCGAAGCCGTCACTCTTACTCTGTGAATCTTCGATTTGAATACTTCTATTAACATAATGCAAATTTATTAATAATATTTAATAAAATGATTTAAAACTAAATTTTACAAATACTGATAAAGAAGGATATTTTTGATGACAAACAAAATATTTAATTTTTTATTTGTCAAGTTGATAAGTATATTCTAAAAAACATGAATACTTCATACAGAATTTAGGATTTAATAAATTCGCCAATTAATATTAAATTTTCTTCAAAGTCAATAAACATAAGGAGTTGGCACAATTTTAGTTTCTCGAAACCTAGATTTTTCGTGAAAAATGGAATTATGATATTTTAATTGTTTTCCAGTAAAAACAAAAAAATCCGACAAGTTTTTAGAAAAAATTTGCACAATTTTAAAATTGTTTTATATTTGCTATAATTACTAACTAACTTTTAATATAAGAATTATGAACAAGTCTGAATTAATCGACGCAATCGCTAAAGATGCAGGTATCACTAAAGTTGCAGCAAAGGCTGCTTTAGAATCTTTTATCTCAAATGTTACAACAACTTTGAAAGCAAAAGACGGAAAAGTTTCTTTGGTAGGTTTCGGTACTTTCTCAGTATCTGAAAGAGCTGCTAGACAAGGTATCAACCCTGCAACTAAAAAACCAATTAAAATTGCAGCTAAGAAAGTTGCCAAATTTAAAGCGGGTGCCGATTTAGCTCTTGCCGTTTCGGGTGCTAAGAAAAAATAATCAACTCTGATTATAAAAAGTAAGCCTCATCTTCATCGGATGAGGTTTTTTTTTCTAATTCAATTAAGGCGCCAAGCGCGAAATCCTCCAATCTATATCAATCAATTCGTAGAGAATCCGGTCGTGAAGTCTGTTTGGTCTTCCTTGCCAAAACTCTATTTCATAAGGCTTTGCAATGTATCCTCCCCAGTTTTCAGGTCTTGGAACTTCAGTGTTTTCAAACTTTCTTTCCAGTTCAATTAATTTCTTTTCCAAAAAATCCCTGTTTGGAATAACCTGGCTTTGTGGTGAAACTGCGGCGCCCAACTGACTTCCTTTTGGTCTTGAATGAAAGTATCCGTCACTTAAATTTTTGGCAATTTTCTCAAGATCTGCTTTTATAATAATCTGCCTTTCCAGACCGGGCCAGAAAAAATGCAGGCAAGCTTTATGATTTTTCGCAATGGCTTTACCTTTTCTGCTTTCATAATTTGTATAAAAAATAAAACCTTCGTATGTATATTCTTTCAGCAAAACCATTCTCGTTCTTGGGCAGCCGTCATCTTCCAAAGTAGAAACTGCCATCGCATTAGCTTCATATATTGCAGGATTTTCAGAAGCATCTAAAAACCAATCCCTGAATTGCTCCATCGGATTTTCTTTAATCTCACTTTCAATAAGTTGAGATTTTTCGTAGATTTTTCTTTTGTCGTGCAGGTTTTCCATATTTTTTTTTATTAAATTTGAGTATGCATTACTCGTACAAAGGTAAAATATTAATTTCCACACCTGATATTTCCGGAGACATTTTTTCCAGATCAGTGGTACTTATCGTAGAGCATAACGAAAATGGTGCTTTCGGTTTGATTTTGAATAAAAAGAACAGTAAAATGAGCAATAAGTTCAAAAATTTCTTTGATTTTAATATCGCTGTTTACGACGGAGGACCTGTGGAAAATGATAAAGTATTTTTCATCATTAAAGGTAAAAAAGTTACTGATCTTTATACAGAAATCAATAATGAGTTTTACCTTACAGAAGATGTTGAAAAAATAGTAAGTTCCGTAATAAGCAATGAAATAACTGTTGACGATATAAAAATTTTCTCGGGATATTCCGGTTGGAGCGCATTGCAGCTGGATAATGAAGTGAGTCGTAAAATGTGGACTGTTGTAGAGGTTTACAACTTAGATTATACTCTTCCGAATGATCAGACTTTATGGAAATCGATCATGCAAAACCTTGGCGGTGAATACCTTTTATGGGCAAATTCTCCGGACGACATTTCATTAAATTAATTTAGATTTAATTAACATATTTTTAAGTTATCCTTAACCAATTTTTAAGAAAGAAATTCCGTTCTTTGATAAACTAAAAATTGATGAATAAACGAGATCGAAATATCTTAGTTTAAGAACCAAACAGAAAAAGAAATTACTGAAAAATGGTGGATTTAATTAACGAAAAATAATAAAATACACTTTCTGATTGTATCAGAATAAAACCCGGTAAAGGACTTCACTGTTGTTTACCGGGTTTGTCAATTTTAATTAAAACTCTTTTTCCAGTTTTCAATTAATTCTGTAAAACGTATGTTTTCAAAAGTTTTGTTTCTGATTTTCTTTACAGAAAAAATACCTTTTTCGTCAGAAATCATTAAAATCTCTTCAGCCTTTTGCGATTCAAAAGCAATAATCTCATGTTCCTGAATATCGGCAAGATTATTCTTATGTAAAAATGTAACAAAATTTTCCATTAAAGGCGAAATATAAGCTCCTTCAGACTGTTTTACAGCTTTTATTATATTACCTTCCAAAAACAATAAATTCCCTGTAATAGAACGCGCAATTCTTTTGTTTGGATTAAGCAAAATCACCTCATCAAGATCATTTTCCTGAGCATAAATTTCCGCATAAATGTTTTCCGGACAATGGACTCTGATGTTGCTCAGCAAATTATTATTTACATTAATTTCTTTTATTAAATCGAGCTCCAAAGGCCTTTGATGTATAGAAAGCACATCATCCATTTTATTGATCTCAAAATAATATGAAACTGAAGATTTCGCTAAAGTAACTCCATCCGAATTTCTGAAAACAAGAAAATTGATAATGCCGTTTTCCACACTTTTTTCCTGAATAACTTTTTCATTAAAAAGCGTCTGAAAAAATTCTAATGTATAGGTAAGCGGAATATTCATCCTCATCTTCCGCATAGAAGCCATCAGGAAAAAATAACATTCTTCATCCATGATCAGCTTTGAGTTTCTTACAAAAAATGAAACTTTCACGGCATCTCCCAAAAGAAATGCTCTGTTTTTCAATTGTAAGTCTTCCGAAGTAAAATATGTATTTTCCAAAGTATAATTGTTTATAAAAAAATAATGAACGATAAATCGTTCATCAGTTTTACATTATTACGGCGCAGCCTAATAAATTAAGCAGCACCCAATTTTATTCTAAGATTTTCGATAAGATTTTCCCAATACATTGCGTTTTCTTCTTCATCACCTTCTTCACAAAAATCTGTAATATTCAGAGCAAGGTCTTCTGTGATATCATCAATTGTGATGGTCATTTCGAAGAAGTTTTTGGTACCTTCATCTTCTTCCCATCTGAAACGCACGAAACCTTCAGGCTTATATCTGATCAAAGTTGCTTTTTCGGCAGGACCACCACCCCAACTAAAATAGAAATCGTCTCCCTTCTCGATCACTTCATCTGCAAACCATTCAGACAATCCCTCGGCACTTGCCAAATATTCATACAAAATCTCTGAAAGACAATGCATTGGGAATTCGTAATGGACTTTATGTTTCGCCATATAACTTGTTTTTAACGTGACGCAATATATAAATTAATTTTTTTATTACACAAAAATGTATTTACTTTTTTGTACAATATGAATGATATTTATCAGAAATCTTTGTTAAAATTTTTCTTTCAAATATTTTGCTTTTAAATTTAGAATAATCAGCCGATAAAACAGCTTATTTTAAGGGATTTTATATGCAATCCATTTTTAATTTTCATTTAAAACATCCAAAATAATCTGGCAGCCTTCGGTGATTTCTTCTTTAGAAATCGTCAATGGCGGAGAAATTCTCAAATATTCGTTTCTGTACAATTGCCAAAATACGACAAGGCCTTTTTCCATACATTTTTTTGCAATATCTAAAGTATATTCAGGTGTTCCCAGATTCACAGCAAGCATCAGTCCTTTACCATTGATATTTTTAATTTTCGGATGCACCAAAAGTTCTCTGAATAGTTTTTCTTTCTCGGCAACTTCATTCATCAGGTCACTTTCAAGAACTTCTTTTAAAGTAGCGTGAGAAGCGGCAGCAATCAAAGGATTTCCGCCAAAAGTCGTGATATGTCCCAATTTTGGTGAATGAGAAAGCGACTCCATAATTTCTCGGGAACTCATAAAAGCGCCAACCGGAACACCTCCGCCCATGCCTTTTCCCATCACAAGAATATCGGGAACAATGCCGAAATGTTCAAAAGAAAACAATTTTCCGGTTCTCCCAAATCCCGGCTGAATTTCGTCCAAAATTAAAAGTGCGCCAACTTCTTCGCATCTCTTTTTTAGCTTTATTAAATAATCGTCATTCGGAACTAAAAATCCCGCTGCACCCTGAATGGTTTCAAGAATTACACAAGCGGTTTTTTCGGTAATCTTATCGAAATCATTTTCATTATTAAATTCAATAAAAGAAACCATTGGCAATAAAGGACGAAATTCCCTTTTGTGAACTTCATTACCTGAAACGCTTAAAGCGCCGTGCGTATTTCCATGATAAGAATTTTTGAAAGAAACAATTTCTTCTCTTCCTGTATATCTTTTGGCTAATTTTAAACTTCCGTCGATCGCTTCGGCTCCACTGTTGACCAAATAAGTCACTTCAAGCGGCTCCGGAGTCGCTTCTGCAAGCAATCTGCACAATTCTACAGGTTTTTCCTGAGCATATTCGCCATAAACCATCACATGAAGATATTTGTCGGCTTGATCCTTAATTGCATTGACGATTTTTGGATGCGAATGTCCTAAAGTGTTGGCCGAAACTCCCGCAACAAAATCAAGATACTTCTTTCCGTTTTTACCGAAAATATAACTTCCTTCTGCTTTTTCCACTTCAAAACCTGCTGCAAATTGTGTTGTTTGGGCCTGATATTTAAAAAAATCTTTTTGCATTTGCTTGTATGAAATTTTAGGCAAAGCTAAAAAACATTCACTAAACACCGAAATAATAATTACAGTAAAAATCTGAGCACATCCAAAAGAATGAGCCCAGATAACAAAAAATAAAGGTAATAAATTATGAAGTTGTATCGCCAAGTCTATAAAACAAGACTTGCGTAGACTGATCATCTAAAGTCATTCCGGCACCTTCACAATCTCCAGATTGGCCTCTTCCCAAATTAATCAACCAGGTTGTTTCTGTTGGTATTAAGGTAACGTAAGTAATAGCGCCGCCATGATTTGACAAAGCATTTTCTTTATGATAGGCTGTAGAATGGATTCTATGTCTTGCATTCGGATCATTTGTGGGAAACTCTACAAAATAAGAGCTTATATTGCATGCTGTATTATGAGTCGCTTCGTAAACAAGCGTGATCTGGTATATACCCGGAGGTATTGTTACTTCTGATGTATTGGGATTAAAAGCAAAACCCTCAATAGAATTTGCAACTACTTCCATATTAGAAATAATATCACCTTCACCTATTTGAGCATTCTTTAAAAAGTCAACCTGATCTGTTTTTAATCGAACTACTACAGGCAGCGGTATTGAAGTTCTTTGCAATGGAACTGTTTTTAACTGACCATTTTGAGAATCTGCAACAACAAAATGATCACTTTTACTTCCCTCATTATTATTAATATTTGTAACAAAAACAGAATCAGAAACCGTTCCTCCGTATACTCTTAATTTTTCGTTGTTTGAAGTTTGTGCCGGTGCTTGTGTTCCATTTCCAATTGCAACTCAGCTATCATTTGGAGTTTTCTTTACAGCAGTAATTATATTAGCCCTTGTTGAGTCATCATCACCTGTGCCAACAGAAAAAACAGAACCATCGGTAATTTTATTATATTGCCCGACAGCAGTTTCAGCGGTATTTTTAGCTGAGATTCCGTTACCCAAAGCAACAGAATAATTACCTGAAGCTTCATTGTTGTTACCCAAAGCCACAGAATTGGTTCCTATTGCACCTCTTTGGTTTGATCCGGCGCGCAAAGTGCCTTCTACATCAAAAGTTGTAGTATTATTACCATCTGAATAAGCAGTATTTTTTCCCAATGAAATACTTCCGCTGTGATAGATATTCTGATTGTTTTCTGTAGCCGGCAAAATTGTGCCTTGCACTAGCCATGATTCTTTTTTCTGAATAGGCTGCCAGGTCGCACCATTAAAATAATAAAACCCTGTTTCGTCAATATTGACAGCCGTTCCGGTCTGTGAGCCTGTATTGATATTGTTTACATATATTAAGGTAGAAATTTCTACACCATTCATAGATTGTGCCCTTTCACGATCTACTCTTGGTATCAGAATACCTTCCGGATTCTTGCTGGTGCCTGTTTTACTTTTAGCCGCAACATGAAGTGTGGCTTTAGGATCTGTATTATTGATTCCCACCTGCGAAAAAAACAATCCTGATGAAAGCAAAAACACTGAAAAAATTATTTTCTTTTTCATTTTTTAAATTTGTATTTAGTTTATTTTAGTCTTTTCGAAATAATTTCTTAAGTTGAATTCTATATTACAGAACAGTAAATTGAAGCTGATTTATATTAAATAGCTATTACTTTTATTTCGGTGCAAAGGTAGATTTTCGAGAACCGTGTTTCTAATTTGTTTATATCGTGATTCCGGAATTACACAAAAGTGTAAAACATAAACAATTGATAACGTTTTATTTACAACCTTCTGAATTATGCTTTTTTAGATTTGATATAAAAGCAGAAGGAGATATTTCCATTTCTTTTGTGAAAATTTTGGTAAAATGGCTATGCGATGAGAACCCGCTTATTTCAGAAAGATAGTTGATTTTATATTTAAGAGTTTCAGGATTTTTGTATAGAAGTTCAACAACAAATTTTATCTTCAGACCATTGATATAATCATTAAAATTTTTTCCTCTGTTTTCCTTTATTAAATAATTGATGTATTTCTGATTGGTATCTAAAATGGAAGCAAGATTATTCAGAGTAAAATTTTTAGCAGTATAATCAGTTCCTTTTTCAAAGTTCTCAATTTTTTCAAGGAGTTCTGATTCCTTTTCCGGAGACATTATTTTTGGCTTATTATCTTGAGAAAATTCTGTTGTGGTTTTTATAGTTTCTTCAACTTTAGCTTCTTCTTTTTTGATATTATTTTTTTCAAGATCTGAAATTATTTTTCCGAATTGTAATTTCAGCCTTTTATTTTTCCGGTAGCTGAAATATGCATAGAAAAGAATGATCACAACTAAAAAACAAGCTAATATTGCCAATGTTTTCTTGTAATTATTGTGCCGGCGGATCGTTTTATTTTGTCTGTCTGTTTCCTCGGCTATGGCTTTTACATTTTCAGACCTTATTTTATCTTTTAGATCTACAAACTCATCAAATAGCTGGTCTTTTCCCTCAACATCATCTATTCGTGATTTGAATCGCTGTTCTGTAATAATGGTCTGTATTGATCTGTTTTTTGTTTTTTGTGCTGCATTTTTAGCTTTATCAAAATAAAATTTACTTAGCTCAACATCGCCTTCTTTTGCGTAGATGATTGCTTTAGACAAAAAGTAAATCTCAATCCTGTAATGAGCAAAATGATACTTTTCATGGCTTTCTTCGTACTTTTCTATCTGTATTTTGGCATTTCGAAGATCATTACAAAGCAGATAATCCAGCGCCAGATAACTTCTGCAAATCGCTTCCTGTATACGATCGATCGTGTCATGACTTTTTTTATAAGTATCCTGTATTGATTCAATGATTTTTTTTCTGTTGGGAATGGCCTCGCAGTATTTTTTTTCTTCTTCCAAAAAGTCGGTTTCAATAAATAAAATTAAATTCTGATATCTGGAATTCTTTATCTGAAGAGCTATTTGTTGAGCTTTGTTCAACTTTTTATCAGCTTGAGCTACCATTCCCGATCTTTTATAAGCTATTGCCAACAGATAGTTTGCCATAAAATGATCGCCGCTTTTACTGTCTATCTTCCAGAATAATGAATCTGCCTTTTTTGAATAATAAATTCCTTTGCTGTAGTTCCCCATTTTAATATAACCGTCGGCCAAACGATAATAAGCTTTTGCTTTTTCTTCATCAGTTTTGGCCAACTTGAGCATTCTTTCGCCTGCAGAAACAATTTCATCAGCTCCCGAAGTAGATTTGTAATATAAATAATACAATTCCTTATCTGACTTTATATCAGAAGTATTTTGGGCATTACAGAATACCAGCAATATCAAAGCTATGTAAGTAAAGGCTTTCTTCATTATTCAAAGCACAACAATTGATTTCATCGTTTAACTTTAAGACTCATAAACATTTATAAATAACTATTAAAATTTAATTTTGATAAAAAAAAAATAAATAAATATTAATTTTTGTTAAAACTATAACTTTTTAATGAAACTTTAAAATTTTTGTGATAATAGTGAAATATGCGAATTTTTCAAACAAAAAAGCCAGCTTAATTATAAACTGGCTTTTTCTTATTTTCTAACCCTTTTCGGTTTCTTGGCTTCTTCTTTTGCTTTTTCTTTATCGATAATTTCCTGAGCCTGATTGAAGAGTGTATCTTCGGATTCATATTTTATCTCTTCATAATTTGGCGTGCCAACCAGAATGTCCTGCCATTTTTTGATCCGGTCTTTGGTATTCCAGTTAAAATCCGGGAACTTCTTTTTGTCGGGACCAATTTTACTCATCGGATAAGTGGAAGATTGCGCTCCGATACTGCACGAAATGATTTGTAATGCTTGATTCTCAAACAAAGCACCAATAATTCCGCAAGAAGAAAGCGTGATTCCTATTCTTTCGTTTTGTTTTGTTTTCTCATTAAAATCGTCGGCATAAGTAATGGATTGTGCATTTCCTATTACTTTTACTTCTTTGATATCTTTTCCTTCATAGTATACGCTCATCAGTTTACCTTTCACCTGGTTAAACTCATCTTTCATATTCAACGAATCTGCTTTGCTGATCGCAAAACCATTTCCGATTACTTTTAAAGAATCTATATTTTCGGTTTCTGTATTGAAATAAGCTTCTACTTTATCACCTGTCACCTGTTTTTGTCCGCTCCACAAAATCGGGTCAGTATACATATGCATCACGCCATCGGTTTCGTTGAACGCAATAGAATCTGCTCTTCCCTGTGCATTTGATTTATAAATTCTTGCTTTTTTAAAAGCTCGCAAATAACTTTTTTTAATGTTGGCTGAATCTAATTTTTGATAAGAAAGTATTTTTTCAGCGGCAAAATATATTGAATCTTTTTCAAGAATCTTAACCGCATAAGGACCTTTGGTTACCATTGCAGAATCCTGCTTTTGATAAATCTCTCCGTAGCCGCCTTTCAGATATCTTTTTTCTAAAGGATCATCCAGCGTTACATTTCCTGTAGCCTTTCCGAAACCTGTAATCTGATTAAAATACATTTCATCTCCCGTAAGAATTTTATCATTATAATGAATTCTTGAATTTTTAGTCAAAAAAGATTCTTTTGTATTCAGATTATGGGTTCCTTTTTCTGTGTAGATACGGTTTTTAGGATTTTTTTTGTTCGTAATATTGGTAGGTCCATTGATATCTACAATATTCGTATTTTGATTCTGAACTACATTTCTTCCTTCCAAAGTATATTCAGGATCCTCAATTCTGACATCGCCGGTAAGATCAATTGTACGCGAAGTCAAATTGTATGTCGCAGATTTTGAATAGGTTATACTTTTACCGTCATTTATTGTCCCACCGGTATTATAATAAGCTAAATTTGAAACCCGGTCATAATACATGGTTTCCGTTTTAATGACTGTACCTTTTGGATCATTAAGAACTACATTTTTTCTTGCAACTCCTTTTTGGGTATTTCCGTCGTACTCCATCTCTGAAGCGGTGATTACCGAGCCGTCTGTATTCTGAAGCTTTGTATTTCCGATAGCTTTTACAAAATTTTCCTCGTCGTACATTACCACCTCATCCGCCGTCAAGATAGAACCCTGATGCTCAATTTGTACATTTCCCACCAAATATCTGTTTCCGTCATATTTGGTATCTTTTTTAATTTCGTTGGCATTTATGATTTTGACCTTATTATTCAGGTTTGATTTTTGCGGCTGATTTTTTACGGGATTTTGTAAAAAAGGATCTCTTTGCGCAGGCTTAGGCTTATCCTGTGCAAATATGAACGTAGAAAATAAAATGAATATAAAAAAAAATATTCTCATTGATTAATCATTCTTGGTGCCATAAAAATACAGCGAATGCGAATCAATTTTTACGCCAAAAGCCTCTTCTATTGCTTCCTTAATTCCCTGAATTCGAGGGTCACAAAACTCAATAATCTCTTGGATTTCTTTATCAGAATCTTTTTTGTAAATCACCAAATGATCGTGCTGTTTATCAAAATAAGATTTTTCGTAAGATGAAGAAGTAAGCGTTTTTTCTCCAAACTGATGCTTTCTGATCAAGCCCGCGTCCAGAAAAATTTCTATCGTATTATAAATCGTCGCTTTAGAAACATGATACTTTTTCTGCATCATCAAAAGATACAGATCATCCACGTTGAAGTGATGATCCATATTATAGATTTCTTCTAAAATCGTATATCGTTCGGGTGTGTTACGAAAGCCTTTCTCTAAAAGGTAATTTCTTAACACCTCTTTTATTAAAGTTATATTTTTTTCTTTTTGTAAAGTATCCATCAAAAAATTTATACTACAAATTTATCGATTTTTATTTAAATGAAATCGGTCTTCTGACTTCTCAATTAAAAATCGCGTCTAAAAAATTCTGACTTCTCTATTTTTTTTGCAGGAACCGCTTCTTCTGTAAGCGGAGCAGATTCTACCACAACATTGTGCGAAGTTACGCCCCATGCTTTAAAGTCGTCGCTTCCTATATATTTCACAAAATTGTAAAGGTTGAGCGTGATTTTTTGTTTTACCGTTAAAAGAATATCGTTGATATAGGTGTTATCAATAATCACATATTTCAAATCCGGCGGAATATTATGAGCTCTGAGTGAAGGATGACTGCTTCTTGAAGGAATAACGCCGTCATTCATCATATCTTTTAGCACCATTTTGAAATAATCGTTTATTCTTCTGTCTATCTTAAATCCTAAAAGAAAATTAACTTTATAAATTGTTCCCGGAAGAATTTCGTCAATACTATATTTAAAAGTGTACGGATCTTCTTGATTTACAATACTTAATATAAAATAATGATCGGCTCTTTTTGGCTGTTTTTTGATAATGGAATAGATTATTTTTGCTTCTACTTCATCATTTCTCTTTGCTCTGCTCAAATAAGCCAGGTTGGTACAATATTTTGGAATGGTTTCATCCAACTTCATATCTTTAATAATAGAAACATATTTATCAATTTTAACAAAATTAATGAAGTTTGCTTTTATCAATCGTCCGTTATACCACGCATACATACATACCGCAATGAAACCTCCTAAAACCATTGTCAGCCAGCCGCCATCCATAAATTTGATTACGTTTGCATAGAAAAACCCTGATTCCAGGAAAATATAAACCATCGCAAACCCTATAATGAAAAGCTTGTTTACTCTTGTTCGGCTTAGCCAGAAAATAAGTAAAACTGTAGTCATCAGCATCGTAATGGTAATTGTCAGCCCGTATGCCGCTTCCATTTTTTCGGATTCTTTAAAGAAAATAACGACCACAAAACACAAAACCATCAACCCCCAATTGATTCTCGGGATGTACATTTGCCCTTTTATCCCTGAAGGATATTCGATATGCTGATTGGGCCAGAATGATATTGACATTGCTTCGGAAAACATGGTAAATGAACCTGTAATAACAGCCTGGCTTGCAATGATTGCCGCAGCTGTAGCCAAAATTACTCCCGGTAAAACAGCCCATTCGGGCATGATTCCAAAAAAAGGATTTACCCCGGAAAAAACTGATTTATAATTATCCAATAACCAAGCACCTTGCCCTAAATAATTTAAAATAAGCATCAGCTTCACAAAAAACCAACTCACCCGGATGTTTTTCGCACCGCAATGCCCCAAATCCGAATATAAGGCTTCAGCTCCCGTGGTACATAAAAACACCGCTCCCATGATTATAATTGCGCTTGGCGAATGGGTAATCAGGTTATAGGCATAAACCGGATTAAAAGCTTTTAAGATCTCAATATGATCGACAATATGTATCGAACCGAAAATACCCAAAACCAAAAACCAGGTTACCATTATCGGCCCGAAAAACTTCCCAATAGAAGCCGTCCCAAACTGCTGAACCAAAAACACAATAAATAAAATAAAGAGTGTAATATAGACAACAGGCGTTTCGGGATTATAAATTTTCAAGCCTTCAATAGCCGACATTACGGTCAAAGATGGCGTTATCACACTATCCGCAACCAAAGTAGAGGCCCCGATAATAGCGATGACGTAAAGCCATTTTTTCTTAAGTTTTTTTACTAACGAATAAAGGGCCAAGATTCCACCTTCTCCTTTGTTATCCGCTTTTAGGGCAATAATAACATATTTGATTGTGGTTTGAAGCGTTAATGTCCAGATGATACATGAAAGCGCACCTTCAATATATTCATCAAACGGCATTGAGGCTCCATCCTTCCTTGCATTCACAATGGCTTTCATTACGTAAAGCGGTGAGGTACCAATATCTCCGAAGACAATTCCCAGAGAAACAATAACTCCTACAAATGAAAGTTTTTTGAGATCTATATGATGACCTCCTTCTGTAACTTCTGCCATGCCAGCTAATTATTTTTAAAGGTGCAAATTTATACTAAATTTATCACCCTCAATCTTTTTAGTGATGAATAGAATAAATGAAAAAACTTCCTTTCGGAAGTTTTTCTCTATGATTTAATGTACATCGCTTTTTTGATTTCTTCTTTTACTTTTTCAAGTTTCGGGAACCATTCTGCAAATAAAGCTGCTGAATATGGCGCCGGAGCATCAGGAGTAGTAATTCTCTTAATCGGGGCATCCAGATAATCGAATGCTTTTTGCTGTACCATATACGTAATCTCCGAAGATATTGAAGCGAACGGCCAAGCCTCTTCCAAAATTACCAATCTGTTTGTTTTCTTTACAGAAGTCAAAACAGTATCAAAATCTAAAGGACGAACTGTTCTCAAATCAATCACTTCTACAGAAATACCTTCTTTGGCTAGATCTTCTGCCGCCTGAATGGCCAATTTCATTATTTTCCCGAAAGAAACTAAAGTTACATCTTTACCTTCTCTTTTAATATCCGCTTTTCCTATTGGTAAATAATATTCTTCTTCAGGAATTTCCATTTTATCACCATACATCTGTTCAGATTCCATGAAAATTACAGGGTCATTATCCTGAATTGCAGTTTTCAACAATCCTTTTGCATCGTAAGGGTTTGAAGGAACCACTACTTTAAGACCCGGTGTATTGGCAAACCAGTTTTCAAAAGCCTGAGAGTGTGTAGCTCCCAATTGACCTGCTGAAGCTGTTGGCCCACGGAAAACGATCGGACAATTCCACTGGCCGCCACTCATCTGGCGTATTTTTGCTGCATTGTTGATAATCTGATCAATACCCACCAAAGCGAAATTGAACGTCATATACTCTACAATTGGCCTGTTGCCATTCATCGCAGCTCCTACAGCAATCCCTGTAAAACCAAGCTCTGCAATAGGGGTATCGATTACTCTTTTAGCACCAAACTCATCCAGCATTCCTTTTGAAGCTTTGTATGCACCGTTGTATTCTGCAACTTCTTCTCCCATTAAAAAAATGGATTCGTCTTTACGCATTTCCTCGCTCATTGCTTGTGCAATTACCTCACGAAAAGTATATTCTGCCATATTTACTTGAAAAATTTAGACTACAAAAATAGTATTTTTTTATTATAAACATAACAAAAAAAGGCATCTCATGAGAGATACCTTTGTTAAATCTTATTTTCGATTGTTTAGTCTAGCTTATGCCATGTTTGCGTTCTTCCTAATAAAGAAAAACCTACATATCCTCTTACATTCAGCTTATCTCCATTTCTTGTGATTGTACATTTATAACTTTTCCCTGTTTTAGGATCAGTAACCGTTCCATTTGTAAATTCATCTCCATCTTTTACCAAACCTCTGATAATTTCAAGCCCTACCAATGGCTTCCCTTTTCTGTCATCTTTACAGGCAACACAGGTCGGGTTAGCAGTTTTAGTCAATAACTGAGATATTTTACCATAGTATTTACCATCAGATTTTTTATATATTTCTACGATAGATTTTGCCTGGTTTGTTTCGTCATCTATTGTTTTCCATTTGCCTTCAATTTGTGCAAAAGACATTACACTAAATAGAGAAAGTACAAAGGTTGCTAATAATTTTTTCATATTTTTAAGTTTAATTATAATATATAGATTCTAAATTTCTTCAATAGTTAAAAATATAAATTAATTTTAAACAAACAAACATATTTGTTATCCTTTGCATATATAAAAGCAAAAATAGGCGTTTTAAAAATTAAACATCTTAAAAAAATCAGTTTAGTTTTCTGTTGATCACTCGATTCATATAATCCTGATACCAGGCTTTTGCAATCAATTTGCCTTTTTCTGTTTCGGCAGATTCTAATTTTTCATTTAAGTTATTTTCCAGCCCCAAATCCATTTTGTCATAAATACCGATGATATTTTTTCCGTCGAAGCGATAAATATAATTTCCGATGATAAACTGCTCAGATGTTCCGTCTGAATTCACAATCAGCGACGGATAAGCTTTGTCACTCAATAGGCTTCTGCCCCAGCTTCTTATTTTTTTATTGTAGCCGATCAAATCTGCCAAAGTAGGATAAATGTCGATCTGTTGGGCAAATTCGTTGTTTACGCCTTTGAAATTATATTTAGGATTTGCTGAATAAAACATCAGCGGTACAGCAAATCGGTTCATTGCTTTTTCGTATTCAGAATAGTAAATCTGATTGGGATGATCTCCCGTAAAAACAAATATGGTGTTATTGAACCAAGGCTGCTTTTTGGCGGTCTCAAAATATTTTTTTATCGAATAATCGGTGTATTGCATCGGCTCATGCATCTGAACATTTCCTTTTTTAAATTTCCCGTTGTACTTTTCAGGAACTTTGAAAGGATGATGCGAAGAAGCCGTAAAAACAGTCGCCATAAAAGGCTTTTTCTTTCCTACATTTTTTGCAAAATACTGTAAAAATGGCTCGTCCCAAATCGCCCACATTCCGTCAAAATCTTCATTATGATTGTATTCGTCTTTTCCGAAATAATGTTTGAATCCTAAAATATTTCCAAAGCCTAAAAATCCCATCGAGCCGTTTGGTGCACCATGGTAAAACGACGTATCATATCCCAAATCATTACAAACGGAAACAATGGACTGAATTTTCTGGTTTGAATAAGGCGAACTCGTAAAAGCATCCGTCAAACTCGGAATGCCCGCCAAAATACTGCTCATCCCGTGAATCGATTGTCTTCCGTTGGCAAAAGTATTTGGAAAAATCAGGCTTTCATTGGCCAAGCTGTCGATAAATGGCGTGTAAGAAACATAATCTTTTATATTTTTATCTTTATTAAAAGCTCCGGAATATTCTCTTCCAAAAGATTCGACAATAAAAATAACGACATTTGGCTTATCTTCAACTTGTCTGTTGTAGATTTTATATGGCTGAATATTTTCGTTAATAAATTTTTCATCAACAAAATTAACTTCCCTGAAATTGTTGCTTCCCAAAGTCCTGAAAAATGAAAAAGTACTGTTCAGAACCATATTCGCCTGCAAAGGAGTTTTTACAAACTTGTTGGCGTCTACCAAATTGATCGGTCTTGTGCTGTGCTTGAAATCTCCGCGAATTCCTCCAACTGCCAAAACAGCAACTACGCAAAGGCTTAAAACCGACAAAAGGAAATAAGGAAAAAGCTTTACGGGTTTTCTTTCAGTAACTTTTACTTTTTTGTAAAGGAAAATCCAGAGAAACATCAAAACCAAAAACCAAAGCAAAACAAAAGGATGCTCTTTCGTTGAAACCGTGAAAACTTTAAAAATATTAGATTCATTTTTAGCCACCTGAAAAGCCGCCAAAGTAAGTCTCGTCTGAGAAAATTTATAATAAATAAAATCTCCGAAATTCATCGAATAAGCAATTCCGTTGGTGATAAAATACACCCAGAAAAGAATTTTCTGATATATTTTTTTCGTATTGATGATAATCGGAATTAAGCTCAGAAAAATAAATAAAGCGTTGACATACAAAATCGCCGTAAGATCGAATGCAATTCCATGAAAAGCAAGACTGAAATAATCTGCCACGCTGTCTATTTTTATTAAATCTTTATTGAAAAACCAAAACAGGAATCTTGCAATCTGATAAAAAACAAAAGCCAGAAAAATCCTGTAACACAGAATCAGGATTTCTTGTTTTCTAAATTCGTTAAAAAATTTCATGGCGCAAATTTAAGCTAAATTCATATTAATGTAATTTTTAGTTCATATTAATTAAGGCTGAAATTTTTAAAAAATGTAATTTTGCCTTTATGAATTTCATTAAAAATAATCTGGCCAACGCCATCACGCTTGGCAACTTATTTTCGGGCTGCATCGGAGCTGTGCATTTGCTTTTGGGCGATTATCAAACGACCGCAATCTGCATTATCATTTCGTTGGTTTTAGATTTTTTTGACGGATTTGTAGCAAGGGCTTTAAAGGCCAATTCCAATTTGGGAACTCAGCTCGATTCGCTTGCAGATATGATAAGTTTTGGTTTGATTCCGGGATTGACGATGTTTGTGGCTTTAACTCAAAACAATTTTAGTGAAATTCCTTGGTATTATTATTTAGGATTTGTGATCACGCTTTTTTCATGTTTGAGATTGGCAATTTTTAATTTGGATGAAGACCAGAAATATTATTTTAAAGGTTTGAATACACCTTCCAACACCATTTTGATCTTTGGATTGTTTTACGCTTTTAAGGAAACTCAAAGCTTTTCTTTTCTTTTCGAAAATGAGATTTATTTATTGATTCTTTCGGCCGTTTCGTCGTGGCTTTTAATAAGTCCGATCAAAATGATTGCTATGAAATTCAAATCGATGAAGCTGCAGGATAATTATCCGAAATTGGCTTTATTAATTGGTGCAATTCTTATTTTAATTATATTTAAAACAGTCGGAATTCCGATTGTGATTCTTTATTATATTTTAATTTCAATAGTATTTCAAAAACAACTTAAATAGTTATGAATGATGAGTTATAAGTCATTAGCTAAAACTCATCATTTATAATTCATAACTTATAACTCTTAAAAATGAATTTAAAACTCTATAAACCGCTTTGTATTTTTGATCTTGAAACAACCGGAACCAACATCGGAAAAGACAGAATTGTTGAAATCTGCATTTTAAAAGTAAATCCCGATTCGTCAAGAGAAAGCAAAACATGGCGTGTAAATCCTGAAATGCCGATCCCGAAAGAATGCAGCGAAATTCACGGAATTTATGATGAAGATATCAAAGACGCTCCTACTTTTAAAGAAATTGCCCCAAAAGTAGTTGAAATGATTACCGGCGCAGATTTGGGAGGTTTTAATTCAAACAGATTTGATGTTCCTTTATTGGCTGAAGAATTGTTGCGTGCAGAATTTGATTTTGATTTAAATAAATTCAAATTGGTTGATGCACAAACGATTTTCCATAAAATGGAACCTAGAAACTTAAGTGCTGCTTATAATTTCTACTGCGGAAAATCTTTAGAAAATGCACATTCTGCCGAAGCCGATGTTTTGGCTACTTTTGAAGTTTTGGACGCTCAGGTCGGAAAGTACGAAAGTGTACCAAAAGAAATTAATGCATTAAGCGAATTCAGCTTTCACAATAAAAATGCTGATTTGGCAGGTTTTATTGGTTTTAACGAAAAAAATATTGAAGTTTTCAATTTCGGAAAATATAAAGGTCAAGGCGTAAAAGACATTTTCAAAAAAGATTTAGGCTATTACGGATGGCTTCAGAATGCAGATTTTCCGCTGTATACAAAGAAAGTTTTCACTAAAATTCAGCTATCAAGTAAATTTTAAAAGATGAGTGATTTAGTTAAGTTTAAGTTTTACGAAACGGCTCTTGAAGCCAACAGAGACAAACAAATCTTGGCTGAAAGCGGCGTGAATAGTTTCATTGCCAACGAACAGCTTATTCAGTCGGATTGGTTGCTTTCACAGGCTGTTGGCGGAATTCAGTTGCAGGTTTTTGAAGATGATCTTGAAAAAGCAACAAAAATTTTGCAGGATTATCAGGAAAACGAAAAATTTTCTCTTGAAGTAGATCACACCGTAGAAAACCCGGAATTTGATTTTGTGTGCCCGAAATGCGGCTCAAATCACATTTACAGAGACGATAAATCAACGAGCTTTTTTGGAATTTCACTTTTAACGAGCCATAAATTCATTTGCTATTATTGTGAGAATGAATTTACACATGAATAAACTTACAATTATCATTCTGAACGAAGTGAAGAATCTTTAACTTAATAATCTTAATTACTAAACTTTATCTTAATGGTGAAATTTAAAACATTAAGGTTCTCTTAAGTTGTTAAGAATATTAAGAGATTGCTTCGATTGTTTTAATGACAATATTTAACTAAATAAAAGATTGCTTCGCCTTTGGCTCGCAATGACAAAAATTATGAAAATAATCTGCATAGGAAGAAATTACGTCGAGCACGCAAAAGAATTGGGAAATGCCATTCCCGACAAACCTGTAATCTTCATGAAACCCGATACGGCGGTTTTAAAAGGAAATGATTTTTACATTCCCGAATTTTCAAATGATGTGCATTATGAACTTGAAGTTGTGGTGAAAATCTCAAAAGGAGGAAAATACATCCAAAAAGAAGTGGCGCAAAAGCATTATGAAGAAATCGGCTTGGGAATAGATTTTACAGCAAGAGATCTTCAAAGCGAATTAAAATCCAAAGGTTTGCCTTGGGAGCTGGCCAAAGGTTTTGACGGATCTGCTGTTGTAGGAAATTTCTTCAAAAAAGAAAATTATGATCTTGAGAATCTTCAGTTTTCTTTGCTTAAAAATAAAGAGCAGGTACAGTTGGGAAATACAAAAGATATGATGTTTAAAATAGACGATATCATTGCGTTTGTTTCTCAGTATTTTACTTTAAGGGTTGGCGATCTCATCTTTACAGGAACTCCGGAAGGTGTAGGAAAAATATCCGAAAATGATGTTTTGGAAGCTTATCTTGAGGATGAAAAAACTTTAGATATTCGAATTTTATAATTTTTTAACCTTTGTTTTCTCTATTTTTTCATATCTTTAAATGACAATATAAATATGAAATCATGATAAACATTGTATTGCCAGTAGATTTTGGCGAAAAAACAGATCAGCTTGTAGACGGAGCAGTTCAGTTTGCAAAACAGGTCAATGGAAAGATCAACCTAATACACGTGGCTCCTACAGACATCGGTTTTGCGATCGGAGACATGGGATATCAATATTTTCCGGAAGTTGAAGAAAACGAAATAAGAGAAGAGCTTGTACTTTTAAATAAAATCAATCAGAGAATTTTGGCTCAAAATGTAGAATGTGAGCATCTTCTGAAACAAGGTATCGCAAAAGATATTATATTGGAATATGCCCAAACCAAAAATGCAGATTTCATCGTCATGGGCTCGCACGGAAGAAGCGGAATTTATGACGTTTTTGTAGGCAGTCTTACAAAAGGGCTTACAAAAAGTTCTCCGGTTCCTGTTTTAGTACTTCCGATACATGATTAAATTTAATAGTTAATATAAAAAAGACCGATCAAAAATTTTGACCGGTCTTTTTACTATATAACCAATTAATTAACCTTCTTTTTTGTAGATCGTAGGATCGTAATAAGGGTTTTTGCCCTCAGTTGGAGAATAATATTCTTTGTCTTTGTCTCCACCAAGTGTTACCAGCAAGACATAGCACCAATATGTAAATAATACACAACAAACGATAAATAAAATCCAGTTGAGTACGTTTCCAAAGGTTTCGAAAAACCCAAAAGACCATTTGAAAACATCACTTAAGAATAGAAAGAAAGACGTCATTATTTTCCTTTTTTAAATTAACTTTGCACAAATTTATAAAAAATGTTTAGATTACTTTCAAAAGAAAGCAATATTTTTTCAATTCCTGTTTATATTGGTTTTCTTCTTTTAGTAGTTATTATATTTAATATACTGAATTTCAACACATACGAATCAATTATTGCCGGAATCACTTTTTTAGGAATTGCCTTGGCATATTTTTGTTTTAATACAATTGCGCTCAATTACCATACACATTTGCCTTTATTTTTGTATTCATTTTTTATATTTGGACTTTATCCCGGCACATTGGATATCGGAATCGCCGTTGCGCTTCTTACCAACTCCTTTCTTTTACTTCTTCTCACAAGTACCGATGAAGATCTCAGGAAGAAATCGTATGTTTTGGTAGGCTCAATTTTAGCTTTGAATTTTATTTTTCTTCCTACAACCTGGCCGATGATCTTTTTTGTGCTGATTCATTTAATTGTAACTTCTCAAAGAATTGCCTTAAATATTTTCAGGTTTATTTTGGGAATGGGACTTATTGCGATAAGCTATTTTTCGGTGATGCTTTTCTTACAGTTTAATGACTGGAATGCTGATTACATCCCTTTCGGCAAAATGAAACTCATTACTGATTATTCCGAGCTTTTCCCTTTAACCCCGATGCTTTTAATGCTTATTTATGCCATTTACGATCATTTTAGACATTACAATAAAAAAAGCCCAATAAGCCGATACAAATACACTTTTGTGCTTGTATTTTCTCTTGCCCAGCTCATTACGATTATTTTGTATATGAATGATGATTACGAATATTTATTACTTTTAGCTTTTCCGGCAACCATTATTCTGAGCAGAATGCTGAAATTCTTACCTAAATACTGGATGCAGGAAATCGGTTTCTGGATTATTATATTCAGTTTGATTTTTTATAAGGCCGGAACTCACTTCAATTTATTTTAAAAAAAAGATTATGATTCAAATAGATGATAAATTAATTTCTGAAGATATATTTTCTGAAGAATTTGTCTGCAACCTCAGCAAATGTAAAGGCGCATGCTGCGTGGAAGGCGATGTTGGCGCTCCGCTGGACAAAGACGAAATTGAAATTTTAGACCGTATTTTCGATAAAGTAAAGCCATTTTTAACGGCAGAAGGCGTGAAAGCTTTGGAAGAACAAGGAACCTGGACGACCGACCCAATGGACGGAATGCTGGTAACCCCAATGGTAGAAGACCGCGAATGTGCATATGTGACTTATGATGAAAAAGGAATCACAAAATGCGGAATCGAAAAAGCATATGAAGCCGGTGCTGTTGATTGGCAAAAGCCGATTTCCTGTCATCTTTATCCTATCAGAATTACCGAATATTCTACTTTTTCGGCTTTAAATTATCATGAATGGAATGTGTGCAGTGATGCCTGTACTTTAGGAAAAGAGTTGCAGGTTCCCGTTTATAAGTTTCTAAAAACTCCGCTGACGAGAAAATACGGTGAAGAATTCTACACTACGTTAAGCGATGTTGCCGAAGAATGGAAAAAAGAATATGGAGCATAATAATGATGGCTCAGTTAATTAAAATTATTTAGTTTTCAGGTAGATTATAAAAC
>NZ_JCAXEH010000001.1:0-902860 GCF_059758895.1 Chryseobacterium sp. GQ58 | reverse complement strand
AACGAGGATTGAAGCATGGAATGTGCCGCTCCTACAGAGCTCTTAATTATCTGACATCATTTAACTGCTACAAACATTAAGCTCCTAACGGAGCTTTAATTCTATACAATATTGGAACCCTGCAAATTTATGGCAAAAATACTATCTCGAACAATACCCTAGCCCCGATTGAAGAGGCATCATTTTTTGGGGTGTACGAAGCCAAGCGGAGGCAACCCCTAAAAAGATACAGCGAAAAGCGGGAAATAGCTCCGGAAGAAAGAAAAGAAGCTATAAAAAAGAATGTGTCTCAAAAAAAGTGTTTGACCAATACCTTATATATATAGTATCCCAATAAACATCCTATCGTGTCTGCGACGACGTCTAAAGTTTCCATTGATCTGCCGAGATGCATTTCTTCCTGTAGAATTTCGGTAAGGAACGCATATATAAGAATGATCTGAAAATAATAGGAAAATCTGATTCTTGGAAATGCTGCAATAAAAGAAAAACCGAGCATCGCAAATATACTTAAATGCAAAACTTTGTCGATACCGCTGAACATGAACCAATATTCGTGGTTTTCCTGCCCCGGCCGCAAGAGCATATAAGTAAGAAATGCCCAATAAATGGGCAATATCTTTATAAATATGTTTGAAATTCTATCCAATGATTGCCTGATATTCTTCTGCAGAAAGCAATTCTGAATGATCTGCATCGTCGGCAATTTCTAATTTGATAATCCATCCGTCTCCATAAGGATCTGTGTTTAGCAATTCCGGTTGATCTTCTAAAGCCGAATTAAACTCAGTCACTTTTCCTGAAATTGGCAAGAAAAGGTCTGAAACAGTTTTTACCGCTTCTACACTTCCGAAAACCTCTCCGCCATTGATATCATCATCTACTGTATCTACATCTACATAAACGATATCGCCCAGCTCGCCCTGCGCAAAGTCTGTAATACCAATTGTTGCGATATTACCTTCGATCTTTACCCATTCATGATCTTTAGTGTACTTTAATTCTGATGGTGTGTTCATTTTTAAATTTTTATTTTACAAATGTATTCAAAATTCCATAAGGTTCAAATATAGGATATAAAAAAATCCTCCAAAAATTGAAGGACTTTAAATTTATTTCAGTTCTAATTAAAACCCACCCGAGTCACCAAAAGTGAACGTTGCCGAAAGTCCGGCTCGGATTGTTGATAACGGGAAGGCCGTTGATATTTTATATTTTGAAGTCATCTGCTCGTAAAACACTCTTAAATTAAGATTTTCTGAAACATTGTAATCTGCAGAAACCTTAATATTCATTAGCTTTTGACCTCCTGTAATCTGAGAATCATTCAGCAGGATATTCATAATGCTTGTTCTGCTGTCTCTCAAAGAGAAATCTCCTCTGATATTAAGATCACTTCCTTTTCCTCTTCCGCCTCTCGTAT
This sequence comes from Chryseobacterium sp. GQ58, assembly GCF_059758895.1. NCBI lineage: Bacteria > Pseudomonadati > Bacteroidota > Flavobacteriia > Flavobacteriales > Weeksellaceae > Chryseobacterium > Chryseobacterium sp. GQ58. The sequence continues at coordinate 901,437 of NZ_JCAXEH010000001.1, read as the reverse complement.
TGCCCATATTACCCAATCTGAAGTTTCTAATAATATACCCTAAACGTAAAACATATTCTGTATTTGAATCTTCGGTAAGCGTATGATTTACCAATCCTAATAATAATGTTCTCATTCTGTTGTACTGCAAGCCAAACTGCATATTATTCCTCATCGTAACATCTATTCCTAAAAGCGGTGAGAAAGCTTCGACATAACCTACCTGAGCAAATGTGTATGGGTTGATATAATCATCATTCACATCTCGTTGCGTATTGTTTAAATCATTTCCGGTTCTACTGTTAAAATAATCAATACTTGATTGAATACCCGTTGCTGTATAAGTCGCATTGTAGCTATGCAAAATATCAAACTTGGTAAACTGTCCGCTTATAATAGGCAAGTTTTTAAGACCTGAATAAACAATTCTCCAGTTTGGAATCGGCAAACCTGCTTTTTTGGCATTACCAATTCTTTCAGGCGCTTTACCTTCAACTGCTGCTCGGAAAGCCGGTATCAAAACATATGCATTGGCAATACTATGTCCGTCTGTAAATCCGTCTGTACCTATTGCGCCACCTAATTGCTGCGAAATTTGTTTTGCATTTTCCCGTATCGCCGCGTAAACTGCCTGTCCGTTCTGGAAAGACGTATTAACAAGCACCACAGAATTTGAATAACTTACCATATCACTTGCAAACGTCAGATTTGGATTGGCGAAATTTTGATCATCCCTAAAATTGAAACCCGATTGTGAGAAATTTCTGTTGTAAGTATGCAAAGCATTAAAATCAATCCTAAGATCATTAATTGGCATCATCTGCAAATCTGCCCGCAATTCTCTTGTTGACATTTTTACATATGGATCAATCATAAATTCAGAATCACTTACCCAACCTCTTTCGATTACGGTACGTCTGATGTCTGCCTGAGAACCCAACAAGAAACCAATCGTTGGACCACCTAAAGTTTGTCCGTATCCGTAACCGTTCGGAGCAGATAATAATCCGGGAAGAACCGTTCCGTTGTTTTCAGAGTAATTTACATTCAGCTGCTTGAAGGAAGTCAGCAAAAATGCTGCGCTCTGTAAAACCGAAAGCTTGTTTTTAAACTTATGCTTTTTATATTTATATCTGTTTTTTTCCCATGCTTTCGTGTAAACATTATTCAGAGAATCCATTTCCTGCTTACGCTTCTGAAGCGTTGACGATATCTTTTTAAAATAACTAAACTGACCAAAAAACTTAGGAAGATCTGCAGATGCTGTCGCCTGAATCACATTCGTATTTTGCCCGATTGATCCTAAACTTCCGTCCGGACTCGAAAGCAAAGCCGTAGATCTTGCATTCCAATTATATGTGAAACCGTATCCTACTTCTGCATCTATAAAATCTAAATAAGGTAAATATTGGAACGGTAATTTGTAATTCAGCTGCACTCTGTGATTGTACAACACCGGTCTTCCCGCTCTGAAAACATTTCCGAAAATAGAAGAATTATCCATCGAATTTACATCCACATTATCGTTCAGAGTTCTTGTAAGGGAATTGATTTCAAGCTTTAAAGATTTTGTAAAATTAAATCCTAAACCATATTGCCAGCCAAAATAGAAGTTTCTGTTTTTGATCGCTGCAAAATCATCGCCCAAGTTTCCACTTAAAATGGCATCAATATTTCTGAATTCAAGTTCGTTATAATTTCTGTCCAATTCTGTTCGGAATGATATTCTTGTCGGAACAGGATTAAAATTAAACTCTTTTACCCATCTCAAATATTTCGTTGACTTGGCTGTATCGCTGATCATTTTGTTGAAAGGCTTTATCACCCAAGGCTTGAAAGTGTAATTATAATCTACATATCCTCTGAAATACTGTCTGTAATTTTTCTTGGTATAAATATCCCGATAATGATCATCGTTATAAATCGCGGTGAGAGAAAGGTTTTCTACGTCGTAGAATTTTGGTTTTCTGTTTTGGTTTACTCTTTCTTTATGCATGTTTACAACGCCCAGACTTCTTTGTTGGGTGTATGTTCTTGCTACTTTTTTCAGTTCTTCTCTGTTTGCAGCCTTGCTGAATTCTACATCGGTATCCAAAGGATTGTACTTTGGATCTTCGATGGTTTGCGAGTAAGAATAATTCACAGGAATTTTCAATCCTGTTTTTTCAGGAAGGAATTTATCTACATTTACCGACGTATTGATGCTGAATGCCGATTGCGTAGACTGATTTCTTTCAGCAGGCTTCGAATCTATATTTCCAAAACCAACCGAAGTATAAGAAGCATTTGTATTGACTACCGCAAAATCACCAAGATTGAAATTTAAGCTTGCATTACCTGCATATCCGCCATCATTTTCAATTTCTGAAAGTCGGATTTCGTTGACCCAAAGTACTCTACCGTTAGCATTTATTTCACCACGTGTTGTACTTCTTACCCCAACCATTATGGTTGTTACATTTCCGAGCGACGGTCTACCTTTGATGTAGATTCTTTTATCTTTATCACCAAATTGTCCGTCCCATCTTCTTTGAACAATCGAAGTAGGAAATTCTTTATCCCTTCTAATTTTAGCATCTACAAAATCCTGAATATTTAAATCTACATTATTTTCGACAGGCCATATTTCTAATGGAGTTGTTGCTGTATTTGGAGTATACTTTACGGAAGACTCATATTCATAATAATTGTCTGTCGCATCACTACCAAAACGAATAAAGAACTTAACATCAGGATCATAATCAGGTGATGTTGGAGCATCTAAATTTTGTGCATGCACAAAAAGCTTAAGTTTTTTATATCTTCTCATATCAAGAGATACGTTTTTAAAAACACCTCTCGCTTCGTCACCTAAATTCTTCACTTTCATATAAAGAGAAGCTTCATTCTGTCGTTGCGCACCGGCATTTCCACTCAAAACCTGTCTGTCGATTCCAGGAGGCAATACATATGGTGGCTGGTTCAATCCATTTTCCTCAATATTTACACTTCCAACTTCAAAATTTGTATTATCTACATTCAGAGAACCTTCATCAAGAGCGGGATCTGGTTGTGTTGCAGGAGAACCTCCTGTAAATTTTGCAATATTTTTAGGATATCTTCTCCAATCCGATCTTACCAAATCTATGGTTCCAAATCTTAACGTAGAAACTTCATCAAATCCTGTCAATAATAATCTTGCAAATCTTACATTGTTAAGAACTGAAGCTTCTTTATCACCACCCACATTTGGCTCATCATATTTATTAACTGGAATTCTGAACAAATACCATTTCACATCTTCTTCATTTCCGTTTTGGAATTTTGCCTTCACGGTTTTTACATCAACAATATTATTATTACCTAAAGTAAGATTTGCCTGATCTAAACTGACAACATATTCGTTATAATTTTCGCTTTGATCTAAATTATAATCTCTATTAATATCTTCCGCATCCGGAGTCTGAGAAGCAACTTCCAGAGAATTACTTTGTGAGTTCCCTTCCGGGCCTCTGAAATATTTGTATCTCTGAACAAGTGAAGTGGCTTGAGCTCCTGTAAATTTATCCGACAAATAAAACACGAAATCATCAATAGCAGGGTCAGTAATATTTGTAACAGGATTAACAAAAGTGCTTCCCGAGAATTTTAAACTTTCCTGACCTGAGCTTAATCCGTCATATCCTAAATCCTGAGCCGTTCTGTCTTGCCCTTCTGTAGCAAATGCGTATAAAATAGGGGGCTGTTTCGGCTGAGTTCCCCAATTTGAATTGGATGTGGTAGAAGGCGAAGATGGAGTTGGCAAACCATTTTCGTATTGCATCAATCCGTCTTTCAGAATATCTTCGCTTACATTTCCTAAATGAAGTAAAAGTTTCGGATCTACTCCTAAATTATCTTTATCAGCATAAGGATCCATCAACCAGAATTCAACATATTCAATATTTGAATTCACAAAGTTGGAAACACTGATCGGCCTCATGATACCCGCCCATCTTTGTTGAGTAGATTCTGTATTTGGATTTACATTATACGGACCTTTTTCCTGAGGAAAATAGGATATATCGAATGTATTGGTAAATGTCTGCTCACCCGCCACAAAATCTCTATTGTTAAAAATCTCGGAAAACTGAACCCTTCTTGAAGCGTGATTTGAAACAGACTGCGGCGTAATTCCTTCGGGAGCTTTCCCGCCAACACCCCAGAATCTCGGGTCAATATTATACCAAGACAACAATCCTCTTCCGTATCCGTTTCTGATATCATCATTCACTCCTGCACCGTTAAAAATCGGATAATTTTGATTTTTTTCAGGCTTTGAAGCCAAGCTCCATGCTGCAGGCTCTTTCAATGAAATTTTTGAAGTGGTCTGTTCAAAATCATCAATATAGGATTGATTGTTTGTCCCTTTATTGATTCCCGGAAGTAGATATGCAGCTTCCATTTTAAAATTTAAATTGGATGGTGCTTCGGTATTAATTCCAGGAATTTTATCTGTAATTCTCGTAAGAAAAGGAAGCTGGTTGTTGTACATCATATTCACTCCCGCCATCGTATTATTCACGGCTTCTTGTCCGTAATTTACTTTTTGGGTAAGCGGAGATTCTGAATAATTGATCACCGTACCTCCGAAAATAAAGTTTTCGCTAACTCTTCTTTCTAAATTTAATCCCAAAAATCTTTTTCTTTGGGTATTAAAAGTCAATTGGTTTTCTAATGAAATATTGATCGCCTGACCGGATTGTTTTACATTTTCATTAATAATTGTTACCGTTCCCAGCATGTAATCAACGGTAAAGTCTACCCCTTCTGTTAATTGTACACCGTTTGCGGAAACTTTCACGGAACCTTGAGGAACGTTGACGGCACCTAAAGAAATCCCTTGCCCTTGCGAACCTTTGTAACGGCCTTCCATTGTATATCGTTGTGCCAAGTTACTTGATGTTGCCACCTGCTTCTGCTGCGTATACAGATCTGTAAATACATATTGCGGATCATTTCCTACAAGACTCGCCATGTAACTTCCGAAAGGCTGAACTTTTGTATAAATCAACTTCCCTAATTCGGGACGAACGGTAATTCCACTTACAAAATCGAAAATACCGTCACCCAAAACTCCGTTATTTGATTGTAAATCGCCGTTCATATTCAGTCGGTCCCAATTTAACAATTTCAATAAATTGGTATCCTGAACAGGTGTATTCGGTAGATAATTTACTTTACCTCCGGTTTGAGCATCACGATAATAAATATTTAAAATAAAGCCGTCCGGATCTATTTGTCCTGCGTCCAAAGCATAAATATTTTTCATCATCAAATCCCACATTGGCGATGTGGTTTTTACTGTGCTATTTGGCTTTAAAACTTTGGTAATTAAAACAGGGCTTTCTTCAGAAAATTCCCCGACTTTATAAATCTGATTGGTCCCGTTGACCGTATATGAATAAGAAACCGCCAAAAGCTGGTTGTCGTTTAGTCTTTGATTTAATGAAATATACCCTAATTGCGGATGAAAGGTAAATTCGTTGGCATTTAATCTTCTGGCTTTAGAATTTAAAACAAAGTGCTCTCCATTATCATATGGCAAAGTACTGCCCGGAAATGTTTGTCCCTGAAAAGCCGGTAAATAATTTTTCCCTTGTTCTCTTGGTGTACCGATAGCATTTGATACAGCCTGATAAAGTCCGTTTTGGGTATTATCCGGTAATCCCGAAGCACCTTCCCCCAAATCTCTAATACCTACAATACTTTTTTGATATGCCAAATTGGAATTCCCCTGATCCAAAACCCAAACTTCCATTCTGCTGATACTGATTCTGGAATTGATTTGAGGATAATTTTGCAAAGCAGTATCATAATTGTTTAAAAAGTAATGTCCGATGAAATAATGCTGATTGTCTTCGTAATCTATCGCATTCACCTTAAAAGTACTTAAGGCTCCACCGCCCTGTACAACAATATTTCTAGCTTCACCTTGTTGTTGGGAAAGAACCACTGTTCCAAAAGTTTTGCCTAATTGAAACTCTGTTTTTACTCCAAATAAAGATTCCGACCCACGGATCAAACTGGTTGAAAGTGGCATATTTACGTTACCAAATTCAACTCTTTTGATGATTTTATCTTCTCCGCCTGCGCTTGGTTTGTTGACATCGCCTAAACCTTTGGTCTGAAGATCTTTCCAGCTGCCTTTTGCCTGCCAAACAAGATTCATCCTGTTTTCAAATGCAAAACCGCTTTGAGTATCATAATTGGCTTTTAATTGTAAGTTTTCGCCCACTTTTCCAAGCAAACCCAACTGAATTCTCTGATCGATATCGAAAGTAAAACTTGTTCGGTTTTGAGGTAAAATTAAAGGGTTATCAATTTTCTGATACAATCCTGCAAAATCAAAAGAAGCATATCCTGAAGGGATAATTTCAATTTTGTTGCTTCCGAAAATAGTCTCAAAAAGCCTGTTGTTGATCGTTAAAGAAGGAATTAAACCTTTTTTCTCTGCTTCAGAAGTATCTTTTCTAAATAGCAGATTATATCTTTCAGATTTGTCTTTATAGTAGTTTCTGGCCTGCTCGGCAAGCATAAATTCTTTATAATCCTCCGGCGACATCGCTGTTGGCGGGCCTGTAACCGTATTACCTATTTTTGGATATACATAATACATCCCTGTTCTGATATCGTAGAAGGCTTCATAATAGGTAGGGTCACTTATTTTGTAATCCTTTTTAATAGAAAAACCTTGTGGATTTTCCTGTCCGGATAGATTTATTGATAAGAATAAAAATGACAGGATTAAATATATATTGAGAAACTTATTATTTTTCACCAAATGTTAAATGTTTTTTAAAATTTGTTTTACCAACTCTTCAACCGAAATGCTTGGATTTTGCTTAATAATGCGATCAGCAATCTTTTCGCTCATTCTTTTAGAAATTCCTAAAACTTCTAATGCAGATAACGATTCATCCTTAATTTTATTATTTGCGAGTGAAGAAATATTTTCTTCTGCAGTGCCGAATTTCTGTACCTTATCTTTAAGATCAACAATGATTCTTTCAGCTGTTTTGGCGCCAACTCCTTTAGCTTTCTGAATCACGGCACTATTTTTGGAAAGTATTGCTGTAGCGATCTCCGAAAGACTTAAAGTAGACAGTAATATCAATGCTGAAACGGCACCAACACCATTAACGCTTATTAAGAGATTAAACATTTCTTTTTCCAAACGAGTGTTAAAACCAAAAAGCAGATGTGCATCTTCTCGGATGATCTGCTGTATAAATAACATGGTCTCGTGATGTAGCGTAAGCGTCTGCGATGTCATTAAGCTAATTCCTACATAATACCCCACTCCGTTGACATTCACAACTGCATAAGTGGGTGTAAGCTCCTGAACAATACCTTGTAAAGAAAATATCATTATTTATTTTTATAACTCCCAAATATAGTAATTTAAACTAACTATTAATTTCATTTAAGATAAGATTGATATTTAACTTATTTTGCCATTCCGAATTCAATGATATAGCCTAAAAACAAAAAACTCCAAAAAAGATTTGGAGTTTAATATATTGATATAAATAATGAATTTATTTTTTGATTTCTCTTCTCTGCGCGTCCAAAACGGCAACTGTTGCCAAATTGACAATTTCATCAACGCTTGAGCGCATCTGTAAAACGTGTACAGGCTGTTTCAGTCCCATCAAAATAGGTCCGATCACCTGCGCAACTTTCATTCCTCTGATGATTTTGTAAGATAAATTGGCACTTTCTAAGTTAGGGAATATAAATGTGTTGGCCGGTGTTTCTCCTAATTTTGAAAAAGGATAATCCGATAAATGATCTGCATTCATTGCAAAATCCGGCTGAATTTCTCCATCAACAATCATTTTTGGATATTTCTCATGCAGGATTTTTACTGCTTTGGCCACTTTTTTTGAAGTATCTGATATTGCTGCGAAGTTTTCGTATCCGAGCATTGCAATTCTTGGTTCGATAGCAAATGATTTTACAGTAAGTTCCGCCATTTTAGCAATATTTACCAAATCTTCTGCTGCCGGATTTTTGCTGATGGAAGTATCGGCAAAGAAAATAGGTTTCTTTTCGGACAAGATCATCATCATTGCAGCTATTTTATCAACTCCTTTATCTTTTTCTATAACTTCTAAAACAGGGCGCAATACCGAAGTATAATTTTTTGAAAAACCAATAATAAGAGCGTCAGTATCGCCATGTTTCAGCATCAATGGCCCAAAATAATCTCTTTGGCGAACATATCTTTTGGCTTTATATTCGTTCATTCCTTTTCTCTGACGAAGTTTCCAAAGCGTTTCCCTGTATTTTTTTCTGTTGGCTTTCTGATCGTCATCATTAGGATCTATAATCGGAACATCAAGAGTGATTCCGAAGCGTTCCATCTGTTCTTTGATGTACTTTTTATCTCCCAAAAGAATAGGATTTGCTATACCTTCTTCATAAAGTATTTGCGCCGCTTTCAAAACATTATATTCTTCTGCATTTCCTAAAGTCACTCTTTTCGGATTAGACTTTGCACGGCTTTGCATCATTCTTACCAGCTTTTCGTCTCTTCCCATTCTGTCGAGAAGCTGATTTTCGTATTCGTCAAAATCTGCGATTGTTTTTCTTGCGATTCCGCTTTCAATGGCTGCTTTTGCTACTGCGCTGGAAACTTTTGTGATCAATCTGTTGTCGAATGGTTTTGGAATAAAATATTCTCTTCCAAACTGTAAATTCTGAACATTGTATGCTAAAATAACGGCTTCAGGAACAGGTTCTTTTGCTAAATCTGCAATTGCATGAACTGCGGCCAGCTTCATTTCTTCATTAATACCTTTTGCCTGAACATCTAATGCGCCACGGAAAATATACGGAAAGCCAAGAACATTGTTTACCTGATTAGGATAATCACTTCTTCCGGTTGCCATAATCACGTCTTTTCTGGTAGCAATTGCCAAATCATAAGCGATTTCAGGATCCGGATTAGCCAATGCAAAAACGATTGGGTTCTCTGCCATGCTGCTCAGCATTTCAGAAGTCATCACATTTCCTTTAGACAATCCGATAAAAACATCCGAACCTTTCACGGCGTCTTCTAAAGTGTCAATATCTGTATGAACAACGAAATCAAGCTTTTCTGCAGTAAGGTTTTCTCTTTTATGATTGATAACGCCTTTGCTGTCGCACATTAATATATTTTCCTTTTTAAGGCCCAGCGACATATACAAATTGGTACATGCAACGGCAGCAGCTCCCGCTCCGTTGACTACCATTTTTACTTCATCAATGTTTTTATTGGCAATCTGCAAAGAATTGATAAGAGCCGCCGCAGAAATAATTGCTGTTCCGTGCTGGTCGTCGTGCATCAAAGGAATATCCAGTTCTTCTTTCAGCTTTTGCTCAATATAAAAGGCTTCAGGAGCTTTGATATCTTCAAGGTTGATTCCGCCAAAAGTTGGTGCAATACCTTTTACAATCTGTATAAATTTATCAGGATCTTTTTCATCAATCTCAATATCAAAAACATTGATATCTGCAAAAATTTTAAACAAAAGACCTTTTCCTTCCATTACCGGTTTTGAAGCTTCGGCTCCGATATCACCTAAACCGAGAACTGCCGTTCCATTGGAAATCACAGCAACCAGATTTCCTTTTCCTGTATAATCATAAACTGTTTCAGGATTGTGGTGGATTTCCATACAAGGAACCGCAACTCCGGGAGAATATGCCAATGACAAATCTCTCTGTGATGAGTGGGGTTTTGAAGGAATGACTTCAATTTTTCCTTTGGGTTCAGCTTTATGATAATCTAACGCGGCCTGATTAAAGTTCTTTTCGTCGCGGTGAGTTTTACTTGACATAAAATTTTATTTTTAAAGTATATATTTAATGTGGTAATTGACTAAACTTTCGATAGGTTTTTGTACAACATGTCCCACATTTAAATTGAATTCTGAAGCTACAGAATGTAAAATATTTTCATAATAATAAGCAATAGATCCGATAAAATTAATTTCGGATTCTTTCGATTCTTCATAAGGAAGAACCTGGTATTCGAAGAAGCTTTTCATCTCTTCAAAAACCATTTCTTTGAAATAAGGATGTTCTTTTCTTTCTACAACAAATTTATTAAAATCTGCTAAAAAAGCATTGGGCCTTGTCGTATGATACATATTTTTCAATACTTCGTCAATCGTCAGATTATACGTTTCCTGAAACTCAAGATGAAGATCCTGAGGAAGCTTCTGCATAAAATATCTTCTCACCAACTGTTTTCCGATAGCACTTCCGCTTCCTTCATCGCCCATAAGAAAGCCTAAAGAAGGAAGTTTTATTTTTAAATTTTCACCATCAAAAAAACATGAATTGGAACCCGTGCCGAGAATACAGACAATGGCAGGCTTGCCGCGATATGCAGCGTATGCAGCCGCCAAAAGATCTTCTCTTACAATGATCGAAGCGTTGAAAAATACTTTACCAACTTCTTCTTTTATAGTATCGCAGTTTTTTTTCACGCCACATCCGGAACCGTAAAAAAAGATTTTTGTAATAGAATTTTTAAGAGAAGTTAAACTGTTGTTTTTTTCTATTTCCGGAACAATAAGCTCTTTGCTGATAAAATTTGGGTTGAAACCAATGGTTTCTGTTTTTAGAAAAACATTTTTAAATTCATCCAATATTACCCAATCTGATTTTGTAGAACCACTATCAACAATAGCAACCATATTTCATATTTTAAGAGTGCTAAATTATGAATTTATCTTTTAAATAAGAGATTATTGACATGAGATATATGTCATTCTGATCCAGCGGATGGTTTATTTATTTTGGATAACATGAGAAATGGTTTAGGGAACGGTTATTCTATTTTGGCGGAAGCTATATTTCATTTTGCAAAAGGCTTATCGATTCCGGAGGATGCTTTATATACTTTGGAGGATGCTTTATCTATTTTAAAAGATTCCTTATCTATTTTGAAGGATGTCTTATGTATTTTAATTCGCTGTTGAGATCCTTTCAGGATGACAAACTGAAAAAAATAGGTTTTGTGAATAAAACCTTATAGGTTTTTGGAAACCTATAAGGTTGAATGCATGATTTTTTTGAACATTCAGATTTTTTTAACCTTTAGTCCGGTTATGCTTTTTTAAATTTGATTTTAGAGATTGTTTTGTATTGTACCGAGTTTCCGTCGAGAATTGTAAACATATAATCTTTGGCTTTGTTGAAGGTATCTACTAAATTGTCTTCTGAAAGGTAAAGCGTATGATTCCTTTGTGTACGAGCCGTATTTAAAGGGACAAAAGAATCTGCAACCGCCTGAGTGACCTGCAGCATCTGTACTTTTTCCTGTTGAAGGGTAGCCACCTGATACTCCGTTTCGTTGGGTGAATAGCCGGGTGTGTTCTGTAATAACGACACCAAAAGATCGTAATTGTTTGTACGCAGATCGTAGCTCATCTGTGAGGCTGAAATCTGCTTATTTTTTTGTTCCGGATCAATAGCATCATCAAGGTTTACTTTTCTGATGCCCTTCAGCTTTCTGGCAATAGTCATAAAATCTTCTAACTGAAGCGATGTAACCCCTTCTGTAGCTTTATACATTTTCCGAAGCTTTGTTATTTTTTTGCTTACCGGTGCAAAAAGCTTTTCGCGATGATCTACCGCCAGAGAATACGGTGCCAAGGAATTGTTTACAGCTTCCTGATCTGAAAAGGCAGCATTGTACATGCTTTGAAGATTTGCAAGAAGTAATTTTGAATTGCCGGGATTGTATTTTGCTCCCAATGCGTCGATGTGGGTACATAATAAGTTGGCATTTGCAATGGTTTTTGCATGCCCTGTTTCATTTTTTGACATAATTGTATTTTTTTTAATTAAAGTAAATTTAGAGAAAAAAATTGATGAAAAATTATTTATAAGTGAAAAAAATTATTGTTTATGAAATATTTTATTTATTTATTTGAATTATTGTCAACTGTGGTTTGGTTTTGATATAAAAAAACCGCAGAAAAAATCTGCGGTTATTTATTTAAGGCTAATGTTTTGTAATACAAATTTTCTTTCAAAACCTTTGATATCACTTTGAGTTTCCAGAATATCAATAGGGTAATATTTTTCTAAAATTTGTTTTTCATAGATCACAGGATGATATAAAGATTTTATCTTATCCGTAGCCCACATTTCACGTTTATGAATAGTATTTTTTACATATTCGAGGTAATCTTCGTCTCCTTCTTTATCATTTTCCTTATATTCATAAGTCACTTTATAGCAATCGTAGCCGTTGATTGTTTTCTTACTTTGCTTGTCTGTGACAATTTTCAGGATTACGTTTGAAGAGTAAGGATAAGTGTTTTCTACAAATACATTATCTGTGAAAACTTCTTCACCTTCCAAAATTAAGCTACCGATCTCTAAGCCATTAAATCGCAGATGGTAAGTACGGGAAGAGTCTTGAGAAAAATGTAAGGTTTCAAGCATTTCGGATGCCAAAGCGACATTTTGATCTATTTCATGTTCCTTTCCTGCACTTCCTTCTTCTTTTAGGAATGTTTTTTTGAGAGATTCCATAAACTTTTCTTTCGAACGCTCCAAAGCTTCATCAAAAGATTTTCTGTCTGTAATTTTTGATATTTCCCTGAAAACAATTTCACCTTTTGTTGGTATAAAAGATTTATAGGATTGAGCATTCATGCTCAATCCTATAAATAATAGTAATGTTGTTACGCTATATTTCATCAGAGTTTGTTCATTATAAATGGAAGACCAATATTGGGTTCTACAATTTTTATGAAAAAATCACACCCTAAATCTGACCAACTTTCAGTATTTCTTACAAAGACTATTTTCACATCGTAATTGCTTCCTAAATATCCTATACCTGTAATATTATTTTTATCAATACCTTCATCTTCTGCTTTAGCAAAAACCAAATCATAATCTACTTCTAAGTTTTTCTTTGCAAAAAATATTGCTGAAAGTACAAGACCTCTAGGGTCTTCGTTTGGCTTTAAATATCTCATCAACCCTAGATGCTGATAAACTGATGTAGGCTCAATCTCCTCTTCATCATATTCTTTATTCTCATAATTTATATCTTGAGGTGTTTTAGGTATATTATACGCTTCCGATATTCTGTGAAAAGCCAATTCTGCCTGCTCTTCTACAGAAATTGGCATCCCCTGTATTTCTAAGAGAATTGAGGATAACTTTTCATCCGTATTTATCCATTCCTGAAGTGGGTCAATTTCTTTATGATTTTCCATATACTTTTTCTCTTTCGTTATGAAGCCATTCATTTAAAGATAAATAACTTGGTTGAAATTCTACTCCTGTGCAACCTGCTTCTTCTATTTCTTTTTTTAAATTCTCTGAAATAAGGTGCATTCCACTAAATACATAACGTAACATAAAGAAATCTTTATTAATTATGTTTTCTTTTAAGATTAATTTCTCTATTGTTATTAATTCAGCTTTTTGCTGAGCAACTTTTATACATTTTTCAAATTCTTCTAAAGTCATAATACTCAAAAAAATCATTGTAGTATTATAAGTAGTTTCGTAATCATCAGCTTGTTTTTCATATTTTATAAGAGAATTTTGAAAATCTATATATTCTTGATCAAAGCTGTATCCATTAAAAATCCAATAATCAGAATATTCTATATCATTTTTTAGAATCGGACAGTTAATAAACTCTCCTCTACTTTTATCAAGATTTTTTTCTAAGATTTTTTTTAATCTACCTGACATTAATAAACTTAAATTAAATCCTACATCCCAAATTTCAATCAAGTCAGTTAAATTAGCTCTTTTATCTAAAATTGGTGTTGCGAGAATAACATCACTTGGAAACTTTTTGAAATGAATGTTACCCATAAAATTTGGTGTATCCCAAATATTACAATAATACTTTACATTATTCACTTGTGGATAAAAGCCTTTTATTTTTACATTTAATGTTTTCTTTAAAAAATAATATTTCATAATTAAAAATTCAAATCATTAATTTTAATGTTCGGATTGTTTTGAATTGCTATTTTAGCTTTTTGGATTACAGTCATTACAAAATTATATGCTTGATCAGGAGTTGCATTGGGGTTTGCATTATTCCAATTATTTAAATATGTTTTTATGATATTATCATAATTAGAATGACTTCCTGTATGAACAGCACTACCTAAATGAATACCAGTTCCCACATCTTTATCATTAATTACTCCTTGATTTCCACCACCGTTTGTCCCTTTTATAAACCTCGTACCTGAGTCCCAACCTAATTTATGATATGGTGAATTGTACAACTGCACTATTATTAACTATTCTATTGGTATTCCCAAATTCTTATAATAAACTCCATTTATTAAAAAGTATGAATATCCGCCAAATGAAAATTTATTTATGTTTTTAAATAAATAATTAACTGGATAAAATTTATAACTTTTTGATGGAATGCCTTTAATTTTTTTTATAACAAAACGATAACTTTCCTTTCTGCATTTGTCACAATATCTAGCTCCACCGGCAAACTCTTTATACTTATATCCATTTTTTTTATTAAAATTGATATTGTCTTTATTATAGATGGTGAAAATGTATTCATCTTTATAAAAAGTAAGACCATCCTCTTTGAGTTCATCTATTTTAATAGATTTAGTTGAGTCGCATTTTTCAACTTTAATAATTTGAGAATTGACAAACACCAAATGTAATAAAGCAATTATTAATAATATTTTTTCTATAGCTCCCATAACCAATAATTTGTATTCCATGTATCTAAATATAAAGTTTTTTCTGATTGTGGTAAAAGATTCCAAGCAATAGTGTTTTTAAGTCCCATCCATACAACAGTTTTATATTCTGTATTTGTATATTGAGCACCATAAACTTGTTTCAAAAAATTTACCATTATATTCACATAATGAGCTGCCATAGCTTCATGCTGCCAGTTTTCGTCTCCTACAGTTCTTTTAATATAGTAATCAAAAAGACCAGGATAATTATGCGTGTTTAGATATTGAGTAATTAAAGCTGTATCAATATTTCCATTTGAAGAAGCTAAAGATAACAACTTTCTAAAAATTTCCGCATGTATCATTTCATGCATAAAAGTATCAGCAATAATTATTTTTGGAGTGTTTGTCCAATCTACATTCTTATTAAAAACTATTTTAATCCAATAATTTTCAGGCGGTGTAGTATGAGCATAGGCTGTAGTTGATGTAGTCCCAATATCGAACATTAAATGCGCTACCGAAAAGTTAGGTTCAAAGTTTTGTAAGTATTGTTTAAAATTTGCTGCTGTCTTAACTTGATTATAAATACCATTAAGTTTTGTATGGTTTTTAAACCTACTTGTTGGTTTTACTCGGTTTGGATCAGCCCAATCTTCAAACAATTCATTTTGTGAAGCATTATTTAATACAAGTTCGTCTAAAAACCAATCCTGAAATTCATTTTCTGAGGTATTAGGGTTTTCGACAAAAAATTTTGCTGCAAACTTTGCAAATTCTACACTTTCAGTGAGATAATATGTACTTTTAATATATTCTTTCACTTCTAAAGAAAGATTTGCATATCCCGGGAGATTTCTCAAAGCATTAAACAACTCAGGTGACGGAATATCTCCCGGGCTTCCGCCTCCTCCGTAGCCTCCGTCATTACAGATAGTATCTTGAGTACCATCATTAAAGCACTTAAGAATTGTAGTAGTTGTGTAATAAGGCATATCATCTCCTGTTGCTTTACAACCAGCTTCTCCCGGAAGATGATGCTGATCTAACTTACATCTAACAGCACCAACTAAAGTTTCATAAACACATGTTGTTTTCGCAGATCCATTATTACTTGCAACAGATTGTTTGGGTATTCCTTCTTCAAAAACCACGCTCCCTAAATCTAAGCCATCAAAAGATTTGTAATATACAACACCAGTAAAATCAGCCATTGAATAGTTTTTGAATTGGGATGCAGAAATATATTCTGCTTTCATTGCTACTGTATTGTTATCTTTTACAGTATAAATAAGGACAGTAAAGTTTTTGTTATCGGTATTTTCAAAATATAGTACTGTAAGAAACGGTTGCTTTATCATCATTAGCAAGCACAAAAACTGTTTTTTCTTCTGAAATTGTCACTGCCTGTTTACTTGACAAATTAGTTTTTAGAAAATTATTCTTAATAAAGTTACCAAAATCAGGCACGTCTTTTAAGTTATATCTGCCTGTAGTGATTTTGGATGTAGTAAGAGATGTATTTGAGCTTTCATCATTTACCAAAATATCTTCCGATCTACAGTTCAACAATAAAAATACCAATGCTAAAAGCATTAAACAGTTAATTTTTTTCATCATTTGATTTTTTTTATAATATTTCATGCAAGAATAGAATTTTCACTCGAACACCAACGCACTTTCACGGAAAATTCATTACTTTTACGAAAAAGATTATTACTATTATGGAAAAGATCATCAAAAAGATAGCGGAGATCCGCAGTAAAAAAGGTTTCTCTTATGAGAATATGGCTCAGGATCTGGATCTGAGCACTTCAGCCTACCGAAAAATAGAAACCGGAGAAACAAAACTTACCGTAGAAAGACTGGTTGATATTTCTAAGATCTTAGAAACACCATTAGATGAATTTTTAGAAATAAATTCACAAAAAAATTTTAATCAGGAAATAAAAGAACAATCAACCGGATATCAGGGAGTAGACAATAGGGTTTATCATGAAAACTCTGAATTATCACAAAAGCTCATAGCAATCTACGAGCAACAAATCAAAGAATTAAAAGAAGAGGTAGAATATCTGAAGTCTAAAGCATAACGAACTGCTTGAAAATTGGAAATATAAAAAAGAGAACTAAATAATTTAGCTCTCTTTTTACTTCTTTCAAATGATCATACTAATTTTTTAGATCCTTATTCTTTTGGTTAAACTGCATCAGCCAGTCTTCGATCTCTTCTTCAAGATAAGAGGCCTGTACAATCATGGCATTGATGAAGTCATCGGGAAGAGGATCACCTTTTGAGCTTTCAAGGTTCCAAAGTTCATCAGACATGTTTTCGTATTCCGAATAGACTCTTTTGAAACGTGAATTTTCTTTTTCCAACGCTTCAATATTTTTCTGCTGAAGCTGGAATTTCCTGTATTTGTTTTGAGAATTCATACAAATAATTTGATTATGTGGTTATAGAATTTGAGCTTATATGTCTCAATCACGCATTACAAGATAGAAAAACCCCCAACGCAAAAAGTTGAAAATGAATTTATTATCAGGTATATCTCTTTCGTTCTGAAAATTAAATTTAGAAATAAATTTCAATCAAAAAAAAAAATTAACATCTTTTTTCACTGTTTAACATATAGTTATAAATTTGCATATTGCTAAATAAATGAAAGAATTATTACTCCGTCACAAACAAATCTTGTTTTTTATCGTTGCCGGCGGGCTCAGCGCCATTGTAGAGATTGGAAGTTTTAAGATTTTCAGCACATTTCTTCCCCAGATTTTTTTTCAGGAGCAGAATTTCCACGGTATACATTATCCTTTAAGTAATATTTTCTCAACCAGCTGCGGAATATTATCAAACTATTTTCTGAGTATCTGGTTTGTTTTTGAAAGAGGAAAACATTCTAAAAAAAGGGAATTTGTTTATTTTATGGCTGTTTCTTTTGTTTCAACATTATTCAGTCTCGGGTTTTTCCAGATATTTTACAGTTTTATATTTAAAGATAATATTGATTTAATTTTTTATACCTTGAGCCCGGAAATGCTAAGTAAAATTTCTGCAATTTTGTTGGTTTCCATCCTTAATTATTCTGTAAAGAAGAAAGTAATTTTTAATGGTTGATCTGTGGTAAAAGTTTTAAATTATCTCTGGAGATTTTGGCTGATTATTTTGGCATTTGTTCTTACAATCGTATTGGGTTTACCTGTTTACATTTTATCTTTTAGAAAAAAAACCTACAAATACGCTTACAAATTTATCCGAATCTGGTGCTACGGAATGTTTTACGGAATGGGCATGAGATACGAGCTCATCAATCTTACCGATAAAAAAATTGATAAGAATATACAATATGTTGTGATTTCCAACCATACTTCGATTATGGATATTATGCTTCCATGTATTTTGTTTCCCAATCATCCGCTTTGTTATGTTGGTAAAAAAGAATTGGTAAAAATTCCTATTTTCGGAACTATATATAAAAGAATCTGCGTGATGGTCGACAGAAGCAGCGCCAGAAGCCGTGCAGATGTCTACCGCAGATGTGCAGAAAAAATGGAAGAAGGCAACAGCATTGTGATTTTCCCTGAAGGCGGCGTTGCAGACGATACATCGATTATTCTTGACGATTTTAAGGACGGCGCATTTACGTTATCTTCAAAACATCATTCTCCGATTGCGGTCTTCACTTTTATAGGCCTGAAAGAAATGTTTCCGTTTGATAATTCCAAAGGCTATCCCGGTAAAGTAAAGGTTTATTTTAACGATATAATGGAGCCGCAACAATCACCAAAAGGCCTGAAAGAAGCGGCTTTCCGAGAAATAAAAAAAACACTGACAGAACACGCTTAATCAAAGAAAAAATATATATTTGTTATTAAGAAATTTTTTAACAAATATGTCTAATACAAATCAACCAACTAATTATCCGGCGCTTTATACGCTCATATTAGTATTCTTTTTCTGGGGTTTTATTGCAGCAGGGAACAGTATCTTTATTCCGTTCTGTAAAAATTACTTTTCTCTCGACCAGTTTCAATCTCAGCTGATCGATTTTGCTTTTTATACAGCCTATTTTCTGGGTGCATTGTTCCTTTTTATTTTCAGTACAATAAAAGGCATCGACGTTATAGGAAAATGGGGCTATAAAAAAAGTATAGTCTACGGCCTTCTTCTCTCCGCAGTCGGGGCGGCTATTATGATCATCGCCGTTAAAAGTAATGTATATTACGGAATGCTCATTGGTTTATTTGTTGTGGCTCTTGGTTTTTCGATACAGCAGACGGCCGCCAATCCTTTTGCAGTTTTATTGGGAGATCCTAAAACCGGAACCAGCCGACAAAATCTTGCGGGCGGTATCAACTCTTTTGGTACATCCATCGGACCGATTATCGTAGGACTGGCTCTTTTCGGAACAACTGCAACCGTTGATGACGATCAGATAAAACATTTGGCACTTGATAAAGTAATTTTGCTTTACACGGCTGTTGGCGCTTTATTTCTTATCGCTGCCGCAATTTTTTATTTTTCTAAAAGGCTTCCTGCCGGGGTTTCTACGGAACCAATGGAAAAAGCGGGTAAAGCAAGAAAGAATTTGATTGCAATGACTGTTTTGGTTATTTTATGTTTCATTCCTGTTTTTGGAAGCTATAATTCTGATGCTGCCAAAAAAATTGAAGTTTTAAATAATGAAATAACAACTTTAGATAGTCAGATAAAAAGCGAAGTCGATCTTATCAAAATAGAATCCTATCAAAAAGATATAGAAGTTAAAAAAACTGAATTAGCAACAGTAAAACATCCTTTAGAAAGAACAAGAATGATCTATCTTGGCGGTGCTTTGCTGGCTGTAGTCGTTTGTCTTCTTTTCGCAAATATCAGCTCACAAAGAAAACCTGAAGGTTGGGGCGCCATGAAATATCCACAATTGGTTTTGGGAATGCTCGCAATCCTTGCTTATGTTGGGGTGGAAGTTGCCATCGGAAGTAATTTGGGAGAATTATTGAGCTTACCGGAATTCGGAGGACATCAATCTTCTGATCTGGCTCCGTATATTTCAATGTATTGGGGAAGTTTGATGATCGGAAGATGGACGGGAGCGATCAGCGTTTTCAACTTAACCAAGCAACAGCAGATGATTGCAACGATTGTGGTTCCTTTCATTGCATTTTTAGTAATTATTGGTATTAATGTAATTGCTCAAAAAGATATGTCGCATTTATATTATTATGCTATTTGTATCGTAATACAGGTTATACTTTTCTTAATCAGCAAAAACAAGCCTGCAATCACACTGATTATTTTCGGATTATTTGG
This sequence comes from Chryseobacterium sp. GQ58, assembly GCF_059758895.1. NCBI lineage: Bacteria > Pseudomonadati > Bacteroidota > Flavobacteriia > Flavobacteriales > Weeksellaceae > Chryseobacterium > Chryseobacterium sp. GQ58. The sequence continues at coordinate 881,421 of NZ_JCAXEH010000001.1, read as the reverse complement.
CGTGATCGCAATGATTGTTGGTTTGATGACAACAGGAAACATTGCTATCTATGCGTTCCTTTCAGGAGGTTTGGCATGTAGTATTATGTGGCCTTCTATTTTTACGTTGTCAATCACCGGATTAGGAAAATATACTGCTCAGGGTTCTGCGTTTTTGGTAATGATGATTTTAGGAGGTGGAATTATCCCGCCTTTGCAGGGTAAACTTTCGGATATTATCGGAATTCACAGCTCTTATATTATTCCTGTATTATGTTTTGCTTACATTACTGTTTTTGCTTATATGGCTAAAAAAGCATTGAGCAATCAGGGAATTAATGTTGATGTTTTAGAATCAGATGGCGCACATTAATAATTCAATAAAAAAATATCATAAAAAAAGATTTTGGGCAGCTATTTTAGTTGTCCAAATTGTTTTGTTCTTTATATTTTCTAAACTGAAAATAACGGTTTCTTTCTTTGAAAGCTTTTTTGAGGCACAAAAAGAATTTCATCAACTTTTATTCTCTTGGGTTCCCTTTTCGGTTGGTGATGTTTTTTATATTATTTTAGGAGCCTTCCTTTTGTATTTTATTATTAAATGTTTTGCAAAAAAAAGTAGAAGCCGGTCTCTTTTAAAAATTTTAATCATTCTTAATATTTTCTACTTTATTTATCAAATCTTTTGGGGAATGCTTTATTTTCAGACTCCGATTATTGCCAAACTTCCGAAAACTGAAATCACTTTAGAAAAAAGAAAAGCGCTGGCTATAAAATATCTTGAAAAATGCAGGGAAACAAGAAAGCTTGTAAAAGAAGATGAAAAAGGTGTTTTCAAAGTTTCAGATTTAAAAAGTATTCAAAAGGAAATTTTGGAGCGACAAAACAAACTTCCAGATTTTATTTCAAATAAAAAAAATGACGGAATTAATTCTTTTAAGCCGAGTTTATTTAAAAGCATCATGAGTTTCACCGGCATATTGGGATATTACAATCCTTTTACTGCAGAAGCTCAATATAACACCGAGCTGCCTTCTTCTTATCTGCCGTTTACGCTGGCTCATGAAAGTTCGCATCAATTGGGTTTTGCGCGTGAACAGGAAGCTAATTTTATCGGCTATTTAATTGGAATAGATTCCCAAAATGTCGAGCTTAAGTACAGCACAGAATATTTTACATTAAAAAGCCTTCTAAATTCTATCTTTCAGGAAGATCCTGAATTCACCAGTAATATTCTTGAAAATTATTCTCCAGCCATGAAAAAAGACAGAGCCAATGAAAAACGATTTGTTTTTGAACATCAGAGTTGGCTTACTGATTTTTTTGGATTTACAAACAATCTTTTTCTAAAAACCAATCAGCAGGAAGGATCGGTTACTTACTCTTATTTTGTCAATCTTTTAGTTTGCTACGAACAGCAATAAGTATAAAAACAAAAGAATCGTATCAGGCGATACGATTCTAAAAACACAAATGATGAAAAAAAATTTATTACCTTGACTTGTTCCCTCATTCAAGGCTCTGTAAAAGTACGACAATATTTTTAATTTCAAAATACATTTCAATCATTTGAACTGATTTTAAGAAAATTTTATGACTTTTTAAGTTTTTTAGGGATTTTAATCCCATTTATTTGATTTACAGTTTTATACCGATAAACGATTAAATAAAAATATTTACTTTTTAATACAATTTTAAGCTATATAATTTGTAAAATAATAAGGTTATAAATCAATAATATTAATTAAGATGCTCCAAAATATGTTTGCTTGATTTTTTCTTAGAATTGATTGTTTTTTTAATTCAAAAAACAAGATTGTTTTGGTAAATAATTTTAGAATACAAATTGTAACAAAAATCTCATTGCTATTTCTTTGCTCATATTGCATTTCTTTTTAATACAACAAAAAAATAATGTTGAAATTACAGATTCACACAACTATGAATTAAAAAAAATAGTATACTTGCAGCAAATTAAAATTATACAACTTTTAAAACTATAAATGCTAAAAGATCAATTAAACTTGGATGTAATGTCAGAAATACTAAATGTCCACAAACTTCACGGTACAATACATGTATATGGTTCATGTACCTGCGTTGATTTCTATGATTGTGAATTATCTGTAGAAATTGAATTTTAAAGTTCAATATGAATTTTAAATTCACAAGACTAATAATAATATTTGTGGTAATAATTGTCACAAATATTTTATTGAAGGAAATTAATAAAGAATTTTTTCAGGATAATTTGCTGATAAAAATAACTTCAAAGTTTTTATTAGTAATAATTACTGTTATCACATCATTAAAACACTCACTATTAATAAAATTTAAATATAGCAAAAGATCTATCTTTTTTGCAATTGTCTCTTGTGTAATAACATTACTAGCCTTTTTATATCTTGAAGATAAAATAAAGATCAATAGATTGACTATTGATACCTATGAGCACTTTTTATTTTTACTATCTTGTTTTGCTGTAGCTTTATTTGAAGAACTATTTTTTAGAATATTTATGTTCTTATTTATGTTAAAAATTTTCGAGAAAGATAGTAGAAGGTTATTAAAATCAATTACTATAACTTCTATATTTTTTGGAACTGCACATTATTCCAATTTTTTAAATCCTGATTATTATCCGCTTTCAGTTATCAATCAATCACTATTTGCAATTGCTATCGGCATTTTGCTACAGAGCCTATATATCAGAACTAATAGCTTAACTTTTATCGTAACAATACATGCATTAATAAATTATTTTGGAAGTTATAAATCAAAGCTTTTCGAAACTAATAATGATTACAATGCTGATTACGAGATTGGTGATTTTTTCTCCACATTACTGATGATTTTTATATTTTTAGTAATTGTTATTATTGCTAGTTATTTTTTAGTCGGTACCAGCAACATCTATACTGATTCTGAACAATCAATTGAGGATAAGAAAAAAATATATTAAAAGATGCTACTCTAGAAACCCGATCGTCATTCGCAAGTTCTGCATAAATATCTCTAAGATAAGCTTTTAAAGCTGAAACCTTTTTTCAACAAATCAGGTAAGTATTTTGAATGATTTAAAGCCTCACAAGATTCATGCACACAGGAAGCTGCCTTTTTATTTCTGCCGTTATTGAATTCCGGTATGAATAGAAAGCTCAAAATCCTTTCCACCGTGATATATTTTTAGTAAATGCACTGTCTTTCAATCATTTATCACCGTATGCAAAATCGTTCAGTCTTTAAAATTTGTGTTAATGATAACAAAAAATCGATGTATCTAATAGATACACCGACATTTATTTTTGTAGCGAAGACGGGAATTGAACCCGTGACCTCAGGGTTATGAATCCTGCGCTCTAACCAACTGAGCTACCTCGCCTTTTTGGTGGTGCAAATATATAAAATATTTACAAATCTCCAAAACTATTTTATGCTTAAATATTGCAAAACATCGCCTACATGCTCTGGTTTGCTGAGAATCTTATTGTTAGCATCCAAAACAAAATAGCTAGGAGTAGCATGTATATTGTAGGTTTCAGAATAGGTGCTGTTCCAACCTCTTAATTCCGAATCATTGATCCAAGGGAAAGCTTTGATTTTATTATTATATGACTCTTTATCTGTGTCTAGAGAAAGACCTATAATTTCAATATTTTTAGATTTTAGTTCATTATATTTCTCTAAAAGCTTCGGAAGTTCATTTTCGCAATGAGAGCATGTAGAAGACCAGAAAATAATCACTTTCTTGTCTGCTTTTACATCTGCAATAGATTTAGCAGTTGTATTTATTGCCGACTGAAATTTATAATTTGGAAAAGTTGCCCCAACTTCAACATTTGCATTAGCTTTTAAAGTAGAAGCCAATCTGTCGGTAATGGTGCATTTAAGATTTTTTGCAAAATTTAAATATTTATTTTTAAGTTCTGTCATTTCGTAAACATCAAAAATATCAATCAGCTCTGATAAAACGGTTTGTCCTCTCGGACTTTCAACCTTCAATCTGTCCAATAGTTTATCAACAGAAGCCGGCACATTGGTATTTCCACCATTATTGAGGTAGGCAACCAACAGAGGTCTTACCAGAGACGAAGCTTCCAGCATATCATTTGATTTGTCGAAAAAATTGATGATATCATCCTGAGTAACTTTTTTAGAGTTTTCATTTGATAAAAACTTATTATAATTGGTGTTATAATAATACACAAAAGGATGCTTTGCCTGGTCTATTGCAGAAGACCCGGAGAGTCTCCCAATTTCGGTAATTAAAGCTTTTCCAAAGTCTGTATTATCTTTATAATATTCTTTTATCTGGGTAAGCGCAGGAAGGATCAGCTCTTTTTTCTGAGATGATTCTTGGATGTTGTTCATAAGCTGATTGGCTTCATCCTGATAGATTACATTTTTAATTTTATTATTCTGTGTTTCAAGCGTAATGTCTACATTTTTATTTTCTGAAATAAAACTAAAACTGTTATTTGTATTCGGAAGATAGATTTTCATCATTCCGGAATAGCTTTTAGGATATTTGAAAGTCCATGAATTATTTTTATTCTGTTCTTTGGTAACGACAATGTCTTTAGATCCGTTGAGCGTGTATAAAATAGCTTCTTGCTCTTTAAAATCAGCCGGCGCCTTAATATTTACTGAAAACTGTGCCTGCAAATGAAATGTCAATAACACCCCCGATAATACAATAATTTTTTTCATGATGTAAAAATAAAAAAACTCTCTGATTAATCAGAGAGTTTCAAATATTTTAATATAATTTTTATATTTTTTGAGATTTATATTTTCTTGTGAAAAATGTAATCATCAATATTCCTATTACAGCTAAAACATATACATACATATCTATCGGAGAAGCGGGTGCACACTCTGGATCGTCAGGGAAGCATGGTGCTCCGGGAGTATTTTGAGCGTTTACAAAACTGATAGAAATTAGGGAAAGTATTAGAAGTATTTTTTTATTAAAAAATCTCATCATTCTTCTTTTATTTGATTAATATTTTGGAGTTTACAATGGTTCCGTCATTCCCAACAACTTTTACAACATACAATGCCTTCATTGAAGAATCTAGCTTAATCACATAATCAGAGTCTGTATTTACAGATTTTTCTGAAATTACAAGTTTTCCGCTTGCATCAAATACTTCGATTGAAGCAGATTTCAAAGCAGGGTCAAAACGAACGATATAATTATCGATTGCTGGATTGAATGTAATTAAAGTTCTGGATTTAGTTTTGATATCATCAGTATCCAATGTAGAATTTGGCTCACCGTAATAAAGACCATAACTAGCATTTGTTACAGGAATTACATCTCCCTGTTTAACTTGTACTGCCTGTCCATTTGCTGCCTGATAGTAGAATCCTTTTCCACCTGAAAGCAAATGAGTGTTATTAGGAACTAAATTAGCATCATCTCTGATCTCAAATTTCAAAGAACTTACGTTTTGTCCAAAAATACCTAAATCAATTCTTTTTCCAAGATAATTTGATTCATTGGCCTCGTTAATATATAATCTATATGTAGAAGAATAATTTTGATCAATTCCTCCATTAGGAGTTTCTTCATACGTCTGAATAATTGCAGAAGTATTTGTCATAGCCTGTACAGAACTATTACTTGCATTAGGAATATTACCAGTAGTAAACTGTGGAGCCACAACATAATATGTTTCACCAATCTGGTTTCCGTTTGCGTCTAAAGCTAAAACTCCCAATTGCTTGATTGTACCGCTAGTTGTATTTTTAGCAGCGGTAACATTATAAGAAGTTCCTTCAGCTCTTGGAACATTGCTAAATCTTCTCAGATTATCAAAATCCATCTGTTGAGGAGTAGAATTTCTTAGTTTAATTTTAAATGTCCCTAAAGGTTTTATTATTAAAGCGTTAAAGTTACCTGTTGGTTTATGTGAACTAGGATCGAAAGTTACAAGTTGTGAACTTGGATAAGTAGCTGAACCCCCTGTTGTAGGATTATACGTAACATTTTGCGGATCAACAACAATACCCCAAATATTATCAATTGAATTGTTGTCAGTAACTGTTCCCGGTTCTGTAAAACCAATCATAGATAAATCAATATTGGTTAAATAAGGATTAGAAAACTGATGAAAATACTGTCCAAAAGTTGTTCCTGCAACATTCCAAGGGCTTGCATTATCAAAAGCATCATAATAATAAGTATTATACCTTTCCTGATAAACATTTTTGTTGTTACCTCCTGCTCCAAATGTAGCCGGAACAGTAGAAGGAGTTAAACTTATGCTGTTCGCACCACTTATACCGTCCTCAAAAGGAGTCCCTTTAATCGTGTGAGCAATAGTAGGATTCAAATCGGCAGAGCCTAACGTATAATACGCAGTTCTGTCTGCCGCAGTTGTAGCTGAAGCTACATCAATTGTAATACCCGGCGTAGAAGCACTTGTGATAGGGCTAGTTGGAATAATTGAACCATCAAATCTTATGTTCGCATTACTCCATTTAAGAATTTCTCTTACCTGCCATCTCTGGTTATTAAAATTACCTCCTAATTCAGCACTTAAACTAGAAAAAGTTTTACCTATAAAAGGTATCCCCATTTGCTGATATGTACCGTGTTCTGTTGCAGCATACTCTTTGTCTACAACTCCGGTGATATTTGCCTGACTTATACCTGTTATGTACAACTGGCCGTAAGGGGAAGTGACCGGATTAGCAGGATCTGTTAATTTCATAACAATATTTCCACCATCCAGTTTATCATTACCAGCAATATCAATGGTTTGAAAAACATCATTTACAGTTGATCCTACAACCATGATGTTTCCTCTGTTTTCAATCTTACCAGTAGTTCTGGTTTGGAGTCCGCCACCATTATACAACAGCGTTCCATTGCTTACATACATATTAGCACCAGTATCTACGTGTAGAAGTATCTGCGCCTGAACAGAATAACTGAGTGCTAAAAGCCCTAAAGCTAATAAATTTTTTTTCATTTGAATATTAATATTTTAGTGTTAATACAATCTTCCCTGCAAAGATAGTATTTTTTAATTAAAAAAGCTAGTGCTTCAATTAAACATAATATTATTTTCTGTTAATATTATTTCATCATCTTCACCAATAGAAAACATATAATCTTCCAAAACTTTTTCTGTTGTTCCTCTCAAGCCTCTTGCTCCTAAACCTTTTTCCATCGTCTCATCAACAATTTTCTCGATTGCACTTTCTGTGAAAACAAGCTTCGTACCGTCCATTTTGAAAAGTTCTACAAATTGATTTGTAATAGAATTTTTTGGTTCAGTCATAATCCTTATCATTGTTTCTTTAGTCAATTTTTCCAAATAAGTAATGATTGGAAACCTTCCTAAAAGCTCAGGAATCAATCCGAATGAACGAAGATCGATTGCATTAAGATTTTTTAATACATATTCATCTTCGCCTTCTTTATTGATCTTTTCTGAACTAAAACCGATCGCCTGCTTATTCATTCTTCTTTCGATGATTTCTTTGATTCCGTCAAAAGCTCCACCGGCGATAAACAAAATATTTTGGGTATTTACCTGTATATATTTCTGATCGGGATGTTTTCTTCCACCTTGAGGCGGAACATTTACGATGCTTCCTTCCAAAAGCTTTAGCAAGCCTTGCTGCACACCTTCACCGGAAACATCTCTTGTGATGCTCGGATTATCAGATTTTCGTGCTATTTTATCAATTTCGTCTATAAATACAATTCCTTTTTCGGCTTTTTCTACATCATAATCTGCAACCATCAAAAGTCTTGACAAGATACTTTCAACATCTTCACCCACATATCCAGCTTCGGTAAGAATCGTGGCATCAACAATACAAAAAGGAACATTTAATTCTTTGGCAATGGTTTTAGCCAGTAATGTTTTTCCCGTTCCTGTCTCACCAATCATGATGATGTTTGATTTTTCAAGCTCAACTTCTCGGTTTTCTTCTTTTGCGTGAAGCAATCTTTTATAATGATTATAAACCGCAATTGAAAGCTGTTTTTTTGCCTGATCCTGTCCGATTACATATTGATCAAGAAATACTTTAATTTCTTTCGGTTTTTTCAATTCTTCTATAGTTTCTGCGGGTGAATAGCCTTCCGGAGAAGCGCCGTCTTTAACGATGGAATGCGCCTGCTCGATACAGTTTTCGCAAATAAAACCATTTTGTCCCGAGATCAGCATTTGTACTTCATTTCTTTTCTTACCACAGAAAGAACATTGATTTGGATTCATTTTTATTTAAATATAATTAAAGAAAATCGCAAAAAATTTCTTTTTCACGACCTTCTGATTTGTTAAGAATTTATTATTGAATTCTGAATTTCCGTATACTCGTCAACAGACAATTTTAATCTTTCGTTTCTAAAGTTCATATCTTCCATTTTATTGAGAGGAATAAGATGAATATGCGCATGTGGCACTTCAAGTCCTACAACTGCCACGCCTATTCTTATACACGGGACGGCATTTTTTACTTTTTTAGCAACTTGTTGTGCGAAGCTCCAAAGGTTTTTGTATTCTTCATTTTCAAGGTCAAAAATCAAATCAGTTTCCTTTTTAGGAACAACCAATGTATGACCTTTCACCAAAGGCATTGCATCCAGAAAAGCAATAAAATTTTCATCTTCCGCTATGATAAAAGCAGGAATTTCCCTGTTAATGATTTTTGTGAAAATTGAACTCATTTTTTGAGAAGTTAGATATTAGAAATTAGATTTTAGTTTATAGTGTAATTTCCAACACATTGAAAGACAACTTATTTCCGTTCGGCAGTACAATCTCAGCAGTTTCTCCGATCACCTTTCCTAATAAACCTTTTGCGATTGGTGTGTTTACGGAAATCCTGCCTGTTTTCAGATCGCTTTCATTATCCGGCACCAACGTGAAAACCTGCTCTTTTTTGGTATCGTTATTCATCAGTCTTACCGTCGTTAGTATCGATACTTTTGAAGTATCAAGCTGGCTTTCGTCAATAATTTTTGAAGAAGAGATTACATCTTTCAGCTTAGAAATCCTCATTTCCAGCATTCCTTGAGCTTCTTTGGCTGCATCATATTCTGCATTTTCCGACAGATCTCCTTTATCTCTTGCTTCTGCTATTTGCTGAGTGATTTTTGGTCTTTCAATAGTTTCCAGTTGTTCCAGCTCAGCTTTCATTTTGTCTAATCCTTCCTTAGTTACATAGCTCGCCATAATCTTAAAATTTGTTTTTAGTATAAAAAAATAATCCGACATTTGTCGGACAATGTTTTTGCGTGTTAATCGTTATTGTTTTACAAATATATAAAAATTTATATTGAAATGAAAAAAACTTTTTCAACCATATTATTTTTCATCTTATTGGCGTTCAGTATTTTAAATATAAATTCATGCAGCAGCAGAGAAGATACGGTAAGCTGCTTTCCTTTAGCACCAATCAGCGTTAATCTAAATCTTAATCTCGCAGCTTATAACGAATTAAACTTCGTTGGCGGTTGGATTTATGTTGACGAACAACAATCGGGAACCCGCGGTTTAATTGTTGTGAGAACTGTAGATAATCCTGCATCTTTTAAAGTTTACGACCGCAATGCACCTCATCTTTGTCCGGACAATGATACGACGCTTGAGGTGAAAGACAACATCAGTATTGTTTGCCCTAAAGACAATGCTACATGGATCATGCTTACAGGGCAACCAACTTCCGGGTCTTCGCTTCCTCCGAAAACCTATTTCTGGAATTACGATCCTTCAACTAAAAATTTAAATCTTTATAATTAGTTTAAAAATAAACTTTGTTATTTAAAATATTTTTTCGCTTTATTTAATTGGATACTTAATTGCTTTATCTAATTCGATAGGATTATTAAATGACCTCAGTTTCTTTCTTTCGCTTTTTTCCGCTGGTTTTAATTGATCTTTTGTTAAAATCGTCCCATCCTCCAATAATAGCTTTTTTCCCTCTGTAAGATTCAACCTCCCGTTTAGTATATATTTGAAAGGATTTTGATAAAGTTCTAATCTGAGAATATTCAGTTTTTTATTATTTGTTTTTATTGCTCTCGATTTAAAACCATTTAAAGTATAGCTTTGATAATCTTTTGGAATTTTTTCACTTTTAATTAATTTGAAAATATAATCTTTTTTAGTATCATAAATTTCAATAATTAATCCTGGTAAGCCATTAAAACTATATGGGCCATAAGACAATGGAATTTCCTGAGCAAACCAAGCAATCCATTTTCTTCCACCGAAACTTGTTTCAGCTTTTTGTACATTTAATTCGTTTATAATTTTTGTACTATCAATAATTTTCCATTCAAAATTTACCGGTTCTTCTGTCTTATAAAAATTAACATCACCTATATATTCATAATTTTCATAAAATGAATTTTTATGTTTTTTAGTTAAAAATGGTGTTAATTTAAATCCTTTAAAGCCATAGGTTTTAGAACTGGTATATAATGAATCATTAACATAATATAATCTGTTATAATAACTAATATTTTCCTTAGTAATGTCTACAATATAATTCTCTTTAACAACATAATTAATTGTCGAATCTTTTTTAGAACTTACTTCATATACAAATCTATCATTTTGAGAATATAATAAACATGTACACAGTATAAAAAGTAAAGCAAATATTTTTTTCATTGAATTTTGTGATTTATATGATTTCAGAATCGTCTACAAGTTCCGATATAAAATATTCTATATCAATTCTTTCGTATTCAAGAGGATATTCAAAATTATTAATAAAAATGGTTGGTGTATAATATATCTTGTTTTCATTAAGCCATTTTCTTTGATTATTTAATATTAAAATTACATTTTCTTCATTTTTAAAATATTTAGTATATTTTTTATACCAATTCTCTTTTTTATTTGTGGCATCGTGTAGAATATACCAACTATTTAAAGCATCTAAAAATTCATTCTTATTTTCAGCTTTATCATAAATCCCAGCCAATTCAATATAAGCTTTGCTAATTTCTTTTGATTGTTTTTCAAAATCTACATCAAAAACAATGTTGATACTAAGCTTATCCGACAAATTATTAATTATTCTCATAAAAAAAGGATAAAACTCTTTACAATGCTTACAATAAAGATTTGTAATTAAGGTTAAATTATTTTTTGAATTTTCATTCCCAAATTGAAATGTATTAGAATAATCACTATTTCTCAACTTATTCTGAATTAATAAATTATTTTTAAAGAATGCAAAATTCTTTCTTAATTTAATATATTTTTTATTTTCATCTTCAAGTTTTTGAAAAGCAGCAAATTTTATTTTGAAGTAATAAAGACTAATCGATACTGTTATAAAACCTATAATATAAAGCACAAGTGCATTATAATTTATGCTTTTGGTAGAAAACAAAAAATACAAAGATAAAATCTGAATTACTATAAAAATAATTATCAGAATACATATTGGACATATTTTTTTTATGATAAAAAATTGATAATATATAGTTAATAGCGCTAAAGGAATAAAAAGAAGTAAACCATATTTATAAATAATAAACAATGTTTCTACTTGGTGCATCAAAGACAATAAAATAAAACAAAACAGAAGAATTGAGTACTAAAGAAGACAATGGAAACTTCTGATAAATCTACATATTTTAAAACATTCCAACGTTTGGCATTAAAAACAAAGTCGCAATCGGTTTTTAAAGTTTTATTTTGACAAACACCTAAAGGAATTATTGTTCCTTTACCGTGCGTCATTTTATATGCCTCAAAAGCTAAAATCAATCCTCCAATTGCAGTTATTGAAAATATTATTTTTATCAGTACATATGTTGAATCTTGGATAAGGAGCAACACTGTAAATAAAAGAATAATTATTAAAAATATTTTCGATATTGGAAGTTTATTTTTTTTCCCGTCTTCTATTTTGTTTATAACTAAAGCAATATTATCCCAGTTATCAATGCTCTCACTTTTTTTATTTTCAATAAATTTGAATTCACCATTTGATAAAATAATAAACTTTTCAGGAAGTAATTCAATTTCATCATCCTCAACTTGATATGCAGCATTTCCGATATTAAAAAAATTCAAAGTATCTGAATATGATAATAGCATTGGAAAATCAGGATGTCCCTGATGTTGTAATATAAACTCCTCTTTATCAATTTTTGCCCCAATATAATCTAAATATCTAAAAAGTATTTTATAGTTTTTATCCTTCATTTTGCTTTTTTATTAATAAAAAAGCAGCAACATATACAATGTTGCTGCTAATTTTCATGATTCTCTTAACAACAAGAATGACTACTACAACGCGAGCTACCATCACTATTATTGCTATTAACACAAGCTGCCATTACACATCCACATTCAACGCCTCCATCTATAGAAAGCTCATTTGGATTTTTCTTTGCACCGCTTACAGTTTTCATTTCTTTTCTTGAAAGTAATTTAATTTTTTCATAGTTTACGTTAATAAGTTATAAATTTTATTTATTAATCATGACAAATATATAAAAAAAATACATTAAAAAAATAGTAATCATAAAATTAATTAATATTTTACACTTATTAAAAGAAAATATTAATCGTATGAGAAATTTTGGAAGTTATCACAATTATATACCCACAAATTAAAAATTACATTTAATTATTTCAATTGAAGTTCATTAGATTTTTTTTGCACCGCTTATGAACTTCATCTCTTTTCTTGTTTCTTGAAATTTTTTATTTTTTTTCATAACTTTTGTTTTAAATTAATTTTAATTTATAAAACAAATACAGTATTAATAAACCTAAATTACATTTACTATTTAATACGAACAATACCAAACAAAAATGCTTTCATAGTCATTATTGAAAATAGCAAGTATTATTAATAAAATAAAACAATGTCATCAATGTAGTAAAAAGAAAGTATATTTGAATTTAAAAGAGAAATCCTTGCACTAAAAATGCTATTAAACAACTAAAATGAAAGCCGTTATTCAAAGAGTTTCCGAGGCCAATGTAAAAGTCGACGGTAAAATTGTCGGTGAAATAAGCAAAGGTTTAATGCTTTTAATCGGAATTGACGAAAACGACGAAAAAGCAGATGCAGATTGGCTTATTCAGAAGATTTTAAATCTGAGAATCTTTGGAGACGAAAATGACAAGCTGAATCTTTCTGTAACAGATATTTCCGGCGAAATACTTTGTATAAGCCAGTTTACACTGATTGCAGATTATAAGAAAGGAAACCGTCCGTCATTTATAAAAGCTGCAAAACCTGATAAAGCCATTCCTCTTTTTGAATATTTTAAACAGGAAATTAAAAAATCAGGATTAAAAACAGAAAGCGGAATCTTCGGTGCAGATATGAAAGTCTCTCTAATTAATGATGGTCCGGTGACTATTGTGATGGATTCGATTACAAAAATTTAGTTCTTGAGTCAGTTTACAGTAAATTTTGAGCCTTTTTTTACCACAAAAACAAAGATTCTCTTTCAAAATAAACAGAAAAATATTCATTAAATTAATAAAAAACAACTAAGATTATCAACAACATACAAGATTTAAGATAAAAATCAGGTCCTATGTTTACCATAATAATATTTTTTTTAACTAGTTTTATCACCCTAAAACTAATTTACAATTATGAAAAAATGTTATTTATTTTTATTACCATTTTTGGCTTGTAATATTTCGGCGCAGGTCGGAATAAATACAACAAATCCTAAAGCCACTTTGGATGTAACTTCTAAAGCAGACCTCAATCAACCGGACGGAATTATTATTCCGAGAATTTCCGGGGATTTATTAAGTCAAAAAGATGCTGTATACGGCCCGGAACAAAATGGAGCCATCATTTTCGTAACCAGTCCTGTAACCACGGAATCTATAAAAACACAAGGCGTTTTGAATACCGGTTTTTTCGTTTATGATGCCAATTATACACATCCTGACGCCACAAAGGGAGTTTGGAACAAAGTAAAAGTCAATGATCTTGCTTCGACCAGCAGTCTATATGCTGCGAGAGGTGCTGGCGATCTTGAATTGTTAGATTTAGGAATCAATTTGTTAGGTTCTGCTGTAAAAACCATTCCTATCAGAAGCACAACCACAAATGACTTTACGGTAGAAATACCTTCTGCACAGGTAACGTATGACAGTGGAACTCAGGATGGATATTATACGGTTCCGGCAGATGGTATTTATCATATTGATTACAGTTTCAGAACCGGACAGGGAATTACAGCAGAGGTTTTATCCAACGACAGACCAGGCTTGATTATCACCAAGACAGATCCGGGAAGCACAACTCCCGCTCCGCTTGATTATCGTTTGTTTGGCGGTGTAGAATTATTGGATTTAGGAGCATTAGGTGTAGCTAATGTGTCACTTACACAAGGACAGATAAGCCATATTTACAAATTAAAAGAAGGTGATATACTTCGGTTTGGCATTGTACAAGGCGGATTAAACCTTGGTACACTTACCGATACGTCTGCAGAAATATCAATATTTAAAATGTAATTAAAATTATAAAAAAGGCTTCCTCATTTTAGAGAAAGCCTTTTGTTTTTTTATGTGATTGTCATTAATTATCTTACAGGAACGCTGGAAAAATTAAGCGTCACTTTAAGGTTCATATCCGATGTTGTCTGATTTTTCAGTTCATAAACTGTTCTTACGGTAACTCCCGTACTTTTTACAACTTCATCTAAAAATCCTGTACTGTTTAAATCCAAATTCAAGCTTGAACTGTTTGAAGATATATCAGAACGGGATGCCACCAATCTTTCGCCTGTACCGCTGGATGAAATATAAACCTTTACAGACTTCAATGCGCTAAGGTTTCCGCCAGTTGGTGTAACAACTGATATTTTAGCATCAGAAATTCTCACATCTTTGATTTGTGCATTGTTGTTTCCTCCAAACCAAGACTGCACGTTTGTCGCCGTAGCAGTGGAAGAAATTTCTTTATTCGCAGGTACTCCGGTTGAAACCAGCACATTTGCCGTATACGGGAAAGTATTCTGTACAATCGACTGTACCGTTCCACAACTTACTAAAGCTGCCGAAGCGAGTACTGCTATAGAAAATATATTTTTCATAATACTAATTATTTATAAAACATCATTTGCAGAAACTATACCAATTCTATTCTACACTTACAGAAAAACTCCCTGTTGTATTTCCGTCTGCCATATTATTTTTTCCGATAATAAGCCAAACTTCGCCTTTTTCGGGCACTTTATAGGTAATTTCTCTCATAAAAGGGCCATCCATTTGACCATTTGGCAGCTTGATCTGATTAAATCTTATGTTAAAATCTTTTTGCTGGGTTTCGATTTTAGCTTTAATCTGTGGCTTGCTGTAATTTGAAATTTTCAGAATAAGCTTATCGTGATCTTTGGTAAACTCTTCTCCAATCGTAAAAGGAACCCGTTCGCCATCAGCCATTCTTATAATTACCCTGTCTTTTTCTTCCCTCATCACACCTGTACGCAAAACCTCTTTCGTTGCCGGTGCATTATTGATCACAGAATCGTTCTTGCGGATCGGAGAAGAATCTTCAGTATTATTTAAAGAATCCTGATTGAGAACAATAGAATCGTTTTCTGGCATTTCGGTAACCGGTGCATCTTTTTTACAAGATATGATCATTAAAGGAATAAATAACAAGACTAATTTTTTCATAATTAATTATTTTTGAACAGTTTCGTAGAAAAGGATTTTTGAAAGAAATGTATCAGAACTTTCATTTTTCACCCTTTCTAAAATATCTTTTTTAAGTTTTATATTTTGTTTTTCTTCAGCGTATTTCAGCAAAGCTTTTTCACTGAAATTAACAGATTTGAAGTGATAATTTACATCAAAATTACTTCTTTCTATATTTTGAGACGTGATAATTCCGCCCCAGTTGACATAACTGCAAGCTAAAATTGTTCCATAAAAATACCAAATCATCGAATTGAAAAGATACGCATTTGTTTTTTGAGTCTGAATTTTCACAAAAGTCAACGTCAATCCAATTAAAGACAATATTAGAAAAGCATAAACGCCAAAACGCTTATAAGTAAAGCCTAAATTAACAATATATTCCGTGTTTTTCAGGATTGCAGAAATCACTAAAACAGCATTCAGAACAATCCAGATTTTTACTAAATTTTTCATTAAACCCGCTTTCGGATCAAAGTTGAAATTTGATTTAAAATAAAACATAATTACCAAAATCGCCATCACAATTGACACGATTACTGCGCCTACTCTTTCGTGCGTTTCTTCAGAAAGCTGGCTTGGCGTTTTTACGGTTTCGTAAAACTGCTCATAATTAAATGTAATTATAAAAAACAGCAGCAAAATATTTAATGAAAAGAAAGAAATCACGCCACTCATTCTTTCGGTGTTCAGATCTAAAAAAGAATAAGTTGGCTTCTGAATTTTATGCTCATCCTGAAAATCATTATTTAGGATATGATTTTGTTTATAAATCATTTTTTCTACATAATAATTCCAATAATTAAAGGCGACAAAAAATCCTAAAACAGAAATACAGAACAATTGCCAAAAATTAATATCAAACTGAAAATCAGTAAAAAGGCTGGCAAAATGATCACTTCCCGCCGAATAAATTCCAAAAAAAGCTGAAATCAAAATCAACGGAATTCCTATAAAAGCCAACGCTTTTTGCCAAACTCCGGACATATTTCTTTTCGGAAGCCAATCGTCAAAACTGAAAATCCTGCATATAAATGTGAAGCAATTGACTATAAAAACCGGAATCAGCAACAGGATTTTCAAGCGTCTGTTTTGAGACCGATAAGAAAGCAGCAAAAGTGAAATTACAACCGCCAAAAGTGAAGGAAAATCTCCGTACCAAGCAAAAGCGGCACTCGAAAGTACGCTTGTGATAAAAAGAATCACAAAGGTTTTTGTTCTGTTTTTTCCTGAAGTCCTAAAAAAAGTAAGCAATGAATAAATGATTCCTAAAATACCAAGATTAAGGCCTATATTTTCATCATAAAATAAAATGATAAATAAAGCGGTTGTAAGAAATATATAATGATGTGTTTTCATAAGTTTAAAGTTAGGTTGAGGTTAAGGCTAAGCTGTGTTAATAAAAAACCTGAGTTTCTTTGTTTCTGAAAAAGTCTTTGATGTGTTCAAAATTTTGCCATAGAAGTTCTTCAAAATCGAGATGATAAAAAGCTCTCATGCTTTGACCTTTTTTGTACGCATTGATGTACATTTTGTAATATTCGGGAAGAATAAGTATTCCCAAACCGATTGCAGCAAGAAGATGCGCGTTCATTTTTCCGTTTCCGAGAAGCAGAAACTGCATGGCGATTTCGTCCTCAAAATTGGTTCCGCAGCCGGTAAGCAAATGATGTACATCGTGATTTTCCATTTTGGGAATCATGGTAAAACCGTGTTTATGGTAAAATTCACCAAGTTTTCTTCCTAAAGAATCTTTATGAAATTCCAGCAATTGCTTTTCGTTGAATTGCCATTGCCGCTTTTTCTTTTTAAAATATTTTCTGTATAATTTTTGCGTTTTGTCGTAAACGAAGAGGAGTAATTGGACGCGTAGTTTTTTCATGATTTATTTTTGTTGAAGTTTATACTGATAACTTTTTAACGCAATGGACGCAAAGTTTTTTTAAAATCGCAATATGTATGTTTATGATAAACCAAGCCGCTTTGCTTATTGATGTAAAACAAAAAATAGTATTTCATATTAAGTGTAACATCTTTGCTTGATTTTAAATAAAGGAAAGTTTTCATACTTAAGCTTGAGCTAAAGTAAAAACCGTAATTTCCGGGCGCACCATAAACCGAACCTGAAATGAATGGCCGATTGCACGGTTGATATAAAGCATTCTTCCGTCTTCCAAATCGATTTCTCCGGAAACATATTTTTTATTTTTTACAGGAAGAATTGGGGTGACTATTCCGGGAATCCTGCATTGTCCACCGTGAGTGTGACCACTTAAAATCCACCCTTGATAACCATTCCAGACATCCTTATCACAAACATCGGGATTGTGACAAAGCACAAGATTAGCTTTTTCAGCATCATAATCTTTCATCACTTTCATCGGGTCAAAATTAGGCGACCACAAATCTTCGAAACCGATAAAGTTTAAACCTTCACATTCTTTTTGTTCGTTGTTCAGCATTGTAATTCCAAAACTTTGCAAAATGTCGGAGATTTTTTGTGAGGATTTTATATTTTCCCAACTTTTTCCGTAATCGTGGTTTCCTAAAATTCCAAAAGTTCCCAATTTTCCAAATATTGCTTTTCCCATTACTTTTTTCAGATTATTTTGATCTTCTTCTGTTCCGTGATTGACGAAATCGCCCGTGTAAACCACAAAATCAGGGTTATATTGTTTTGCTTCCTGGAAAGATTCAATCAGAAAACTCCAATCGAAACGATTTCCAACGTGTAGGTCTGAAATCTGCATCAATGTTTTTCCATCCAATTCTTTTGGTAAATTTTTAATTGGAAGCTTTTTCTTTACAAATTCAACCCAAAAAGGCTCAATCTGCCACGAATAAAGAAAAGGTAAAGTTCCAATCACCGAAAGCTGGAAAATTCGCTTTAGAAATTTTTTTCTGGTCATTTTTAAATTGTTTTGGAGGAATCATCTAAATTTCACACTTTCCAAAGGCAAGGCATTATAAACAGTGCTTTTGTCATGTTGAATGATAATTTAGATTCTTCCTTCGTCAGATTGACAAAGACTTATTTATTAACAAGTGATTTGCAATTAGCTTCCTGCGAAAGGACTTCCGAACAAACCAACCGCCAACTCCACCCAAGTAACGAGCAGAAGAAATACAACTACGCAGCATAAAAGTATTTTGTAGGTTTTGTTCTTTATAATTCTCTGAATAAGATCAATAACGACAGCCGTTCCGAATAAAAGTACAGCAGCAATTACAAAATCTGCAGGCGACCAGTCGAATTCTTTCGAGAAAACATTTCCGAATATCGGAATACAGAATAAAATTGCCGGAACAGAATAGATAAGCGTTGTTTTTTGTTTTTGTGTAATCATTTTTTTAAGTTTTAATTGTTAAAATTATTTTATAAAGTACTTTGTATTTCAAAGTTAAATTTCAAAAAAAATAGCTTTTTATCTTGCTATTAATTTTTCTAAAGCATCAAGATGCTCGGTAAATGCGGTTCTTCCCGCTTGAGTTACCCGATAAGAAGTTTTGGGCTTTTTACCTACAAATTCTTTTTTCACTTCAATATATTCAGCTTTTTCTAATGCATTGCTGTGGCTTGCCAAGTTTCCGTCTGTAATCTCAAGCAAACTTTTCATTTCAGAAAAATCAACCCAGTCGTTGACCATGAGAACGGACATAATGCCCAATCTTACACGGCTTTCGAATTCTTTGTTGAGTTTTGAAATGTTGATCATTTTTAAATTGAATCAGTTATTTAGTATTTGAGAGTTTTTAGAGTCTATGTTACTATTTATATTTTTTATGCATAATCAAACCATATACAATATGCAAAATTCCGAAACCTACAGTCCAGGCGATCAATCCCCATCCTAGAAAGAATAGTGAAATAAGTCCTAAAATAATTTGACAATAACCTAAATATTTTATGTCTGTCAAAGTATATCTTTCAGCACTTACCAACGCTAAGCCATAAAAAATAAGCGTAGCAGGAGCAACCAGCGAAAAAAGATTGTGATATAAAAGCGCGAGACAAACTACACCGCCCGTTACCAAAGGAACCGCAAAAGTAAATAATAGCCTTTTGGTAATGCCGTCCCAAATTTTCAAACCTTTCTTTTTACTTTTATTGGCTGTAAAAAAATATCCGCTGAGAAGTGCAACAATTAAAATTACCGTTCCTGTAATGACCAATTCCCAGACTAAATCTTTGCTGAAAATATTTCTGTTACTATCAAAGTAATCAACTTTTTCTCTCTGGAAAACAAAATAAACGTAGATCGCGCCAATAATCGCAGCCAAGCCGGCGCCAACCCCAGATAAACCGCTCAATGAAATAAAGCGTGAAGATCGCTCCATCATGGTGCGGATGTGTGATAAGTCTTCGTGATAGTTTTTCGATTCCATATAAAAGAACTTTGAATTGCAAAGTTATATTTTATTTTGATATAACAAAACGTTTTTTGATTTTTTTACCTTAATGATTTGGCAACCTTTTCGATCGTTAAGCCCTGAATCAGGATACTAAACAAAACAACGAAATAAGTGGCAATAAGAAGAACTTCTTTAGCCGGGCTTTCGGGCAATGACAATACTAAAGCAAGCGAAAGACCGCCCCTTAATCCGCCCCAGGCAATAATTTTAGCATCATTTTTACCAATCCCAATTTTTTTAGGAAGAATTTTTAACGGTAAAAAGACAACTAAAGTTCTTATAATAAGTACAACTGCAACGGAAATCAGCCCCAAATAAATGTAGCTTTCCTGAAAATCTATTACAACAAGCACAAATGCAATAATGATAAATAAAACAGCATTTAAGATAACATCTACCAATTCCCAAAACTTGTGAACATATTCCTGAGTAATATCGCTCATCGCCACAGAAGTTCGGAAATTACCAACAATAAGCCCCATCACAACCATTGAAAGAGCACCAGAAATGTGGAAATAATTGGCAAAATAATATCCGCTCATTACAAATGCGAGCGTAAGTAATATTTCGGTTTCATAATGATCAACCGATTTTAAGAAAAGATATAAAATATAACCTAAAATCAAACCCCAAATAATCCCACCAACCGCTTCCTGAAGAAACAAAACGCCAAAATGTGAAAAGCTGAATTCTCCGGTTTTCAAAGTATCCAAAAGCGCAATGAAAACTACAACCCCGATTCCGTCATTAAATAAGCTTTCGCCGACAATGATGGATTCTGTTTTTTTGGGAACTCCTGCTTTTTTCAAAATCCCCAAAACCGCAATAGGATCCGTAGGCGAAATAAGAGCCCCAAAAAGCAGACAATAAATAAAGCTTATTTCAATTCCTAAAAATCCTGATATAAAGTAAGTAGCGCCGGCAATAAGAATTGTAGACAATAATACACCTATAATTGCGTAATTGGCAATAGGTCTTATCTGCCCTTTTATATCCTGCCAATCGGTATGCAAGGCTCCTGCAAAGAGAAGAAAGCCAAGCAAAATATCAATTATAATTTTATCAATTCTTGCATTTTCAAAAAAAATTTCAATAGAACTCACATCAAATCCGAAGAAAAAATGTGACGAAATAATAGCTATCGATAATATCGTCGACAGAAAAAACAACCCGATAACGAAAGGTAATTTGATAAATTTTTGATTAATGTAAGCGAATAAAGCCGAAAGGCTTATCAGAATTGTCAGAATTAAATAGATACTCATTGTTTAGATTAGATTATATTAATTTAAAAGTCGGAAAACCTATATGAGCATAGACTTTCCGACCTTCAAATTAAGCATTTTTTCTAAATAATTAATATTTCAGCAAAATTTTCGTTGAAAATAGCTGATTTATTAAAACTGAATCTATTTATTTCTCAGTCTTTCTTTAATACCTTCAATATTTTTCTTAGCAGATTCTTCCAAAATTAAACTGGCGCTCATATGAATTCTTGCTGGCATCAATTCATTGAAATGATCCGTCCCTTCCCACGAAACTTTTTTGATTAAAGCTAAAGCATCTTCACTTCTTGAAGAAAGTGTGTTCAAGAATTTCTCCAATTTGGAATCCATTTCGGCAATAGTTTCCGAAACTGAATGATAAATATTATGCTGTTCTGCCCAATTTGCCGATCTGAAATCTGCATCAATCGCCATTGCAGAAAACTGCGATTTCCCTATTTTTCTTTCTACATAAGGCCCGATTACGAAAGGCCCGATTCCTAAGTTGATTTCCGTCAAAGCCAAAGCAGAATCTTTCGTTGCGAAGCAATAATCTGCACCGCAAGCAATTCCTACGCCACCGCCCGTTGTTTTTCCCTGAACTCTTGCCACCACAATTTTTCCACAATTTTTCATTGCATTTAAAACTTTAGCAAAACCTCCGAAAAACTTTTCAGAAGCTTCTAATTCTTCAATTCCCAAAAGCTCATCAAAACTTGCACCTGCACAGAAAGCTTTTTCGCCTTCTGATTTTAAAAGTATTGCTTTTACTTCTTTTTTTGCGCCTTCATCCAAAATGGTTTGTGCCAGTTTTTCTAAAATCGCTCCGGGAAGAGAATTGCTTTTCTGGGTTCCGAAAGTGATTTCTGCAATATTGTTTTTAATTTCTGATGTTACAAAATCGTTCATTTTTAAAATAGGATTTGAAAATTATTAATCACAAAAATACTTCAATCTTCTCAAAAAAGCAGATCCTTTTTTTATTATTTAATTGATTATAAATGTATATGATTAAATATTTTTTATAATAATACAAACAGCTATAACATTAATATTATTTAATTCTATTATTTGTTTAAAAAATCTAAATTGTTTACTTTTATGGCTAAACTAAATCACATGTCAAATTTTAATTATGAGAATTATCTCAAAGCGATTCAGGAATGGGAAAATAACCTTTCAAACTATTCCGAAATCGAAAGACTTATTCCTTTACCTTATGTTTTTTCATTAACACCTGACCAGATCGACCGGATCAGCAGGGAAGACGAAGATCCGAAGAATTTCAGATTGGATATTGGAATATTTAATAATCATCTGATCATGATTTTGATTCCCAGAGATAGTAAAGGAGTTGTAAAAGTGACAGAAAACTACACATATATAACATTGGCCGGACTAGAAAACGATCTGCAACTAAAAGAGATACAACAATATACGTTGATCAACCGAAGTGTACTTTCAAAAGACCTTACGAGATCATCAGTAGATTCTGACCTGAATTTTCCTATCCTGAGCCGCCCAGCTATTGAGCAACAAGTAGCCGTGAAAGAAATTGGAGAATGGCGGGATTCCGGAATGGAATGGTTCCGCAGAGAATGTGACGAATTTGAAGGAAAAAGAATTTTCAAACGGTTTTTTATTGCTAAAGAAGATCTTTTACATGACAGAAGCGCGACAACTCACATTACATGTTCTTTTGCGTTGAAATTTTCTGATATTTATCAAAGAATGCTCGTGACGATGGTTTTTATTTCTTTTCAACAAAATGCATTGATGGGAGAAATTGGTAGCGATCTGAGCGTTTCCAATACTTATGATTACGCAAGACCCTGTCCGCCAGTCTGCTAAAAAAGGCGTTGATTATTAATGGAAAACTTTTATTTTATTTCACTGTATATTTCATACGGATTGCTCGTTCTTGCCTGCATATCCGGAATTATTAAATATTCATTCTTGGGTGGTAAAGAAAAGTGGTATCTATATTATTGCGTTTTTTTACTTTTAGTGGAAATTGTTACCAATACATTGATTGAAGTATTCCATTATAAGAATACTTCTTTTATGTATCCTATATTTATTGCGGGAGAATTTTTTATCCTGACAACTTTATATATCAAAAAACTAAAATTGTCAAATTATTGGATGATTCTTGCTTTTATTTTAGCTTCCGGATTGTTGATTGTAAATCAATATTTGATATTGATAAATGATTATATAAAAGTAATATCAAATATTACAATCGTATGTTTTGCAGGATATACATTATTACAGGCAATAAAAAGTGAGAAAAAAGCAAATCATTTTCTATCGGTAGACGCATTTGTTTTTATGTATTATTCTGTATCCGTATTTATTTTTGTGCTTCAGCATCAGCTTACATCATTGTCTGAAAAAAGTTATTTTATCATTTTAAGCACCAATAATATTTTATTGACCATATTTTACAGTTCATTGATTTTTGCTTTTTTACGGCTGAAAAAGGCAAAGCACATCAAAAATATCGCTAATTATTAATTTATAAACTTTTACAATTAAAGAAATAACACTTAATATCAGCTTTTTTATTATTCTGATTATCGTTCTGGTAATTATAATTTTCTTTATTCTGTTAGCTTACAAATTTTTTATAGACCGCATTATCAAAGAAAAAAACCTGCAATACCAAGCAGAACTGAATCATCAGAAACAGCTTGCATTAGAAAATTCCAAAACTCAGGAAGAAGAGCGGAAAAGAATGGCAATCCTGATTCATGATGACATCGGCAATCGGCTCAATATTCTTTCTTTGTGGATTCATAATCTTGATTTAAATAACAAAGAAGCTTCGGAAAAAGTAATCTCGAAACAGATTTCTGATCTTATAGATTCGGCGAGAAGCATTTCTCACTCGCTATATCCCGTAAATCTGGAAAAATTGGGACTCGTTTTATATATAGAAGAATTAATCACGAATCTTTCAAACAAAATTAAAATTCTGCTTTATGTAAGCCCCGAATATCAGAAAAAAGATATTTTTTCAGAAGTTCAGATTTACCGTATTATTCAGGAATTTACCACCAATGTTATCAAGCATTCCGCAGCAGCAGAAATGAGTATTTATATAAAAGATAACAAGAAAAACAGAACTGTTATTTTATCTGACAACGGGGAAAGTTTTGATTATCAAAACGCCCGAAAAGGAATGGGACTCAAAAATATCGAATCACGTATAAAATCTGTCAATGCTCTTTACAAATGGAAAAACACTATTGGTAAAGGTAGCCGGCTGATCATTATAATTCCCCAAAATACCGAATATGAAAACTAAAATCGCCATAGTAGACGACGAGCAACTGATTCTTGAAGGTGTGAAGCTCCTGCTTTCTCTCGAAAAAAGCATTTCTGTCGTCTTAACTTCAAATAATGGAAATGATTTTCTTGAAAGCCTGCAAACGATAGATTCCGAAGATCTTCCCGATATTGTATTGGTAGATATTCAGATGGAGCCAATGGATGGTTTTGAATTGGTTGAAATTCTGAGGGAAAAACATCCTGAATTTAAAATAATCATCCTTTCATCTCATTATAAAAGCAGTATTTTAGGCTATATGGTAAAGTTGGGCGTTTCTGCTTTTCTGCCCAAAAATTCTGATAAAAATACATTTATTGAAGCGATAAAACTGGTTCATAAAAACGGCGTATATTTTACCGCAGAAGATCATAAAATGCTTTTTTCTTACATGAACAATCCGCCAAAGAAAAAGTCTTTATTTGACACAGTTGATGAGCTTTCCGAACGGGAGAAAGAAGTAGTAAAATTGATCTGTCAAGAGCATACCAATCATGAAATTGCAGAAAAGCTGTTTTTAAGCCCAAGAACTGTAGAAAGCCACAGACAAAGGATTTTAGATAAAATCGGCGCTAAAAACACGGTCGGAATTGTTATTTACGCAGTTGTAAATGAAATTTATTCTCTTCCAGTTAAGCTTTGAAACCGAATTTGTTATTTGATGTTTTCTGTAAAGTAGCTTATTTATACTTCAAATAATTTAGTCTAAACAGACCTTCAATCTTTGGATGTCTTTATTATTTCTGCCGTTATTCTAAAAGGATTTTACAAACTTTACGTATAAATACTGAATGCAGCATTTGGTACTTTCTACTCTATTTTCATTTAAACACAAGTTGTTCCTTTGAATATCATTAAAACAGTTGTTAATGACTGTCATTTACACTAAATCAAACTTAAAATAGAAAAATTATGGAAGAATTTATAGGAATTATCAAATTATTTGCTGGGAATTACGCCCCAAGAGGATGGATGTTTTGCGACGGAAGCTTATTAAGAATTCCAAACAATTCTGCTTTGTTTTCGATTATAGGAACAACTTACGGAGGTAATGGCGTAGAAACATTTGCTTTACCCAATCTGAAAGGGCGTATGGCACTTGGCGCAGGCAACGTAAATGCAAACAAATATTACCCGCTGGGTATTGTTGCCGGAACTGAACAAACAACAATCTTACAACAAAATTTACCTAGCATCGGTGCAGGATTTCAATTCAAAGTTGCTAATAAGAATGCAAATTCAGCAACTCCCACTGCAACATCATCAATTGGTATTACAGGAACACAGGTTGGAAGAGACTTCAACGCTGTACCAGGTTTTGTAAATGATGCAAACCCCGATACTGCAATCAGCGGGCAGGCAATCTCTTTTGTGGGACAAAACATACCCGTTGATAATATGCCTCCATATTTAGGGCTGAACTATATTATCTGTGTAGAAGGAATATATCCTCCGCGAGATTAATTAAAATTCATTAAAAAATAAAAAAATGAAAAGCACTATATTCTTTTCGATCTGTAGTCTTCTCATCTCAATGTTTACTTTTGGGCAGACAAGTACAGAGCAGTTTGAGACAGAAACTCACGGAAGTCCTAGCTTTACAGATAACGGAGTTATTTTCAATATAATATCTCATGTCGGGCTCTTTGATGTTCAGGGTAATTATCCCGGTACAGGATGGAATGGCAATGCTGCTGACAATAGATATATTGACAATTCAAATGATGTAGCATCTCCACCGTCTTTTAGCATTAAATCAACATCAAATTTATTTAAAGTTAATAGATTCTGGATATATTTATCAGCTTTGAATTTAGATCTAGCTGTCGCAGGAACTCTTACTGTGACAGGCAAGCTAAACGGTGTAACTAAATTTACACAAACAAAAACCAGTGGCTTTGCAACATCATTAAATCCTACAAACGGATATACTTTGATCGATCTTACCAATCTTAACGGTCAAAACTATTCCAATCTGATCATTGATGAACTTCAGCTGACATTGGGAGGCCTTTACCGATATGCAGGATTTGATTCCTTCAGTTGGGTCAAAGATTCGGGAGTTGTTTTAGCAACGGATGATATAAAAATTAAAAATAAGATCAGTATTTATCCAAACCCCACAAGCGGTATATTTTCAATTAAAACCAATGAAAATACAAAACTGGAGATATATAGCGAAAATGGCCAATTGGTGAAAACTATCGATGCCAAAAAAGGAACTAATACTGCTAATATTTCGGAGCTTCAAAGTGGTTTATATCTATTAAATTCTTCTTCCGGATCTTATAAGATTATTAAAAAATAAAAGCTTAAACATTAAAGTTAGAAAAACTAATAACCATGAAAACTTTATTTTAAGCAGATTGCACACCATTTTTTATATAGGCGTGATAAAATCCCTGGATTATTTCGGGGATTTAATCAAAACAGCTGTTTCCATCATTCTATTTACACAGATGAAAAGATCCCTTAAAACTTAAGGGATTTTATTTTTCAAAGCCAGAATATATTTATCAATGAAAAGCTGTTTTTCTTTCGATTTATATTGCTGAATATATCTCGGATGTTCTAAAACCGTCATTTTTTCAAACAGATTGGCTTCCGTATTTAGTTTTGAAATGAACTCTGCATTCTTCTTTCCTAAAATAAAAACTTCCGAAGTATCAAGATTTAAGCTAATGTGTTTTTTTAAACATTCGATCATAAAATCTTTTACAGCATTGAAAAGTTCTTTATCATCGTAATAATTGGCATTAATCCAAGTGTTTTTTGATTTCCGTACAATTGCTAAAGGGAAAGGTGAATTGATGTAAATATCTTTATAAAACACATCCGGACCTCCATAATTCTCGATCACGTCGTACATAAAAACAGAGGAAATTTCGTGTGTGTGGGCCGATTCCATTTTTATTCCGCAAACACTTTCCAAACGTTTTGTATCAGTAAATGGGACTCCGGTAACTCCTGCACCGTGCCGACTCGGATTGATCCCGACAATAAATTTTCTTTGATGTGAATCGTTATAATATTTGTGATAAAACTTTTGCATGACTTTAACAGTTTCAGGATTATCCAAATAAGGGTTTAAAACCTGAAAATCATCAGGTAATTTTCCTGAATATTTTAAATTTTGATTAAAATTGATGATTTTATCAGCAAAAGCTTTCATGTATGCAATTATTCTAAAGGTTTATAATTTGTATATGAAAGATTGGAGTTTTCATCGTCTTTAGCAAGCCTCTTCTCAATTATAATAAATCTTCCTGTAGAATCTTTTTCTTTGACAACTATTGAATCTGAGATATCTATTTGTGCAAACTCTTCTAAAGAATCTTTCCTAATTCTTAAAAAAACGGTTGTTGCAGAACCTGTTAAAATTAATGAATTAATACAGTTTAATTTAGAGTTGAAACATAAATTAGGATAATTATCAGAATTCTTAATGTGAATAAATCGTCTGTTTTTTTGTTCATAAATAAACAATGTTCTTATTTCATTTCCTCCTCTACCTGCAATACCACTTCTATAAGTAAAATCATTAAAGCCGTCATTATTGAAGTCTTCTAAAGCAGCATCTATTCCCGTTATTCCATCTTTATCGAAATAAAATTTATCCGTTAAACTCAAGACAATCTCAACATTTTTCTGTTTCTTAAAATTCCAAATGCTATCTTGTTTATAAAATTCAATCATTACGAATACTTCATCATTCTTATTATTTCGAAATTTTTCAATTATAACTTTTGTTTTACCATTCAATCCATTATTTAAACTGTCAACAAACTTTTCTTCCGAAATATATGTATTGGTTTCTTTTTTCTTACTTTGTGAACAAGAAAAAAGAATAAGAGTAATTACAAATAGAATTGTTATAGGTTTCATATTTGAATATACTAAAAATCCCTTCAGCTAAAAACTAAAAGGGATTATAAATGTAAACTTATTTTGAATTAAATCAATCCAAACTGCTCAAAATGATGTGTAAAATGTTTTCTTTGGAAAAGCTCCATCATTTCTTTATTTAAATGTCCGAATCTTGGATTATAATGTTCCGCAAAAGGATTTTCTTTGAAATAAACGGTAAACTCTTTTAATGTTTCAATTAATTTCGCCTTTGCTTCGTCTAGATTTTTATTTTTATTCTGAGGAACTTCACCTTCTTTCCATAAAGGATATTGCGCTCCCGGACGAATCTTTTTATCGGTATACAGCCAATCCTGAAGTTTTTCTAATTTCTCAGCAGGAATTTCAGGGAAATCTTCCGGTTTCAAGTCGCCGAAACCATTTCTCAAAACTTCTTCCAAATGCTCAACCATCAACTGAGGTGTAAAATCTCCAAAAAGAGGCTGTGTTTTTTCAGTCAGAGCATTCAATTTTTTCTGAATATTCTGAACTTTAAAATCAATAAATGGCGAATGTTTAGCCACCAAAGTTAAAATTGTCGCCACACAAACCACCTCATCTCTTTGATTCACAACTTCAACCAACCATTTTACAACACCGGAAGGAATATTTCTTCCTTTTACTCCTCTATTAATCTTCTCTTTCGCTGTTAAATAAACCGTAATCGTATCTCCCGCATAAACAGGTTTAAAGAACGAACAGTTTTCCAATCCATAGTTAGCGATAACAGGACCTTTTTTGCCCGAAACAAATAATCCAGCTGCTGCAGAAAGAATGAAATATCCATGAGCAACGGTTTTATCGAAAATAGTTCCTGATAAACTTGTTGCGTCTGTGTGAGCATAGAAATGATCCCATGAAACATTCGAGAAATTAACGATATCTGCATCAGTAACCGTTCTTCCTGCTGTTTCCAAAGAATCTCCAACCTCAACTTCCTCAAAATATTTCTGGAAAGGATGTTTGTCTGAAAACTTTTTCTCTGCTCCTTGCTGATACACTTTTGTAATCGCCGTTAAAATATCAGGCGAACCTTGAATTGCTGTTTTTTGAAGGAAGAAATGAAGACCGTTCAGTCCGCCCATTTCTTCACCACCACCTGCTCTTCCGGGACCTCCGTGCATTAACGTAGGAAGTGGCGAACCATGGCCTGTGCTTTCTTTCGCATTATCTCTGTTTAACACAAAAATTCTACCGTGCTGAGAAGCCATTTTCCATGAAGTTTCTGCAACAAATTTCTCATCGTGAGAAACAATTGAACCTACCAAACTTCCTTTTCCTCTTTTTGCCAACGCCGCAGCTTCTTCCGCATCTTTGTAAGGCATCAAGGTAGAAACCGGACCGAAAGCTTCGACGTCGTGAGAGATATTTTTAGTAAAAGGAGAATCATTTAAGAACAATTTCGGAGACATAAATGCACCATTTTCATAGTTGGCATCTACTAGTTCATGTTTTCCGTCGTAAATCAATTCGTTTTCAGTTTTCAGAATGTCTACTTTTCTTAAAACTTCGTCATATTGTTGTTTTCCAACCAAAGAACCCATTCTCGTTTCTCTGCTTAGTGGATTTCCGATTTTTGTCTGGTCCAAAGCTTTAGACAAAGCATTCTGAACGTCACCAATTAAGTTTTCAGGAACAATGATTCTTCTGATCGCTGTACATTTTTGTCCGGCTTTCGTGGTCATTTCTTTACGAACTTCTTTAATGAACAAATCAAATTCCGGAGTTCCCGGTTTTGCATCCAATCCGAGAATTGAGCAGTTTAAAGAATCTGCTTCCATATTGAAACGGACAGAATTTCCTGAAACAGAAGGTAAGGATTTTAGCTTTTTCCCTGTCGTCGCAGAACCTGTAAACAAGACAGAATCTCCATCCTGAACATAATCAAGAATATTTCCCGGTTCACCACAAACCAATTGAAGTGCTCCTTCAGGAAGAACTCCACTTTCAATCATATCCTGGAAAACTGCATTGGTCAAATAAGAACCATACGGAGAAGGTTTCACAATTGATGGAACACCAGCCAATAATGAAGTTGATAGTTTTTCCAACATTCCCCAAACAGGAAAGTTATACGCATTGATTTGTACAGAAACTCCTTCACTCGGTGTTAAAATGTGAGTTCCTAAGAAAGTTCCGTTCGCAGAAATTTTCTGAGTTTCCCCATCTACCCAAAACGGAGTATTCGGAAGCATTCTCTTTGCCAACCCTGAGTATGTAAAGAAAGTACCGAAGCCTCCTTCAATATCTACCCAAGAATCTGCGTGAGTTGCCCCTGTTTTATAT
The DNA here is from genome assembly GCF_059758895.1 of Chryseobacterium sp. GQ58. NCBI lineage: Bacteria > Pseudomonadati > Bacteroidota > Flavobacteriia > Flavobacteriales > Weeksellaceae > Chryseobacterium > Chryseobacterium sp. GQ58. The sequence goes on along the minus strand of NZ_JCAXEH010000001.1, from coordinate 850,564 downwards.
GATAATTCGTAATATTTTTTCTTTCTTTCTAAAAGGTAAAGCGCTACTTTTTTTAACATTTCTCCACGATCGTAGAACGTCATGGATGAAAGATTTTTGTACCCTACCGTTCTACCGTAATCAAGAGCCTGTTCAAAATTAAGCCCTTCTGTGTCAGAAATGGCAACCTGCTCTCCCGTCACGGCATTGTATAAAGGAATTCCGTTTCCGGTGCCTTCTACCCATTCGCCGTGGATATAGTTTTTTAATTTTTCCATAAAATATTTTATATTTTTAGTTTAACAATGTATCAATGTAACAGTTTACCAATCTTTAGAAGAATTTTACTATTGTTACATTTTTACATTAGTATATTGATATTTAACATTCTATCTTCATTTAAGATCTTAGACTTTACTATTCTGATTTCTCCACTAGTTAATGGTTTTACATTTCCGTTTTGAGCAAAAACCATAGATTGAAATGCAAACAAAATACTGAAGAAAATGAGAAGTTTTTTGAACATGTTTATTTGATTTTAATCTTAAAAACTATTTGATTTTCTTACTGTTTTTAAAGAATTCTTGCCAAGATTTATTACCATTTCCTAAAACAAAATTGATAAATGAGAAAGTGAAGAACATAAGCAGATAAAACATCCAATCTTCATTCTCACGCTTAAAAATAAGTCTTATGAGGTAAAAAAATATTAAGCCTATTAATCCCAAAATTAAAGATTTTCCGAAGTTTCGTAAGGTGAAAATATCTTTCATAAATCTTTTTTTTTGCAATTCAATTATTTCACATCATCCCAAATGCTGTAATCAACAACTTTTGTAGGAATTTGCTGAACAAATTCAGCGAATGGTTCACAAGGTAAAATCGCATCTTTTCCTTCTCTTGCCAATCCCTGATATAGTTTTGTGCCTTCCGTTTTCCATTTAATCGGAAACATCACGGATAATCTTTGCGGGACTACCAACAATTAATTTTCTCGCATCACATCTGAAATTAGCAGGGACAAAAGCCAATGCACCGATAATACATTCGTCACCGATAACTGCTTTATCCATTACTACAGCATTCATTCCAACTAAACAATTTCTACCTATATGTCCGGAATGAATAATCGCACCGTGACCGATGTGTGCGGATTCTTCTAAAATAGTTTCAATTCCCGGAAAAACGTGAAGTGTACAGTTTTCCTGAACATTTGCACCGTCTTTGATGATAATTTTACCCCAGTCGCCACGAATGACCGCATTGGGACCAATATAAACCTCTTCTCCGATTTCCACATTTCCGATAATTACCGCTTGCGGATGAACGTAAGCGGAAGGCTTGATGATGGGACGAATGCCGTGATATGAGTAAATATTCATAAATTTAACTTTATTATTAAATTCTTTTGTCTTGAAACAAAAGAACCAAAAATTCAAGACTGTAAACTTTTATGCTACAAATTGAAAAATTCCCTAAAAAGTTTAAAACTCGCTTCGCTCAAACATAAAACTTTTCTTAACGGTAATTTTGAAATTTGCTTAACGCTAAAAGTTTAGATGTCGTTTTAGACACGCTCAATTATCATTGCATAGCCTTGACCGACACCGATACAAAGCGTACACAACGCATATTTTTTATTCTGTTTTTGAAGTTCTATTGCAGCAGAACCGATGATTCTTGCGCCAGAAACTCCAAGTGGATGACCGATTGCGATTGCACCTCCATTTGGGTTTAATCTTGAGTCGTCATCTGTCAACCCTAAACTTCTTGTTACTGCTAAAGATTGAGCGGCAAATGCTTCATTCAATTCGATAACGTCCATATCCTCTAATGAAAGATTTAATCTTTTCAATAATTTTTGAGTCGCTTCGACAGGACCAATTCCCATAATTCTTGGTTCAACACCGGCAACTGAAGATCCTAGAATCTTAGCTTTGGGTTTCAATCCATATTTTTTTACAGCTTCCTCACTTGCTAAAATAAGAGCTGCTGCTCCGTCATTCATTCCAGAAGCGTTTCCGGCAGTTACTGTTCCGCCTTCTTTTCTGAAAGCTGGACGAAGTTTTCCTAAACCTTCCATTGAAGAAGTTGGCTTGATGAATTCGTCTTTATCGAAAATTTTTGGATCGCCTTTTTTCTGTGAAATTTCAACTTTTACAATTTCTTCCGCTAATCTTCCGCTTTCCTGAGCTTTTGTCGCTTTTTGCTGTGACCATAAAGCAAATTTATCCTGATCTTCACGGCTAATGTTATGCATTTCCGCTAAATTTTCAGCAGTCTCTCCCATCGCATCAACGCCGTACATTTCTTTCATTTTGGGATTTACAAATCTCCATCCGAAAGTCGTATCAAACATCTGACTGTCTCTACCGAAAGCCGTACTTGGTTTTGACATCACGTAAGGCGAACGCGTCATATGCTCAACTCCACCAGCAATGTAAATTTCACCTTCTCCTGTAGCAATCGAACGGAAAGCATTTGCCACCGCCGACATTCCAGAAGCGCACAATCGGTTTACGGTTTCACCTCCAATTTTGTAAGGAAGTCCAGCCAATAAAAGTCCCATTCTTGCTACGTTTCTGTTATCTTCACCTGCTTGGTTTGCGCATCCGAAAATAACGTCTTCAATTTCCTCAACAGGAACTTCAGGGTTTCTTGCAACAATTTCTTTTAAAACAATTGCCGCCAAATCATCGGCTCTGACTTCTGATAATCCTCCGCGTAGTTTTGAAATGGGAGTTCTGATGTAATCTATGATGTATACGTTATTCATTATTTATTAGATTTTAGATACTAGATTTCAGATTTCAGACAAAGCATGAATCTGTTATCTGACATCTTATCTCTTTTATCTTTTTATAATTCTGTTACTTGTTTCCCTATTTTATATACTGTTCCGACGAATTTTGCAATCAGGTCGTTGTTTTGATTGGTAATTTTAATGTCGTAAACAGCAGTTTTTCTGGTGTCGTTTACCAAAATACTTTCTGCTCTGAAAACATCGCCTTCTTTTCCGGCTTTGGTAAAATTGATGATACAGTTCAGCGCAACTGCCGCATCTCCGGTATTATTAGACGAAAATGCCAACGCGGAATCTGCAAAAGCAAATGTAACGCCTCCGTGAACAGTTTTAAGCCCATTAATCATCTCTTTTTTGATGGGCATTTCGAGTAAACAATAATTTTCTTTTACTTCGATCATCTTGATATTCATCCATTGGGAAAAATAATCCTGATCAAACATATATTCTGCAACCTGTCTTGGATTCATACTTATTTCATTAAATCTTTTCTGTTAGGTTTTGTTAAATATCTTTTTCCATCTTTATCAAAACCCCAGACATTTGATATTTCTCTTAATTGAAATAAATCATCATCACCTTTATGAATTTTGATTCTATTCAATCTTCTTAATTTTCTATTTGCTTCTAATTTATTTTTCTTTTCTGTCTCTGCAGTGGTAATTCCTATTATAGGAGTTTTCTTTCTTGACCTACTCATAATAAATTAGTTATTAATCATTATAATTTTTTCATTAAAGAGCTTTGTCTATATCTTTCTTCCTGATATTCTTCGTAAAGATTTTGCAGGGTTTCGGAAATTTTCGAATATCCGATTTCTTTTCCCCAAACCAATAACCCTTTTGGATAGTTTACTCCTTTCTGCATGGCCAATTCTAAGTCTTCATCGTTGGCAACACCTAATCTTTTTGCTTCAACGGCTTCATTGATCAACATTGAAATAATTCTTAAAAATATTTGTTGATAAAGAGCATCGTCTTTTTGAGCAACAGGTTTCTCCGCAGCTTCAGAATAATCGTAGAAACCTTTTCCGGTTTTTCTGCCGTGAAGTTTTGCTTCAGACATTCTTTGTTGAAGTAGAGATGGTTTGTATTTCGGGTCGTAGAAATAATCCTTGTAAACAGTTGTGGTTACAGAGAAATTTACGTCAACACCAATGAGATCCATTAATTCAAAAGGACCCATTTTGAAGTTTCCGATTGTTTTCATCGCATCATCAACCTGTTCTACAGTGGCAATGTTTTCTTCAACAATTCTTAATGCCTCACCGTAATAGGGACGAGCAATTCTGTTGACAATGAAGCCGGGAATATCTTTGGCAATCACAGGCGTTTTGCCCCAATCCTTCATAAGATTGTACATTTTTTCGGCTAAAGATTTTTCGGTAAGTAAAGACGGAATAATTTCAACCAAAGGCATTAAAGGAGCCGGATTGAAAAAGTGAATTCCTATAAAACGTTCCGGTTTTTGCAATTCTGCACCGAGAGAAGTGATGGAAATGGATGATGTATTGGAAGCAATCACACAGCTTTCTGAAATATGTTTCTCTAATTCTGTGAAAACTTTAGTCTTTATTTCTTTATTTTCGATGATGGCTTCAATAATCAACCCGCAATCTTTGAAGTCCTTCAATTCTGTCGCAATGGAAATATTAGATAAAATTTCGACCATTTTCTCTGACGAAATCTTCTGTTTGTCTACCAATCTGGTTAAGGTTTTTTCTAAACCTACAGTTGCCGTTTCTACCTGTTTTGCATTGGCATCATAGACCCAAACTTTACATCCGTTGGTTGCGGCTACTTGAGCAATGCCAATTCCCATTGTTCCAGCACCGATAATTCCTATATTCATAATCTAACCGTGTATCAATGTAACAATGTAACAATTACGCCCTGTCATGCTGAACTTGTCGAAGCATTTCATTGGTAAACTGCTACATTGGTACATTGTTATATTAATTCCTATTTTCCCAAATAATTAGGTTTCCTTTTTTCTAAAAATGCACTTACTCCTTCTTTGAAATCTTCCGTTTCGGCGGCTTCCTGCTGTAAATCTCCTTCCAGTTCCAACTGTTCCTTCAAAGTGTTATTATACGAATTTGCAAAGGCTTTTTTGGTTAATTTTAAACCAACAGTCGGCATATTGGAAACTTTCTCTAAAATTTCCATTGATTTTGAATTGAATTCTTCTTCAGTGAAAACCTCAGCAACCAAACCATAAGATTTTGATTCTTCAGCCGATAATTTTTTACCGGTAAATGCTAAATAGTTTGCCAGTTGTCTTCCTAATAATTTAGGCAAAAAATAAGTTCCGCCTGTATCAGGAATCAAACCGATATTGGAGAATGCCTGAGCAAAATAGGCTTTATCACTTGCTAAAACGAAGTCACAAATCAACGCCAACATTGCACCGGCTCCCACTGCAGGACCGTTTACCAAAGCAACTACCGGTTTTTTGCAACGCGTAATTTCTAACACCAATGGATTGTAATAATCGGTTACAATTCTTCTGATGATGTCGTTATCGTGATGTTCGTTGCCCTGAACAAATGCATCATCCAGGTTCTGACCAGAACAGAACGCTTTTCCTCTTCCTGAAATGGCAACACATCTTACCGTAGGATCATCACTGCACTCTTTTACAAAATCTCTCAAATCTGACAACGAAGGCTTCGTTAAAGCATTCATCGTATCAGGTTGATTGAGATAAGCGATTTTTAATTTTCCGTCAAAATGCGATTCAATATCGAGTTGTGTGTACATAGTTTTAATTTTATGATTAATGTAAATTTACATATAAAAATGTGGCAAAGTATGAGTTTAGCTTAATAACAATATTTACAGCATTCAAAATTGTTACATTTCTAGATGATTACATTAATTTTAGTGGCATTTGAAATAATCAAAAGGTTCCAAACAATCCAGACACTGATAAGAGGCTTTACATAAAGTAGACCCGAATCTGCTGATCTGCTTAGAATTCATAGAACCACAACGAGGACATTTTTTCGGTTTCCCGATGTGATTTTCGTCTGCTCCTTTTTCGGGCGGCGAAATTCCATACACACGAAGTTTTTCTCTCGCTTCATCTGTCAACCAGTCTGTTGTCCAAATAGGAAACATTTTGGTGACTACTTTTGCATCCCAACCGTTTTCTTTCATGATTTTCATGATGTCTTCCTCAATGGTAAACATGGCGGGACAGGCAGAATAAGTGGGAGTAATCGTTATTTCACAAGAATTCTCGCCCGTAACTTTTGCTTCTCTTACAATACCCAATTCCACGATATTGATTACCGGAATTTCCGGATCGGGAACTAATTCTAATATTTCTAAAGGATTTTTCAATCTTCTTTTATCTCAAAGTTTTTAACGCAAAGTGCACTAAGATTTTTTTACTACTAACTGCTTTTAAGTTCGCAAAGGCGTTTCACTTAGCAAAGTCAACAAAATATAATTCCAATGCCAGTTCAAATTGTTACATTGATAAACTGCTACATTGTTCCATTCAAAATAATTACCAAGTACATCCCGGATACGCTCTCTGCATATACTGCAATTCACAAAGCATAAATCCGAAATATTCTGTGTGGTATCCTGTTCTTGATTTTGGCTGCATGAAAGGATTTGCAGGATATTCCAAACCGAAATCTGCAAAATCTTTTGTTGTAATCGAAAGGAAGTATTCATACAAAGCATCAACATTCGGAGCGATGTTTAAAGCAATTAAATCATCTTCACCTTCTGTTTTTGCGAATAAACCTTTCGTGTATTCCCAGATGTTGTCGATAGATCTTTCCAGACGCATTTTGCTTTCTTCAGTTCCCTGAGCGAAAATTTTCATCCAAGATGCAGCGTGAGTATAGTGATACCTCACTTCTTTCAAAGATTTTTGAGCAAGAGCAGAAAGTTCTTCATCAGCAGAATTTGATAATGCTTCGTACATTAATTTCTGATACACAGAGAAAATATATACTTTAAGAATCGTTTGTGCATAATCTTCATTCGGAAGTTCGGTTAAATGTGCATTCAGATATTCGTGTTCGTATCTTAAAAATGCCAGATCATCTTCACTTTTACCATTATCGGCAATTCTTGAGGCGTAAACATAGAAGTTATTTGCCTGTCCAAGTTCGTCCAAAGCGATGTTTGTTAATGCAATATCTTCCTCCAAATAAGGCCCTTCACCGCACCACGCAGACAAACGCTGTCCCATAATGAAACTATCGTCTGCTAATTTTAATAAATAATTATATAATGGATTCATTTTTTTATAAAATTTAGAAATTAGAGGTTAGAAATTAGACTAAATTCTAGAATCTAACTTCTAACTTCTTTATTACATATTTTTTACATCGTTAGGAATATCGTAAAACGTCGGGTGACGGTACAATTTGTCATCAGCCGGATCAAAGAATGCTTCTTTATCAATTCCTTCTGACGTCACAATATATTTACTTGGAACCACCCAAACAGAAGTCCCTTCTTTTCTTCTTGTATAAACGTCTCTTGCGTTCTGCAAAGCCATTTCTGCTGTTGGTGCCTGTACAATTCCAACGTGTTTGTGAGATAATCCCGGTTTAGTCTGAATAAACACTTCCCACATATCTAAATTTGCCATAGTCAAATTAATTTAACAATGTAGCAATGTAGCAGTTTACCAATTGAGATGCTTCGACAAGCTCAGCATGACAGTGATTGTTACATTTTTACATTGGTATATTGTTACATTATTATATTACTTCTTTTTGTTGTTTTTCAGCAAAAGCAATCGCCGCTTCTTTTACCCAAAGGTTTTCTTCTTGCGCTTTTACTTTGGTCTGCAATCTTTTCTTATTACAAGGTCCGTTTCCTTTTAAGATTTCCATAAATTCACCCCAAGGAAGTTCTCCGAAATCGTAATGTTGTGTTTCTTCATTCCATTTCAAATCCTTGTCAGGAATAGTTAAACCTAAAAATTCAGCCTGAGAAACCGTAACATCCACAAATCTCTGCCGAAGATGATCATTACTTTCTCTTTTCACTCTGTAATTCATAGAAATTTTAGAGTTTGGCGAACTGTCGTCATTCGGACCAAACATCATTAGAGCCGGCCACCAGAAACGGTTTAACGAAGCCTGAGCCATTTCTTTCTGTTGTTTTGTACCACGGCAAAGTGCCATCAAAATCTCGTAACCTTGTCTTTGGTGGAAAGATTCTTCCTTACAGATTTTCACCATGGCTCTTGAATAAGGACCATAAGAATTCCCCATCAACATTACCTGATTCATGATTGCAGCACCATCAACCAACCAACCGATCGCGCCGATATCTGCCCAACTCAACGTCGGATAATTGAAAATACTTGAATATTTTGCTTTTCCTTCCAACATATCGTCGTAAGTAGCGTCTCTGTCAGCTCTGATAGTTCCGTTTCCTAGCGTTTCTGTTGCAGAATAAAGATATAAACCGTGACCAGCTTCATCCTGAACTTTCGCTAAAAGAGCCATTTTTCTTCTTAAAGAAGGTGCTCTGGAAATCCAGTTGGCTTCCGGCAACATTCCGACAATCTCAGAATGGGCGTGCTGTGAAATCTGACGAACCAATAGTTTTCTGTAATCATCGGGCATTACATCTTTTGGTTCTACTTTATTTTCGTCGTGTACGTATTGTACAAATTTTTCTAAATCCATAATTTTTTCCAATTTAACAATGTATCAGTCTAACAATGTACCAATGATTGTTACATTGGTAAATTGATATATTGTTACATTAATTTAATTAAACATCATAATTAAGCATCACCACATTCGTTGTCGGGTGACATTGACACGTCAGAACGTAACCTCTGGCTACCTCGTCTTCGGTAAGTGCGAAATTTTTCTCCATAAAAACTTCTCCTTCCAAAACCTGCGCTTTACACGTACAACAAACTCCTCCTTTACAAGCAAATGGTACAGGAAGATTGTCTTTCAATGCTTTATCTAAGATACTCTCTTTTTTAGAATTAAGGTGGAACGAATATTCATCATCATCAATAATGACCGTTACCATACTTTCTAAATTGGCAATTGCCTTGAATTCATCGCTCATTTCCTCAGAATTTTCTTCGTCAGGAGCAGTGAAATATTCAAATAAAACCTGAATGGCAGGTACTTTTTTCTCTTTCTTTAAATAGTCAGCAATCCCTTTAATCATTTCTGAAGGGCCACAAATAAAGAATGTAGATTCTTTAACATCGATATCTGCATATCTTTCAAATAATAAATCTAATTTTTCGGGAGAAATTCTTCCTTCAAAAATCGGATCTTCATGCTGCTCACGGCTTACTAAATAAACAACTTTCAGTCTTCCGTTAAAAGTTTCAACCAATTTATCGATCTCCCCTTTTTTCATCACGTGATTCATGCTTCTGTTGCTGTAGAACAAGTAAGCGTTTGAATTTGGCTCTTGATAAAGGCTTTCTTTAATATTTGACAACACCGGAGAAATTCCGCTTCCTGCAGCCAAACCAACGTAAGTTTTCACGTTTGTCGGGTGATAAGACGTATTGAAACCGCCCATCGGAGGCATTACTTCAAGAACTTCATCCATGTGAAGATGTTCGTTGAAATACCCTGAAACTTTTCCGTTTTCTAACAACTTAACCAATACTTCCAGCGTGTTGCTTTTTTCACTCGGAGCATTGCAGATAGAATAAGAACGTCTCTCTTCGTTTCCGTCAATCATCATTCGGAAGTTAAGATACTGCCCCTGCTTGAACCTGAATTTATCCTTCAGTTCCTCAGGAATTTCAACGGCTACATTGACTGCATCGTTGGTATCTTTCTGAACTTTTACCGTTTTTAATTTATAAAATGAATTCATTTTGTTTTTAGTATTCTATTAATTTTTCCACCTTCGCACTTAGGCAAACTGTCCTGAGCATGAATTTTCACTTTCGTGGTAATTCCTACTCGTTTTTTTATTTCGTTTTCTATACTTTTTGCAAAGTTTCCGACAAAAATAGCATAATCATCGGTATTAATTTCAATTTGTTGAGCTTTCACAAATTCATCATCAATTTCCAGATCGATATCCAATGCAACACACATTTGTTCTTTTTCAATGGGTGTTAAATAATAATTCGGAACCACGCCCTCCACATGAGAAAATGCTTCTTCAATCTGACTTGGATACACATTTACCCCTCTTACAATCAGCATATCATCGGCTCTTCCAAGAATCGGTTTCATTTTAACCATTGTTCTTTTTGAGTTTTCTTCATAATAAAGACTTGTGATATCATTGGTCCAATACCGTAAAAGCGGCATTGCTTTTTTCGTTAAAGTTGTAATCACCAAAACACCTTCTTCACCAAAAGGAACCGGTTGTTTTGTGATTGGATCTAAAATTTCAGGATAAAAATGATCCTCCCAAATGTAAGAACCTCCTTTCTCCTCAAAATCCTCCATCGAAACTCCGGGACCGATAATTTCGCTTAAACCATAAATATTGGTAGCGTGAACGCCCAGTCTTTCTTCAATATGATGCCTAATGATTTCCGTCCAAGGTTCTGAACCTAAAACAGCATATTTCAAACTGATTTCGTCTGCTGAGATTCCTCTTTTGGCAAATTCATCAGCGATTGTTAAAGCATAAGAAGGTGAACAACAGATTACTTCCGGTTTAAAATCTATAATTAAATCGACCTGTCTCGTGGTCATTCCTCCCGAAATCGGAAGAACGCTCATTCCCAATTTTTCTGCTCCGTAATGAAGTCCAAGTCCGCCCGTGAAAATTCCGTAACCGTAAGCATTATGCAACTGCATTCCCGCTTTTGCTCCGGCTGCATTCAAAGATCTCGCTACTACTTCACTGAATAAATCAACGTCTTCTTTTGTATATCCAACCACCGTTGGTTTTCCCGTAGTTCCACTTGAACAGTGAATTCTTTGCAATTCATTCTTTGGAACGGTAAATAATCCGAACGGATAATTATCTCTTAAATCCTGTTTGTAAGTAATCGGCAGTTTCGTAATATCTTCAATTGTCCTTATTTCCCCAGTTGATATTCCTAATTCATCAAATTTTCCTTTATAAAAATCTGATTTCTCCTCAATATATACAACCAAATTCTTCAATCTCTCGGACTGAAGAGTTCTCAATTGGTCAAGGTCTAAATATTCAACATCAAACTTCACACTAACTAACATTTGTTAGGCGTAAATTTAAAAAGAATTTTGGATGTGACAAAATTTTTATGATTTTGTCAGATTCGAATGATTTTTAAATAATTTTTAGATTGAGGTCTAAATTTAGATAAATTTTGGCGTTGAGTTTTTGTCATTCTGAAAGGAGCGCAGCAGGTGAAGAATCTATTTTTGCTTAAACAATATAGATTCTCCTTCGTCGAAATGACAACATACATATAGATATCCACAAAGTTTGTCATTCAAAGCATAAACTGAAGGTTTACGAACGTAGTTCAGGAGTGGAACGCGGAAGTTCTAATAATAAAGTGGAGATTCTTCGTCATAATGACAAAAGAAGCGTTTATTGTTTGTGATTTCCGAGAAGTCCAAAAAGTATCTTATCCCTGATTTCATCCCTAACTTGAGTGGTGGATTCGATGTTTCTCTTGAACCAGAAATAAGAATTGTTTAATGTATGAAGAATAAACCTCGTTGTAAAAGTAGATGATCTTAATTCCCAGTTTTCCGCTTTATATATTTCAGAAATTAATTCTTCAACTTCCTGTTGATACTTTTTTCTTAATTCTATAAATTCAGGAAGTCTTTCCTCCAAATGTTTCCATTCATTGGAATAAATATGCGTGACGTCGCGGTTTTTAAGAACAATTGATAAATGTTTATCAATAAATAAATTTAATTTTTCTCTTGGAGGAATATCGGTGTTTTTCACCTCCTGAAGCTCATCGAAAAATTCCTGAGCAATACCAAAGCATATCCATTCCAGAATTTCTTCCTTTGAACGGATGTGTGCATATAATGAAGCCGCTTTGATATTAAGCTTTGTCGCCAAATCTCTTACCGAGCTTCCTATGTAACCTTTCTCCTTGAAAAGCTCTACAGCAACGTCTAATATCTTTCTTTGTTTTTCTTTAAGTTCCATCGATGAACGCAAAAGTAACAATTTTGATTTAATAAATTGATTTTTATGGAGAAAAGCAAATAAGGCTTATTCTTTTAGCTTATCAGATGACTGTTTTGCCGATAATTTCATTTTCAATTTTATCAGAATCGGAAATTTTGTCTTTATTAAATCAATTTAAGATATATATTTCGGAAATTTTGTCCATTATTTTTAAAAATTTAATAATTGAATAGTTTTTGAGATAATGTAACCGAATTAAATGATTAATAATTGATAGCATTAAGAAGCTAAGCCTGAAAATTTAGTTTCTTGATGTTTTTTAAAGAATAGAATAAATTTTGATATTAATTTAAATCATTAAATCTTTTAATTTTTAAATCACTTTAATATGAACTTAAATCAATATACAGTAAAATCACAAGAAGCCATCCAGGCAGCACAGCAAGTTGCCATGGAATTCGGCAATCAAAGTATTGAACCTCAACATTTACTTGAAGGAATCTTTCAGATAGATGAAAATATATCGCCTTTCTTATTAAAAAAATCTGAAGCAGATGCCAATTTGGTAAGAGAGCGCAACCGTGAAAATTTAGAAAAACTTCCGAAAGTACAAGGCGGAAATATTTACCTTTCGCAATCGGCAAATAAAGTTTTGCTTGATGCTCCCAACATCGCTAAAAAAATGGGTGATGAATTTGTAACGATTGAACATTTATGGCTTTCGCTTTTGGAAACCAGCTCAGAAGTTTCGAAGATGCTGAAAGATATGGGTGTCACCAAAAGTCTTTTGGAAGGTGGAATTAAGGAACTAAGAAAAGGAAGCAAGGCGACTTCTGCAAGTTCGGAAGAGACTTACCAATCCTTAAATAAATATGCTAAAAACTTCAACGAATTAGCAGCCGAAGGAAAATTAGATCCTGTAATCGGTCGTGATGAGGAAATCAGAAGAGTTTTGCAAATTCTTTCAAGAAGAACAAAAAATAACCCGATCTTAATTGGTGAACCCGGTGTTGGTAAAACAGCCATTGCGGAAGGAATTGCACACAGAATTATCAGTGGAGATATTCCTGAAAATCTGATGGATAAAACCCTGTATTCATTGGATATGGGAGCATTGATCGCAGGTGCAAAATATAAAGGAGAATTTGAAGAGCGTTTGAAATCTGTTGTGAACGAGGTAATCAAATCTGACGGACAAATCATTCTTTTCATCGACGAGATCCACACTTTGGTAGGAGCCGGAGGTGGTGAAGGTGCAATGGATGCTGCCAACATTTTAAAACCTGCTTTGGCAAGAGGAGAATTAAGAGCAATCGGTGCGACAACTTTAAATGAATATCAAAAATATTTCGAAAAAGATAAAGCATTAGAAAGACGTTTCCAGAAAGTAATGGTGGAAGAACCGGATACTGAATCGGCAATATCAATCCTTCGTGGAATTAAAGATAAATATGAAGCACATCATAAAGTAAGAATCAAAGATGAGGCGATTATTGCGGCGGTAGAAATGTCTCAACGATATATTTCGGACCGTTTTTTACCGGATAAAGCAATCGATTTGATTGACGAAGCTTCAGCCAAATTGAGAATGGAAATCAATTCGAAACCTGAAGAACTAGATGTTCTCGACAGAAAACTGATGCAGATGGAAATTGAATTGGCTGCCATTTCAAGAGAAGGAAGTCAGACGAAAATCGATCATTTAAAAGAAGATATTTCGAAAATTTCTGAAGAAAGAAATGAAATCAATGCAAAATGGCTTAAAGAAAAACAAAAATCTGAGGATTTAACATCCATCAAAAAAGATATTGAATCTCTGAAACTGGAAGCAGAAAGAGCTTCAAGAGCAGGAGATTACGCAAAAGTTGCTGAAATTCAGTACGGAAAAATAAAAGAGAAGGAAGATGCTTTGCAAAAACTTGAACTGGAAATGCAAAACCATCAGAATGAATTGATTAAGGAAGAAGTAACAGCCGACAACATCTCTGAAGTTATCGGAAAATGGACAGGAATTCCTGTTACCAAATTACTTCAATCTGAAAGAGAAAAATTGTTACATCTTGAAACTGAACTTCATCACAGAGTTGTCGGTCAGGAAGAAGCCATCGAAGCGGTTGCAGATGCGATCAGAAGAAACAGAGCTGGATTAAGCGACGAGAAAAAACCGATTGGAAGCTTCTTATTTTTAGGAACAACCGGAGTTGGAAAAACTGAGCTGGCGAAAGCATTGGCTGAGTTTTTATTCGACGATGAAAACAATATGACGAGAATCGATATGAGTGAATATCAGGAGCGTCATTCGGTATCAAGATTGGTTGGTGCGCCTCCGGGATATGTTGGGTATGATGAAGGCGGACAATTGACGGAAGCGGTAAGAAGAAGACCTTATTCAGTTGTGCTTTTAGATGAAATTGAAAAAGCGCATCCAGATGTTTTCAACACCTTGTTACAGGTTTTAGATGACGGTCGTTTGACAGATAATAAAGGTCGTGTTGTGAATTTCAAAAACTCGATTATCATTATGACTTCGAATTTAGGTTCACACATCATTCAGGAGAATTTTGAAAATATTACGGAAGAAAATCAGGATGAAATTGTGGACAAAACTAAAACTGAAGTTTTTGATCTATTGAAACAAACGCTTCGCCCGGAATTCTTGAACAGAATTGATGAAACGGTATTGTTCCAACCTTTAAGAAAAAAAGAAATCGCAAAAATTGTAACGTATCAGTTGAGAGGTTTTAATGATATGCTTGCAAAAAGAAATATTATTATGACTGCAACGCAAGATGCTTTGAGTTATTTAACCAACAAAGGTTATGACCCTGCTTTTGGTGCGAGACCTTTGAAAAGAGTAATCCAACAGGAAGTTTTAAATAAATTATCACGAGAAATCCTTGCAGGAACCGTGAATGACGGCGACAGAATTACGCTGGATTATTTCGAGGAAACAGGTTTGGTTTTCAGACCGGCAGAAATATAAAGTAGTTTTTCATATATATTATTTAATCAGCATTTGTCAGGTTTGGCAAATGCTGATTTTTTATTATGATTTTTAAAGCATTAATCAAATTTATAAATTAAACAATAAAAACATATAAATATAAATAAATTCATGCAAAATAACACAAAATACAATAAACAAAACAAATCAACGTCGAGTAATACAACATTAAAATAAAGACAAAAAATAAATATATTTACAACTATAAAAACAAATTATGATAAAATTATTATACAATAAATATATTTTAAATAAATTATTACAATAAATACATTGTGTATTAAATTATATTAATATAAATTCGTTTAATTAAAATTTCAAATCCAAAATTTATGAAAAAAATCCTATTCGGAGTTCTTGCTTTAGGACTCACAGTATCTTGCGAAAGCGACAATGTTACAACACAAAAACAAGAGCTAGAAACTAATGAATCTACATTTGCTGCAAAAAGGGAATGTCCTTCCGAAGAAATAAGGCATGCTGCATTATTACAAAATCCTGAACTTAAGAAAAGATATGAAGCGATAGAAGCCAACACAGAGAAGTTTGTAAAAAATATGGCTTTAGGAAAAGTTCTCGCCGATGGTACTGTAGAAATTCCGGTTATCGTCAACGTAATCTACAATACAACAGCAGAAAATGTTTCAGATGCAAGAATTGCAGAGCAAATTGACGTATTGAATAAAGATTTTACTGCAACTAACACAGATATCAACAAAATCCCTACAGAATTTCAAAGTGTAGGAGCAGGTGATACAAAAGTGAAGTTTATCATAGTAAATACCAT
The DNA here is from genome assembly GCF_059758895.1 of Chryseobacterium sp. GQ58. Taxonomy (NCBI): domain Bacteria; kingdom Pseudomonadati; phylum Bacteroidota; class Flavobacteriia; order Flavobacteriales; family Weeksellaceae; genus Chryseobacterium; species Chryseobacterium sp. GQ58. Next base: position 834,917 of record NZ_JCAXEH010000001.1, on the reverse strand, counting down.
CAGAAAAAAAACAAACGCCAAAAGCTGGAGAACAAATGATGATATGAAAAAAGCCTCTAGTGGCGGAATTGATGCTACAAATCCTACAAACTATCTTAATTTATGGGTTGTCGGAAAAATGACAAGCCAAGGGCGAACCATTCTTGGTTATGCTACGTTCCCTGAAACTTCAGGATTATGGAATGATGGTGTTGTAATTGCAGCTCCTTATTTCGGAAAAACGGGAGCATCTTCTCCTTTCAATTTAGGTAGAACGGCTACTCACGAAGTTGGCCATTATTTGAATCTAAGACATATTTGGGGAGATGCCACTTGCGGAAATGATTTTGTATCAGACACTCCTACGCAAACTACATCAAACGGAGGAAGTCCAAGCTACCCTCTATACAACACTTGTAACGGAGTACAAAGGTCTGTAATGTTTATGAATTATATGGATTATGTGAATGATTCTGCTATGTATATGTTTTCAGCAGGACAGAAGACAAGAATGCAGGCTATAGTTGCATCTACAGGGCCAAGATCTGGCTTAAGAGTTTACTAACTAAAAAAAAGACAAATAAAAAGGCTTGAAGCAATTGTTTCAAGCCTTTTTTATGATTAATCAAATTCAAGTTCTGCAAGCACGGGAAAATGATCCGAAGGATACAAAAGATTTTCTCTTCTGTCATTAATATGTCTGTTGGATTTTATCTTAAAACCTTTCACAAAAATATAATCAATCCTGTCTTTTGGAATTTCATTCACATTGAAAGCCGTGAAAGTTCCTACCGGACCGTAATGTTTCTTTTCAGAATGATAAAAACTGTCCTTCAGATTTTGCGAAAGAATTTTTATAGGTTCCGTAGTGTCCGTTAAGTTGAAATCACCACTTAAAGTTATCGGTAGATTTTTAGGATTAATTTCTTTGATCTTTTTTAAAATTAAATCCGCAGATTTTACTCTCGCTACATTTCCAATATGATCAAAATGCAGATTCATCGCCAGAAATTCTTTTTTTGATTTTTTATCTTTAAAAACTGCATAAGTACAAACTCTGTTGTATGCAGCATCCCAGCCTTTAGACGGTTTTTCGGGAGTTTCCGAAAGCCAGAAAGTTCCTGATTTTACAATCTGAAGTCTGTTTGTATCATAAAATATAGCCGAAAATTCACCTTTTTCTTTACCATCATCTCTTCCTACGCCAACATAATCATAATTTTTCAATCCGCTTTTGACGTCCTTCATCTGTTCCGGAAGCGCTTCCTGAACGCCAAAATAATCCGGATGATAATAGCTTATTAAATCTATGGCTTCTTGTTTTCTCTCCGTCCATGCATTTTCCTTGTCCGATTCTACCTGAAGCCTAATGTTGAAACTCATCACTTTTAGATTCTGTGAAATTCCTAATGCAAAAAACATCAGCAACACAACTGAAAATCTGAAATTCATATTCATCTATTTTAAATTAATACGAACAAAATTAAAGCTTCTCTTTAAAAGAAAAGCTTTATTAATTTTTTTTAACTGTAATTTAATCTGTAGTATCTTGAATTTACTATTAATTTGACTTTTTAGCTTTAATCATCGCTTCAAGCGCATCCCACATTTCCTGCGGAATATCTTCAAGCATATTAAATTCTCCTGCACCTTGCAACCATTCACCGCCATCAATGGTAACGACTTCACCATTTACAAAAGATGAAAAATCCGAAACAAGATAAGCCGCAAGATTGGCCAATTCCTGATGTTCTCCTACTCTTTTCAGCGGATTTTTTTTAGCTAAATCAAATTGATCTTTCATATCACCCGGAAGCAATCTGTCCCAAGCTCCTTTCGTTGGAAATGGTCCCGGCGCGATTGCATTAAAACGAATATTGTATTTCCCCCATTCAACAGCGAGAGATCTTGTCATTGCCAAAACCCCTGCTTTTGCACAAGCGGATGGAACAACGTAAGCCGAACCCGTCCAGGCGTAAGTCGTTACGATATTTAAAACCGTTCCCGGAGCTTTTGAATCAATCCAATGTTTTCCGATGGAAAGTGTGCAGTTTTTTGTTCCTTTTAACACGATATCCAAAATAGAGTCAAAAGCGGAATGCGTCAATCTTTCTGTTGGAGAAATAAAATTTCCGGCTGCGTTATTTAACAATATATCAATTTTTCCGAATTCTTTTAAAGTTGCTTCTTTCATGGCTTCCACCTCATCCCAATTTCTTACGTCACACGCTATGCAAAGAACTTTCCCACCGGTTTCTTCTTCCAATTCTTTTGCTGTTGCTTGTAGTTTTTCCAAATTCCTGGAAGTGATGACAACTTTGGCACCCAATTGAAGAAAATATTTGGTCATTGCTTTTCCAAGACCGCTTCCGCCGCCTGTAACGATCGCAACTTTATCTTTCAGCGCATCTTCCCGCAACATCGGTTGTGTATATTGATTCATATATTTTTATTTTGTCTTAAAAATAGTAAATTTAATAAGGATGAACTTCAAAATAATAATGCAACAAATAATATTCTTTCATTTTTTGATTACTTTTATCGTTCAAAAATTTACTTGTTCATGAAAAACTCAGGAATTTCAATCTTTTTATTATTACTTTTTAGTTTAAATTTTAAATCCCAAAAATTCGAAAAACTTTATCAATACGTCAATCCTTTAATTGGTACAGAAAAAATGGGACACACTTATCCCGGCGCAACAGCACCGTTTGGCGCGGTACAATTAAGTCCGGAAACCGATACGGTTTCTTATGAATTGAACGGTAAATATAATGGTGAAGTTTACAAATATTGTGCAGGATATCGTTATGAAGATAAGACAATTGTAGGTTTCAGCTCAACTCACTTCAGCGGAACCGGACATTCAGATTTGGGAGATTTTTTGGTTATGCCAACGGTTGGAAAATTACAATTGAATCCCGGAACGGCTTCCAATCCCGAAAATGGTTACAGAAGCAGGTTTTCACATCAAAATGAAAAAGCAGAAGCCGGATATTACAAAGTAAAATTGGACGATCACAATATTTTAGCAGAATTAACGGCGACAACAAGAGTCGGAGTTCATCGGTACACTTTCCCGAAATCTGATCAAGCCCATATTATTCTGGATTTAATGGCCGGAATTTACAATTACGATGGTAAAAATGTTTGGACTTACGTTCGTGTAGAAAACGAAAATACGGTTACAGGTTACAGACAGACAAACGGTTGGGCAAGAACAAGAACGGTTTATTTTGCAATGAAGTTTTCAAAGCCATTTAAATCTTACGGACAGAAAAATTATGATGGAAAGCAGGTTTATAACGGTTTTTGGAGAAAATTTGATCAAACAAAAAACTTCCCGGAAATCGCTGGAAAAAATCTGAAAATGTATTTCGATTTTGATACGAATGAAAATGAAGCGATTGAAGTTAAATTGGCGATTTCACCTGTAAGCCAAGCCAATGCGTTGGAAAATTTAGAAAAAGAAGCAGGAAATTTATCTTTCGATCAAGTTAAAGCAAAAACTCAGGAAGATTGGAATAAAGAATTAAATAAAATTATCATTAAAGGTTCTGAAACTGAAAAAACGAACTTTTATACAGCGATGTATCACACTTTTATCAGCCCGACAACTTATATGGATGTCAACGGAGAATATAAAGGTTTAGATCAAAATATTCATAAAGCGGAAGGTTTCACCAATTACACAACATTTTCAATTTGGGACACTTACCGTGCGCTTCATCCGTTTTTTAACATTATTCAACCTAAAAGAAATAATGATATGGTGAAGTCGATGATGGCACATTATGATCAATTTTCCATGAAAATGTTGCCGATCTGGTCACATTATGCAAACGACAATTGGTGCATGAGCGGTTATCACAGCGTGAGTGTCGTTACCGATGCAATTATCAAAGGAAATTATGACGGAGACACAAAAGAAGCTCTGAAAGCCTGTGTTGAAACTGCCAACAAAAGAGATTATGAAGGTATTGGGCAATATATAGATTTGGGCTATATTCCTGCGGAGAAAAGCGGAACTTCCGTTTCCAACACCTTAGAATATGCTTATGATGACTGGGCAATTGCTCAATTGGCGAAGCATTTAGGAGAAACAGAAATTTACAATCAATTCATCAAACGTTCTGAAAACTGGAAGAATAACTTCGATAAAACGATCGGATTTATGCGTCCCCGTTTAGCAGATGGAAGCTTTAAAAAAGATTTTAATGCATTAAGCACGCACGGACAAGGTTTCATTGAAGGAAATTCATGGAACTATAGTTTCTTCGTGCCTCAAAATCCGAATGAATTAATGAAAATGATGGGCGGAAAGAAAAAATTCGCTTCAAAATTGGACGAATTGTTTACGATGCATTTACCAGACGAGTTTTTTGCAGATACTGAAGACATTACAAGAGAAGGAATCATCGGCGGGTACGTTCACGGAAATGAACCAGCGCATCATGTCGCTTATTTTTATAATTGGGCGGGACAACCGTGGAAAACTCAGGCGCAAATCAGGCAGATTCTGGAAATGCAATACAAGGCAACCCCCGACGGATTGGGCGGAAATGACGATGCAGGACAAATGAGTGCGTGGTATATTTTAAGTTCGCTTGGTTTTTATCCGGTTGCTCCAGGCTCGGAAGATTATGCGATTGGAAGTCCGGCAATTGATCACGCTGTTTTGAATTTAGAAAACGGAAAAACATTTGAGATTGAAGCGATTAACCAAAGTCCGAAGAATGTATATGTGGAAAAAATTCTTCTCAATGGAAAAGAAGTTAACAACTTTACATTGAAGCATTCTGATATTACAAATGGCGGGAAATTGAGTTTTTATATGAGTGCTAAACCAAGGAAATAAACATCTAGTTTGTCATTCAGAGCACAGACTGAAGGTCTGCGAACGGAGTTCAGAAGTGAAGCGTGGAATCTAAACATAGCTCCGTTTACGTTGTTTTAGATTCTTTCAGAATGACAAATATTGGAGAAATTCTCTCGCAGATTTTGCAGATGACGCAGATCTTTAAACTCAATCATCTGCAAAATTTGCTCATCTGCGAGAAACAAAATTAATATCATTTAGTCATCCATCCGTAATTTGCATACGACAATCTCCGTTTTGCATACATCCAATCTTTAATTTCTGATCAATTTTGTATCAATAAAATTTAACGATATGAAATTGAATCAAGTAAAATTAGGAAGTCAGGGTTTAATCATTCCGAATGTCGGTTTGGGATGCATGGGAATGACAGGTTTTGGAGATGCAGATATGTATGGTAAAAGCGATGAAAAAGAAGCAATTGCAACCATTCACCGTTCTTTAGAATTGGGTGGTAATTTTCTCGACACGGCGGATCTGTACGGACCTTTCAAAAATGAGCAACTGATTGCAAAAGCGATTGAAGGAAACCGTGACCAATATATCATCGCAACAAAATTCGGTTGGGAAATTGATGACAACGAACAAATAACCTGGAAAATTAACGGAACGAAAGATTATGTAAAAAAATCGATTGATCGTTCCCTGAAAAATCTGAAAACTGATTATATCGACCTGTATTACATGCATCGTCTCGATAAAAATGTTCCCGTTGAAGAGACTGTCGGAGCAATGAGCGATTTGGTGAAAGAGGGCAAGATCGGTTATATCGGATTGTCTGAAGTTTCTTCTGAAACGGTGAAAAGAGCACATGCAGTTCATCCTGTTTCGGCAGTTCAGAGTGAATATTCTCTTTTTGAAAGAACAGTTGAAGAAAAAGGTGTTATCAAAACATTGAACGAATTAGGAATTGGTTTTGTCGCTTATTCACCGTTGGGAAGAGGATTTTTGTCTGGCAACATCAAAACAATTAACGACTTACCGGAAAATGATTTCCGAAGGGGAATTCCACGCTTCCAGAAGCAACATTTTCATAAAAACATTGAACTGGTTGAAGCAATCGAAAATTTGGCAAAGGAAAAAGGCATTACTTCTTCACAATTGGCTTTAGCCTGGATTATCAGCAAAGGAATTATACCGATTCCGGGTACGAAACGCAGAAAATATGTTGAACAAAATATTGAAGCGAGTAAAATAGTCTTAAGCGAATCTGATCTTCAGAAGCTGGAAAGTATTGTCCCATTGGGAACGGATACCGGAAAGCCTTATGATGAATTCAGTATGGGTCTTTTGGATTATTAATTTGTACCTTTAATTGTTAAAAAACAATTCAAACCTCATAGGTTTAAGATATCTTAAAACGCAATACTGTTGCGCCCCGGCTTGAACGGAACTCTTTTTGCGAAGCAAAAAAGCGGGAGTGGAAGACGGAAATAGGCGCCCAAAAATTATTATTAAAGCTTAAAAATCATGAACACCATAAAATCCATTTCTGCATTTCACAAACTGCTTTCTCTGCCCGAACCGAAACATCCGATGGTAAGTGTTATCAATCTTCATGAAAGTGTTTTTATAGAAGATGAGGTCTGGAAAGGCTTTATAAGTAGATATTATTGTGTTGCCCTGAAGCGAAATGCAACCGGAAAAATAAAATACGGACAACAACATTACGATTACGACAAAGGTGTTTTGAGCTTTACAGCGCCTAATCAGGTTCAGCATCTTGATCTGAAGACAATGGATTGTGAAAATACAGGTTATCTGTTGATTTTTCATGAAGATTTTCTGCTGAAACATTCTTTGGCAAAGACGATTTCTTCGTACGGATTTTTCTCGTATGCCGTGAATGAAGCGTTGCATTTATCTGAAGATGAAGAGAATGATTTGCTCGAAATTTTATATAAAATTGATAAAGAATGTCAACATATCGACCATCATACGCAGGAAATTATTTTATCGCAAATTGAATTGCTGTTGAATTATTCGAAACGTTTTTACGAAAGACAATTCATTACCAGAAAAAGCGGAAATCATCAGCTTTTGACAAAATTTGAAACGTATTTGAATGACTATTTTGATAAAAAATCTTCTGAAAAAGGACTTTTGACCGTTCATCAAATTGCTGAGGCAATGAATCTTTCTGCTAATTATTTAAGTGATCTTTTGAGAATTCAAACCGGACAAAATACGCAACAACATATTCATGAAAAGCTGATCAGTAAAGCGAAAGAAAAGCTTTCAACTACTGAATTATCTGTAAGTGAAATTGCTTATGAATTGGGATTTGAACATTCTCAATCTTTCAGTACACTTTTTAAGAAGAAAACGAATATGTCGCCTTTGGAATTTAGGCAGTCTTTTAATTAAAATAAATCTTGCTTGATATTATTTTTATGCGTTTTTCCCCATTCGGAAAGTGCTATAATAACAGGTTTCAGAGTTTTGCTATAGTCAGTGGAAATATATTCTACAACTATTGGTGTCATTTCTGCGTGCACCACTCTTTTTACAAATCCATTTAACTCTAAATCTTTCAACTCGTTGGAAAGAACTCTCGCTGAAATTCCTACAATGGTTCTCTGTAATTCATTAAACCGAATATTACCATTTTCATGTAAAGCAATAATGATTTTCAGTTTCCATTTTCCACCGATGACGTAGATTGCATCTTCCACCGAAGAAAGGTGGCCAAGACATTTTTCAACTGTAATTACTTCCTCAAAATCAATTAAGTTTTCCATAACTCGTATTTTAAAACTAACTCAAAGATTACCACTAACCTTTTGTTCACTACTAACTTTTGATAAGCAAATGTACATAATTTTGTCAAAGAAATTTAAATTTAAAACATGAAACAAATTTTGCATATCATCTCAAGTCCGAGAGTAGAAGTGTCTGCAAGCAGAAAATTAGGAAATGCCGTTCTTGAAAAAATTAAGGAAAAATATCCTGAAAGTATAGTAAAAGAGCGAGACTTAACGAAACATCTCGCTCCAATTTTAGAAGAAGTACACATCAATTCATTTTTTACGCCGGCAGAAAATCGTTCTCAGGAACAGGAAGTTATCAATCATTATTCCGAACAATTAATTTCTGAACTTCAGCAAGCTGACATTATTATTATTGAATCTCCTATGTACAATTTTTCGGTTCCCACGGCACTTAGATCGTATTTTGATTACACTTCCAGAGCCGGATATACTTTCAGTTATAACGAAAATGGACCCAAAGGTTTACTTAATAATAAGAAATTATACATCGCTTTTTCATCGGGAAATATTTATTCGGAAGGTCCGTATCAGATTTATGATTCGAATGTTCCTTATGTTAAGAATATTTTTGGTTTCTATGGTGTTAAGGATGTCAGCGTTTTCCGTGCAGAAGGTTTGGCAATTCCTGGAATTATGGAATCTTCTTTGGAGAAAGCGATTGAAAGCGTTGTGATTGATTAATTTCAAGTGATTGTCAGATAATTATCTTTCGCTGATTGAGCAAATTATCTAATCATCTGCTAGATTTGCTCAATCAGCGAAAGAATAAATAAAAAGACTGCAAATTTGCAGTCTTTTTATTTATTCTTTAACTTCAAAAAGCAAACGCTCTCCGAATTTTTCTTCATTAATTTTTCCGTTGTCATAAACCAGATTTCCGTTGACAAAAGTGTGAGTCACTTTAGAATGGAAATTCATCCCTTCAAGCGGACTCCAACCGCATTTGTAAAGGATATTTTCTTTAGCAACTGCCCAGTTTTCATCCAAATCAACCAAAACCAAATCAGCTTTATAACCTTCTCTGATAAAACCTCGCTTTTCTATTCTGAACAAAATCGCAGGATTGTGAGCCATTTTTTCAACGATTTTTTCTAGCGAAATCTTTCCATTTTGATAATTTTCCAGCATTACAACCAAAGAATGTTGAACCAAAGGTGCTCCGGAAGGACATTTTGTATATACATTTTGTTTCTCTTCCCAAGTGTGAGGCGCGTGATCGGTTGCAATCAAATCAATTCTATCATCCAGCAAGGCTTCCCAAAGTCCGTCTTTATCTTTTTTTGTTTTTACGGCAGGATTCCATTTGATTAATCCGCCTTTTGTGTCGTAATCTTCATTGGTAAATGTCAAATGATGAACACAAACTTCTGCCGTTATTTTTTTATCTTTTAAAGGAATATCATTTCTGAAAAGAGAAGTTTCTTTTGCCGTCGACAAATGGAAAACATGCAGTCTTGCTCCGGTTTTTTTGGCCAATTCAATCGCTTTTGAAGATGATTTGTAACAAGCTTCTTCACTTCTTATCAAATGATGGAATTTCACAGGAATATCTTCGCCGTATTTATCCAGATATTTTTGAGTATTTTCTCTGATTGTAGCTTCATCCTCGCAATGAACGGCAATCAACATTTTGGTATTGCTGAAAATATTTTCTAAAGTTTCTGGATTGTCAACCAACATATTTCCTGTGGATGAACCTAAAAACAACTTAATTCCGGGAACATTTCTTGGATTAGTTTTTAAAACTTCCGCCAAATTATCGTTGGTTCCGCCCATCATAAAACCGTAATTGGAATAAGCTTTTTGAGAACCAATTTCGTATTTATCCGCTAATAATTCCTGTGTCACAGCATTCGGAACCGTATTCGGTTGATCGATAAAACTTGTAATTCCGCCTGCAATTGCTGCTTTTGATTCGGTTTCAATATCTCCTTTATGCGTCAAACCAGGTTCGCGGAAATGAACTTGATCATCAATAATTCCCGGCAAAAGATATTTTCCGGAAGCATCAATGATTTGATCTGCATTTTCAGAAATATTTGAATCTATTTTAGAAATTAAATCATTTTCGATTAAAATATCGCTTTCAAGGATCTGTCCTTCGTTGACGATTTTAGCATTTTTTATGAGGATTTTCATTATTTACTTTTAGTTGTAAAGATTTTGTATTGCACAAATTTAATATTTTCAGAAATGATTTTTAAACATAAGTCAGAAAATTGTGAATTCTAATATTTACATTTGCACTTTAAAAAATAAAATTTGTACAAGAAATTATTTGGACAAACTGCTGTATACGGCCTGAGCTCGGTCTTGGTGAGGATTTTCCCTTTCCTTATTGCGCCCATTGTCACCAATGCATTCGGACCTTCTGCATCTTCACCTTTTGTAGATTGGTATTCGATTGCGGGAGTAATTACGGTTTTTTTGACTCACGGAATGGAAACTTCTTTTTTCCGTTTTGCGCAGGAAGGCGATATTGATAAAAAAACTTTGGTGTCTACTTCTGCGCTCAGCATTTTGGGGATTGGTTTCATTTATCTTATTTTAGGATATGTGTTCAGACAAGATCTTGCCAACGCTTTTGAAACTCCGGATCAGGTCAATTATCTTGTTATTTTCCTTTTTATTCTTTCGTTTGATGCTTTTGCTACAATTCCGTCAGCCGTTTTAAGGCTTGAAGGGAAACCTGTAACCTATATGCTTTCGAAAGTTGTAGGATCTTTGGCGTATTATTTTTTAGTGATATTTTTTATTGAATGGCTTCCGAATTATCCGAATGGAATTTTAGGGCTAAAATATGATCCCGAAATTGGCGTCGGCTATGTTTTTATTGCCAATTTGGTACAAAGCATTATCACTTTAGCGATTGTAGGAAAAGAATTTGTGAATTTCAGCTTTCGGAAATTTGATTTTGGACTTTGGAAAAGAATTATGAGTTATTCTTGGCCGGTGATGATCGCGGGACTTGCAGGGATTGTCAACCAGACTTTGGACCGACAGTTTTTGAAATATTTACTTCCGAAAGAAGAAGCAAAACATCAGATCGGTGTTTACGGAGCAGTTTATAAGATCGCAACTTTCATTACGGTTTTCCGTCAGGCTTATCAATTAGGAATTGAACCTTACTTTTTTTCAAGCTTTAAAGACAAAAACAATCACAAAACTTATGCTGTTTTGATGGATGTTTTTGTGATCTGCAACTGTTTAATTTACATCGGATTGATGGTTAACCTTCAATGGATTTCAGAAAAATATCTTAAAAATCCGCTTTATTTTGAAGGCATCGAGATTATCCCTTTTGTAATGTTGGGAGCGTTATTTTTAGGAATTTATCTTAATCTTTCTATTTGGTACAAATTGTCTGATCAGACAAGAGTCGGATTATATATTTCTCTTATCGGAGCGGCAATTACCATTTTTATAAACTTTACATTCATTCCGGAATACGGATATTGGGCAAGTGCTTTTGCAGCATTGATAACCTATACAAGCATGATGGTCATTTCCTATATCTGGGGAAAAATACAATATCCGATACATTACAACACAAAAAAAATTATCATTTATCTGTTTTTATCAATAATTATTTCGATGGTTTCATTTTACTTTTTCAGAGATAAATATTTAATAGGAAACGGATTATTTCTTTTATTCATCGCATTTGTAACCTACAATGAAAGAATGATGATCAATAAAATATTGAGAAGAGCATAAAATATTAATTAAACAAATTATTATATGAAAATTATAGTTCCAATGGCTGGTCGCGGCTCCAGATTACGCCCACATACATTAACGGTTCCAAAACCACTTATTCCTATTGCCGGAAAGCCGATTGTACAGAGATTGGTGGAAGATATTGCTAAAGTTGCCGGAGAAAAAATTGAGGAAGTAGCTTTTATCATAGGAGATTTTGGCCCTGAAATTGAAAAATCTTTGCTGAAAATCGCTGAAAAATTAGGAGCAAAAGGAAGTATTTATCATCAACTTGAACCTTTGGGTACGGCTCATTCCATTAAGTGCGCAGAAGCTTCAATGCAGGGTGATGTAGTTATCGCATATGCAGATACGCTTTTCCGTGCAGATTTTGTTTTAGATAAAAATTCGGATGGTGTGATTTGGGTGAAAAGTGTTGAAGATCCTTCCGCATTTGGTGTTGTAAAACTGGATAATTATGGTTTCATTACCGATTTCGTTGAAAAACCTCAAACTTTTGTTTCAGATTTGGCAATTATCGGTATTTATTATTTTAACAGTGCTGAAAAATTGATGAATGAGATCAATTATATCATGGATAATAACATCCAAAATGGCGGCGAATATCAATTGACAACAGCATTAGAAAATTTAAGAGCAAAAGGAGCCAAATTCTCTTTAGGAAAAGTAAACGACTGGATGGATTGCGGAAATAAAAACGCAACCGTAGAAACAAACAGCAAAATTCTTGACTACGAAAAAGAAGAAATGTCGACTTTCCCGACTTCTGCGGTTATAGAAAATTCACTTATTATTCAGCCTTGCTTTATAGGTGAAAATGTAAAAATTTTAAATTCAAAAATTGGTCCCGGAGTTTCTGTTGGAAATAATACGGTAATTATCAATTCAAATATTGAAGATTCTTTGATTCAGGAAAACACACAAATCAACCACGGAAATCTTTCCAATTCTATGATCGGAAATTCTGCGCAGTATTTTGGAGTTTCCAGAGAAATTTCTTTAGGAGATTATTCTGTTTTGGATTTTCTTAACAAAGGCTAAAGTTTTGTTTAAAAATAAATTATACCCAAACCACACAAAATCTTTTGTGTGGTTTGGCGTTAATATTGTAAAGTATTATTTAAAATTGAAAATGAAAAAATGGATTACGTTATTGTTTGCAGCGTTGGTTATATTTTCTTGTAAAACCAGAAAAAATGCCCAGGAAAACGCTTTTGAAAACGATAGCATCAAGATACAAAATTCCGAAAACGGAAATCCTTCTGACGGGAAAAATATTTCCGACAGATTGACTTTTTATGAGAAAATCTATATACATCCACCATTTGAATATATAAAAATCAACAGTAAAATAACGGCAGATAACATCAGAGTAAGTCCGCTTGACGCTACGATTTATATTGAAAGAGACAAAAAAATATGGTCAAATATTAATTTTTTATTTTTCAATGCGGCAAGAGCGATCATCACTCCGGAAGGCATAAAAGCGGTTGACAAATACAATAAAAATTATATCGATTCTGATTTTGAATATTTAAATAATTTATTGAATATCAATTTTATAGATTATAAAACTTTAGAAAAAATACTTCTCGGCAGAACTTTTCTTTTGGTAAGTGACCGAAATTCAGACATCAAAAAAACAGCGGATGGCTACCAGCTTGCATCAATTGTTAATCAAAAAATAGTAACAAACGGCCAGGAAAGGGAATATAAAATCAACATGCAGTATTCTAATGATTACAATTTAAATTATGTTAAATTGCAGGATGTGAAATCCGATGACGCTGTAGAAATCGTATATGATAATTGGGAAAGCTTTGATAATAATCTCCGACTGCCTCAATATGTTAAAATAATTATAAAAGGCTCAAAAACAAGTCAGATTTTAATTGAAAACACGAAATTTGGCTTCACTAAAATGGAAACACCATATTCTGTTCCAGCCAATTATAAGAAAATTGAGATTAAATGATTAAAAAATTTAGCTTTTTAATAGGAATTTTGCTGTTTGCATTGTCATTTGGGCAAAAGAAAGAGCAGTTACAGAAACAAAATGCCGAGCTTAAAAAACAAATTGCACAAATAAATTCAGAATTAGCAAAAACAAGAAATGAATCTAAACTTTCCATCTCTTATCTTACAAGCGTTAATAAAAAATTAGCATTAAGAGAAAAAGTTTATAACAATACTCAAAAGGAAAAAAGATTTATTGAAGATGAAATTTATCTTCGTCAATTAGAAATCAACAGGCAAAATCGTGAACTGGCTGTTTTGAGAAAAAATTATGCTCAGGTTTTGGTCAATGCATATAAAAATAAAGGAGTTCAGAATAAAGTGACATTTATTCTTTCTTCTAAAAATTTGGGTGAAGCACTTAGAAGAGTACAATATTTAAAGCAATATTCTGATTATCAGGATAAAAAAGCTGCGGAAATTTCCAATGCTGCTGTTGAGTTGAAAAAATCAGTTGAACAGAAAAAAAGATCTGCTGCCGAAAAAGAAAATTTATTGGTCAATCAGAAAAAAGATCTTACAACGATCAATGCTGAACGTTCACAGAAAGAACAGCTGGTAACCGAGTTTAAGAAAAACGAATCTAAGCTTACCGCCGAGCTTCGACAAAAACAAACTCAATCCAAAGCTCTTGAAGGACAAATAAGATCAATCATTGCAGAAGAAATAAGAAGAGCAAAAGCGGAAGAAGAAGCCCGCAAAAAGGCCGAAGCCGAAAAAATACGTCTGGCAAAAATAGCTGCCGAAAGAGAAAAAGCAAGAATAGAAGCAGAAAATAAAGCCAGAGCTGAAGCATTAGAAAGAGAAAGAAAATTAGCGGAAGCGGAAGCTAAAAAAGCAGCCGATTTAGCAGCAAAAAGAGCTGAAGAAGAAAGAAAACGCACCGAAGATGCAGCGAAAAATGAAGCGACCGCAAGAGATGAAGCCCGAAAAGTAGCCGCTAAAAAAGCTTCTGACGAGGCAGCATTACGATCAAGGGAAGCAGCCAATAAATTAGCATCAGCAAAAGCAGCGGAAGCCGCATTGGAAAAGAAAACAAGTGACGATAAAAAAGCAGCAGAAGCTAAGGCAATGACCAATTATGGTGTTTCGACAGCAGCAGGCAATAATTTTGCTGCAAACAGAGGAAAATTGGCAATGCCCGCGTACGGAACGGTAACACACCGATTTGGGAGACATCCGCATCCTGTATTTAAAAATATTGTGGAAGAAAACAACGGAATTAAAATTTCTGTAACAAAAGGCACAAATGCAAAAGCCGTTTTCCCGGGAACAGTTTCTTCAGTATTGCCAGCTTCGGACGGAACAAAAACAGTGGTTATAAAACATGGAGACTATTTCTCCATCTATTCAAATCTGAGTAACAACTCTGTTTCGAAAGGCCAGCAAGTGTCTGCGGGAACTTCAGTAGGAGCCGTTGCACAAGACTTTGACGGATCATTTACCCTTGATTTCCAAATATGGAGAGGCGATACTCCGGTAGATCCTTTGGGTTGGGTTTCATATTAAAAAAAGATTTAACTTTGTAAAAATTTCAGACATGCAAACACTTACGATATTAGCCTTATCTTGGCAACACATACTGATTGTGGCGATCATCCTTTTATTACTTTTCGGAGGAAAAAAGATTCCGGAATTGATGAGAGGAATGGGATCGGGAATTAAAGAATTTAAAGATGCTGTAAAAGAAGAAGAAAAACCAGCCCCGAAAACTGATAATCAATCTTCAACAACAAATAATACAAGCAACTAAAAAAATTCTTCACATCAAATGAATTTTACCGAAACTGCATGGAATGTCTTCAATAAATCTATTGAAGATTACCATGTTTCAGATAATACTGATACACCGATAAATAACACTTTTCCGCAAGATAGTTTGGAACGTATTTTGTATGCTAAGAACTGGATTGACACCGTTCAATGGCATTTGGAAGATATCATCAGAGATGAAAATATAGATCCTGTCGACGCTCTTCAATTAAAAAGAAGAATAGACTCTTCGAATCAGCAAAGAACTGATTTGGTGGAATTTATAGACAGTTGGTTTCTAGAAAAATTTAAAAATATTACTCCAAAACCTGATGCAAAAATAAATACTGAAACCCCAGCTTGGGCTGTAGACAGATTATCAATACTTGCATTAAAGGTTTATCACATGTCATTGGAAGCTCAAAGAGAATCAGCTTCTGAGGAACATCGTTTAAATTGCCAGACAAAATTAAATGTACTTCTTGATCAGAAACAAGACTTGTCGACTTCGATTGGTCAGCTGCTTACCGATATTGAGAATGGTGATGTTAAGATGAAAGTATACAAACAGATGAAAATGTATAACGATGAAAGTCTTAACCCAATCCTTTATCAAAAGGGGCAAAAATGAAACAATTATTTTTTTTCGGAATATTATTAGCAATTACATTATCTTGCGCAACAGAAAAGCTGAATACATCTCCGTTATCAAACAATTTTTATAGCGAAGCCAAAACAGCAGAGACTGAAGCAGCAAGTTTAAAAATAAATATTGCAGAGAACGTAAACGCAGCAGAAATTACCAATCTTATTTCTACTTTCCCTAAATTTAAAAATACAGCCTTGAATGAAGAGGTAAACTCTTTAAAATATACTTTGCAAAACTACTTGTACGCAATAGATTCAGGGAATATTTCCGGAAAAAACAGAACAATCAAAAATTTAGAAAAATCTTACAGAAAAATACAGAAGCTGAGAAAACATCTGAATAAAGACGATGACGAAATTCTCAACAGATATTTGGTAAGATTAAAAACCAATATTACCGTAATCGAAGATTCGATAAACAGTAATAAAAAATAACCTAACAATTAAATGATTAAAATTCAGGCGGAAGCTAACGTTCCCACAGACCATGGGAATTTCCGAATGATTGCTTTCTCGGAAGAGTCAGATGACTGGATGCCGCACATGGCTATCATTGCAGAAAATACAGACCTTTCAAAACCCGTAAATGTACGTTTCCATTCTGAATGTATTACAGGAGAAGTTTTCCATTCACAAAAATGCGAATGTGGGCAACAGCTGGATGCTGCGATGAAATATATGCACGAAAACGGTGGCATCATCATTTATCTGCGTCAGGAAGGAAGAAATATAGGAATCATTAATAAACTGAAAGCCTACTCTCTTCAGGAAAAAGGCTTCGATACAGTTGCTGCTAACTTGGAACTGGGTTTACCTGCTGACGACAGAAATTTTGGAGTTGCAATTGATATTCTGAATATTTTAAACGTACAAACTATAAATCTTCTTACCAACAACCCCGAAAAGGTCAAGTTTGTGGAAGAAAGCAATATAATACTTAATTCCAGAGTTCCTTTACAAATTCCCGCCAATGACAGCAGCAGAGGATATTTAAAAATAAAAAAAGATTACTTCGGACATTTCCTAGACGATCAGGAATAAAAAAAGCAAAGCTTCGGAAAAATTCCCAAAGCTTTTTAATTATAAAAAACTGAAAAGATATTCTAATTAATTTACTTTAGTCTTAATTATTTTAGACTCATCAAGATTGTAATATTTTATTACTGCATTGTAATCTTCAAAGTTCACAGGCTGTGAAGCATTCGCATTTTTACTTGAATTTGCAGGAATAAGAACGATTCTGAAAGTCTGATTGGTCAAATATTGACTTCTTTCAGCTGGAGTCATCTGCGTTGCCTGATTAAAATTGGCTTCAGTTCTGATCTCAACATCTTGGGTTGTAAAATCAAAGTTGTAATCTAATTCTCGGTTTGCTGGAAAACTAACATTATCATCTAAATAATAAGTTTTAGGAATCAATTGCCAAACAGCAGAAGACCCACCAACATTTCTGTAAACCAAAACGACATCAGTATTGAAAATATCAATACCTTGAGTAATAGTAAAACTATTATTGGCATTAAAAGTTCCGGTAACATCTCTTATCTGAGCAATAGTATCTTGGTCTTCAACCTGAACAACATCATCATTATCATCACAACTGTATATAAATAAGCTTACAAAAGCCAACATCAGAATGGGAAGAAATTTTTTCATTTTTTTAAATTTATATTATTAATGAATAGGCGGAATCAAAACGTATACCAAAAAACACAAAAACTTTGTTTATCCTTGTTTTTTTTAATTGTATTTTTGTTCTTATTCAGAAAACATGAAAAAAGTAGCTTTCAATTTACTATTCATCGTACTTTTTATAAGTTCAGAAATCTCGGCGCAATATCAGCCTAAAAATATCTCTCAGACAGATTTAAAAAAAGCGAATCAATGGGTTGACAAAACCTACAATTCACTTTCTCAGGACGAAAAGCTCGGTCAGCTTTTTATTGTTGCTCTTTACACCAATAAAGACGAAAATCACATCAACCAAGTAAGGAATATTGTTTCTAATGATAAAATCGGCGGACTGATTCTGATGCAGGATGATGCAGCAAGAGAAATAAATCTGGTCAACGAATTTCAGCAGAAATCAAAAGTTCCTTTAATGATTGGCATGGACGCAGAATGGGGCTTATACCAAAGAATTGCTGCAGCACACAAATTTCCTTGGGCAATGACTTTAGGAGCGATTCAGGATAAAAATATTATTTACCAAATGGCTGCAAAAATCGCCGAAGACTGCAAAAGAATGGGCATCAACTGGGATTTTGCGCCGGTTGTAGACGTAAATACCAATCCAAATAATCCTATCATTGGAAACAGAAGCTTCGGTTCCGAAGTTGATAATGTGATTAATTCGGCACTTTCTTATTCCAACGGATTGCAGGATAATAATATTTTGGCGGCGATAAAACATTTTCCGGGACACGGCGATACAAGTACAGATTCGCATTTGGACCTTCCTGTCGTTCCCCATGATATTGAAAGATTAAATTCTGTGGAATTGGCGCCATTCAAGGCATTGATGGATAAAGGAATCGGTGGGGTGATGGTTGCCCATCTTTATGTTCCAAGCTTAGAACCTAAAAAAGGAATTCCGGCTTCTGTTTCTAAAAATATCATTACTGGACTTCTAAAGGAAAAATTAGGCTATAAAGGATTAATCATTACCGATGCTTTAAATATGGGAGCGGTCGCCAACAAATATAAACCCGGCGAACTGGATGCTTTAGCTTTCAAAGCAGGAAATGATATCATGCTTTTCTCACAGGGAGTTTCAGAAGGTAAAAAACTGATCCAAAAAGCAATTGATAACGGCGAAATTTCTCAAGCAAGAGTCGAAGAAAGTGTAAAAAAGATTTTACTGACAAAATACTTTTTAGGCTTAAATCAATACACTCCAAAAAATCCTGAAAATGTAAATGAAGACTTAAATAATGATTCCCATAAAAAACTGGTTCAGAATCTTTATTCAAATGCATTAACTTTAATAAAAGACGAAAAAAAACTACTTCCTCTGAACTGTAAAGCGACGTGCTATTTTGTTCCTTTGGAAGAAGCGTCTTATCAGACTTTTTTAAATCAATTAAATTTAAACACAACAGTTATTATCAAAAAACCTTCGGAAATCAATACAATTCCTGCAAATTCTACGGTGATTGTAGGTTTTCATAAAGATAATTCGACCGCTTATAAACCTTACAAAATTTCGTCGGAATCAAAGAAGGTTTTAGCGGATTTAACTAAAAATCAAAATGTAATTTTAAATGTTTTTGGAAGTGCGTATGCTTTGAAAGATATTGATATTTCCAGAGTTTCAACCGTTTTGGTTTCTTATGAAAACAACGATGATTCGATGACTGCAACAGCAAAAGCTTTCAATGGAAAAACAAAAATCTGGGGAAAACTTCCGGTTTCAGTGAATGATCAGTTAAAAGCAGGAATTGGGCTTACTTTAGAAGCTTCACAATATTCGAAATCAACAGAATTTACCACATCAAAACAATAATAAAATAATGAAACGCTATGATAAAATTTCTTTAATGAAAATAATTTTTGGCGTTCCATCTGACCTTTAAAAATTAAAATTAAACAGATGAAAATAGGCATACTTTGCTACCCAACATACGGCGGAAGCGGAATCGTGGCAACAGAACTCGGAATGTCTCTGGCCAACAAGGGTTATGAAGTGCATTTTATCAGTTCGGCGCTTCCGGCAAGATTAGATATTACCAATCCCAATATTTTCTTTCATAAAGTAAATGTTCAGACGTATCCGCTTTTTCAGTATCAGCCTTATGATATTGCGTTGAGCTCGATGATTTACCGTGTTGTGAATCTTTATAAACTGGATCTGCTTCATGCGCATTATGCAATTCCTTATGCTTATGCTGCTTTTACGGCAAAACAGATGTTGCTGCAGGATAATAATGACGTTCCGTTGGTGACGACACTTCACGGAACAGACATTACGCTTGTCGGTCAGCATCCGAGCTACAAGCATGCGGTAGAATTTTCAATCAATCAGTCGGATGCGATCACTTCCGTTTCAGAAAGCTTAAAAAAAGATACGCTGCAGTTTTTTAATATTAAAAAAGAAATTCAGGTAATCACCAATTTTATTGATAATTCTGAATTTGACGATTGCAACGAATGTCAACGAACACAATTTGCCAATCCTGACGAAAAAATCCTGATTCACGTTTCCAATTTGCGTCCTGTAAAACGTGTGGAAGAAGTTCTTCAGATCTTTAAAAATGTTGAGAAAAAGGTAAAGTCTAAATTAATCATCATTGGAGAAGGTCCCGATATGGAAAAAGTAAATCAGTTTCTCGAAGAAAATCCTGATCTGATTTCAAAAATCCGTTTGCTAGGAAAAGTGAATGATCTATACAGGATTTTGCAACTTTCAGATGTCTTTTTACTTCCTTCCGAACAGGAAAGTTTCGGTTTGGCGGCTCTTGAAGCGATGGCTGCTTACACGCCGGTTATCAGCTCAAACGCAGGCGGAATCCCGGAAGTGAATATTCAGGGCCAAACAGGGTTTTTAGCAGAAATCGGGAACGTGGAAGCGATGAGCAATTACACCATTAAGCTTTTAACGAACGAGGAACTTTTAGCTAAAATGAAAATGAACGCAAAAGAACAAGCTATCAAATTTGATCTGAAAAACATTCTTCCGATTTACGAGGAAATGTATAAAACAACAATTGAAAAATTTAATAAAACTTCAAAAAATTCAATCTCCGTCTGAATTTCTTACAAAACAAACCCTAAAAAGCAGACTTTTTAGGGTTTTAAAATTATAGATAACTTTTAAATTTATTCTTTAGATAGCTTATTGGAATACTTTCCATTAGAGGTTTCAATTTGTACAAAATATATACCTTTAACTAATTCAGATACGTTCAATCCGTTATTCAGCTCATCTTTTCCCAAATTTTTTTCCAGAACTATTTGTCCTGAAGCAGAAAATATTGATATTTTTTTGATTTCTTCATTTTTAGGATTGTTTATCATCAAAATATCCTTTACCGGATTTGGATAAATTTCGATAGAACTATCTTTTTGTTGATCTATATCATTTACGGACAGACCTGCTGTTACGTTTATATTAAAATCATATACGCAACCATAATTAAATTCATTAATATTAATACAAGCACCAACATTAGTAGCATTATTGTAATCCCAAATTGCTCCTGTTCGAACTCCTGCTCTCACTAATCTCATTCGGTGCATTCCTGCCGTAGCTCCTGCAGGAATCGTAATAGATTTTGTAATAATTCTAGGCTGCCTTGTTGGATCATTAGGAGCAAGAGCAGCAAAAACAGGTAAACCTGCATTTATTGTATTATTATTTCTCATCACACTTTCATCAGCATCAAATACATTATTATTATTAAAATCTATAAAAATGCTAAAATATACCGGCTCACCATCGCTTGGTGAGAATGCTCTTAATTCAATATCCACTGCACCTCCGGCTGCTACTGATGGAAAAGTCACATTGTTGTAATATTGATATGTGTTAAACTGTCCAAATGCCCCCATTGCACCGAAACTGTGCGTAGTTCCTCCCACCTTTATATAATCCCACATATTGTAATTTTGCATAGCTTGTGAATTACAATAAGGTGCAGGGTTGGTAATTTGAGCCATCACAGATTGGCTAAATAGCATAAAAGCTACTAATAGATAAAATTTTCTCATAATATAAAATTTGTAATTTGCCTACTCTTTAGGGTTTTCGGCTTTGCCCATAATATTTTTAACTAAAATTATAAATACACGTCATAATTTTTTATTTTAGCAAATGTAATATAATTTACAATATACACAACATTAATTAACAATATAAACGAATTATTTAAAATAAATGACAATTTACATTTTAAACACGCATACAAATTATATTTTTAATACATTGGAAATTATAAAAAAATGTAAAAATGACGGAAAAACTATTACAATACCTTTGGAATTTCAAAGTATTTAAGAT
Organism: Chryseobacterium sp. GQ58; assembly: GCF_059758895.1. Classification (NCBI taxonomy): domain Bacteria; kingdom Pseudomonadati; phylum Bacteroidota; class Flavobacteriia; order Flavobacteriales; family Weeksellaceae; genus Chryseobacterium; species Chryseobacterium sp. GQ58. The sequence goes on along the minus strand of NZ_JCAXEH010000001.1, from coordinate 813,154 downwards.
TTTTGATTTCAGAGATACAGAAGGAAACCTAATTGAAATATTAGATTTTGGAAAACCGAATACAGATGCCGGACCAGATTTTTTGATGGCAAAAATTAAAATCAATACTATAATTCTAGCCGGAAATATCGAACTGCATGTAAAATCATCTGACTGGATTTTTCATCAGCATTCTTCTAATCCAAATTATCAAAATATAATTTTGCATGTTGTTTTTCAAAACGATGCAGATATTGAAGAATTTAAAAGCAAGAATATCCCAACACTTGAGCTTAAAGATTATATTGATGAAAATATCTTTACAAAATATGAAAAACTGTTGACGGAAACTCAGTTTATTCCTTGTGAGAAAATTTTTCGTGCAGACAAGATTCCTTCCAATTTTTATGAAGAAACTTTACTTGAAAAGCTTAATGAAAAATCTTTAGAATTTGAGCAAAGCCTGAAAAAGTTTAAAAATAATTATGAAGCGGTATTATTTCACAGTCTTGCCTATTCTTTTGGGCTGAAAGTAAATGCAGAAATCTTCAGACATATTGCCGAAAATATAGATTTCAGTATTATCAACAAAATACGTCGTAACAAAACTCAGCTTGAAGCATTATTTTTCGGGATTTCCGGCTGGCTGGAGAAACCTGAAGACAAGCAAATGGAAATATGGAAAAGAGAATTTGACTTTCTGAAAGCCAAATTTGATATTCCGGATTTTAAAATACGTCCTAAATTTCTACGTTTGCGGCCACCGAATTTCCCAACGATCCGTTTGTCGCAATTGGCTGATCTTTATTACCAACACCAAAATCTGTTTTCAAAAATCATTAATGCTGAAAATCCTGAGAAGTTAATGGAAGTTTTTAAAAACATAAAAGCTTCCGATTATTGGAATAACCGCTTCAATTTTGGTAAAATTTCTACAGTTGATCAGTCAAAAGTTTTAACCAAAGAATTTTCTAAATTGATTATTTTAAATACTGTTTTGCCATTAAAATATACTTATCATCAATATTTAAACGGAAAAATTTCGGATGAAATTCTGTTGTTTTACAAGAAGATTTCGTCTGAAAAGAATTCTATTTTAGAACTTTGGGAAAAGGTAGGCGTTAAAACAGATAATGCATTGGAAACTCAAAGTCTGATTTTTCATTACAAGAATTACTGCTCAGCAAAAAAATGCTTAAATTGCGGTATCGGATTTAATCTTTTAAAAGAACCTTAAAATGTTTGACAATATTCGCCACAAAATGGAAAGAGAATGGTTTGGAGTGCTTACGAGAATGGGCGCCAAACTGGGAATTCCGGTTTCCAAATTGAGAGTTTTTTTTATTTATTCTACTTTTGCAACGGCAGGTTTTTTCTTTTTAATATATTTGGGACTGGCTTTTACATTATGGGTAAAAGACATTTTTATCACCAGAAGACCAAGTGTTTTTGATCTATAAAATATGGAGTTTCTACAAATCACTTCACCGGAAGATTATCGAGTAAAGCAAATTTTCGAATCGTATTCGTCAACATTTCCGGAAGATGAAAGAAGGGATTGGGAAAAGTTTGTACGGCTATTTGTGCATCCTAAAGTTAAAGTTGTATCAGTTTTAAACAATACAAAAAATATCGGTTATCTTATTATTTGGGAACTGAGCAACTATGTTTTTGTAGAGCATTTTGAAGTTTTTTCTGAATTTAGAAATCAAAAGCTCGGATCGCATATTACCAATTATCTTTTTAAAAATTACCCGAGAATTATTCTTGAAATTGAGCCGGAAAATCTAAACGAAGATTCTAAACGTCGCTTTTCATTTTACCAGAGAAACGGTTTCAATCTGATCGACGATATGTATATTCAGCCTAGTTATGGCGAAGGTAAAAAATCTTTACAGCTTTGGCTTTTAGCAAATTATCACCCTGAAAATGTTAAGGAATTAAAGGATGAGATTTATGATATAGTTTATCATTGATATCTTTCCAACCATATTTTTTAGTTTACTTCATATTCTAATTTTATTGTAATACTTGCTGCTTTTTCTTTTGAAGAAGTGTTAAAAGTACCACCATAAGAATAATCCTCGTTGGAATTGGGCGCTGTAATCTGAATCACTCCCATTGTCGCTTTTTTAAGATTTCCTAAACCACTTCCTGAATTTTCAGCAATTTTTTCTGCACGTTCTTTGGCATCTTTTGTAGCGTTTGCAATCATTTCCTGCTTCACCGTAGCCAATTTTGTATAAAAATAACTGGGTGATGAAGAAGTAAATTCTATGCCGCGGTTGATGATTTCCGTAATGTTTCTGGAAAGATTTTCAATTTTTTCGACTTCTTTGCTTTCAATAGACACTCTTTGAGTGAGGTTATAGCCAGAAAATTCCCCCTGAACATAATTTCCATTCGAATCATTATAATTTTTGAACTGTTTCTGAATATCGACCGAAGAAAATACGATCTCGTTCTGCTTAATTCCTTTAGAAACAAGATAATCGTTGATAACTTTTCTATCTAAAGCCAGCTCATCATACGCAGATTTTAAATCAAAATTATTTTTTGAGAAACTTCCTGACCACGTAATAAGATCAGAAGTGAATTCTTTTGTCCCTAAACCAGTCACAGAAATTGTATTTTCAGATTTATTTCTGTTTTTAATGGCATTTCCCAAAAGTCCAAGTCCAATGACAAATCCTAAAGCCCCAACTGCGATTGCAATAATATTTTTGTTCATAACGTTTTGTAATTTTAATATGTTGAAATTACAATTTTCATTTCGAAATTTTACGTTTTTTAAACAAATTGCTGGTTATTGACTTCTTAAAAAGCTTTCTAACATTTATTTTTGCGTTTGCGGTGCTCTGTAAGAGGAAACTCTTGTCAAAACCGCACGCTGAAACCTCATCAGATCGGCATCGCTTACATAACCGAATTTCAGAATATTTCTGCGTTCAAAACCGCCTGCCAAAACATAAGAAATAAAGTGCTGAATCTGCGGTTGTTCGATTTTAAGGTCTGCAAAATACTGTTCTCCTAAAGCCATCGTCAGATATTCCATTAAATCTACATCGTCCCATTTATTCTTGACTTTACCAATAGAAAATCCTTGTCCTTTTGGCTGAACAAATTCTCCGGGTCTTGCGGCTAAAATTCTCGGATCAGATTTTTGTGAAATATATTGAGCAATATCCGTTCGGAGCTTTTCAACTTTTTTTGGAGGATTCAAAGTTTTAGAATCGGCTTTCAGATCTCCGGTCAGCGATTTTTTTATTTCGACCTCTTCAATCAACGCAGCTGCTCTTACCATTTTGATGTTCACCGGAGATTCTAAATCTTCTTTTGTGATCGATTTATTTACTCTCTCGTAGCCGCTTTTCAAAAACCTGAGATTATCACCTTGTCTACCAGAAATCATAAAATGTCCGTCTTTGTTGGTAGAAACTCTTTCGTCTGTACGGATGTTTATTACAGTAACATCAGACATTTCCAGATTGTCTTCAGTCGTGATTTTACCAAAAATATAATTCTGAGCACTGATTTTAACGAAGAAAAGAAAGGATAAAATAAAGAGTAATTTAATTTTCACGGATTTTTGTTTATAAAACAAAACTAAAGCATTTTTTATATTAATCTAAAAGTTTAACCACCGTTAACGCTTTTAGTATATTTTTTGGAACTTTTCTTTTTTAAACTGTTAAAAACCAATTTGAAATTGTTAAAATTTCATTTAAATTTTAGCTAAATTGCAGCCTAATTCATTCGTAAAATGCAGAATTCTTACACCGTCATCAATGCTTCTGCGGGTTCAGGAAAAACATATGCGCTCGTTCAGAGGCTTTTAATGATTTGCTTGCGCTATCCCAATCAGCAGCAGTCGATCCGTAATATTCTGGCTTTGACTTTCACCAATAAAGCAGCGAATGAAATGAAGGAAAGAATTCTTTCTTGGCTTGGAAATTTCACTTCTGAAAATTATGCGGATAATGTTGATTTAAAAAATATTCAGTCTGCTTTTGAAAACGAAGGAATAAGGATCACAATTGACGAATTGCACTTCAGATCAAAAAAATTGCTGGATTATGTTCTTCACAATTATTCTACTTTAAATATAGGAACGATCGACCGTTTCAATTCACGATTGGTAAGAAGTTTTTCATATGAATTAGGTCTCGCTAAAAATTTCAACCTCGAAATTGATGCAGAACCTTTTCTCATTGAAGCGGTTGACAAAATGCTTGATCAGATTGGAGAAAACGACAGCATTTCGCATTCTTTTATGGATTATGTGGATTACAGCCTTGAAAATAATGAAAGAATCAATCTGAATGAAAACCTTTACGATTCCGCAAAAGAATTTGTGAAAGATATTCATTATGAACATCTTAAAAACAATAAAAGCTTTGACGACAGCAAATACGAAGACATCAAAAATACGCTGCGTAAAGAAATTGTTACCAATAAAAAGCGTTCTTTGGAAATCGCAACACAATCAATCGAAGTTTTTAAATCTAAAAATATTGATATTGAAGATTTTGCTCAGGGAAAAAATGGAATTGGTGCTTTTTTTACAAAGATTTTAGACTTTTACAATAAAAAAAGACCGAGTTTTCCGTTTCCGACGACGCAGGAAGAATCGGTTGTCAACAATTATCGAAAAGGAGCCGCAACAAAATCCAAACATAAAGAAACAGAAATCTTTGAAATTCTCGATCAGCTTCTGGAAAATAGAATGCAGCTGATTCTTTTGTTTATCGAAACCCAGAAAAAAGAAAAAATATTATCGGCATTACTTCCTTTAAAAGTAAATAAAGACATTCAGGATGAGTTGAAAAAAATTGAAGAGGAAAATGATCTGGTTCTGCTTTCAAAATTTAATATTCTTATCAATGAAAATCTTAAAAATGAGCCTTCCGCTTTCATTTATGAAAAAGTTGGTTCGCAGTTTCAGCATTATTTTTTTGACGAATTTCAGGATACTTCAGAATTGCAATGGCAGAATTTTGTTCCGTTGCGTGATCACAGCGTTTCCACGGAAAATACATCTTTTACTTTGGTTGGAGATCCGAAACAGAGTATTTACAGATTTCGAGGCGGTGAAAGTAAGCTGATGCTCGACATTATTAATAAAAAAGAAATTTCTCCTAAAGAAGCCGAATTATTAATTCTAAAAGACAACTGGCGAAGTGCCAAAAACATCGTTCAATTCAATAATGAATTGTATCAGTTTCATGCTAAAGAATTAGAAGAAGAACATCAGAATATTTTTGGAATTGATGCAGAACAATCTCCAAAATCGAAAAGTGAAGGCCGTGTAAAAGTGAATCTTATCGAAAACTTGTCTAAAGAAGATTTTTACAATGATGTTTCGGAAAGAATGCAAAAAGATATTCAGGAATGCCTGAATAACGGATTTACCTTTTCTGATATTACCATTCTTTGTCGTGGAAATTTTGATATTTTCAGCTATTCTCAAAAATTAGGGAATTTAAAAGTTAATTATAAAGACGAAGAAACTAATGTTAAAACGATTTCCGACAAAGGCCTGACTTTAGAATTATCAGACACATTGCAAGCGGTAATTTATTTTTTGAGATGGGAAACCAATCCTAAAAACAAACCTTTTCTGATTATGCTGATGTTTTATCTGAATAGATTGGGCAGAATTACAATGCCTGATTTCAGCTTAAATATGAAAGAAATTCTGGCAATAGATTCGCATGAAGAAATTTTGGAATTTGTCGAAGCAAAATATTCATTAAAGCTAAAACAGGACAATTTTCCGAAATTTAATTTGTACAATTTCGTTGAATATTACATCAATGAGTTTGCAGTAGAAAATAAAGAAACCGACTTTCTTCTGAATTTTCTGGAAATGCTTTTTAATTTCACACAAAATGCCGGCGCGAGCAGCAAAGAATTTTTAAAATATTGGGATGAAGAAGCTTCAAAACATTCCATTCAGGCGTCTGAGAATATTGATGCAATTCAGATTATGACAATTCACAAGGCAAAAGGTCTGGAATTTCCGGTTGTTTTTATTCCTTTAGAAAATAAAAATTCGGATAATCAATTCAACAATTGGTTTGAAACAGAAACTGATGAAGCTCTGAAATCTGTGAACATTAATCAATTCAATAAGAATCTAGAAACATACGATCCTGAAATTCAAAAATTCAACAAAATAAATTCATATAAAAATCTTGTAGATCGGATTTGTCTGCAATACGTTGCGACAACAAGGCCCGTTGAGCAGCTTTTTTTCTATCTTCAAAAAGCGAATAAAACGTCAAATAATCTTGAAATTTTAGAATTTATACAATCTAAAAACACTGAAAATCTTGATGAGTTCGATTTGTATGAAACCAATCCTGAAACGCTAAAGAAATATTCCAAACACAAAACTACATCTTATAAAACAAAAAATATTCAAACCCTGAACAATCAGCATGAAAAAAGCACTTCAATAAAAATTGCAACACCGTCAAAAACGTATCAGGAAAGGAATGAAAAAGTAAGAACGGGAATTTTCGTCCACGAATTATTATCAAAAATAAATACCGAAAAAGATATTGAAAAAGTTTTGGAATGTTACACGCTTGAAGGCCTGATTACTTTTGAGGAAAGAGCTAAAATACATCAAAATTTAAAAGAAATTATTAATACTTATTCAGAGTTTTTTGATGAAAAGTGGGAAGTGATTAATGAGAAAGACATCATGATTTCCACTAATAATGAAAGCCTGGTTTACAGACCAGACAGAATATTGAAGAGCAATGAAGGCTATATTATCGTAGATTTTAAAACCGGAGAAGAATCTCAAAAAAATGAAAAACAAATACAAACCTATAAAACTGTTTTAGAAAGTTTGGGATTGAAGGTTTTGAAAACACAGCTGATTTACCTGTAAAATTTCGGGGCGGCACCTTTGGTGCCGCCGAAATTCAATATAATAAATATTACCCTACTTTTAAAAACCATATTCAAGCACCAAAATGTGCCCGCGTCCAGAGTTTTCGGATAAGTTTGTTTTTTTAAAAGCTTCCATTTTATACCCGAAAGCAAGTTCATTTTCATTTTTAAGCACCTTAATAATTCTTAATCCAAATTCCACAGAATTCACAAAACGCTCCGAATCTGATTGTCTGTCAATAAAATACCATTCCGTCGTGGGGTTGAGCTTCCAGCTTTCTTTATCCTTAAAAAGATTATATTTTAATGACAGGAAATATCTGCTTCTTAATAAATGTTCGTTTCTATAAGATTCATCGAAATACAAATTGCGGCTTTCGATCTTAAATTTTTGCATAAGAAGCGTCCGCTCACTTAACTGCAAATCTGAGCGTAATCCCAGCCAAGGACGAAAATCAACATAATTGACAATATCTTTATCGAAAGTATAATTTACCGTGATTCCGGATTCGATGGCAATAGCTTTTATTTTCCTTGAAATATAAACATCTCCTCCCCATCGGCGCCAACCGATCTCATCATAAATATGCTTCCAGTTGGCGGTAATAGCTCCACGCCATTTATCATTATTAACGAATGTGTATACCACTTTCATTTCATGAAAGAACTCATCCTTTTCCTGGGTGAAAAATATTCCCGGACTGAAAAAGGAAATCAATAAAGGAAATAAGGCTTTAGTTCTCATCTATTTTTTAAGAATTAAATAATCTCAAAATAAAATTATTTTAAAATTTCACATCTTTTACACACCTGAATCCCAAATGCTCTTGCCCGGAATCAAATGCCGTAGCCATTCTCGCACTCGGACGGTAATTGCTGCAATATTGCTCGCTACATAAAAACGACCCTCCTTTTATTACTCTTTTTGGAACCAATAGTTCATCTGGATCGTAACTTTGTGAAGGCCCTTGCGGATTTTTACAAGTAGCCTGATTTGATTTTAATTTGTTGCGGGCATGCGTGTCATAGCGGAACCAATCGCTTGTCCATTCCCAGACATTGCCAATCATATCATATAAGCCATATTTATTTGCAGGGAAAGTTTTCACAGGAGCGGTTGTATCGAAGCCATCCAATTTGGTGTTACTTTTTGGAAATGTCCCTTGAAAAAAATTAGCCAAATATTTTCCATCGGGTACCAATTGATCACCCCATGCATAGCTTCTGTTTGACTCTCCACCTTTACTTGCATATTCCCACTCTGCCTCGGTAGGCAATCTCTTTCCGGCCCATTTTGCGTAAGCTTCAGCATCTTCATAAGAAATATGCACTACAGGATGGCTTCCTTTTCCTTCAATAGAACTATCCGGTCCGCTTGGATGTCGCCAATCGGCACCTTTTTTCCAAGTCCACCATTGTGCAATATCATAGAGATTATCAATTTTCTTAGCTGGCTCAAAAATTAAAGAACCCGGCTCCAACATTTTATCATCAGGCTTTGGTGTTCCCGGTGGCAACTGGGTTTTTAAATCTTCCCAATTGATGGGTTTTTCAGCAACAGTTACATAGCCGGTTTCTGAAACAAATTGAGCAAACTCATCATTGGTCACTTCAGTCTCATCCATATAAAAGCTTTTAACGGATGCTTTATATGCCGGATATTCTGTTTTAGGTGCTTCAGCAGCATCACTTCCCATATTGAATTCTCCCCCTTTTATCAACACCATTCCTCTTGGCGCTTTAGAAGTTGTGTTTTCAGGATCAGCCGAAAAGCTTTTTTTAGTCTTTTTGCAACTAAAAAGCATTGCAAAGATTATTATTAATATGGTTTTTACTGTCATTTTTAAGATCAAAATTTAATAGTCTGGATTTTTTAGCGTGCTAAGAATTCAAGCTTAGCTGTTTCAACCTGATTATCCATATGTTTTTTCAGGAAGAAAAAAGTGGTTGCTTTGTCTACACCTATTGCTTTCACGAATTTTGTATAATATTTTTTATTAAATTTCGATCTTTTCCGAATGCCAAAACCGGCCGCTTGCCAATGTGCTGATGAATGCCAACCGGTTTACCTTCTTTGTCATCATTAAAATTTAATTCGGGCAATTTTATCAATTTCGGAATGCCGTCTTCGCCAACTTCATATTTGGTTTTTATAGAGCTTCCGATAATTTGATGACTCGGAATATTGTACGCTTCTTCCGCCCAAACACGCATAAAATCAATGCCCCCGCCGGAAACGATAAAGGTTTTGTAATCGTTCGCCTGAAGATAATGAAGTAACTCCAGCATTGGTTGAAACACCATTTCATTGTACGGTTTTCCCGTTTTTGGATGCGTTGCTGTTTTCAACCAATCTTTTACATTTTGATTGAATTCTTCCGTTGAAATTCCCGCGTGCGATGCGGCTACCAATTGAAGCAAGGCGTGTTCGCCACCGCTCATTACTTTTTGCATATCGCCTTCGAGCACGGATTTGAAGGGTTCTTTTTCCTTCCATTCCGGATGGTCTTTTGCCATTGCCTTAACGCGGTCTATAGCAAATGCCAGTTGAAAGTACATCGGCTGTTCGCTCCAAAGCGTTCCGTCGTTGTCAAAACAGGCAATGCGGTCGTCAGCAGGAATAAAAGCGGCATTTCGTTCGGCAGTGGTTTTTGTAACGAAATCGATGATGGTTTTCTTGTTAACACCGTCGTTCCAAGAAGGCAGCGGATCTGTTGCCACTTCTGTTGTTTGGTTTGTTTCTTCTTTTGTGCTTTCCTGTTTACAGGCCATCAGAAAAATCGAAAAAAACATGATAACTAAAGTTGATTTAATTTTCATTGTTAAGTTGTTGCTGTTTCATAATGAACATATCTTTAGCTAAAGAAAGGGAGCTCACTCCCCTTCTGCTTATTACAAAGTAAATCACAATGCTAATTTGCTTTTACATTCATTTCATTTACCTGCTTTTGGATTTTAGTTAAGCTCCAGTCGCCTGGTGTCTGGCTTGGTGGAAATTCTTTAAACGTTGACAAAAACTTAATCGCATACTGCTGTATAGGAGTGATGACAAATACTCTACTCAAGTACCAATCGAAATAAGTATTAGAACCTTCCAATGCTTTTTCAAACGGATCTCTTCTTAGATTAAATAAATATGGCGCACGCAATGTAACAAAAGGTTCTATCCAAATCTGTAATTGTTTGGCACGTTCTTCGAGAAAGGTCACCTTCCAATCACCATAACGTAGCGCTGCTACTTCACCGCCATCGGTTACATAAACAAAACCTTCACGGCCGGATTTTTTTGATTTACCGGTTAAGTAATCTAACTGATTGGCTCCATCAATATGATTTTTATAATGGCGTCCATTCAGCGTCACACCATTTTTTAACTGATCGATGATTTTATCATTCCCTGCAGCTGCTGCAAAAGTAGGAAGCCAATCTTCGTGTGAAACAATACCATTAAGAGTAACATCAGCAGGGAAATGACCAGGCCATTTTATGAAAGCAGGCACACGGTAAGCGCCTTCCCAATTGGAGTTTTTCTCACCGTGAAAAGGTGTAGTTCCTGCATCCGGCCAACTGTTGAAATGTGGACCATTGTCGGTTGAATACATTATAATAGTATTATCTGCGATGTCTAGTTCTTCTACATATTTTAACAATTCGCCAACCATCATATCATGCTCTACCATACCGTCGCTGTATTCATCCTGTCCGCTTATGCCTCTGTGTTCCGCCTTAACGTGTGTGCGAAAGTGCATACGTGTAGCATTCCACCAAGTGAAAAATGGCTTACCAGCATCAACTTGCTTTTTGATAAATGCTTTAGCAGCAGCAATCGATTCCTGATCAATTGTCTCCATTCTTTTCTTTGTCAAAGGACCAGTATCTGTTATACGTTGCCCACCATTACCATCAACCCAACTGTGAATGACACCACGTGGACCAAAAGTTTCTTTGAATGTTTTACCATTCTCCATTATCATATTTGTCGGATAATCCTCATTTTCCGGCTCTTCTTCAGCATTTAAATGATATAGATTTCCTAAAAACTCATCAAATCCGTGCATTGTAGGAAGATGCTCATCTCGGTCTCCTTGATGATTTTTCCCAAACTGCCCGGTTGCATATCCCTGATTCTTCAATACCGTTGCAATTGTAACGTCTGTTTTTTGCCAGCCTTCTTTAGCGCCGGGCATCCCTACTTTGGTCATCCCCGTTCTTACAGGAACACTGCCGCTAATGAATGCTGCTCTTCCTGCGGTACAGCTTTGTTGCCCGTAATAATCTGTAAAGGAAACGCCTTCTTTGGCAATCTTGTCGATGTTTGGTGTTTTATAGCCCATCATCCCGCGACTATTGTGACTGATATTCCAGGTGCCAATATCATCCCCCCAAATAATGAGGATGTTTGGCTTTTTCTGTGCCCAAAATGTCAAAGGCACAAATACGACTAACATTATAGTTATTTTAATTCTCATAAAATTGTTTTTCATAAATAATTTATTTGAAGTGTTACTGAAAATTATTAGCTTTTTTGCATTGAAATTTTAAACTGATTAGGTTTTATATGAAGATAACCTCAACCATTTATTTCATTTCATTTTTAAATTCGTAAAGATTTCAATAGAATATTTCTCTATTTATATTTTTAATCAATAATCAATTTTAATATAATAAAATTAATAATAATTGCAATTATTTTGGTAAATATATGTTAAAAAAGGTAAAATAACAAAAAATACACTAAATATGTTTACTTTAACTTATGGATATTACTTTATTTATATTTTTCAGTAAAAAATTTAGAAAAAAGAAACTGAGATATTAAGTAACCTTATAAACCAAAAAAAACTCCAAAATATATAAGAATATTTTGGAGTTTTAATTAAGGGTAAATTACCCAAGTTTGTAATTTATGCTTTCGTATCTGCTACAAAAACTCTTTTTGCCAATTCCTGATCAAAAAGATATAATGCAGAAGGATTATCAGAAACCATTTTAATTTTAGTCACATATTGCGATGCGCTCGCTTCTTCTTCCACCTGCTCGTTGATAAACCACTGCAAAAAAGATGTTGTAGCAAAATCGCCTTCATCATTAGCATTTTTTACGATGTTGAAAATGCTTTTTGTTACTTTTCTTTCATGTTCCAATGCTTTTTCAAAAATATCAATGGCATTGAAAAATTCATGAGGTGGTTTTGGAATTTCACCTAAAATAATTTCTCCGCCAACATCATTCAAGTAATCAAACATTTTGTCGGCGTGCATCAATTCTTCTTTGCTTTGAACTCTGAAATAGTTGGCAATTCCATCAAGGTCTTTTGCCGAAAACCAGGCGGACATTGAAAGATAATATTGTGCTGCATATTGTTCGTGAACTATTTGCTCGTTGATTAGTGTTGCAATTTTTTCGCTTACCATAATAAATATATATATTCAAAAATACGTATTAAAAGATGAATTGAAAAATTTTACTGAAATTTAGATTTAGATTGAATACAAAAAGGACAGAATTACTTCTGTCCTCTAACATTAAAAAATCAAAATTATAAACTATCAGTTTATTTGACTGAGAAATCTTACAATCCCTGCGTTTTCATTCCGCGATCTCCTTTCATTCCTTTTTCTTTCAACATTGCTCTTCTCTGCTCCATTTTCGCTTTTCTTCCCGCTTGCCACTTATCATACTGTTCGGGAGACAAGATTTTCTTCATATCATTATCCATCTGTTGTCTTTTAGCCTTCATTTCCTGCATTCTTGCCTGTCTGATTTCTTTGGTCTGAGCAGACTTTTCCTGCATTTCAGCTCTTCTTTTTGCATGAAGATCTTTAATTTGTGAAACCTGATCCTGATTCAGATTAAGCTCTTTCTGCATTTCTGCTATTCTTTCCTGCTCTCTCTGCTGCATTTTCTGTTTCATTTCAGCTCTTTTTACTTCTTTGTCTTGTGGAGTTGTCTGTTGTGCCATTGCAAAACTTCCCATTCCGATAAATGCTATTGCTAGTACTAATTTTTTCATTTGTTTAAATTAATTAATTGGTTTGTTATATCTTTTTGATACGGAATAACAGCCAAAGTTAAAAACGAAATTCATAAATAATGTTAAATTTTAATATTAATTTTTCAAAGATTATTTAAAATAAAAAGAGATCAGGCAATAAAACCTGATCCCTACACCACTCAAATATAATATATGAAAATTATTTATTAACTAAATCCGTTTCTCATTCCTGCGGCTTTTCTTTCATTTCCGTTATTCTGTCTCGGAGAATTATTTTGAATTCTCGGACTCGAATTTTCTTTTCTCTGTTGTGATCTGAAACCTCCATTTCCTCTTGTTCCGTTGTTTTCACTTCGAGGAGCAACTTCTCTTGTTTTTCTGTTATCAGATGTTCTGTTATCATTGCCTCGGAATCCGCCATTATTACCTCTTACATTATTGTCAGATTTTTTGAAACTTCCTCCATTATTGTTTCTTACTGCATTATTGGAGTTTCTGAAACCACCTGACGAGTTGCTGTTTCCCTTATTTCTAAATCCAGAATCTCTTGAAGATCTTACCACTTTCAAAGTAGGATTATCTTGTCGTCTGAAATTATTTCTGTCAACTCTATAAATATTTATATTCACATTCCTGTATCTCGGCGTCACTCTGAATCTTGGCGTGTAATGCGTTCTTCTGTAATTTTGGAAATACACGATCGGACTTTGTCTGCGATAATAATTGTTTTGGAATACAACAAATATTCTCGGTCCTAAAATTCTTTCCATTGCATAAAACCTGTCGTAATACCATCTGTCGGGATTATATCTGTAAAAATTGTTCCATGCAGAGAAGCTTGAATACAAATTGTTGAGATACAAAATCTGATCAATCTGCCAACGGTTTAATCTGTTTTGTCTAAAGAAAACATTCCAGTTGATATTGACAATACTGCTTCTGTAATCATTGTAGTAACTTTGATAATAATCGTTTGGATAATAATCCTGAGGATAATTGTAATAATAATCATCCGGAAAATAATTCCTGTCTTCATCGTCATCGTAATATCCATCATTATATCCATCGTCGTCTCCCCATCCGTTGTTTGGATACTGCTGTGCAAACGACAAAGTCGTGAAACCCAGCATTAATCCCAAAAGTATTTTTTTCATTTCTATAAGCATTAATTGGTTAATATAGCAGAACTTTCATTCTTATCTTTTTGATGTAAAGAAAAAAAGGAAGTTAAATCCTTAGATAAAACTTCCTTGTAAATATCATTAATCAATTGATAATCAATACAATTATTTTCAATTATAACCGTCCGCTATCTTTTATCCACCCTGAAATTTTTTGATTAAATGCTGCATTTTCCTTTAAATCTTCAATATTCAGATGCATCCTGTAACGCCAGTAATGCGGAAATACGGCAGGATTATTAATTCTTTCATTATCAATTTCAGGATTCGCAAGTTCTGCATCTGTTGCCAAGAACTCCTGCAACGGAAAAATCGCCAGCATTGCATCATTATAAAGATGCTGTTTCATGATAATTTCCGCTAAATGCGGCTCCAGTTTTTCTGAAGCTTTACCATACTGAATGAGCTGCTGATTAAAATAAGCCTGTGTCAAATCTGCATTTTCGGTCCACCATTGTCTTAAAGTCGAGCTGTCGTGCGAAGAGGCCGTAACAACATTCAGATAGCCAGCGTTTTTAGGATTGTAAAAAGGAATATCATCCGATGGCATACGTTGTACTTTTAATGCAATGATCGCCAATTCATTCATCACATCAGGGACGCAATCCGGAACCATGCCCAAATCTTCACCACAGATCAACATTTTTGTAGCATTTAAAATAACAGGAAGTTTTTCCATAGCTTTCTCGTGCCATAAATAATCTTGTCTTTTGAAGAAATAATCGTGATACAATTCATAAATTGCTCCGCGTTCCCAATCTGATAAATACTTGTAAGAATCTGTTTTGAAAACATTAAATCGAGGATGATAAACGGTTTCTCCATTCTTTTCTTCCGTTAAAAATAAGACGTTTGCACATAATGAAATTAGTTTTTCTTCAATTGAAATACTTTCTTTCTTTGTCTTAAAATAATCTGAAATTTTTCTCTGACTATTAAATTCATCTTTTAAGGAATAGGTTCCGTCAAAATTATTATTGATAAATTCAAGTGCTTTGCCGCTGTCTTCGCCAAAGTAATTCCAAAGAATCTGATCATTTATAAAAGGCTTACAATATCTGTCAAAATCAAAAGGAATATGTCTTGCTTTGAATTCATCCAAAACAACAGGTACCGCAGGATAAAAATATCCTAAAATCCCTTGCGTAGCAGAAATCGGCATTCCCCAAATTCTGAAAAAACCTAAAATATGGTCAATTCTCATCGCATCAAAATATTGCTCCAATGCTTTGAATCTGTTTTTCCACCATTGATAATCATCCGCTTTCATGGCTTCCCAATTATAAGTTGGGAATTCCCAGTTTTGACCTAAATCTGTGAATTGGTCAGGTGGTGCACCAGCTTGGAAATCCATTCCGAAAAGCTCAGGTTCCGCCCAGGCTTCAACAGAATATCGATAAATCCCGATCGGCAAATCTCCTTTTAGAGAAACTCCTAAACTATGAATATAGTCTACAGCATCTTTCAACTGCTTATGTAGTTGATACTGAACCCAGGCATGAAGCATTGCCGTATCATATTCCTTATTTTTAGCTGAAAAAAATGGTGAAATTTTCCCTGCGATGTATTTTTTATGCGTCTTCCAATCGTTAAAATTAGGAGTTTTATATTTATCTCTTAAAACACAGAAAGCCGAATACGGAAGAAGCCAGCTTTCGTTGTCTTTAATGAATTTTTTAAAATTTCTGTCTTTATATATTTTATCTTTTTCGGCCTTGAAAACGGCTTTTAAAAATTTCCATTTGCTCGAAATCATTTTTTCGTAATCAATTAAATCAAAAGAGTTAAGTTCTGATTTCTCTGAATGATATTCATCGACTAAGTCTTTAGGTAAATCAAAATCCAAATTTTCTAAAGAAATATATTGCGGATGCAAGGCGTAAACGGAAACCGCCGCGTAAGGATAAGAATCTGTCCAGGAATAATTTGCGGTTGTATCATTAATCGGAAGAATCTGAATAATTCCCAAAGAAGTTTCATAAGCCCAGTCTGCAAGCTTTTTCAGATCTGAAAATTCCCCGACACCGAATCCTTCTTCAGTTCTCAAAGAAAACACAGGAACTGCAACACCCGCCGCATGATACATTTGATATGATTTGAATTTAAAATAATGATTGGACAATATCTGCAAAACATCCTTCTGAAGATTTGGTGTTGCAAATCTGTTGTCGCCATTTTCTATATCAATAACTTTTCTTGTAATTTTATCATAAATAGCATACTTATATTCTATCGTTTGATTTTCGGGAATCTCAACAGAAACTTCCCAAATTCCAAAGTCAGTCTGAAAAAGATGAATTGCTTTTTCATAATCCCAATTTCCCAAAGAAGCTGTAATTCCAAATACAACAATTTCCCACTCGGGATTGTAAATTGGCACCTCAATCCTAAATAAGTGCGTATGCTTTTTGAGAACGCTAAGTTTCTGAGGAATAAAATGATTCAGCTTATTTTGTAGAACTTTATTGTTGAGATAATTTTCCGGAAAATTCTTATTATT
The DNA here is from genome assembly GCF_059758895.1 of Chryseobacterium sp. GQ58. Lineage (NCBI taxonomy): Bacteria > Pseudomonadati > Bacteroidota > Flavobacteriia > Flavobacteriales > Weeksellaceae > Chryseobacterium > Chryseobacterium sp. GQ58. The sequence continues at coordinate 796,593 of NZ_JCAXEH010000001.1, read as the reverse complement.
CCATTCATCAAAAATCAAAAATTCTTTATAATTGTGCGGGAAATTAAGGTTATGAGAAACAAATTCTTCTCTTAAAATACTGCCTTTTTCATCAATTAACTGATATTTGTAAGAAATTGATTTTGAGAAATAATCAACTTCACATTTCCAAAAATGATCTTCCGTATAAAACATAGCGTGAACTCTGGAAGTCGCTCCATTTTCATCGATCAATACTTGCAGCTTTTCACCAACTTTTGCTCGATAGCCAACGTTTAAATATAATTTCATCTATATTTTTTGTATAAAAATACATTTTTAAAATTGAAAAACAAGGGGTTGCAATATCAAATATTCATTAAAAAAACCTTTTCTCAGACTCGAAAAAAGGTTCTTTTTAATAATATAAAAAATCAAAATTTATTCTGTTACCAGAATCTTTTTATTTAATAATGCTTTTCCGGAAGCATCGGTAATATTGACGATATAAGAACCGTTAACTAAGTTTTTCAGATAAATCTGCTTTTTCAGCAAACCATCTTTCACGGATAATGTTTGCGCCATGATTGCTTTTCCTGAAATATCAAAAATATTTACTTTAATATTCCCTTTTACAGATTTGTCATTTACATTTACATAAATAAAATCTTCATCTACTTTCGTAGGATAAATATCAAGATTGGCAAAAACGCTTGCTGAAGCCGCTCTGTCGTTGACAAAATACTTACTTGCAAGATCATAAATATGCAAATTATTTTCTCCGGAAAGTTGCTTTGCCTGCAGATTTTCTAAATTCAATTCGTATAAAGATGCGCCTTTTGCGCTTGCAATCACTATATTTCCTTTGGAATTCACCGCAGCTCCGTTCACAGAATAGTTTTCAGGAATGCCCGTTATTTTTCCGATAAATTTCGCCTTTAAATCTTTAGTTGAAACTTTAAAAACATTTCCTGAAGTTGAGAAAACGTAGAAATTATTTTCTGCGTCGGCGATCATATCTCCGCCAAAACCACTTTCCATTGCGGTAAACGAATTTTTACCATTTGACGGATCGTCTTTTATAATTCCAAGATCATTTACCACATATTGACTGCTCTTTTTACTGATCTGAATAAACTGAGTTCCTGCATTGTTTATTGCATAAATACTTCCGTCATAGCCCGCCGTCATTCTCGTCATGTGCGAATTGATATCGCAAGCCGTAACTCTGGCTGCATTATTTTCAACTAAAGTAATTTCTTTGGTTTTTTGATTTAAAACATAAATGTTTGAAGAAAACATCGGCATATACACCAGATTATCACCTGAAGAATCAAAAGCCAAAGTTGCCAAAGTTATTGCCTGAGCGTGATTGTACGAATTTTTATCTTCTGTTATTTGAGCATTTCTCGATTGAGAAACCACTGTTGCCTGCGAAGAAGCACCAAAGATACTTTCGCCTGATGTTCCGTTAGAATTCATGGCACGAAAATCACTGAATTCAATTCTCGGAGAGTCCTTTCCGGCAAGAGCAAAGAAGTCCTGTTGTGCATTTATTGTATTTCCAAGAAGTAATAAAATGGCAGGGAATAAATATTTTTTCATAGCATAATAATTTGTAATGATTTTATTATGACTAAGTTAAGCAATTTTTAAATTGAATGTGAAAAAATTTTTGATAAAATTGCCTGCCTTTTCTTAAAAGAATCTTTATTTTCGACGCTTGCTTCATTCTAATAACAAAAAAACTTACGCAAATTTCAAGATTGTGTAATCTTTAAAATTTGCGAGAGATATAATTTAAAATTCGTTTGTTTTAATTCAAAACATAAGTCGTTCCGTCTCTTCCGTCTTTCAACTCGATTCCTTCAGCTAAAAGCTTGTCTCTGATCTGATCGGAAAGTTCAAAGTTTTTAGATTTTCTGGCCTGATTTCTCAGCTCAATTAAAACCTGAAGCGTCTGATCCAGCTTTTCATTATTATTTTCTTCGATTGCCTGAAGTCCCAAAACATCAAAAATAAAAGCATTTAAAGTTGATTTTAAATCTTCTAAATCTTTTGAAGAAATCGTTTCCTTTCCGTCGTTTAAAGCAAAAATAAACTTCGCTGCTTCAAATAAATGCGCAATCAGAATTGGAGAATTGAAATCGTCTGTTAATGCGTCATACGCTCTATTTTTCCAATCTTCAAGATTAAAATTTGATTCTTTCTGTTCATTCGGACTGATTGAATTTAAGATTTTAACCGCTTCCATTAATCTGGTAAATCCTTTTTCGCTGGCAATCATGGCGTCATTTGAAATATCAAGAACACTTCTGTAATGCGCCTGTAAAAAGCAAAAACGAACAATTGTGGGATGAAAAGGCTTCTCAAAAAAATCGTTTTCACCGGAAACCAATTGCATCGGCAGAATATAGTTTCCTGTTGATTTGCTCATCCGCTGAGAATTCATTGTCAACATATTGGCATGCATCCAATAATTTACAGGAGAAGCTCCGTTGCATGCTTTTCCTTGCGCAATTTCACATTCGTGATGCGGAAATTTAAGATCCATTCCACCGCCGTGAATATCAAAAGTTTCTCCTAAATACTTCGTGCTCATTGCAGTACATTCAAGATGCCATCCCGGAAAACCTTCTCCCCAAGGCGAATTCCATCTCATGATGTGCGCCGGAGAGGCTTTTTTCCAAAGAGCAAAATCCTGCGGATTTTTCTTTTCACCTTGTCCGTCCAAATCTCGGGTATTTGCAAAAAGCTCTTCAATATTACGTTTTGACAGTTCGCCATAATTCAGACCTCTTTTATTATATTCAAGAACATCGAAGTAAACAGAACCGTTGCTTTCGTAAGCAAAACCTTTCTCGATTAATTTTTGAGTCAATTCAATTTGCTCAACAATATGGCCCGTTGCAGTAGGTTCAATATTTGGCGGTAATAAATTGAACATATCCAAAACCTTATGAAAATCTACGGTATATTTTTGTACAATTTCCATTGGTTCAAGTTTTTCGAGACGGGTTTGCTTTACAAATCTGTCATTATTCACGTCTCCATCGTCCGTAAGATGGCCTGCATCAGTGATATTTCTTACATATCTTACTTTATAGCCTAAATGTGTAAGTGATCTGTAAATAAAATCGAAAGAAAGGAATGTTCTCACGTTTCCCAAATGCACATTGCTGTAAACCGTTGGCCCACAAACGTACATTCCGACATTTCCGTCTAAAATTGGCTTGAATATTTCTTTTTCTCCCGTAAGCGAGTTGTATATTTTTAATTGCATCGTTTTGTTTTGATATAATAATTTAAAATTAATTTAAGTTTCTGCACATTAAAGACGAAATCTTCAATCGCAACATTTGCAGCAACAACAAATAATCGTAGTTACAAAAATTTTATCCGAAACTTTTTTAAATTTTGTCATTATTAAATAGCTTTTAAATGATGTTGTAAGTGACTAATATAATCATTAATAATAAATTCCAGCGTAAAAATCCGCGGTTCGGTTTTCGTCATATCACAAGTTTTTTGCAAAGCTTCATCAGGAATATTTTCTACAACATTTACGATTTGAAGGTTTAAAAATTTCCAAAGATTGATGATATCAGAAGTCGGAACATGCTGATAATTCTGTGCTTTCACCCAAAAATCCTGATTGTAGACAATATTTTCATTTTCTTTATATTGCGTAATCACAAACCTTCTGATATTTGCTAAAGCACTGTCGCAAAGGTGACCAAGAATTTCTTTTTTCGACCATTTTTCTGGAGAAACTTTATATGCCCAGTCCTCTTCGTAGATCTCTTCGAATCTCAGAAGCTGTTCTTCAACAATATTTTTAAGAATCTGATAATCCATTTAAATTAACATTAATCTAATTTTGCGTGACTTCCCACGTAATGCAGAAATTCTTGTCTGGTAATTGGATTTGTCCTGAAAATGCCGCTCAATTCTGCGGTAATTGTAGAGCTTGCCGTATCTTTTATTCCACGGCAATTTACACAAAGATGTTTAGCATCAATGATACAGGCAACGTCTTTCGTGCCTAAAGCCTCTTTCAGTGCATTTACAACCTGCATTGTCAATCTTTCCTGTACTTGCGGCCTTTTGGCATAATAATCTACAATCCTGTTTATTTTTGAAAGACCAATCACTTCGCCGTTCGAAATATAGGCAACATGTGCCCTACCGATAATCGGCAAAAAATGATGCTCGCAAAAAGAATATACCGTGATATCTTTTTCTACCAACATTTGGCGGTATTTATATTTATTTGAAAATGTAGAAATCCCAGGTTTGTTTTCAGGAAGAAGACCACCGAAAATTTCATTCACATACATTTTGGCAACACGTTTTGGAGAATCTTTTAACGAATCATCTTCCATATCAAGCCCCAAAGTCTGCATTATTTCTCCAAAAAGCTCTGTAATTTTTTCTATCTTTTCCTGTGGCGATTTCTCAAAAGCATCTTCACGGATCGGCGTATGCTCTTTTCCGGTGAAAATATCATCGTCGTTATCAGTAAAATCAACCATTTTATTTATTTTGCAACAAAAATACGGATAAAATTAATTCATATATTTTTAAATTAGCCCAAAATTAAAATTACCCTTCACCATATATTATTTGAAAAAATATGATCATTGCCGAAGAAGTACTCAATGAAACGCAAAAACAGGAATTTTTAGAATTTCCGGTAAGGCTTTATAAAGACGACAAAAACTACATCCGCCCTTTAAATAAAGATATTGAGGAGATTTTTAATCCTGAAAAAAACAGATTTTTTAAAAATGGAGAATGTAAAAGGTTTATCTATAAAAATGACAATGGTGAAACTGTAGGTAAAGTTGCCGTATTCGTCAACAAATTTTATAAACAAGCACAACCGACCGGCGGAATTGGCTTTTTTGACTGCATTAATGATCAGAAAACAGCCAATTTTATTTTTGATCATTGCCAAAGTTGGCTTCAGGAAAGAGGAATGGAAGCGATGGATGGACCGATTAATTTTGGGGAAAGAGATAAATTTTGGGGACTTCTTATTGATGGTTTTGTCGAGCCTTTATATGGAATGAATTATAACTTTTCCTATTATAAAGATCTTTTTGAAAATTATGGTTTGAAAATTTATTTTGAGCAGCTTTGTTTTACAAGACCAATTTTTGCAGAAGTTTCGAGAGTTTTTACGGTGATGCATGCAAAACACAGCAAAAATCCAAATATTTCTGCAGAACCACTTAAAAAGAATAACCTGGAAAAATTTGCAAAGGATTTTACAGAAATTTATAATAAAGCGTGGTCTTCACACGGAGAAGGAAAACAGATGAGCGAGGCTAAAGTTCTGAAAATGTTTAAAACTATGAAACCAATTATTAATGAACATATTTCATGGTTTGTTTATGAGAATGAAAAGCCCATTGCGATGTGGATGAATATTCCGGATTTGAATCAATGGTTTAAATTTCTGAACGGAAAGTTTGGTTTTATTGAGAAACTTAAATTTTTATGGATTAAAAGATTCAAGAAAAATGAAAAAATGGTCGGACTGGTTTTTGGTGTTGTTCCTGAATGGCAAAAAAAAGGGATTGAAGGCTACATGATCTGGGAAGGAACCCAACATTTGAGAAAACATACTGATTTTAAGGTTACCGAACTGCAATGGATTGGTGATTTTAACCCTAAAATGATAAAAATTGCAGAAAATCTAGACACAAAAGTGACGAGAAAGCTCGCAACTTATCGTTTTTTGTTTGATAAAAATAAAGAGTTTGAAAGGCATCCGATGCTATAAATAATTTTCGGCGCAGCCTTTGGCTGCGCCGAAAATTATTAAAATCCTGAATATTTTTTAAAACAATTCTCCCGCCACTTTTTTAATATTATCACTTTTTCCCATCGAATAAAAATGTAAAACAGGAACTCCAAAATCAAGTAGTTCTTTGCATTGATGAATAGCCCATTCGATTCCGATTTGTTTTACGGCTTCATTATTTTTGGCCGCTTCTACTTCATTTATTAACTCTTCAGGCAAATCAATTTTAAAAACTTGCGGTAAAAGCTTTAAATGTTTCTTCGTTGCAATAGGTTTTATTCCGGGAATAATAGGAACGGTAATGCCCATTTCTCTGGCTTTTTGAACGAATTCAATAAACTTTTTATTATCAAAGAACATTTGTGTTACGATATAATCTGCTCCTGCGTCGACTTTTTGTTTTAGCCATTTTAAGTCATAATTCATTGACGGCGCTTCCATGTGTTTTTCTGGATAACCTGCAACACCAATGCAAAATTTGTTGTGATCATCACAAGCCTGATCGTCATGAAGATATTTTCCTCTTCCCAGATTATTAATCTGGTTCACCAAGTCCATTGCGCTTGCATGACCGCCAGGAGTGGCTTCAAAATACTGATGACCTTTCATCGCGTCGCCACGAAGTGCCATAATGTTGTCGATTCCCAAATACATACAGTCTACCAAAAGATATTCGGTTTCTTCTTTTGTAAAACCTCCACAAAGTAAATGTGGAACGGTGTCTACATTATATTTATGTTGAATTGCAGCACAAATTCCGAGCGTTCCGGGACGCATTCTGGTGATTCGGCGTTCCATCAGACCATTTCCTTTATCAATGTAAATATATTCTTCGCGGGAAGTCGTAACATCGATGAAAGGCGGTTTGAATTCCATCAACGGATCAATATTTTTATATAAATCTTCAATCCCAATTCCCTTTTGAGGCGGGACAACTTCGAGAGAGAATAATGTTTTTCCGTTTGCGTTTTTTATGTGGTCTGTAATCTTCATGTTCAATTTTACTCTGCTAAATTAGGTGACAACCATTTTCTGGCTTCCTGAAAAGAAATTCCTTTTCTTTTTGAATAATCTTTCAATTGGTCTTCTGCGATTTTTCCCAATCCGAAATATTTCGCGTGCGGACTTCCAAAATAATAACCTGAAACTGCAGCCGTTGGAAACATCGCCAAACTTTCGGTGAGATAAACTCCAATATTTTCTTCAACCTTTAATAAATCCCAAATCGCATGTTTTTCTAAATGGTCGGGACAGGCTGGATAACCCGGTGCAGGACGGATTCCTTTATATTTTTCGGCAATTAAATCTTCATTGCTTAAACTTTCCTGATTGGCATAACCCCAATATTCGGTTCTTACTTTTTTATGTAAAAATTCAGCAAAAGCTTCTGCAAAACGGTCTGCCAAAGCTTTTACCATGATCGCATTATAATCGTCATTGGCATTTTCATATTCTTCCGACAATTCATCGGTTCCGAAGCCTGTTGTCACACAAAAAGCTCCGACATAATCGGTTTTTCCAGAATTTTGAGGTGCAATAAAATCACTTAACGCTAAATATTCTTTTCCTTTTGATTTCTGTAATTGCTGTCTTAATGTGATAAATTTTGACTGTTGCTGACCGTTTTCATCAAAAATTAAAATATCATCATTTTCAGTTGAATTAGCTTTAAAAATTCCGAAAATTGCTTTTGCAGTTAATGATTTTTCGTCAAGGATTCTCTTTAAAATAATCTGAGCATCTTTAAATAATTCTTTCGCTTGAGATCCAACAACCTCATCATCAAAAATATTCGGATATTTACCGTGAAGATCCCAACTTCTGAAAAACGGTGACCAGTCGATGAACGGAACTAATTCATTCAAATCCTGATTCTCAAAAACCTGTATTCCTAATTGGTTTGGCGTGAAAATCTCTTCATTTTCCCAATCAATTTTAAATTTATCTCTTCTTGCATCTTCAATCGACACATATTCTTTATCAATTTGTCTATTTAAGAACTTTTCACGGAAATCTGAATAGTCACTTTTTAAATCATTAACATATTCTTTATTTCTATCGCCCAGCAAAGAACTTACAACATTTACAGCTCGGGAAGCATCATTTACATGAACAACCGCATTTTTATATTTTAAATCTATTTTTACCGCCGTATGCGCTTTTGAAGTCGTTGCACCACCGATTAATAAAGGAAAATTAAGATTCTGGCGCTCCAATTCTGATGCGATATAAACCATTTCATCCAAACTTGGCGTGATCAAACCGCTTAATCCGATCACGTCAACATTATGATCAATTGCGGCCTGAATAATTTTCTCAGCAGGAACCATCACTCCCAAATCGACGATTTCATAATTGTTACAACCCAAAACAACGCTCACAATATTTTTACCGATATCATGAACATCACCTTTTACCGTTGCCATCAAAATTTTTCCGTTGGCAGGTCTTGAGCCGTCTTTTTCAGCTTCAATATAAGGCTGTAAATAAGCAACCGCTTTTTTCATTACCCTTGCCGATTTTACAACTTGTGGTAAAAACATTTTTCCGCTTCCGAATAAGTCTCCGACCACGCCCATTCCGGTCATTAAATTAACTTCAATAACGTGTAAAGGTTTTGCAGACTGTAATCTTGCTTCTTCCACATCTTCTTCAATAAAACGGTCGATTCCTTTTACCAAAGCATGTGTAATTCTTTCCTGCAAAGGTCTTGTTCGCCATTCAAGTTCTTCAACGACTTCTTTTTTGACGGATTTATTTCTTTCGGAATAATCTAAAAGTCTTTCCGTTGCATCTTCTCTTTTATCTAAAATTACATCTTCAACAAGACCTAATAATTCTTTATTAATTTCATCATAAACCTCCAACATTGCGGGATTTACAATTCCTATATTCATTCCAGCCTGAATGGCGTGATAAAGAAAAACCGAATGCATCGCTTCTCTCACCGTATCATTTCCGCGGAAAGAAAACGAAACATTGCTCACTCCTCCGCTCACAGAAGCGTACGGAAGATTTTGTCGAACCCATCTTGTCGCCTCGATGAAGTCGATTGCATTTCTTCGGTGTTCTTCCATTCCGGTTGCAACAGGAAAAATATTTAAATCAAAAATGATATCTTCGGCAGGAAATTGTACTTGATTAACCAAAATATCATAAGATCTTTTTGTGATTTCAAGTCTGCGGCCGTATGTATCGGCTTGGCCATCTTCATCAAAAGCCATTACAATGACCGCTGCACCGTATCTTTTGATTGCTTTTGCCTGCTTTATAAATTCTTCTTCACCACCTTTTAAGCTGATTGAATTTACCACAGATTTCCCTTGAACAACTTGTAATCCGGCCTCCAAAATCTCCCATTTTGAAGAATCGATCATGATTGGAATTCTGGAAATATCGGGTTCTGAAGCAATTAAGTTCAGGAATTTTATCATGGAAGCTTTTCCATCGATCAATCCGTCATCAAAATTAACATCAAGAATCTGTGCGCCGCCTTCAACCTGATGACGGGCAATATCTAAAGCTTCAGAAAATTTTTCTTCTTTTATTAATCTTAAAAACTTTTTGGAACCTGCTACATTCGTTCTTTCTCCAACGTTGATGAAATTGCTTTCGGGAGTTATGATCAAAGGCTCAAGGCCTGATAATCTTAAATACTTCATTAATTTTTTATTCTTCTAAAATGTAATATGCGTTTGATGCATTCTTTTTAAGCAAATCCACATGCTTACCAAGCGCTGTGGTTATTGGAAATCTTTTGTAGTTTAGATTGTGTTCTTTTGCAAACTTTTCTACTTCTTCCGTAATTTCGTTGTAATATAAATAGCTATAATTAGGAAATAAATGATGAGCAACATGAAAATTAAAATTCCCGAGAACATTTCTTACAATCCAGTTATTATTCGTTAAATCATTGGTCACTTCCAACTGATGACGCAGCCAGCTGTACGGAAGGTGATTGTCTTTATCAAGCCTTGGGAAAGCATTATCAGGAAGTGGATGCAAAGGTAACAGCACAAAAAGCGCAAAAATACTTGCTACAATTACCTGTAAAAACCATGCTTCGAAAGCCAAGCCCGGCGAAACACTAAAAAACAGAATCGGCACTGCGATCTGGTAGAAAAAATAAAATAATTTGAAACTGATCATTTTTATTTTCTCAGAAACAGGAATTTTCCCTTGTGTTTTCAAAATCACTCTTTCTTTATCAAAAAAATCCCTGAAATCCCTGATAAACATCCAGTTGAACAAATACAGCGGATAAACTAAAAAGAAAAAGAAATGTTGATATTTTTGCACACCTTTCGCTTTAATCCACGGAACAATCAAAAGTAAACCGCTTTGCTCAATGTCTGTATCCCAACCGTCTACGTTCGGATAAGCGTGATGGCTTGCGATATGTCTTTTTTTCCAGATGTACGAATTGGCACCAATAAAATCAAAAATACTCATCACAGCAGAATTGAGCTTTTTATTTTTAAAAATATTGTTGTGTGCGGCTTCATGTATTAAATTCAAGTAAATCAAAACAAGCATTACTCCCATCAACACGTAAGATGAAATATAGATCGCGGGATTGCCTGCATTGAAAATTGCAAAAAAATAGAGACCGAAATAAAGCAAAGGCAATAGCAAAGCCTTTATTTTTATATAAAAGTCTCTGTTTTCAGGTATCTCTTCGATTCGCTTATTCACCCTTTTTCTTAATTCATTAAACAATTTTGTTTCGTCGGTATTCTTACTGTAACTTGGTTTTTCCATTATCATTAATTTTTTTGTTTTAAAAATAATATCAATCCATGTTTTTTATTTAACAACAGCAAATACTATACAAATTCTTTCACTTTTCTCGGTTTATAATTTTCTACCAAATCGGCAATTGCTTTAATATGATCCGGAGTTGTTCCGCAACAGCCACCAATAATATTGATCAATCCTTTTTCTACATATTCCCTGATTTGTTCAGCCATAAATTCAGGAGATTCGTCATAATTTCCAAAAGCATTTGGCAAACCTGCATTCGGATAAGCCGAAACATAAAACTCTGAATTGTGCGCTAAAGTTTCCAAATATGGAGTCAACTGATTCGCTCCCAAAGCGCAGTTGAAACCAACGCTCAATAAATTCAAATGCGAAACTGAAATCAAAAATGCTTCCGCCGTTTGACCGCTCAGCGTTCTTCCCGAAGCATCTGTGATTGTTCCTGAAACCATGATCGGTATTTTAATTCCTCTTTCTTCCTGAATTTCATCAATTGCAAATAGAGCCGCCTTTGCGTTTAATGTATCGAAAATTGTTTCAACCAATAAAATATCCGAACCTCCGTCTAACAAAGCTTCTGATTGCTGCTTGTACGCCAATCTCAATTCATCAAAAGTAATTGCACGATAACCCGGATCGTTTACATCAGGACTCAAACTTGCCGTTCTGTTTGTCGGACCAATTGAGCCAGCTACAAATCTTGGTTTGTCCGTATTTTTAGCTGTAAATTCATCACAAACTTTTCTTGCGATTTTTGCAGATTCGTAATTCAGTTCGTAAACCAATTCTTCCATGTGATAATCTGCCATTGCGATTGTCGTTCCTGAAAAAGTGTTGGTTTCCAAAATATCTGCTCCTGCTTCCAGATATTTTTTATGAACTTCTTCAATCGCGTTGGGTTGCGTCAAAGAAAGCAAATCATTATTTCCTTTTACGGGATGTTCCCAATCTTTGAAACGCTCGCCACGATAGTCTTCTTCCTCAAATTTGTATCGCTGAAGCATCGTTCCCATTGCTCCGTCGAGAATTAAAATTCTTTCGGATAATGCTTTATATAACTGTTCTGAATTTTTCATTTATAAATTTTGGCTAAATTATTTCTAAGTTCTAATTAATCTAATGCCTGCTTTAAGTCAGCAATTATATCATCCACATTTTCCAAGCCTACCGAGCAACGGACCAAACCTGCTGTAATTCCTACTTCATTTCTTTCTTCATTTGTGAGTTTCGAGTGTGTTGTGGATGCTGGATGCGTTACAATTGTTCTTGTGTCGCCAAGGTTTGCAGATAACGAGCACATTTTTATTTTATCTAAAAAGTTTCTTCCGCCTTCAATTCCGCCTTTTATTTCAAAGGCAACGATATTTCCGCCTAATTTCATTTGCTTTTTTGCCACTTCATAGCTCGGATGAGATTTTAAAAATGGATATTTCACCAATTCTACATTAGGATGATTTTCTAAAAACCCGGCAACTTTTAAAGCATTTTCGCAATGTCTTTCCACACGAATTGCCAATGTTTCCAAGCTTTTTGATAAAACCCAAGCATTGAAAGGTGACATTGCAGGTCCTGTATTTCTTGCGAAAAGATAAATTTCACGAATTAAATCTTCTCTTCCGACCGCTATTCCACCCAAAACTCGTCCTTGTCCGTCAATCAATTTCGTTGCAGAATGCACAACAATATCTGCACCATATTTTATCGGCTGCTGAAGGTAAGGCGTGGCAAAACAATTGTCTACAATAAAAATTAGATTATGCTTTTTGGCGATTTGTCCAAAAAATTCTAAATCTAAAATTTCAATTGCCGGATTTGTCGGTGTTTCCAGATATAAAATCTTTGTGTTGGGTTGAATATATTTTTCAACATTTCCTGCGTCTTCGGCTTTGAAATAGGTTGTTTCAATATTCCATTTAGGGAAATATTTTGTAAACAAAGTATGCGTTGAGCCAAAAACAGATTGACAGCTCACGATGTGATCGCCAGCATTTAACAAAGCCGCAAATGTTGAATAAATGGCCGCCATTCCGGTCGCAAAAGAATATCCGGCTTCCGCACCTTCCATTTTTGCGATTTTATCTGTGAATTCCGTGACATTCGGGTTTGAAAACCGGCTGTATAAATTCTTTGGTTTTTCTTCTGCAAAACTCGCTCTCATATCTTCCGCATCCTCAAAAACAAAACTGGAAGTCAAATACAACGGCGTGGAATGTTCGTCAAACTGAGATCTTTCGGTTTGTGTTCTTATAGCAAGGGTTTCAAAATTAGTTGATGGTTTTTCTTCGTTATTCATCATTAATACATTTACAAATTTATTTACTTTCACTTACTCTTAAAATATCTCCGAAAACTCCTCTTGCAGTCACTAAAGCTCCGGCTCCGGCTCCCATAATTACGATCGGGTTTTCACCATAACTTTCCGTATAGATTTCAAAAATTGAGTCTGAACCTTTCAATTGTCCTAAAGCGGAAGTTGCGGGAACAGAGATCAGCTTTACATCAAGCTCACCTTTATCTTTTTGAAGATCGCCATGAAGATCGCCAACATAACGTAAAACATGATTCGGCTCTTGATTTTCCTTTATTTTCTGATATTCTTCATCCAATTCATTCAATCTTGAGATAAATTCATTTTTTTCAATTGAAAGAAGATCTTTAGGAATTAAATTTTGAATATTAATATCACTAAATTCATTAATTAAGTCTAATTCTCTTGCCAAAATCAACAATTTTCTTGCAACATCATTTCCGGAAAGATCTTCGCGTGGATCAGGCTCTGTAAACCCTTTTTCCATTGCTTCTCCAATCACGGTCGAGAATTTATCGTTTCTAATAGAAAAATTATTGAAAATATAACTTAACGAACCAGAAAACACACCTTTGATTCTTGTAATATTCTCTCCAGAAAGGTGAAGTAGTTTAATTGTGTCAATTAACGGTAAACCAGCGCCAACATTGGTTTCGTATAGATAACGTCTGTTATTTTTGTTCAGCGTATATCTTAGTTTGCGGTATTCTTCGATCGGAAGTGTGTTAAAAATTTTGTTGGAAGAAACCAGATCGAAACCGTTTTCAGCCAAAGTATGATAATTTTTAACAAAATCTTTACTTGCAGTGTTATCAACAACGATCAAGTTTTCCAGTTGATTTTCTTTTGAGAAACTAATAAGTTCGTTTACATTTGACGGACTTTCTGCCACCAAAACCTCATCATTCCAATTGTTATCAAAACCTTTTTTATTGAAAGCGATTTTTCTTGAATTCGCAACGGCAACAACTTTTAAATCAATCTTTTTACGTCTTCTGATTTCTTCTGATGACTGTAAAACCTGATTGATCAATGTTTTCCCAACATTTCCATGACCGATAATCGCCAAATGAACCGTTTTTGGTTTTTTAGAAGTTTCAGATTCGATGATATTTTTTGCTTTTTCGTCTTGTGCAGAACTTACGACGATATTTACACGTCCTTCGCTAGCAACTTGGTTTAAAAGCAATGGAAAGACATTATTTCTAGCTAATTCTGATAAAACTTTATTAAAATCTTCTGCAACAAAGCCTATTACAGAAACATTATTGATGCTGTAAATCTGAGAAACTTTTCCTGATTTTCTTTCTTTTTCAAACTCTTCGATTAGGCAATTGACCGCTTTTTCAGAGTCGTTTTCCTGCACTAAAATCGATATTCCGTTTTCGACTGCCTGTTGAGAAATTATTCCAACACTGATTCGCGCCAAAGTAAGTGCTTTGAAAATTCGTCCGTCAACTCCGATTTCACCTAAGAAATCTTCTCCTTCAAATTTGATGATTGATCTGTTTTTTAAAAATTTTATTTCGTTATTTTTCATCTTGTAAAGTATCTTTAATGATGCTATTTAATTGTTCGTATTCCATTAAAAAGGCGTCGTGCCCATGAATTGATTTGATCTCGTGATAGAAAACATTTTCCTTTTTTACTTTAAGCTTTTCAAAACACATCCGGATTTCGGAAGCGGGAAAGAATAAGTCTGTATCAACGGAGATCATGTGCATTCGTGCCTGGATTTTTTCCAATTGACTTTCTTCCGCATTGATGTTCATTAATAAATGATTCATCAGTTGGTAAGATTTTAAACTAAACCTTTCGTTTAATGCATTTCCGTGATAAACGAGCCAATCTTCAGATTCTAAAAGCTGTTTTTCCGAATTATATTTATTTTGAAATCTGTCGTTCAAAGATTGAGGTGTTCTGTAACACAACATCGCATGAATTCTGGCTTTCTGCAATGGCTTATCATTTCCGTTTAGCAAAAATTTCTGAACCAGACATTGTGCGTGAAGCCAGTCATGAGTTTTAAAATCGCAGGCAATTGGAATGAAAACTTCGGCAAGATTTGGATTTTTTGTCAACATTTCCCAACCGATTCCTCCTCCAAGCGAACCTCCGATAATAGCGTGCAAACTTTTAATTTTAAGAAATTCCAGTCCTTTTAAAAAGATATTTGCAATATCCGAAGGCGTAAAATCTTCATATTCATCAATTAAAAAATCATCGAATCCGTTTCCGGGAATATTGAAGCACAGAACTGTATATTTATTTGTATCAATAACCTGGTTTTCACCAATTAATTTTTTCCACCATCCTTTTTTTCCGGCAACATTTGAATTTCCGGTTAAGGCGTGATTTACCAAAATGATCGGTGCTGAAAACAAGTCTTTCCCGAAAAGCTGGTAGCTCAACGGGATATTGTATTCCTTATGGGAATTGGTTTTATACGAAAAGTTGATATAATTTAGTTCTGTTTCCAATTCTATTAATTTAAATTTAATACAATTGAAAATGCCACAAGAAATGGCTGAAAAGAACTTCAGTAAGTTATCTGTCCAAAATAAAATTATTTGGTAGAACGTAGCACCTTCTTTGCTTTCGCAAAGGGTTGCTAAGGTTTCACAGGGTCTAATCCCTCAACCTTTCTGGATAACATTTTCAATATTTGAATGAACGAATGGTGCAAAGATAAAACTTTTTCTTTAATTTTCAATAAAAACATAATTTTAATCTTTGAATGCCTGTAAACAGAAGGGTTTTAAAACTATGTTAAGAATTATTCAGATTAAAAAAATTGGATTTTTTTGCTAAAAAATATACCTTAGCATGGAAAAATGATTCTTTATGAGCATTGAAAAGCAGAGACTGAAAGATAAAAGCTGGCTAAACTGGGGGCCTTATGTAAGCAACAGGCAGTGGGGAAATGTGCGCGAAGATTACAGCCCAAACGGAAATGCCTGGCATTATGCCAACCACAATAATGCAGAAAGCTATACATACCGCTGGGGCGAAGAAGGTATTGCCGGAATTTCGGATACCAAACAGCTTTTATGTTTTGCATTATCTTTCTGGAACAAAAATGACGAAAGAATAAAAGAACGCTTTTTCGGTTTGAGCAATCCTCAGGGAAATCACGGGGAAGATATTAAGGAACTTTTTTATTATCTCGACAATACACCAACACACAGTTATATGAAAATGGTGTACAAATATCCGATCAATAAATTTCCTTATGAAGATCTTCTTGCAGAAAACGGAAGACGCACCAAAAAAGAACCTGAATATGAGATTATAGATACCGGAATTTTTGACCAGGACGAATATTTTGATATTTTTATCGAATACTGTAAATCTGATATTAATGATATTTTGGTGCGGGTAAAAGTATGCAACAGAAGCAACCGCGATGCTCCAATAATTGTTTTGCCAACAATGTGGTACAGAAACAACTGGAAATGGGGCTATAATGAATACAAAGGACAATTGGAACATGATTCGGACGGCCGTATCAATATCAATCATGACAGTTTGGGGATCAAAAAGTTTTACTCTAAAAATAAAAACGCTCAAAGCCTGTTTTGTGATAATGAAACCAACAATCCAAAGATCTACGGAACGCCGGAAGTTGAAAATGCATTTTATAAAGACGGAATCAACGATTTTATCATTCATCAGGCAAATACTGTAAATCCTGAAAAAAGAGGAACAAAAGCTGCATTTATGATTGACGAAATAGTCAAAGCAGGATCTTCGGAAATATTTGAATTCCGTTTATCTCCTCATGATATGGATGATGCCTTTTATGATTTTGATGATATTTTTAATACTCGAATTGCCGAAGCAAACGAATTTTATGAAGAAATACAGCAGGACGTAATTAATGAAGACGAAAAAAACGTCCAGCGACAGGCTTTTGCAGGATTACTTTGGAACAAACAGTTTTATCATTACAACGTTGGGAAATGGCTGAAAGGCGATCCTAATTATGTTGCACCGAGAGATTTTAATAATTATGTGCGAAATACGGAATGGGAACATCTTCACAATAAAGATATCATTTCGATGCCCGATAAGTGGGAATATCCGTGGTATGCGACCTGGGATTTGGCATTTCACTGCGTTCCTTATGCAATTATTGACGGAGATTTTGCCAAAAACCAATTGCTTCTGCTTACCAAAGAATGGTACATGCATCCAAACGGACAAATGCCGGCTTACGAATGGAATTTAAGTGATGTAAACCCGCCGGTACACGCTTGGTCTTGCTTCAGGGTTTTTAAAATTGATGAAAAGGCAAACGGAAAACCTGATTTATTATTTTTAGAAAAAGTTTTCCAGAAACTGCTGCTGAATTTCACGTGGTGGGTAAACCGAAAAGATAAAAACGGCAAAAACATTTTTGGCGGTGGCTTTTTAGGACTCGATAATATCGGAGCTTTCGACCGAAATATGGAGCTTAAAGACGGCGAACATCTGGAACAGGCCGACGGAACAAGCTGGATGGCGATGTATGCGCTCAATATGATGCGTATTGCGATGGAGCTTGCACAATATTATCAGGTTTATGAAGATATGGCGATCAAATTTTTTGAGCATTATCTTTATATTGCTGAGGCCATGGAAAATATGGGGGAAGATAAAGAAGGCTTGTGGAACGAAGAAGACGGATTCTTTTACGACGTACTTCAGTTGGGCAATGGCGAAAGTGTAACATTGCGTTTGAGAAGTATTGTCGGATTGATTCCTTTATTTGCCGTAGAAATTATCGATCATAATCTGCTTGAAAAAATGCCAAATTTCCGTGACAGAATGGAATGGGTATTGAAAAACAAGCCCGAACTCGCCAATCTTGTTTCGCATTGGGAAGAAGAAGGCAGCGGAAGAAAGCATCTGATGAGTATTTTGCGCAAAACAAGGCTCACCAAAGTATTATCAAGAATGCTTGACGAAAAAGAATTTTTAAGCCAATATGGAATTCGCGCCATGTCTAAAGTTTACGAAGAAAATCCTTTTGTTTTTACCGTGCACGGCAACAAAAATATAGTTTATTATACTCCCGCAGAAAGTGACAGCCGCATGTTTGGCGGCAACAGCAATTGGCGTGGCCCAATTTGGTTTCCTATAAATTTTTTGATTGTAGAAAGTTTGCAGCGTTTCCACTTTTATTACGGAAACAGCCTAAAAGTCGAGCTCCCGACCGGAAGTGGCGACAAACGAAATCTTGATGAAGTAGCCCAAAATATCAGCAACAGGCTTTGTTCGATATTTTTAAAAGATGAAAGCGGACAAAGAGCTTTTAACGGAGGAAATTATAAATTTAATTATGATGAACACTTCAAAGATTACATCACTTTCTTTGAATATTTTCATGGTGACAACGGGCGAGGCGTTGGCGCTTCCCATCAAACTGGTTGGACGGCAACTGTTGCGAAACTAATGAAGCCAAGATTAGCATAATAATCTGGAAATTTGAGAGTTGTGAAATATTCACAACTCTCAAAACTCTATTTTTCTACTTTTTCTCCGTTTACAAAAACTTCATAGCCAATTTCTACGTTGGGTTCTAATGTTTTTGAAACCGAGCAGTATTTTTCAAATGACAATTGTGATGCTTTTAATGCTTTTTGAGGATCGATTTTTCCTTCCAATAAAAACTTAACTTTTATAGATTTAAAAGGTTTTGCATCTTCTACAACAATTCTTTCACCTTCAACTTCAGCCTTGAAATCCGTGATTTCCTGTCTTTGTTTTTTAAGAATAGAAACAACATCGATTCCACTGCAACCTGCAACCGCCATCAATACGCTTTCCATTGGTGAAACGCCTTTGGCTCCCGGTTGTGAAGTATTATCCAAAAGAATTGAGTTTCCTTGTGAGTTGGTACACTCAAATAGATAGTCGTCGTTTATTCTGTTAAGTATTATTTTCATTTTAAATTATTTAAAGATTCTTCGACTCGCTTAAAAAAAAACTGTGTCCGCTGAGCAAAGTCGAAGCGTTTATTATTATTAATTTACAAAATCCCTCTTGCTTTTATTTCAAGATACTTATTAATCACATCAACATTCAGGTTTTCGGGAAGCGTATAAACAGAATAAATTCCATATTTTCTTAATTCCTGAATGATGAGTTTTTTTTCAAATTCAAATTTTTCAGCGATAATTTCATCATAAATTTCCTGCATGTTTTCGGGGTTTTTATGAAGTAACGTCTGCAATTCTGAATTTTTAAAGAAAACCACAACCAGCAAATGGTTTTTTGCAATTCCACGAAGATATTTGAGCTGTCGATTTAATCCGTCTAATGTCTCAAAATTTGTGAAAAGTAAAATCAAGCTTCTTTGATTAACAGAATATTTCACATCCTGATACAATCTGTTGAAATCACTTTCAAAAAAGTCGGTTTTTATGTTATACAATGATTCGGAAATCTTTCTCAACTGACCGGATTTATTGTCTGCAGCAACTTTATTTTCGGTCTTTTTGGAGAAAGTCATCATTCCTGCACGATCACCTTTTTTAAGAATAATATGTGAAAGCGCCATTGTCGCGTTGATGGAATAATCAAGAAGGCTCAATCCGTTAAAGGGCATTTTCATCGTTCTTCCTTTATCAATCAACATAAAAATACGCTGGGATTTCTCGTCCTGAAACTGATTGACCATCAACCGGTTGGACTTTGAAGTCGCCTTCCAGTTGATCGTTCTTACGTCATCTCCTGGAACATATTCTTTGATCTGTTCAAATTCCATTGTATGTCCCAATTTTCGTATTTTTTTGATTCCGCCAAGCAAAAATTCGTTTTGCAGAGCCATCAATTCATACTTTCTTAAATGCACAAAAGACGGATAAGCGGGAAGCATGGCATTTTTCTGAAAGGTAAATCTTCTGGAAATAAAACCTAAAGGCGAAGATGCAAAAATATTTAAAGCTCCAAAATTGTATTCGCCTCTTTCTTTGGGCTCAAGAATATATTGAAACAATGTGTTTTTACCGGATTCTATCTTTTTTTCAATTAAAAAATCTCTTTTCTGGAACTGAAACGGAATTTCATCAATAATTTTAATATGAATCTTAAAACTGTAATTGTTTTTAACATCAACTTTTACAGGATTTTCATCACCGTTTGATAATTTTTCAGGCAAGATTCTTTGTGCCAAAACCGCTTCTTTTTCCCTAAACAAAAGCAAATAATCAACCATTGCAGCAAGAAAAACAAGTAACAGCAAAATGTGCACAAACATCATAAAAAACGGAAAGAAAAATGCCAAAACATACAATATTCCCACACCGATAAGCGTGAAAAAGAAGCGTGTATTGATGTATAAGTTTTTCATATTTTTAGGGTTGCAGGTTTCAGATTTTAGGTTGCAGGTTGTTGAATCTTTAAAGTTTTAAGCTTCTTTTAGAGTTAATAAGTCCGTTTAGCATTTTTGAAATTTCAATAATGTCTTGATTCAATTTTAAATAATTTGTTTCATTCAAAAAATTAAGATTTCTTGAGATTATCAATTGTGTTTCAACTTCTGCACAACTTCCTCTTAATATTTTCAAAAATTGCAAATAATCAGGTTTACTTCTTCTTGAATTTCCTTCAGCAATATTAGACGGAATTGAAACAGAAGCTCTTCTGATTTGAGATTTTAAACCAAACGTTTCATCTTTAGGAAAAGCATCAGTTGTTTTGTAAATTTCGGTAACAAAATTTATTGATTTCTGCCACACTAAAAGCTCTTTAAAATTAGCCATAACTCAAACCTCTAAATACGAATTGTTAACTATAACCTGCAACCTTTTACCTGCAATCTACCTTGGGATTTCTATACCTTCCAAAATCTGGCGGATAATTTCATCGGCTGTTAAACCTTCCATTTCTCTTTCCGGCGACACGATTACTCTGTGTCTTAAAACTGCATAGCTTGCTTCTTTTATATCTTCCGGAGTTACAAAATCCCGTCCTCGTAATGCGGCAAAAGCTTTTGAGGCTGTCAATAAAGCCAAACTTGCTCTCGGAGACGCACCTAAATATAAAAACTGATTTTCTCTTGTATTGATGATGATTTTAGCAATATATTCCATCAACTGAGATTCTACAACAATTTCTTTTACCAGCTTTTGATAATTGTTTAACTGTTGTGCGCTTATGACAGGCTTTACCACGTCAGTTTTATCTTCCTGTCTGCTTTCATGCTGATTTTTTATGATCGAAATTTCCTGTTCAAGATTTGGATAACCAACATTTATTTTAAACAAAAAACGGTCTAATTGTGCTTCGGGAAGTCTGTAAGTTCCTTCATGCTCGATCGGATTTTGAGTAGCAACAACTAAAAACGGGGCATCCATTTCGTATTGTGTTCCATCCATCGTGATCTGTCTTTCTTCCATTACTTCAAACAATGCTGCCTGAGTTTTAGCCGGTGAGCGGTTGATCTCATCAATCAAAATAAAATTGGAAAAAATAGGTCCTTTTTTAAATTCAAATTCTGAATTTTTCACATTAAAAACCGATGTTCCCAAAATATCCGAAGGCATCAAATCTGGCGTAAACTGTATTCTGCTAAAGTCTACATCAATTGTTTTAGCCAAAAGCTTTGCGGTAATTGTTTTGGCAACACCGGGTACACCTTCTATCAAAACATGGCCATTTGATAGTAAAGCCGCCAAAAGATGCTCGATCATATCGTGCTGACCGACAATCACTTTTGCAATTTCAGATTTTACTTTTTCCAAACTCATACGAAGTTCTGTCATATCAAGTCTTGATTCAAATCTGTTTTCTTTATCATCTATATTAATAGGAATTTGAGATTCTGTATTTTGGTTTTCGAGGTTTTCCATAACTTCTTTAATTTTGTGAGCTCCGTAGGAGCGAAATGTTTGTAGCTTTATTTAAGTCTGTTTTGTGAGCTCCGAAGGAGCGGCGTTTAACTGTCGTAAAAATCAAAAAGATATTTTTCATCATATTGTATTTCAAATTTATTCAAAAGCTCAAGATATTCTTCCTTGAAATTTTTCTTTTTATGATGTTCTTCCTGATTTAGAATATAATTTACAACTTTATCAATCTGACTTTTTGAATAAGAAAATGCACCGTAACCTTCCTGCCAGTTAAATTTTCCATTCAGCCATTTTTCTTCATTGATGAATCTGGACGAATTTGCTTTAATATCTCGAATAAGATCCGGAATTTTAAAATTCAAAGTATTAAATCCGATAAGAAGATGAATATGATCAGGATTTGCATAAATAGCCAATAATTTTTGATTATTATTTTTAATAATACCGGAAATATACTGTTGCAAAACTTTTCTTTTTGAAGGGTCAATTAGATTTTGCCTTCCCTGTACAGCGAAGATAAATTGAATATAAATCTGAATATAAGTATTTGCCATTTCTGTTTCACTCCTACGGAGTTCTATTAAAAAAATATCTGTTTCTACAAATATTGCGCTCCTACGGAGCTCTTTTTTTCAAGCCTTTAATTTAAAATACCATCTAAAAGCTTATTCATCTTAGCTAAATCTTCCTTCATTACGCTTGCGTATGGATCTTGTGCTTTCTTTATCAAAGTTATAGCTTCGTTGATGATATCTAAACTTTTTCCTGTTTTCAATTGTAGCTTCTTTGCAAATTCTTCATCTAAACTTTGTGTATCAATCAAGAAATCAAGCCTTATTTTATTCAGGAAATACTGAGCTTTTTTCGCCATCATATCATGAAAATCACCTTCCTGCAGATAAAGATTTCCGATACTTTTCACAAAATCTACGGAAGTATTTTTTAGCGGCTCGATAATCGGGACGATACGTTGCTTTCTTTTAGCATTAAAAAATATAAACAAAACCAAGCCGCCCAATAAAAGCCACCAAGCGTATTTCAAGGCTGGATTGCTTAATATAAATCTCATAAAAAAACGAGATTCTTTTGTATTACTTTCTACAAACCAAACTGTTTCTCTATCCTGAAAATACGAAAAGACATCTTGCGCATATTTTATATTTCCGGATTTCAGAAGATAATAATTGGTAAGAAAAAGCGGCTCAGAATGTACATAAATATTTCCTTTTCCAAGTTTTGATTTTATAAAATTTACCTGATGAGAATTATCTTCTTCAACGGTTTTCCCTAAAACCTCAACGCCTGGTTTGATGTACGAAAAGCCTCTTCCTGAAGGGAATTTATCTAATTTAATAAAATCATTTAAATATTTTTTATCAGTCAGTTTCAAAACATTTTGATCAGCAAAAGAAATTTGCGAGTCGTAATAGCCAATACTGTCCGAAATATCTTTTGGTATCTGGCTCCCAATCAAAATAGCATCGGATCCTTTCGAGACTTCATCAAGAATTTTTTTCCACGAAACAACGTCGATGTCGCTTTCGATAACTAAAATATTATGTTGCTTTTTTTTATTCTGATTGTAATAATCGTACGGAGTAAGATCTACTTTTTTAAGATTGTTTTTAAATAAAAATTGTGCTTCCTGATTGAAAACGAATAATCCAAAAGGAGATTTCTGATCAACATCAAAATTTTTCCGCCAGTCTGTAACTTCTTTTTTATTAACTTCAAGCAACGCCAAAATCACCATGATAATGATGAAAATTATAGCATATATTTTGAAAGTTTTATTCATTATTTTCTAAAATTATGGTTTAAAAGACTGATAAAGCTCTTTAAATTTTAAATACATTTGCTCGTCAATACTGAACTCGCCGTACCAGACATAATCGAAAATATACGACAGATTTGAGAATTCGTTTTTTAAGTGATCTGCTTTCAGCTCGGCAACATAATCTTTATTTGTTTTTTCGGGATTCCAAAGGATGAGTTTTTTATCGCTGAGCTTTTTAAGGATAAATAAAAACTGGTAACGAACAGCCGAGCGGTAATCTTTTGCTCTTTCAAAAGACGCAATACTTTCAGGAAAATTGATTTCGTGAATATTTTCGTGTAATTCTTCTTCATTGATCGTCACTTTTTTATTCCGTTTTCCAAAAATGAAGTTTCCGTTTTTTCCTAAAAGAAATTTAATAATAAAATAAAGCAAAAATCCGACAAGAAGAATCGCAAATAAACGAATGATAACGGTCGTGATTTTGGCCGAACTTTCCAGACTGGTTTCTCCAAAAATAGATTGTATCAGTCTTAAAATTTTCCTTTGAAGTTTAGCCCAAAATGATTCTCTGGGTTTTGAAGTAGAATAATCGAATTCGTTTCCTTTGTATCTTGACGTAATATCTTCTTTAAAATTTTTGGGGTAAACTCTATTTTCGGAAACAGAATCTTTAAGCAAAACAGAATCTGCACGATACATATTTTTGTAATGTCCCGTGCTTAAAGAATCTTCCGCAAATGCTTCTACAACAGCCATGCTGTCATATTCCTGAGCATTTGAAGATGCTAAAGACAAAAAAGTAAACAGGAAAATAAAGAATCTATTCATTAATCCCAATCGTATCTATTTCAGCCAATTCTATTTTTTGATGAAAGTCTGTTCTGCTGTCGTAATACATCAATCCGGAATTAACGTACATCATATTTGAAAGGAAAAAAGATACCAACATCGATATTCCGTACACGACAAAAAACATGATTCCCATTGTTCCGGCAAACGGATTTTGTTCATAATTCCCGTCAGGAGCCGAAGTGAGGATTGATGTATAAAATAGAATCATCGGTATCATGGTGAAAATAGTTGTAATCACATATAAAATAATCGAAATAATGATTGTTGCGCCCCAATATTTCCAAAATGGTGATTTTTCTCTTCCGTGAGTATATGAAAACTGTGCTCTGATCGAATAGCTTAAGCTCTCAAAAAAACCTCTTTTGCTGTTGAAATAATCGTACATTAAAAATGTAATGACATTGAATAAAGTTGGAAAAACCAACAACATCAGGAAAAACCCTATAATAATCAATAGTAAAGCATATGAAATTCCCACTAAAATAAGCGACAAAGGCGTCACAATAAAAATCATTCCCAAACAAAGAATTCCTATTCTGCCGGCATTATTTTTAAAATCACTTAAAATATCATCGGTCCTGATTTTCTTTTCGCCTTCAGCTAATCTTTTCAAATAAAAAACCGGATAAAGATAATTGACGATCATTAAAACCAGAAAAAGCAGAAATGTGATGATTCCAACCACAATAAACATCCCTAAATTGTCTTGAAAATAGTTTTCAAAGTAAGTTCCGTTTCCGCTTATATTCGAACCAAAAAGCTGCATAAAAAGCTCTCTGAAACCAAAAATAAACACGACAACAATTAAGATCATCAGAAGCCCATTGAGCAGAATATAATTTTTAAAATAATTTTTACCGTATAATTTAAAAAAGCTGAAACTGTCGCTAATGAAAGCCCCAAAGTCCCTTTTTTTATAAAACTGCATGATTTGTAAGGATTTGGTTATTGATTTTTTTATTGACGATGTAAGGATACACAAAATAGTAAAAGCCTATAATGAATAAACATCCGAATATGATGATTAAATTTAAAATTTCAGGCATTTTCAGAGCATGTCTGGTAATGTAGCCTTCTATAATTCCTGCACAAATCGTAAATGGAATTGTGCTTAAAAATATTTTAAAAGAATCTTTTAAGCCTTTTTTTAAAGAATTAAACCTCGAAAAAGTTTTAGGAAATAAAATAGACGCTCCCAAAATCAATCCGCACATTGCTTCGACAACCATTGAAAAAATTTCAAATACACCGTGAAGCCAGATTCCTCTTGCGCTGTCTTTTAAAGCACCGTAATCATAGAAAAAATATTGAAACGAGCCCAACATTACAGAATTGGACAAAAGAACGTATAACGATCCTATTCCAAAGAAAATCCCGTAAATATATAGCTTTGCACCAACACCGATGTTATTAAATATAATTCCGATGGTGCTTCCCCAAGTTGAGCCGCTTTGATAAATACCAACCGCATTTCCGTTTTTAATATTTTCGATGGTGGTATTTACGTAGCTTTCACCTAAAATAATATTGGCAAAATCTTTATCATAAATTGCCGAAATAACGCCAATCAAAGTAAAAACAATAAAAAACAAGAAAGCATACATCAAATATCTTCTGTACTGATAAACTAAAAGCGGAACTTCAGTTTTAAAAAAATACAAAATCCTGTTTTCTTCTACTCTTTTTGTTTTGTATATTTTCTGGAAAATCTGAGAAGAAAGGTGATTAAGGTAAACCGTTGTATTACTTTTCGGGTAATACGTCTGGGCAAAAGAAAGGTCATTGACCAAGTTGATGTACAGCGAAGACAGGTCATCAGGATTTTTTTTGATTTTCCCTTGAATAACCTGTTCGATTCCCAACCATTTTTCTTTATTTTGTTTAATAAAATAAACTTCTCTCATAATTGTAAGGCTAAAATAATAAAAATTATGTCTCAAATTGCGATTAATACCTCACAAAATGTAAATATTAATTTTAACATTTCAAGTATTGGTGAAAGAATACTTGCTTTTATTATCGACACTTTGATAAAAGCGGCATACATTGTTATTACGTTTTATATATTTTTTAGTGTATTTGATTTGGGCTACCTTTTGGAAGGACTTGATCAATGGTCGCAAATGGCCATTTATATTGCCATTACATTCCCGGTTTACATTTATCCTGTCGTTTTGGAAAGCTTAATGGAAGGCCAAACTCCAGGAAAAAAAGTGATGAAAATTCGGGTTGTAAAAATTGATGGTTATCAGGCCAGTTTCGGAGATTATCTGATCCGTTGGGTATTCCGGGTGATTGATGTTTCTTTTGCCGGGATTGTTGGTTTGATTTCTATGATCGTTTCTAAAAATAATCAGCGTTTGGGCGATATTGCTTCGGGAACGGCTGTTATTTCTTTAAAAAACAATATTAATATTTCCCACACAATTTTAGAAAACCTTCATACAGATTATGTGCCTACTTTTCCGCAGGTGATTGCATTGAGTGATAACGACATGAGAATTATAAAAGACAATTATCTTAAAGCTTTGAAAATCGACGACCGACAAATCATCAGCAAACTTTCAGATAAAATAAAAGGCATTCTAAAACTGGAAATTGATCATACAAAAATGACGGAAAGACAGTTTATCGGAATTATTATTAAAGATTATAATTATTACACAGGAAGGGAATAATTTTTACAATTTAATGCAAAACATTAGATTTAACTGATTCGCTTTTTCATATTTCCGACTTCAATTATCTTCCGTTCGGTTCAGATTTTGTATCTTTCTAGTAAATCAGTTCTTATGAAATTTGAAAATAATAAATCAGGAAACGGCGGCGTTATTACCATTAATAATGAAATTAAAGAAGTCGGAAGGCTTACTTACACGATATTCCCTGAAGAAAATAAATTAGTCATATCTTTTGTGCTTGTTCATCCTGAATTTGAAGGCCGTGGAATGGGAAAATATCTGGTCGAAGAAGCCATCAAGTTTTCAAGAGAAAACAACTGGAAAATTTACCCACACTGTTCGTATGCAAGATCTGTAATGAGACGCATGAATGATGTGGAAGATATTTTATTGGAACGTTAAAACGTCATTCAGAATAATATCTTCAATATCATCAGGATAATCCACGCGAAGATGCTCGTCCGATTCTACCCATCTTTTTATTTCTTCCCTGTCTAAAATTTTAGAATTGGGAACGCCCATTTGGTCCAAAGCACAAGCATTGCATTCCTGCTCATATTGATGTTGTATAGGAATTACAAAAAGTTTTTTATCCATAAAAAGAGCTTCGGCAGGACCTTCAAAGCCGGCATTACAAAGAATTCCGTTGCAATTTTCGAAACATTCCAGAAAGTGAAGTTCATCAATTGAAAAAATTTCAACGTTTTTTATTTTAACATGAAGTTTAGCATATTTGGAAAATACTTTCCATTCAACCGGAATTTCGGACAGAACCTTAATGATATTTTCATCAGAAAAACTAGGCAGATAAACAACATAAAAACCTTTTTTATCAGGATTTAAATTCCTTATTTTTTTTCTGATAACCGGCTTTTTAATTTGAGAATGATAATTTTCAAAATGAAAACCAATTTTATGTTTACTTGGAGCATAATTTTTTAAGACAAATTCTCCTAAAAAATCTTTGTGTTTCGGCTTTGGAGTTTCTTTAAAGCTCATCGAAGCCTGATGACTCAACTCAAGCATTTTTACATTCTTAAGCTTGCAAGCCCAAGCCGTTAATGGCTCGTAATCATTGATGATCAAATCGTAATGCTTTAATTTAATTTGGCTGATCGTCTGAATAGCTTTGAGGAAATCATTTTCAAAAAGTATTTTTTTATATGAAATTCCGCCAGTTTTGTTGTAAAGAAGAGAAATCCCTTTATGCTTAAAATCTATAGGAAAATCTGTATTCAATTGAGACTGATGCCCGCTGATCAATGTATCGACCGATGCATACTTTTTTAAGATCGGAATAATCTCCTGCGCTCTGGCCACATGCCCGTTTCCTGTTCCCTGAAATGCATACAATACTTTCATATCACGCAAATTGAGTAACTATTTTCAGAAGCTCAGAATTATTCATATCCTGAATTTCTTCGGTTTCATCATCGTTTAGCAAATGTTTATGATCTTCATAATAAAAGATCTTCCATTCGCCGTTATTATATTCCAAAGCTGAAAGATTTTCGATCCAGTCGCCGGAATTTAAGTACGTACAAGAACCTTTTTTGTTGACAACTTCCCTAATTTGAGGCTGGTGAATATGCCCGCAAATTACATAATCATATTCGTTATCAATGGCAAGTTCGGAAGCCGTTAGTTCAAAATCACCAATATATTTGACTGCTTTTTTAACGTTGTTCTTAATCTTCTTTGAAAATGAATATTTTTCTTTGCCCATTTTCTCTAAAAACCAATTGACAACGTTATTAATTACAATTAAGAAATCATACCCTTTTCCGCCCAACTTTGCAATCCATTTTGAATGCTGAACCGAAGCATCAAATACATCTCCGTGAAAAATCCAGGTTTTTTGATCATTAAGATTTAAGAAAAGCTTGTTACATACTTTTAGTTTGCCCAACTCAAAATCGGTAAACTTCCGGAACATTTCATCATGATTTCCCGTGATGTAATAGACTTCGGTATTTTTGGTGGCAAAAGAAAGAATCTTTTTTATCACCTTCAAATGAGGCTTAGGGAAGTAAGACTTTTTAAATTGCCAGATATCGATAATATCACCATTTAAAACTAAAGTTTTCGGTTGAATAGAATTCAAATATCTTAACAATTCTTTAGCCTTACATCCGTAAGTTCCCAAATGCACATCCGAAATGACAACCAATTCAACGTTTCTCTTCATAGATGATTTTATGCAAAGAAACTAATTGAAAATGAACTGTATATGAATGCTATATTATGTTTTACAGAGATTCCAGCAACTCGTCAGTGATTTCCATGTTGTGATATACGTTCTGTACATCATCATCTTCCTCAAAACGGTCAAGCATTTTCATATTTGCTTTAAACTGTTCTTGAGTTACCTCTTTGATATTGTTTGGAATTCTTTGAAGTTCCGCACTTTTCACCTCAATTCCCAATTCATCCAATTTGTGAGAAAGAGATCCGAAGTCTTCAAATGCAGTTGTGATCATCACTTCATCTTGATCTTTATCAATATCTTCTGCTCCGCCATCGATCATTTCCATTTCAAAATCGTCCCAATCCATCTTGATTTGCGTCATATCAATACTGAAAATACCTTTTCTGTCAAAGATGAAAGCAAGCTCACCATTTTTCCCTAAATTCCCGTCAAACTTATTAAAAATAGCTCTCACGTTGGCAACCGTTCTTGTTGTATTGTTTGTTGTACATTCAACAAAAAAAGCGACACCACCTTGGCCGTATCCTTCATAAGTGATCTCTTCATAGTTTTCTGCATCTGCACCACTTGCCTTTTTAATCGCTCTTTCAACGTTATCTTTTGGCATATTGGCACCTTTCGCATTTTGAATGCATCTTCTCAACGCAGGGTTGGCTTCAGGATCTGAGCCTCCAGCTTTTACGGCTAATGCAATGTCTTTACCTATTTTAGAGAAAGTCTTGGCCATTTTATCCCAACGGGCCATTTTAGAAGCTTTTCTATATTCAAATGCTCTTCCCATTTTTATATTTAAATTTTCACAAAATTACTTAAAATGAACAATAAAAAAAATACCCCCAGAAAACTGGAGGTATTTATTATTTAGAAAAATTAATTATTTTCTTTTTTTAGTAGATTTTTTCTTAGCTGGAGCTTTCTTCACTGGAGCATCTTCGTAATCTCTTTTCTTGATTGCGTTCCACTCGTCCATGTTTTCGATAGCTTTTACAACTACTTTTCTGTCTACTTGTCTTTCAGCGTCAGAAGCTTTTTCAGAAACTGTAGCTTTAGATTCACCAACACCTACAGATTTAAGAGCATTAGCATCTACACCTCTTGCATCTAAAGCAGCAACTACAGCAGCAGCTCTTTCTCTAGATAACTTCAAGTTGTAAGCTTCAGATCCTTTAGCATCAGTTCTACCTTCTAATAGATAGTTACCGCCATCTTTCTTAATAAGATCTGCAGCAGAATCTAGAGCATCTTTAGACTCAGGTCTGATTGTAGCTTTGTTGAAATCAAAGAATACGCTTCCTAATTTAGTTTCAACCTCAATAGCAGTTTGCTCCTTAGGCTTAGGACATCCGTTGTATTCTGGAAGACCTGGAACAGTAGGACAAGCATCATCTTTATCTAAGATACCGTCACCGTCTGTATCTGGCCAAGGACAACCATTGTTTTCTGCAGGACCTGCAACTGTAGGACAAGCATCATCTTTGTCGATTACACCGTCACCGTCTGTATCTGGCCAAGGACAACCGTTGTTTTCAACTGGACCAGCAACATCTGGACATTGATCGTCTTTATCAGGAACTCCGTCTCCGTCAGTATCAGGACATCCTTGGAATTCTGGTAAACCTGGTGTATCTGGACATAAATCGTCTTTATCTAAGATACCATCCTTATCTCTGTCTCTGTTTCCGAATCTAAAGTTCAAAGAAGCGGAAGCTTGCCAGAAGTTAGCAACTGTAGATTTATCGCCTGGAGTTGAAACATAATCTCCTTGAACACCAAGACCGAAGTTCTTAGTCAACCAGAAGTTGATACCAGCACCTGTAGCAACTGTAAAGAAGTTAGCTTTACCGTTCTCATTACCGTTTTCTCCGTTTGAAATCATTTCAGCAGGGCTTCCATCGATGTAGCTCTGTCTTGGGAAAGTAAGAGAAGTGTAGTCATGTCTCAAATAGTTAGCACCTACTCTTAAGTAAGGGTCAAACCAAGACTCTTCGTCCCAGATAAGACCAGCTGCTTTAGCTTGAAAACCAAGACCTGTCATTAACATGAATTCTTTCCCCATGTTGAATCTTTTGTTATCAACATTACCAACAGTAGTTTGCCAGTCGATTACCAAACCTTTACCAATATTTCTAGCAACTGTAAGCTTTGATAATGGTGGAGTGATAGAGAAGTTGTTCATATTGAACATATTCTTCGTTAAATTTTTAGCAGAAAACGTGTTGCTGAAGTTACCACGTTGTGCTGTATGGTTTTCCGCATGAGCACCAACCCCGATCATCCACGGATTGTTGGTAGTCTGGGCGAAAACAGTAGAAGCAACTGTAAGTGCCAATACTGAAATTCCTAATTTTAGATTTTTCATAGAATTAAATGATTAAATAATTGATAATGCAAAATAAATATAATTTTTCTTTAAAAACAAAGTTTTCAGGATGATTTTTAACTTTTCTTTAATATTCTATCGAGTGTGCGTTTATTTTCTCTGTCTTTTATTGTCTCTCTCTTATCGAAAAGCTTTTTACCTCTGCCTAATGCTATAAGCACTTTAGCCTTGCCTCGATCGTTTATATATAGTTTTAGAGGTATTATAGTATTCCCTGCGTCCTTTAGTTTTTTTTCGAGTTTTAACAATTCTCTTTTGTGCAACAGCAATTTCCGTTCCCTTTTTGTTTTATGATTATAAAATGTTCCCAGCTTATATTCATCAATCATCATATTAATAATATACAATTCTCCGTCAATAAACTGGCAGAAAGCTTCTGTTATAGAGGCTTTCGAAGAACGCAAAGATTTTATTTCAGTACCGGTAAGCACCATTCCGGCTTCCAGTTCTTCCATGATTTCGTATTCGAATCTTGCTCTTTTATTAAATATATTGACTGTTTTCTCGATCTTCATATGTTAAAATTTCTTTCAAGTATATACAAAAATGCTTCCATTTAAAAACTTGAATATTACATTATTATAAATTACCCAAATTCTTTTCGTAATTTTGCGCCAAATTTACAAAACTATATGTTAACAGTATCTAACTTATCTTTACAATTCGGGAAAAGAGTTCTTTTTGACGAGGTAAATATTATGTTTACCAAAGGAAACTGCTACGGAATCATCGGAGCAAATGGTGCAGGAAAGTCTACATTCCTTAAAATATTAACAGGAAAACAAGACCCAACAACAGGACACGTATCTTTAGAACCTGGAAAAAGAATGTCAGTTCTTGAGCAGGATCACTTTGCTTATGATGAATTTACTGTTCTTGAGACTGTTTTGAGAGGAAACAAGAGATTATTTGAGATAAAAGAAGAGATGGACGCTTTATACGCTAAAGAAGATTTCTCTGATGAAGACGGTATCAAAGCAGGTGAATTGGGCGTAATTTATGACGAAATGGGCGGTTGGAATTCAGAATCTGATGCGCAAACCATGCTTTCAAATGTTGGCATTAAAGATCATATGCATTGGCAAATGATGGGCGAACTTGAGAATCAGGACAAAGTAAAAGTTCTTTTGGCTCAGGCTCTTTTCGGAAATCCTGATGTATTGATTCTGGATGAACCTACCAATGACCTTGATATTGATACAATTTCTTGGTTAGAAGATTTCCTTGCAGATTACGAAAACACGGTAATCGTTGTTTCTCACGACCGTCACTTTTTGGATACGGTTTGTACGCACATCGGTGACTTAGATTATGCTAAACTTAATCTTTATACAGGTAACTATTCTTTCTGGTATCAAGCTTCTCAATTAGCGACGAGACAAAGAGCTCAGGCTAATAAAAAAGCGGAAGATAAAAAGAAAGAACTTCAGGATTTCATCGCAAGATTTAGCTCAAACGTTGCAAAAGCTAAACAGGCGACTGCAAGAAAGAAAATGATCGATAAACTAAACATCGACGATATTAAGCCTTCTTCAAGAAGATACCCTGCCATTATTTTCGAAATGGAAAGAGAAGCTGGTGATCAGATTTTGGATGTAAAAGGTTTAGAAAAAACGAAAGACGGAGAATTATTGTTCTCAAACATCGATTTAAACCTTAAAAAAGGTGATAAAGTTGCTGTTTTGTCTAAAAGCTCATTGGCAATCACAGAATTTTTCGAGATTTTAGCCGGAAATGTTCAACCAGACAAAGGAACTGTCGCTTGGGGAGTTACGACAAACCAATCTCACATGCCTTTAGATAACACCAAATTCTTTCAGGAAGACATCAGTTTGGTTGATTGGTTGAGACAATTTACTAAAAACGATGAAGAACGTCACGAAGAATTCATGAGAGGATTTTTGGGAAGAATGCTATTCTCTGGTGATGAAGCTTTGAAATCTTGTAAAGTGCTTTCAGGAGGTGAAAAAATGAGATGTATGTTCAGCAGAATGATGCTTCAGAAAGCAAATGTTCTTTTGCTTGATGAACCTACAAACCACTTAGATCTTGAAAGTATTACGACTTTGAACAACTCTTTGTCAAACTTTAAAGGAAATCTTTTATTGTCATCACATGACCACGAAATGCTTCAGACAGTTTGTAACAGGATTATCGAATTGACTCCAAACGGAATTATCGACAGAGAAACGACATACGACGAATATCTTGCGGATAAAAGAGTAAAAGAATTAAGAGAAAAGATGTATTCTTAAAAATAAAGATTTAATCTTAAAAAAACAAAACCGTTCAATTTCTTGAGCGGTTTTTTATATTAAAAATTTCAACTAAAAACCTTTTCCGAAAAACATCGGAAAAGGCTCACCAAAATTATATTATAAAAACTATACAATAAATAATGAAGCAATAGCCGTTGCTTCAGCACCTGTAAGAATCTCATCATAAGCCGCAGATCCTGCCGCCGCTCCAAAAGCATTTGCCGTATTGAAACCTGCTTGTACCGTAACATCTTCCCCTGCATAAACAGCGTTGGTGGCAGCTGGCATATTTCCGCCGTTCGCCAGTTCGATCCAGCCTTTATTGGCCCTCATTCTTCTCACCATAGAAGCATGTCTCGCCTCAACCGAATGGATCTGCAATGCAGCCTGCAAAACAGCTCCGTTTGACATTACATTTCCTGCTTGTCCTTTGTACGCCCTTACGCCGGTATCTTCAAAAGCCTGTGCCAAAACAAGGAATTGCTGATAATCATTAAATGGCATAAAATTACCTCCAGCCGTAAAATCAAAAGTAGGTTTTGCTACAGGAGCAGTTCCTAATGAATTGAGCGTGTTTTTCAGAAAAGAAACATGCGCTGCTTCATGTTTCGAAATCTGCATAAAAACAGTCCGGTCTGCGGTAGGAATTAAATTCGCTGTGTTAAGTCCGATTCTATAATATTCATCTTCCAAATATTCTAAAGTCAATGCAAGTTGCAAAGCATCTGTAAGCGCGCTTTTCATCGCAAGACCTGTATCGGGCGTTGTAGTTTCAGCTTTTGCCGAAGTAGCCATAAAGCTTCCTAATCCTAAAGGTAAAGCCGCAACAGCCGCTTTTTTACCAAATGAAGATATATCTGTAAGACTTTCCAATCTCGACGTCTGTTTTGTAAAAAATGAATCGTCAGAAAGTTTATCTAATAATTTAAGAATGTTCATAATAATAAGATTTTTGAAATGAATAATTTAGTTAATGCCTCTTTCTTTCCAGGTAAATGGAGTTTTAATAAATCCTCCTGCTGCCATTACGATATCTGCAGGTTCTTTAGCAACATCCAGCCCGTTGGCATCAATCACATCATCACCTGAAAAAGCCGCCGTACCGGGATTAATAAGATCTCTGATTGCAGAAGCATGTCTCGCTTCTACCGAAACAATTTTACCGGCAAGTACCAGATAAGCAGGATTTGTAATATACTTTCCTGCTGCGTTATACGCTGCAACTCCGGTATCTTCTAAGGCTTTTGCTGTTGCTAAAACAGAATTTCTGTCATTGAAATTCACGTTTGGATATTGAAATTCAAGTGTTGGCAAAACGTTAGGTGTCGCACCGGAAATCGCTGCTTTGAAAAAATCTCTGTGAATGACCTCATGATGATACAAATCTATAAGAACTTCTTTTTCTTTAGTCGAGATATTTGCATAAAAATTATTGACCACTTTGGTGTAAAAATCGGCTTCCAATTGTTCAAGAGCGTATGCATAATTTAAAACTCCTACATCGCCGGTTCCCAAATCAAATATTTTATTATCATTGTATTCAAAATCATCGTCTTCGCAGCCTACCAAAGTAAGCCCCGCAGCGACAATACCAATGCCGCTTAGTTTTAAAAAGTTTCTTCTGCTGGTATCCAGAGTGGCTCCCTGGCTGGAAACATTGACTGTTTTTTTCATAATATTATTTTTAAAAGGTTTAGTATTTTAAAGTATCTACGACAATTGCTCAAGATTGGTTTTTTAAAAGTTGAAATTTTTAAAAATTATTGAGAAAAACATCAGATTAGCCTTAAAACATTGAAAATAATCCAAATAAAAAACAGCCATAAATTGTTTTTTATGACCATATTTCAATAGTGATTTTAAAATAAATTTTCCCTATTTTTGTGAAATGAGTCAAAAGTGGATTTATAAAACCGAACCTGATGAAGAGATTGTTGATGGATTGAGTTCGTCGCTTGGTTTTGGGACTTTTGAATCCAAATTGCTAGTTCTCAGAGGAATAGACAATTATCAGAAGGCCAGAGAATTCTTCAAGCCGAACTTTACCGACATTCACAGTCCTTTTTTAATGGCGGATATGCAAAAAGCAGTGGAACGTATTGCCACAGCGATTGAAAATGGCGAAAAAATATTGGTATATGGCGATTATGACGTCGACGGAACGACTGCCGTTGCGCTGACTTATTTATATCTTAGAAAAATAGTTCACAAAAAATATTTAGAATTTTACATTCCGGACAGAAACTCTGAAGGATACGGAATCTCAACCGAAGGAATTGATTTTGCCAAAGAAAATGGCTTTTCGTTGATTATCGCTTTAGATTGCGGAATCAAGGCAAGTGATATGATTAATTATGCTAAAAGTTTAGGCATTGATTTTATCATTTGCGATCATCATTTACCAGGCGACGAAATCCCTGATGCCATTGCTGTTTTGGACCCTAAAAGAAGTGACTGCCGATATCCTTTTAAAGAACTTTCAGGATGTGGAGTTGGTTTTAAGCTTTGCCAGGGTTTAAATACAATTTATAAAATTCCGGAGACAGAATTGTTTGAACTTACTGATCTTTTGGCTATTTCTATTGCCGCAGACATCGTTTCTATGACTGGCGAAAACCGTGTTTTAGCAAAAATGGGGTTGAAAGTTCTCAGAAAAACCCGAAATATGGGTCTTCGTTTATTGATTCCGGAAGATAAGCTTTCGCATTTTGAAATTTCGAATATTGTTTTTGAAATTGCTCCAAAAATAAATGCCGCCGGAAGAATTTCTCACGGAAAAGCTGCTGTGGAATTAATGGTTTCAGACAACCTGAAACATGCCCAGCAAATCGTAGGTGACATCATGAACTTGAATGATGAAAGGCGTGAGCTCGATATGAATTCGACTCTTTCCGCTTTAAATCAAATTATAGAATCTCAGCAGGAAACCAAATACGCTACAATCGTCTATCACCCAGAATGGAATAAAGGTGTAATAGGAATTGTGGCTTCAAGGCTTACCGAAACGTATTATAAACCTACTTTAGTTTTTACGGACGGAAATAACGGAGAAATGGTTGCTTCGGCAAGATCGGTTTCAGATTTTGATGTGCATGAAGCTTTGGATTTATGTTCAGAATATTTCCTGAAGTTTGGAGGTCATCATGCGGCAGCCGGGCTTTCTATGGAAAAATATAAGTTTGAAGAATTTAAAATAAAATTTGAAAAAATAGTTGCCGAAAAAATAAAAGATCATCAAAAAGAACCTTCCATTACGATTGATTCTGATGTGGAAATTGACGAAATAAACAGAGATTTTATTAATTTTCACAGAAAATTGGCTCCGTTTGGTCCACACAATATGAAGCCTAATCTGGTTTTGAGGAATCAGAAAATTGCAGGTTATGTAAAAACAATGGGCAAAGATAATAATCACCTGAAATTCTACATCAAGCAGGAATCTACCGGAAGAAATATAGAATGTGTTGGCTTTAAACTCGGCCAGTTTGCTGATGATTTTAGAAATAAGACTTTTGACATCGCCTTTACTTTGGAAGAAAACCATTGGAAAGGAAATGTAACACATTATCTGAATATCCGAGATGTGAAGTTTAGAGAAAGTGAATAGTAAATTTAAAATGAAATTAGAATAATTTGACAAGTGCAGCGAATTGATTTACAAAGCAGAAATTGACAATTGACTTTTAATACAATGAAAAAAATCGGTCTTTTTTTCGGATCATTTAATCCAATTCATATTGGTCATTTGATTTTATCCAATTATATTCTTGAAAATTCGGATATGGATGAATTGTGGTTTGTTGTAAGTCCACAAAATCCTTTTAAAGAAAAAAAGTCTCTTCTGAAAGATCACAACCGACTGGATATGGTGCAGCTTGCTGTGAAAAATTATCCTCAAATGCGCGCCTCAAATGTAGAATTTTCATTACCCACGCCAAGCTATACAATTGACACATTGGCTTATCTTGAAGAAAAACATCCGGATTATTCTTTCAGCTTAATCATGGGTGAAGATAACCTCAGCAGCCTTCATAAATGGAAAAATGCTGACATTTTAATTAAAAAACATCATATTATCATTTATCCAAGAGTTTTTGATGGCGAGAAAAAAGATTCTGAATATCTTCAGCATGAAAATATTTCCATGATCAAGGCTCCGGTTATTGAATTGTCGGCGACGGAAATCCGGAATATGATAAAAGATGGGAAAAATGTACGCCCAATGCTTCCTCCCGAAGTTTTTGAGTATTTGGACGGAAGTAATTTTTATAAATAGTTTAGACAGAATTAATTTTATTTACAATGGAATTCATCGAAAAATTTTTCTCAAAATATCCTCAGGAAAAAGTTATCAAATGGTTTAAACAAATATGTCTGGCTGAAGCTTTGTCATGGTTTTTTCTGTTTACAGCAATGATCTGGATCCGAGTTGATCCTGAAGGCATCTTGCCAATCGTTTACATAAGTACGATCGGAAGCATTCACGGATTCTTTTTTACACTTTACCTTTTATTTTTGCCTGCCACAAGAAAAATATATACTTGGGACGATGAAGATTCAGTTTTCGCTTTGATTGCTGCATTTTTTCCTTTTGCCACAATCTGGATTGATAAAAAGCTGGCTCGCTTCGATAGAGAATAAAAAAATTCAAAATATTTTACATAATTAATTATAATTGATAATTAATCAATTCTGCTGTATTCCTAAAAAACAGAAATATCTTCAAGCTTTTCTAACAGCATTTACCTCGATAATTACATTAAGTTTTAAACATCGTAAGCAAATTTTCATAATTTTTGTAACAAATCCATGCTTACTGTTGTCTTATTGTATAGAATATTAAGGTAGAAAATAAAAACTTATAAAATTTTATCATCTGATAATCAACAATTTATATTAAAAATAAAAATATTTTTACTACTTTGTATTGCAAGATACTAAATTTATTATATATCTTTGCAATGTAAAATAATAACGAATACAAGCATCTATAAACTATTAAATTAAAAATCATGAAAACGCCACTTCTCATTGCAGCCATATTTTTCGCAGGACTAGCTTCTGCACAAGAAAAAAAATCAGATACCACAAAAACTAAAAATATTGAAGAAGTAACCTTGACAAAGCAGGTTTTCAAAAAGCAAAGCGACCGTTTTGTATATGATGTTGCCGCATCACCTGTTGCAAAAGGAAATACGACTTTCGACCTTTTAAGACAAACTCCGTTGCTTTCTACAACAGATGATAAAACTTTAAAAATTGCAGGGAAAAACAATGCTCTGATTTATATTAATGGCAGAAAATCAAATATGGATGCGGAATCCTTAACGCAGTTTTTAAAAAATACTCCAGCAGAAAATATTCAGAAAATTGAAGTGATTACGGTTCCGGGAAGTGAATTTCAGGTTGAATCTTC
This sequence comes from Chryseobacterium sp. GQ58, assembly GCF_059758895.1. NCBI lineage: Bacteria > Pseudomonadati > Bacteroidota > Flavobacteriia > Flavobacteriales > Weeksellaceae > Chryseobacterium > Chryseobacterium sp. GQ58. The sequence continues at coordinate 757,341 of NZ_JCAXEH010000001.1, read as the reverse complement.
GGACGGAATCATCAATATCGTCTTAAAAAAGAAAATGAGCGACGGACTGAATGGAAACATGAGAATGGCAAACTCTCAGAATAAATACAACGCAAACTCTGCAAGCTTTTCAGCAAATTACAGAAAAAACAAATTGGGGATTTCTGCAAATTTAAATGGCGGAGAAAACATTCAGGCGCAGCGTTATACACTTAAAAACGGAAATAGTACTGCTTCTAATGAATCTGTAGGAGATATTGACGATCCTAATCAATATCTTGGCGGATATCTGAATATTGATTATCAGCTGACAGAGAAAAGCAATCTTGCCTTATCCTGGAATACTTCTGCTAACAAGAGTTATAATTCGACGGTAAATCTGTTTAATACAATTCGTTCTTATGATGAAGATACCCAAGAATATGTTACAAGATATACTAACTCAAGAAACGTAGAAAATGCACGTTCTTACAACAATTCTGTAAATTTAAATTATGAATTAAAAACAGATTCTTTAGGAAGTAAACTAAATATGAACGCTGCATATCTTAATTATAAAAGATTCCAGTTTACGGATAACAAGACTTATTTTGCAGACGCTTTTGGAAATGATACAGGATTAAGCCAAACAATTATTCAGAATCTTCCTCAAAAAATAAATAATTTTTCCGGCTTAGTTGATTATATTCAAAAGTTTAAAAATGATCTTACAATTTCAGTTGGAGGAAATTATAATAAAACGAAAACCGATAATGATACCAGAAATGACACATTCAAAGAAGGTGAAGCTGCTGTATTAAGACCCAATCATTTTATTTATGATGAAAACATTTATGGATTTTATTTAACGGCAGAAAAAAAGTTCTCCGATAAGTTTTCAGGGAAAATAGGTACAAGATATGAAATCACCAATAGCTTGGGTACATCCGACAACGCTGCTCCGGAATACAGAAGAATTGAAAGAAATTACAATAATATATTGCCTTATTTGAGTTTAAATTACGCTATTAATGATAAGAATAATATTTCTTATGCATTTTCCAGCAGAATGAGAAGACCAAGCTTCTGGGAAATCAATCCGGTAAGAAATATTCTGACAGAAGACAACTACACTCAAAACAATCCTTTTGTAAAAGCTTCAACAACCTATAATCAGGAATTGACATATATGTATAAAAATTCTTATTTCCTGATTCTGAATCATTCATATTTCAAAGATCAAATTACTCAAGTTCCATTGCAAGGCTATCCGGTAAGTCCGTCCGGAGAAGTTGGTATGCAAAACCAATTGAGGTATATCAGAACCAATTTTGGTGACAAGCAGGAAATGTCTGCAATGATTGGTATGCAAAAGACATTCTTCAAACAATATCTGACTACAAACTTCAATGTTGGTGTACAACATAATATCAACAACGGAACTTTAGCAATTGATCCTACTACAGGCGACAGCTTTCAGGATATTGACGGAAAACCTGTTGTCTACAGTAACAAAAGAAGCTCTACAAGTCTTATAATCCAAACCAACAACACCATTCGTTTAGACAAAAAGAAAACATGGTTTCTAGGTGTAAATTATTTCTTTGTGGATAAACAGCAAATAGAATTGGGAGTACTCAGAAACTTGATGAGTTTAGATATAAGCTTAAAAAAGAATTGGAACGACTGGACTTTTGCACTTAATGTAAATGATATTTTAAATACCAACATTGTTGAAATAGAAGATTATCAGGCAAACGGAAACTACAATTACATTCACCAAAACAGATACAACAGAGGCGGAACATTCAGCATTACTTACACTTTCGGAAACCAAAAAGTAAAGAAAGTAAGAAACATTGAAAGCGCTTCTGATGATATCAAAAGCAGAACGAGATAGAAAACAATCATCTTCATATTTATTATTTTGTACGAAGCCTGTTGAGAAATCAGCAGGTTTTTTTTATCTTTAGTTATGAATAAATTTTTACTTTTTACTTTTCTGATCTTTTTAATGGTTTCCTGTAAAGAAAAAACAGTAAATCTGGGAACTGACAAATCTTTTGAAATCAGAAAGAACATTTCTTACGGAAACGATCCTGAACAGGAAATTGATCTTTACATTCCTACGCAACTTCATAAAGGTAAAGATGTATTTATAATGATTCATGGCGGTGGTTGGAGAAGTGGAAATAAATCAGAAATTTCATCGCTTACATTTTCAATGATGGAAAAGTTTTCTAATAATGTTTTTGCAAACATCAATTACAGATTGGCTTCGAACAAACGTTTTGCAATTCCGAACCAGACTGATGACATCAATGATGTTATTCTTTATCTGGAAAAAAAGCTGCAATACAAACCTCAATTCATTCTTATCGGAAACAGTGCAGGAGGCCATTTATCGATGTTGTATGCTTATAAGTCTGATAAAGGTAAAAAAGTAAAAGCCGTTGTAAATATCGTCGGACCTTCTGATTTAGCTGATGAAAATTTTAAAGATTACAGTGATTATTATTTTGTTGAAAAAAATTTAGTTGATCCAAAACAAATTCCTTCTACCATTTCTAAGGAAAATTTTGCAAGTCCTGTAAAATGGATCAATACAAACATTCCACCAACAATTTCTTTTTATGGCAATAATGATCAGGTTATTCCCTTATCACAGAAAGAAATTTTAGATTCAGCATTAACTGTAAATAACGTAAAAAATGAATCATTTGAGTTTGATGGCGGACATCTTGATTGGAACAAAGAAAATAATGTGCGATTTTTAGTTAACAAAATCGATGAATTTCTAAAACAGATTGATAAAAATAAAACGCTCTGAAATTTCAAAGCGTTTTAAAATAATTTATTCTGATTTCACGACTTCCGTTCTTTCCGAAATTCCGTTGGCATTGAAAGCTTCAATCTGAAAATAATACGAATCTACTCTATCGGCGCCGGTGAAGAAATATTCATTTTTCCCGTAAACCATAATGCTTCCGTACAATTTGTCGGGAGATTTTCCCCAATAGATCACATATCCGTCTGCGTCTGAATTCTGCTGCCATTTCATCCAAATACTTCTTCTTTCACCATATTTTTTAGGATCAGCTCTTAACGGGACAAAATTCTGAACTTTTCCAGGTACAGCTCCCGCTCCTTTTCCAAAAACCCGGAAACTGCTTAAAGCAAATTTACCGGTTGGCATTTTCAGGTTTTCCATTTTCAGAAATCTTGCTTTTGCAGGTTTTTCAAGCTCAATGTAATCATGAGGAACATCTTTTGTATTTTTGCTTTTGTCTACAATCACCTTCCACTTTTTACCGTCATTTGAACCATAAATTTTATATTGATGCATCTTACCTAAAGTTTTGCCTAAAAATTCAACATCCTGATCTGCATAATTAATCTGAATAGCATTAATTGTAGAAATTTCTCCTAAATCTGTCTGAAACCATTCTCCGGAATTTCCAGTTTTTGCGCTCCAATATGTTTTTATATCTTCATCGACTGCATAATTGGAATGATAACCGCCCAAAGTTGACGAAACCTGAACCGGTTTATTGTAATTAAGTAGCATCCAACCTGCAAAAAGGCCTTTTGAAAAATCTTTTCCCTGAGCGTATTGTGGCAATAATGTAGGATAATCTCCGTAAGCGGTGTTTGTGTACATTACATCATCTTTATCAAATCCGGCCGGCCAGATCCCAAGTCTTCTTTCAAAATTATTTTTTGTGGAAATAAAGATCGTGGAAACATGCCACCAGTTTTTGAAATTGTCTTCAAAAGTTGCCCCATGTCCCGCTCCTCTTGCAAAACCTCCGGGTTTATAAGAAAACGGATTGTGCTTTTGATATTCAAAACCTTCCAAAGGATTTTTACTGACATAAACTCCATCTGAATAACCGCTAAATTCGGTTGCCGGAGCGCCGTATTGCATATAATATTTGTCTTTATATTTAGTCACCCACGCTCCTTCCACAAAAGGTTGAAGGAAAACATTATCATTATATTCACCAAACCTTTCCCAACCGTGATCTTCGGGTTTTAATCTTAAAATAGGTTTTACAAAACCTTCAGACTGTAAAGTTTTAACTTTAACTTCGGTTCCCAGCAATGGCCATTCATTGCTTGATCCCCAATATAAATACAGCTTATTTTTATCTTCATCATAATGAAAAGCGGGATCCCAAGCACCAACTTTCAAAGTATCTACCGCAATCTGCCAATCGTCTTTTGTAGGATTTGTGCTTTTCCAGATCGGAAAATCCTGTTCCCATGTTGAGCCATAAACATATAAAGTGTCTTTCATCACCCAAGCCGCCGGAGCATTCAGATCATGAATATATTTGTTGTCTCTTAGGAATTTTCTGTGAACAAATTTCCAGTCGAGCATATCATCACTGTACCAATATCCTTCCTGATTGGTCGAAAAAAGAAAAAGCTTGTTCTTGAAATTTACAATTACCGGATCCGCTGTCGCACGGTGTTTCCCCTGACTTGAAAAATTTTTGAATGGTGTATATCCGTAATCTATATTGATCGGATTACAATAGGTTTTCTGCTGCGCATTTGAAAAAAAGCACAGAAGAATAGCCATGCTTAAATATAATCTCTTACTCATAATCAAACTTTATAGTACAAATTTAGGGTAATTATAAGAAACCGTAAAGTTTCTTAGCAGCAACTTTACGACTTTTGAGACACGCATGTAATTTATAACAATGATCTTTAGAAGTTCTTTTCTGCTATTAATTACATTATATTTTCCGATGCTAAATTTATATGTACAGGTGCTTACTTTATAAAAGACATCAGAAGTTTTGTTACAGACATTGCCTGTTATATACTTTCCGACGCTTACATTATTCTATTCGATATGAAATTTATGAATGACATTGCTTACTTTATACAAGACATCAAGAGTTTTGTTACAGACATCGCTTGTTATATACTTGCCGACGCTTACATTATTCTATTCGATATGAAATTTATAAATGACATTGCTTATTATGAATGAGACTTTAAAAGTTTTATTGCCGGCGTCGCTTGTTATATCTTTTACGGTGCCTGTTTTATAATATCAATTGCTTGATTTACAACATCAGGTGCTTACTTTTTAAGCTCCTTTATACGTTTTAAATTCTATGCCGTTGATCTGCTTATACTGCGTGCTTGATGCACCGAAGACGCTTTTTACATACTGCTTTACTTCTTTTGCTGTCTGTACGAGACCTGAAAGCGGATTGTAAAAGAAAGAGGAAAGCCAAAAGCAATACGAACTGATAATGGTCCCGAGTTTACGAGTTCTGTTTTTACGAATTGGTGTCATAAACACAGAATTGAAATCCGATACATTCAACCGGGGAAACCTGTTCAGAATGCTTTTATTGAAAGGTTCAACAGAAGTTATAGGACAGAAGTTTTAGATACAAGAATTTTTAATAATTTGGTAGAAGTACGGGAAATAACTTCTGATTGGATGGAACATTACAACAACAATAGACCTCATGAAAGCTTGGGAAATCTATCTCCAATACAATATTTGTTGAAAGAGGAAAACTCACCCAACCCTAATCCCAAAACAGAGTTTCCTCCCTTCCATCAAATTTTTTCAACACCAACAATAACAGGATGAAATATTTATAGTTTTACATAAAGAAATGAGGGTGTAATTCTGTCCAATGTTCGGGGGGACTTACAGATTAATGTTTTAAGGTCACTGAAAAAATGTGTGATTGATCATTTACTTAAATCTTGTAAAATATTTTTTGATAGTAAAAAAAAATTTCAGCTTCTAAAGTTTCAAAATAATAATCATTTTTTTTAAATCATAATCAATAAGGCATCTACAACTGCTTGTTCATATCTGACGATACAAAATTTAATAATCCCTACTATATCTGTAGGGATTATTAAATTTTGACATTCGCTTCTCATCAAGGTTTTAATGGTATTCTTACTTTTATCTGATCCTCAAAGACTTTATAACCTTGTTTTTTTAAATTCTTAATATAATCCGTACAACCTAATAATGTAGCAGTATACTCATTATGCTTAGACTCAATATCTAAATAGTAACTTTTGTTAGGTTTGATATGGTAAAAAAAGTCAATATTCAAAATAGCCATTTCTACTACTAAAGACTCTTTCTTTTTTAATATTAAAATATCTTCTTTACAATCTTCTAAGTCTCTCGAATAATAACCTTTTGGAATCATCTTTTCTGGATGACTGTATAATTCATTACATTCATATACATAAGTTTTACCCCGAAAACCTTGAGGATCTATAATATAATTATTATTTGTATGATTTACAATTTTGTATTTGTATGCTTTATTTGCATCAAGATACCTTCCCATTGATACAGCTGAATCCATTAAGAAAATTTCTACATCTTTTCTTTTATTTACTTTTATTTGGGAAAAATAAAGCCCGAATATAAACATTCCAAAAAAGCAATAAAATCTTTTCATTTTTATATTATTTTATGAGTAAGAAAGAGGGTACATACCCTATTTTCACTTTATTATTATAACCTTCTGCATCCATAGTTCCCGTCCATTTATATTGTTCAAAATATGCTCTATATTCCATGATATGGGTAATATTAGGTAACTGCCAAAATGTATTATAAAAACCTGAAATATAATCTATAGAATGTCTCATTTCATGTATAAATGTAGAGGCAAGTCTATAATTGTTTTTTGAGAGAAGACCTGGTGCTAAAATTACTTCTCCTTTAGAATTTGTAATTCCCCAAGCATTACCTCCTGTACTAAGTTTCAAAGTTCCTCGCGTAGTAACTGACAGCTTAGAGCCGTCTCCTTTTTCCCACTGTGCAATAGTTTTTTCATCTGCAAATTCTGCCCATTGAGCACTTTGACCCCAATATTCTTTAAATATACTTTTATATGTATCTAAAACTGCTTGTGTAGGTTTTGCAGATGGATCTACTCCATTATCCTTTAAAAATTGAGTGAGTTGTTCTTTATATTCAATAGAGTTAGAAACTTTATGCAGCGCATGATTTAGCCCTGCAACAACCCCACCAATCAAAGCACCCTGCCAAAAATTACCTCCTGCAAGTTCTGAGCCTACACCTCCCGCTACAGCACCAAAGGCAATTTGACCTACAGCAGATCTAGCTGCTTCTTTCGCAACTGCTCCAAATGCTGAAGCTCCTAAACTACCTAAAAGCCCTGCGCCGGCAGCACTCCAGAAATTACCTCCTTGCATGGCACTCAATACCCCTTGAAAAGTACTATGAGCGAGCCCCTGAAGCAACGTGTTGCCCAAGGTATGGGTAGTGGCCAAAAATACTTCGCCTATACCCGCCGTAACGGCACCTGTGACGGCACCCATTATTAAAGAACTATAAAACCCAAAGAACGTTAACTTTTCACCAGCGATCAAAGTTATTGCTGTATAGCTTACAACTCCCACTGTCGCTCCAATAATTAAAGCTGCAACAATTGCTGACTCAACCAATCCGAAAAGAAATTCCCCACTCGGATCATTGAACATCAGAGGATTATTCATTACATATCCATACTTATTATAATTTTGGGTATTGTAAGGATCCTGTATATTTTCATCCGCATTTAAAAATCTTCTTAATAACGGATCGTACAACCTTCCGTTCATATGGATAATGCCTACTTCTGCAAAATGCTCGTGACTGGTATATCCTCTGCTAATGATAAGATCCTTCGACAAGCTCAGGATCACATTTTTATCTGTAACTACTGCTCCATTACCAATCTTTAAATGGGTGAAATTGCCCCAAGCATCAAAATGTCTTTGCTCTAATTTATTTCCTGCTTCATCACTTATTGCCAAGATGCTTCCGATATAATCTTTGTGTAAAAATTTATAAGAACTACTGCTGCTATCATCAAAGTTTTTCAAATATACAATATTACTTTCGTAAGGATTTCCACCAATGTAAAGAATATGTTTTTCTTTCCCAGTTGTATTATCTTTAACAATTTCAAAACTTCCATCTTCACTGTAGAACTTGGTAAATTTACCTTCTCCATCTGTATTAAAATTACCTCCGTAGGTCACCCGTTGTCTCATGCTTGTCAAACCATACTGGAAAGCAACATCTCCTTTTTCACCATCTAAAAATACAGGATCATTATTCTCATTATAAACAATAGATTGAATTAAATCATTATTATAATTCTGTGTTCCTCCTGCATTCAATGTCATCCCAGTAGGCTGGTAAATTTTTGCAGAATTTTCAAATTTGATTGTTCCTACCTGATCATTTTGGATAATTCTTCCTTTTACATCGTATACATTTCTGTTGGATGAAGGTTTAATTCCTGTCACAGGATTGGTCCAATTGATCAATCTATTATTGTCGTCATAATCAAAGGTCTCTAAGATATTAAAATCGCCTCCAGTTGTTCTGCTATTCAGTTCATTTTTAATCGCATTGAACGAATAAGAGATTTGAAGAATGGATGGCTTTATAGTCGAAGAATGGTTTACATTTGTTAAGAAACCGTTGACATCATAAATATTATTAACATCAGCATCTCCTAATTTTGCTTTTAAAACCTGTCCTTTAGCATTGCTTTCTTTCAGTTCCCAAAGAATCTTTCCTGAATTCTTATCTTTTACCTGATACAATTCTCCGTTCCAAGCACTGTAAATGTTTTCTACATTAACTTTAGTTAAAATCCCGGAAGAGTAGAGTTGTTTTTCATAAGAAATTACTCTTGCCATATCATCGTAAGTAATTCCTTTTTGAATAAAATATTTACCATTGCTGCTTTCAGAAGATGATAAAACTCTTCCTTGTTGATCATACAATATATTTGAACTATATGTTTTTCCTTTTGAGGTACCTGCCTTTGAAATTACCCTTCCTTTGTTATCATAAGAATAAATGATCGTTTTATCTGTTGCCTGTCCGCCATCGGCAGTAGAAAGCTCTTTTTGAGTGATGAGTTGTCCTAAGTTATTATATATATATTCTTTCGTTCCTTTAGGGCTGATAATTTTCTTAGGCTGTCCAAATCCATCGTATTCATATTTATATAATCCATTCGAAGGATCGTTAAACTCTAATTTTCTTCCCCATGAATCATATTTAGTGGTGACAATATTTTCAACATATTGCGCTTTGATCTGTTCTCCTGCAGCATTGTAAGAAAAAGCTATTGTCCCTCCTTTGTCTGTTGAAGAAACTACATTGCCCAATGCGTCCGCAGTTTTGGAATTTGTTCTTCCATAACCGTTAAGCTCTTTTACCGTAGTTGTTAAGCCGGAAACCATAGTTTCCATTTGTTTTCCGTTAAAAGAAGTAGCGGTTATTTTTGTAGGAAATACAGAATCATCATATGTTATAATATTCCATTGAGAAGCACTTTGTCCTTCAAAATAAGGTTCAGATTCTTTCAATTTTCTTCCCAATACATCATATTGCGTTTCTTGGGATACAAATTGCCCCTGCCCGAATGCTTTGGTAGATGCTTTATAATTCTGTCCTAATATATTAATATATTTCTTAGAAATATTTCCGCCCGAATCGTATTGAGTTACAATAATATTCGAATTGTTATCTCTTTCATACTGGTAGGTCGTAGTTCCTTCTAAATTGGTTTTGGAAGTTAATATTTTGCCCCAACCGTCATAGGTGTTTGTAAGAATATTTCCCAGCGGATCGGTTTGGATTAAAATTTGCCCCCAGTCATTATAACTAATGTTAGTTTCTAATTCTAAATTATCTGTTTTCTTTACTACAAATCTTCCTTTAGAATCATACTCTGTTTTCGAAGTCTGTGTCTGAGAATCTATACTATTAGTGATTGTTTTTTGAGTAATATTTCCGAAACCGTCATAATTGTAGGTTTCCAAAAGATATCCTGTATTATCTCTGTTCCAAGACTTTAAAGTTTTAATCCCGTTATTTTCATAAGTATATTCTTCTTTGGTAGATTTGGTGTCTCCATATGCTTGTACAGTCTCTTTTTTAACTTTAGGCTTGCCAATACTATAATTAGTTCCGGGATTAAAATTAGGTGGATAATATTCTAATTCAGATGTTGAAATAGCATAACCGTCATTAATGTTAGTTATTGATTTCTTAGGAAGATACAAGTTATCGTACTGTTCTACTGTATGAACGGTTTTTGTATTTGTTAAAAAATCTTTTGAAGTGGTGATATACGGATTAATTGCAAGAACTACTTTTGATTTATCTGAATCCGGAACATTGGTGACAATATTTCCGTTAAGCAGATTATCAAGCTTGTATTTATATTCTTTAAATGATATTGATAGAGTATTATTTATAGAAAGATTATCCGGAAAAATTTTGGATTCATCAGTCGTCCTAATAGACCATTCTTTTGCAGGTAATCCGTTATTGAGCGGATCTATTTCTACACCAGACCAAATTTTGGTATTTTCAAATCCATCAGCATACCATGAAGAACGAGCAGTTTGCTGAAATCCAATCATTCCTTTTCCTTGCAGATGCCCTGTCATTCCTCTATACCTGAAATCTTGTTTTCGGCTTGCTTGTTGAAGCTGAGATACGGCATAAGATTGATCAGCGCGAATAAGTGAAAAATAGGGATAATATTCTTTTTTAACTTTTTTATAAAAATTAGGATTAAGAGGGTTATTCGGGATCACCTCTAAGTAATCTACTGATGTGATAATTCCTCCCTGGGTAATCGTTTGTACTCGGGACAGCTTTCCAACAGAAGAAGGGGATTTAAGCTTGTGCATCCTTTCTTTCCAGAATAAGAAAATATCATAATAGTTATTATTAACTTTAACCTGTGAAGTAATCGGAGAAAATAAAGTAAAATTGCCAACATCGGTGGTTACATAATTATATCCTCCATAAGTATAGCTGGTAAAGAAATCAGGACTACCATTTGTTGTAACTCCGTTAGCTGTATAAGCGTCAATAGTATAGCCAAAGTATCGGGTAAGTATAAATCCGCTTGAATTTACCTGCCCCGCCTTGTTAAAAGGAAGAATATGTACAATATCAGATTTACCGTCTTTATTGATATCTGACACCGAATACACATGCTGGTATATATTAAAAGTAGGGTAATTGCTATTTTGATAGTCGTTAGGTTTTCTGTATTTTAAGAAACCTGTTTTTAGAAAATTGGAAAATCCTTTTTCTGTTCCTAAATAGAATCTCCAATTATCTTTTTCCTGTTTATCTGTAGTTGGAATGGTAAAGTCAAGATTTCCGTCACCGTTAAAATCTCCAAACAAAACGGGAAACTCTGGAGCTTTTGTTTCAGCCAGACTGCCCGTAAACCTAATTTTTTTTAAATATTGGGTAGGAGCAGTTTTCACAAACTCAAATACCGTATAGGCAGTGTTGGAAACATCAATAATATTAACTTTGCCATCACCATCTACATCCAGATATTGTTGTTTATAATGCTGGCTATTATTAAACCCTGAATCAAGAGTATAAGTGGACAGAGGGTTATTACTGTTTTTTAAATCAACAATAAAATTTCCGATATCATAACTATTACATTCCAATTCATAACCAGGGGGAGGCCTGTTTACAATATCTTTATTACTAAAATTAGTGTTTAAGTTATTAATAGGTACAAATTGACATTCTTCTTTGCTTAAAGATAAAAATACATCCGAAATACCATCTCCATTAATATCTCCTTCATTGAATGAAGCTATTGTTACACGGCAACCTACACCACCTCCCTGATACGTACAGTTTGGATCAATATAAACCACCTTCTCAAATACTTTAACAAAAATATTATCTCTGAAAATGTAACCTACTACTTTCCCCCCTTCATATTGAACAATTCCATTTCCGTTATGGATTTGCCCTTCTTCATCTAAAAGTGTGCTGATAACCTTAGCTTCAGCATTAAAGGTCTTGCCTGTGGAAATATCAGTATAGATATCATTTAGCCCTCCAAGCTTAACAATACCATTGTTCATTACGAAATCCAAATAGGAATCACCATTAAAGTCACCTGACAATTTTACGTTTTCAAAACTATCTACATTATTGTTCGAATATTCTAAATTTGGCTGTGTTGGAGCAGGATAGGAAAAAGCTACCGGATTAGCAGCATTATTATCAGTATTATATTCCGTTATTTTATCAACTGTCTGATAATTCATCCCGTTTTTCAGGTAATCGACTGTATATTTTTTAAATTGGATGCCATTGGAGCTTACTTTAATTTCAGACAAAAGCTGAGTTTGTAAAAAACGAATTCCTCCTACATAAGAATCTTCAGCTAGGCTTCTGACAATATATGTAAAATCTATTGTATTAAAATGAGGTTTGCTCAGCGTTTCATTTCCTCCCCATTGAATGCTTGAAATCGTAGCAATATTTGAGAGGCTTGCCTGCAAATAATTATAAGTGATACAATTACCTTTAATATCTTTCCATTTTACAATATTGTATTCAATTGGAGTTCTGGCGTTACTAAGACCTGAAGCAGTTGTCCCATACCAGGCCTGTGAACCATCCTCAAAAGTCACTTCCCAACATTCAGGACCTTTCCATATTTGTCCGGTGATTGTTCCAATGGACTTTATCTTTATATTAGAGTATTTTTCTGTCACATATTCTGCTCCATCTTTTCCATATTCTCCTGATTTTAGAATTAGTCTTTGTCCGTTAAAGCTATAATAATCTAATTCATCTAATTGCACACCTTTAGCTTCTCCATTTTTTTCTACGGTTTTGCCGGCTCTTGACACAGCTGTTAAACCTAATAAATTCCATCCATAACCAGAGATTCCGTTGGACGAGCCACTGGTGTATACAAGATTAATCTGTGGAGCTACACTTTTCACTCCCGGAGGTAACGCAATAGGTAAAGTAAATTGCAACTGGCCAGCTCCATTCACTTCAATATTCCCTTTGGTATCATGGAAACTCATTCCTTGTGGTGTTGTAGTTCCGGAAGGGTTTGTAGCTCCGGCTCCTGAATCGGCAGGTCCTCCCCCAGGATTTTCTGTAGCAGGACCAATTTTGGCAATAAAAGGATTCGAAACCTCTGAAGTAGCACGAAAACCAGGGGCCATTACAACTGTTTGGGGATCTTGTACCGTTCTGGTTGTACTTTCCGGCTGATGCAATATGGTTTGTGAATATCCAATTATAGAAATAAAGGATATAACTATTGAGTAGAATAATTTCATATTCTTAAGATAAAGTGTTAATTAAAATAATTTTCTATCGTTTTGTGATGTTTCTGCTGAAAACTCTTCCGTCTCTCAGCTTCACATGTAAGATATAAACACCCCATTCGTAGCCGGTCATGTTTATCTTTAATCGCTTATTCAGATTTGGGAGATTTTGCTGTTGAAATTTCCAGTGAACTGTGCTGTGCTGGTATAATGAAACCGTTTCAATCAACTCATCCAATTCATCTGTCCAGTCTATTGTTAGAATGTCATTGACAGGCACAGGATATAATCTCATCTGTTTCCAGAAAGTCTTTGCTTCAATAGTTTTATTAGAAACTAATATATTTTCTTCAGCTTTTATTGTATCACTTTTACTTTCGGCAGCGACCAATTCTTTGGAAGCTGATCTTGCGTTGGCATTTGTTCCGCGGTATCTTTGGTTTCCTGCTTCGTCATACTTAAAATAAACTTCAGTCTGGGAATATCCTAAAAAACCAATAAAAAAAGAGAATGCAGATAATACTTTTCTTTTCATATCTAATTAGTTATGAGTTGTCATGAGTTTTTGAACCTCTTTCTTTAACTGCTGAAATTCTTCTGACTGAACTTGAAGAGATTTATTTTCAGATTCAAGCTTTTGAATTCTTTTATTTTGCTCGATAGAATATAGAGTAAGTTCTTCTATTTTTTCTAAAAGCTTTGAATCCATTTCTGCAACATTAATTCCCTTTTCTGATACTTCTTTAGCGGACGGAACATTAGGTAAATGTCCTTTTTCTTTGATATATTTTTCCACTTCTTCAAGTGATTTAAGATTATAATTATCATTAAATACATAATCTGCCCAAACATTTGCTTTAACTTCTACTTCTTTGGCAAATATTTTACCATCAAATCTTGCTGTTCTATTATTTAATACTTTAGCCCACACACCATTAGCGTCATCGCCAAATCCTATATAAGATGAACCATTATTCAAATTATTAGGACTATAAAATATAATGTTGTGTGATTGTCCCAAGTTTCTTAATACAGCATCTCCAGCTAATGCACCAAGTGCAAAGCAATTATTACAATTCGCTTTTGCTATTTGAAAACGACCTAATTGATTTGCTAGTTCTACACTTACATCACCATTTTTATAGATTCTTAAGTTGGCATCAGAATTAAAAGTATCATTTATACCTATTTTCACAGTGCCTGAAGGAGTTTCCAGAACAGCTTTTCGCCAAGGTTGTGATCCATTGTCATTAGTTTTTCTGAACCATAACTCTTGGTCATAAAAATTACCAGCAAATTGCATCCCGTAATTATTTGTCATATTAGTATGTCTCACATCTAGAAGATGCCACCACCCCGGTGAATTATTAGGATAATTAATAGGATTATTGGTTTGATAGAAACCACTTGTGACAGTTGGTGTACCAGCGTTATCTCTGGTTTGAGTATTTGACACTTGTGAATACAATAGTGAATGCATCACAATCCCAACTAAAAGTAATTTTTCTTTCATCTTTATGCGTTTAATTTATTAATAAAATATTAAAATGTTTTGTAAATATAATATTTTATTAATATAAAATAGGTTAATTAATAAAATTAACCTATTTTGTTATAAATGATTTTATAAAGCGGAAAGTCATTTTTGATTTACTTAATCTTTTCCCATTCAAGAGCAAAAGGATATAAATATTTTAGTTCAGGTTTTTTATGTAATGAATCTTCATGATATTTTTGAATAAAATATTGTAGATCCGGATTCTTATTCAATGGTGGGAAGAACATATACCGAGTTCCGCCTTTGAAACCTTTTTCTTTTTCAAAATTTTTTTCCAAAGTTGTTTGTGCTACAGTTTTATATGTCACAAAATAGAATAGAGGTAATAATAATGGCAGTAGCAAATAAATTTTAGGAAAATGATCTAAACCTCTTCCTAAAAGGATTAAAAGAAACATATAAGGAACCAAATGAAAAACATATATATCCGATATATTGTGTTTTATACAAAATGCTAAAAAAGGAACAATTCCTATTATAATGTAATTAAGCACATTCTTATTTTTCAGTCCAAAAAAAATAAAAACAATAAAAAATATAAAATTATATATTAAAAAGCCTAAATTTTTTGCACTGCTTTTTACAATAGTTACAACATTGAAGTTGAAAATAGAATCTTGATAAGCGTTATCAGTAAAAATAGATAAAAACGAATTATGTCCCAATACAACAGGAATCAACAAGATTAAGAATATGAGAATAGTAATTAATCCTCCATAAATAATATGTTTTTTTAGATATCTGAAATTCTTAAAAAGTAAGTAAATATAAAGCGGGATAAAAAGAATTGTTTGTATATGTATCAAAAAAAGCACGCCTAAAAAGATTGACAAGTAATAAAAATATTTAAGACTTTTCTCTTTAAGGAACTTAAATAAGTTAATCAAAAATAATATCACAAACACCAAGTAAAATGTATACACTTCTGTCATAATAGATTGTCTCCAAAAAGTAAATGACAACCCAAAAATCATTATACACATTAAGGAAGATTTTGGAGAAACATCCAATAATCCTAAAAGCTTATGTAAATAAAATAATGATAGTATACCTGAAAAAATACTAACTCCTACAAAAAGAAAATGAGGATTTATAAAAGGTAATATTTTATAAACTAACGCTAAGAAATTGGTATACAAAAAATGATTTGTAGCGTTTGATTCAAAAGTAAATCCGTGATATGCTTGGATAGTAAAAGGTAAACTGTCTCCTAATGCGGGATCTTTTGCTATTGAAAATACATAAACAATTGCTAAAAGTAATAACCAAAATACAATGTTGGTTTGATATTTTTCATTTACTAATTTCATCATTATTTATGTTTTTTTAATAATAATTTCTTATCCAACAATGACTTTACAACAATTTAGAAATGTATTTATTTAAATATCAAACTATTGACCAATAAATAAATTTCATTAAAATGCAATATTTAATTGATTAATGAAGTGAAAATATTACATTTTTATAATTATTTCAAATATACTATTATAATTTAGAAACAAAAACTTCTGAACTCATCTAAAGCCAGAAGTTATATTTCTATGAAAATTATTTATTTCACTTTCTCGGTAGAAAAACCTCCGCCAGCATACAGCGAGCACTTCCGCCGCCGTTGGTTTCAATCGTACTTAGATCTGAAAAAATAATTTCGCAGTATTTTTCGATATTCGAAAGTTGGTCTTGATTTAAAGATTTATAAGCTGTTTCGCTCATAATCAGAAACTTTTCACCATCTTTATTCTGCACCTGAAGCATGTTTCCGGCAAACTGCTGCATTTGTTCCTCGGTGATTTCTATAATTTCTTTTCCCGAGTTTTTAATGGTTTCAATTACTTTGCTTCTTTCCAGATCATCGTCGATACAATCCAGACAAATTACCACAAATCGGTCTGCAACACACATCATAACATTGGTATGATAAATAGGAAGTCTTTCAGAACCAACCGTTTGGTAAGAATGAAAAACGATCGGTGCAAAACCATATTTCTCGCAAAATTCTCTGAATAACTGCTCATCAAGCCTTAAAGAAACTGAGCCATACGCCAACTTATTATCATGATCGAAAATCATACTTCCAGTTCCTTCCAGAAAATGCCCTTGGATTTCCGGAAAAGACCAGTCATCAATTTCAGCCACTTCAAAACCCTGTTTTTTTATACTTTCAATAATATCTTCTCGTCTTTCTACCCTTCTGTTTGAAGCAAACATGGGATACAAAACTACTTTCCCATCATTATGGAAACTCACCCAGTTGTTTGGAAAAATAGAATCCGGAGTGTGAGGATCAACAGTATCTTTAATCGTAATCACGTTAATACCTTTGTCTCGTAACTTTTTAACAAAAGCTTTAAATTCCTGCAAAGCTTGTTCCTGAATATCTAAACCTTCCTGCTCGATCTGAAAATAATTATTTTCCGCCGTTTCCGCATTATATCCGAAAGCAATTGGCTCTATCATTAAAACTGTATCCGTTGTCTGCATCTTTTTTTGAATTAAAAATTAAAGTATTCTCAAATTTTAAGTTATTCTACAAATTATTCCCTAACAAGCGGCATCGTCGAGCATCTCAACAACCCACCCATTTTAGAGATTTCTCTGTAAGGAATTTCTTCAACCGTCATTCCCCATTCGTTTCTCAAATGGTCGTTCAATCTTGTGAAAGCCTGGTCTGAAACGACAATTTCAGGAGAAATAGAGAAAATATTTGGCACCATTTCAAACATTTCTTCGTCTGTAACATGAAAACAATTTTCTTCACCGAAAATATCGATAATCAAACGGTAATCACTTTCGTCTACAAAACCTTTTTCGTAAATAATACATTTATCTTTTCCGACCGGATTGAATGTACAGTCTAAATGCAAAATCCCTTCATACGGAATTTTGTCGTTTTTCTTTAATTCTAAATCAATAATCCTTTTTTTAGGAAAATATTCTTTTAGAATTTCAATGGCATATTCGTTGGTTCTTGCTGTTTTATAATTTCTGTAATCTTGACTGAAACACGTTCCGATAAAAAGAAAATCATCCCAAACGATAACATCGCCGCCTTCAATATGAGCAGTCTCCGGAAGATTAATAATATTTCGCCATGCTACTTTTTCAAAAACATTTTTATAAGCTTCCTGTTCGTCTGCTCTGTCTGCAATTACATTAGAAATAATCATTTTATCATCAATTACAAAAGCTACATCTCTCGCAAAAACCTGATTGTAATCCTTAATAATATCCGGGCGAAGAACTTCTACGTCATATTTTTTTAAAGCAGCTTCAAAAGCATTCATTTCATTGATAATATCTGTTTCTTTCGGATAAATATTATGTTGAATAGAATGGTATGATTTGGCATCATAACTTTCCTCAAGTGTAGGTACCGGTCCAATAGAATTTGGCTGTCCCAAAACGACTGACTTCAGCCTTCCGGTTTCATTTTTAATATTTAGTTTCATAAAGTATTTCTAATGTATTTGCTTTATCCAAGCATTATTTACATAGCATTAACCACAAATATAATCAAACGGCTTTGAAGTGAAAAATTTTTGTTTTTAATTATTATTGCTCCTTTTAGAATAACTTTTGTGCATCTGCAAAAAGCAAATCATTTCATCTGATTTATTGGAATTTACCAGATATAATTAATGTTAATCCTCTATATATCACACACATTATCTTTAATAAAATAAAAATCCCAAAGCATAAACTTTGGGATTCAATTTTATATGATAAAATATGTTATCTGTTTGAAATATCAATATAATCTCTTTTCTGAGCGCCTTGATAAACCTGTCTTGGTCTTCCGATCGGATCGCCTTTCAGTCTCATTTCTTTCCACTGAGAAATCCATCCCGGAAGTCTTCCCAATGCAAACATTACAGTAAACATTTCTGTCGGAATTCCTAATGCTCTGTAAATGATTCCTGAATAGAAATCTACGTTTGGATAAAGTTTTCTTTCTACGAAATACTCGTCTTCCAAAGCAACTCTTTCCAACTGCATTGCAATATCAAGCGCTTTATCCTGAATTCCTAATGCATTAAGAATATCGTCAGCAGCTTTTTTGATGATTTTTGCTCTTGGGTCGAAGTTTTTGTATACTCTGTGCCCAAAGCCCATCAAACGGAAACTATCGCTCTTATCTTTAGCTTTAGCAACCCATTTGTTTACATCTCCACCATCTTTTTCAATCAATTCAAGCATTTCGATAACGGCTTGGTTTGCACCACCATGAAGCGGACCCCAAAGCGCAGAAACACCTGCAGAAACAGAAGCAAAAAGTCCTGTATGAGCAGAACCTACCATTCTTACAGTAGAAGTAGAACAGTTTTGCTCGTGATCAGCATGAAGAATCAATAATTTATCTAAAGCATCTACAACAACCGGATTCATTTCAAATTCCTGATTTGGCATTCTGAAAGCCATTTTGTAGAAATTCTCAACATAATTCAGGCTGTTATCACCATGGTTCAATGGTAAACCTTGAGTTTTTCTGTAGGTCCATGCGCAAAGATGAGAGAACTTAGCAATCATCAGTTCCGCAGCATGATCCATCTGTTCTGTAGAGCTTACGTCAACTGCTTTAGGATTAAATGCAGTAAGTGCCGAAGTTAATGAAGATAAAACTCCCATTGGATGGGCAGAACGAGGAAAAGCGTCAATCAGCCTTTTCATCTCTTCTGCCACGAAGTTATATTTTTTAATATTACCATTGAAGGTATTGAACTGATCTTTATTTGGTAATTCACCTTGTAACAAAAGATACATTACTTCCGTGAAGTTTGATTTTTCCGCAATCTGCTCGATCGGGTAACCTCTATAAAACAATTCTCCTTTGTCTCCGTCTAAATAAGTAATATCACTAATTGTAGCACCTGTATTCTTGTACC
This sequence comes from Chryseobacterium sp. GQ58, assembly GCF_059758895.1. Classification (NCBI taxonomy): domain Bacteria; kingdom Pseudomonadati; phylum Bacteroidota; class Flavobacteriia; order Flavobacteriales; family Weeksellaceae; genus Chryseobacterium; species Chryseobacterium sp. GQ58. The sequence goes on along the minus strand of NZ_JCAXEH010000001.1, from coordinate 737,772 downwards.
CTAAATCTAAGGTAATAAGGCCTGTTTGGTCTCTTAATTTTGAAATATCTATTCCTCTGTCTCCGATTGTGCTATCAACGATAGGATATTCATACGAATTACCGTCGTAATTCAATATAACTTTGTTGTCTGACATTATATATTTATTTATTTTTTTTTAAATCCCTTAAAAATACATAAAAAAACAGCAACCAAAAAATAGTACGCTGTTTTTTTTATATTTAATTATCTTTTGATTTTGAATGCATCTAATCCTGGGAAAACAGCTGTTTCTCCCAAAGCTTCTTCAATTCTTAACAATTGATTGTACTTCGCCATTCTGTCTGATCTTGAAGCAGATCCTGTTTTGATCTGGCCACAATTCATAGCTACTGCAAGGTCTGCAATAGTAGAATCTTCAGTTTCTCCGGATCTGTGAGACATTACCGATGTAAATTTGTTGTGCTGAGCCATTTGTACCGCTGCCATCGTTTCAGAAAGAGAACCAATCTGGTTTACTTTAACCAAAATTGAGTTTGCAATTCCTTCTTTTACGCCTCTTGCTAATCTTTCTACATTGGTTACAAATAAATCATCTCCAACTAATTGTACTCTGTCACCTATTTTATCAGTCAACATTTTCCAGCCTTCCCAATCATTTTCATGCATTCCGTCTTCGATAGAAATGATAGGATATTTGTTTGCTAATTCAGCTAAATAAGAAACCTGTTCACTGCTGCTGAATTGTGCAGAATCTTGTGTCTGGAATTTTCTGTAATCATAAACTCCATCTTTATAAAATTCTGAAGCTGCACAATCTAATGCGATCATTACATCATCACCAGGCTTGTAACCTGCTTTTTCGATTGCCTGAAGCAAAGTATCCAAAGCATCTTCCGTTCCTTTAAATGTTGGCGCAAAACCACCTTCGTCACCTACCGCAGTAGACAAACCTCTTGAATGAAGAATAGCTTTAAGGTTATGGAAAATTTCAGTTCCTTTTCTCAAAGCATGAGAAAAAGAATCTGCTTTTACCGGCATTACCATAAATTCCTGAAAAGCAATCGGAGCATCCGAATGAGAGCCTCCATTGATTACATTCATCATCGGAACAGGAAGTGTATTTGCATTTACACCACCTACATATTTGTATAACGGCATTCTCAGTTCTGTAGCAGCAGCTTTTGCAGCAGCCAAAGAAACACCAAGAATTGCATTGGCACCAAGATTTCCTTTATTGTTGGTTCCGTCAAGATCGATCATGATCTGGTCTAAAAGATTCTGATCAAACACAGGAAGACCTACCAATTCAGGCGCAATTACTTCTCTTACATTTTCTACAGCTTTAGAGACGCCTTTACCCATCCATTCTGAACCGCCATCGCGCAATTCTACCGCTTCATGTTCTCCGGTAGATGCTCCGGAAGGTACAGCAGCACGTCCCATTGCACCACTTTCTGTAAATACATCTACTTCTACTGTAGGATTTCCTCTTGAATCCAAAATTTGTCTCGCTTCTATGTAAGAAATGTAACTCATTTTATGTTTATTTATAGTTTAGACAAATTTAATCAAAATTTAACTTTTTTCATTATATTGGGAGTCACATTTGATCTTTTGTGAGTTAAATTTTAGTTAATTTTACGTTGATAAATATTTCTAAAAAATAAATGATATGATAAAAAAAAGTATTTCATTACTTGTATTGTTCATTGTAATGACCGGATGTAAAAAAGAAGGAAATAAAGGAATTGTAAAATCTGATTCTTCCGAGCAGGTAATTCTTGCTGATAATGGTAAAATAGATTCTACGATTGGCTATAAAGTTGATATAAACGGTAAAAGAACTATAAAAACTGATTATGTTTACAGCGCTACAGACGGCACTTTGGTAAAAGTTGTTTTTAAATATGGTCCTGCTGAACACAATGTTTCTATTACCAACAACAATAAAACTTTTACATTGGATAAGGTAGAATCTACAGGAAGTGAAACTACCTATGAGAAAGATGAAATGAAGGCAAAAGTAAAGGGCGACAGCCTGATTCTGCATCAGGGTGAAAGCATTATAGAACTGGTAAAAACCAAAATTTAAAACAAAAAAAACCGTTCAGAAGTCTGAACGGTTTTTTATTATATCTCTGAAAGAATATTATTCTTCAGTCTTTTCTTCTGTAGAATCTGCTGCTTCTGCCTTAGGCTCTGCAACTTTTTCTTCTACTACAGGAGCTTCAGCTGCTACAGCTTCTTTCTTAGTAGCTGTTGCAGATCTTCTGCTTCTTCTTGTAGTCTTCTTCTCTTCAGCATTAGGATTGTAAAGCTCGTTGAAATCAACTAACTCGATAAGAGCAGTATCTGCAGCATCACCAGGTCTGAAACCAGTCTTGATGATTCTCGTATAACCACCGTTTCTTTCAGCGATTTTCGGAGCTACAGTTCTGAATAATTCAGCAACCGCTTCTTTACTTTGAAGATATGAAAAAACAATTCTTCTGTTGTGTGTAGTATCTTCTTTTGCTTTTGTTAATAGAGGCTCAACATATACTCTTAAAGCTTTCGCTTTAGCTACAGTAGTGTTGATTCTTTTATGCTCAATCAGAGAACAAGCCATATTAGAAAGTAACGCACTTCTGTGAGAAGTTGTTCTTCCTAAGTGATTGAATTTTTTACCGTGTCTCATTATTATTTATTTATCAGCGTCTAACTTATATTTTGCAACGTCGAAACCGAAGTTAAGACCTTTTGAATGCACTAATTCTTCTAGTTCTGTCAAAGATTTTTTACCAAAATTTCTGAATTTCATCAAATCAGACTTACTGTAAGAAACCAATTCTCCAAGAGTTTCTACTTCAGCTGCTTTCAGACAGTTTAGGGCTCTTACAGAAAGATCCATATCTGCTAATTTTGACTTAAGAAGTTGTCTTGTGTGAAGAGTTTCTTCATCGTATTGGATAGATGCTTTCACAGCTTCAGTCTCTAGCGTTATTCTCTCATCAGAGAACAACATGAAGTGATAAATCAATATCTTAGAAGCTTCAGTTAAAGCATTCTGAGGGCTTATAGAACCGTCAGTTTCAATATCTAATACTAATTTTTCGTAGTCTGTTTTTTGCTCTACACGATAATTTTCAACACTATATTGTACTTTCTTGATTGGCGTAAAAATAGAGTCGATCGCAATAGTACCTACCGGCGCATTGTTTGACTTGTTTTGTTCAGAAGGCACATACCCTCTTCCCTTTTCTACGTTAAACGTAATTTCGAAAGTTACATCAGTGTTTAGGTTGCAGATCATCAATTCTGGATTAAGAATCTCAAAACCGTTGATTGATTTGCCTAAATCACCAGCAGTAATTACAGTTTGACCGGAAACTTTAGCAACAACCTGCTCATTCGTCTGGTTTTCTGCTGTAGCTTTTAATCTAACCTGTTTAAGGTTAAGAATAATTTCGGTAACGTCTTCAATTACTCCTGGAATAGTTGAAAATTCGTGCTCTACACCTTCTATTTTGATAGATGAAATAGCGTATCCTTCCAGAGAAGAAAGCAACACTCTTCTCAAAGCATTACCGATTGTAAGCCCGAAACCTGGTTCTAGAGGTCTAAATTCGAATTGACCTTTAAATTCATCAGAGTTAAGTAGAATTACTTTATCGGGTTTTATGAATTGTAAAATTGCCATATTATTGGGTTGAGCAAAAATTTGATTAAAAAATTATTTAGAGTAAAGTTCGACGATAAGCTGTTCCTTGATGTCTTCCGGGATTTGGATTCTCTCAGGAGCAGATACGAAAGTACCTTGCTTTTTCTCATCGTTGAATTGTAACCACTCGTAGTTTGCTTTAGAAGCTAAAGAATCAGTAATTACTTCAAGAGATTTTGATTTTTCTCTTACAGCGATTACATCACCTGCTTTTACCAAATAAGAAGGGATGTTCAGGATTTCACCATTCACAGTGATGTGTCTGTGAGAAACCAATTGTCTTGCACCTGCTCTGGTTTTAGAAAAACCAAATCTGTACACAACGTTATCCAATCTTGATTCGCAAAGCTGTAATAAAACTTCACCTGTTACACCTTTACTTCTGTGTGCTTTTTCGAATAAGTTAGCAAACTGTCTTTCTAAAATACCGTAAGTATATTTAGCTTTTTGTTTTTCAGCTAGCTGAACTGCGTATTCTGATTTTTTAGCACCTCTTCTTTTGTTAGGACCGTGTTGTCCTGGTGGTTGGTTTTTTCTTCTTTCGAAGTTTTTGTCATCTCCGTAGATTGCAGCGCCAAACTTTCTAGCAATCTTAGTTTTAGGTCCAATATATCTTGCCATAATGGGTAAATTCTAAAAATTAAACTCTTCTTCTTTTTGGTGGTCTACATCCATTGTGCGGCATAGGAGTAACGTCAATAATTTCGCTAACCTCGATACCTGAATTGTGAATTGTTCTGATTGCAGATTCTCTACCTGCACCAGGACCTTTCACATACACCTTTACTCTTCTTAACCCAGCCTCGTGAGCTACGTTAGAGCAATTTTCAGCTGCCATTTGAGCAGCAAAAGGAGTGTTCTTTTTAGAACCTCTGAACCCCATTTTACCGGCAGATGCCCAAGAGATAACTTCTCCGCTTTTATTTGTTAAAGAAATGATGATGTTATTGAAAGAAGCTTGAATATGCGCTTCACCAATAGCTTCAACTTTTACTTTTCTTTTTTTAACTACTTTACTTTGTTTTGCCATAATTCCTAACGATTATTTACTTGCTTTTTTCTTGTTAGCAACTGTTTTTCTCTTTCCTTTACGGGTTCTCGAGTTGTTTTTCGTTCTCTGGCCTCTTAAAGGTAGTCCTAGTCTGTGACGTATTCCTCGTTGGCATCCTATGTCCATCAATCTCTTGATGTTCAATTGCACTTCAGAACGCAATTCACCTTCAACTTTAATGTTTTCAGTGATATAGTTTCTGATTGCGGCCAATTCATCGTCATTCCATTCGTTGACTTTCTTATCTTCGCTGATACCGGCATTTTTTAAGATTTCAGAAGAAGTACTTCTTCCAACACCATAAATATAAGTTAAACCGATAACGCCTCTTTTGTTTTTTGGTAAATCAATACCTGCAATTCTCGCCATAATTTAATATTAGCCTTGTCTTTGTTTAAATTTTGGGTTCTTCTTGTTGATCACAAATAGTACACCTTTTCTGCGTACGATCTTGCAATCAGCACTTCTTTTTTTAATTGATGCTCTAACTTTCATTTGAAATATTTATATTTTTTTACTTACAAATGGAATCCTTCGATTTCATTTAATAGCATTTATTTTTTTAACAATAGCCAAATGGAGATCAGAAGATTCCATTTGGCGGTTGTTTTTAATATCTAAATGTAATTCTCCCTTTTGTCAAATCATAAGGAGACATTTCTAGTTTTACCTTATCACCGGGTAAAAGTTTAATATAATGCATTCGCATTTTACCAGAAATATGAGCAATAAGTATATGCCCGTTTTCTAGCTCTACACGGAACTGGGCGTTCGAAAGTGCTTCCGTAATTACGCCATCTTGTTCAATATGTTTTTGTTTTGCCATAAATTAATATCCAGTCGATCTTGATAATTTAGACTGCATTAAGCCATCATAATGATGATTCAGCAGATAAGTGTTAATCTGTTGAACAGTATCTAGTACTACCCCAACCATAATTAGCAACGAAGTTCCCCCGAAAAATAAGGCGAACGCATCTGTCTGAACCAAACTTCCATGCACTATTGCTGGAAGGACTGCAAAGATAGATAAAAATATTGCACCTGGCAAGGTAATTTTCGATAAAATATCATCTAAATAATCTGCTGTTTCTTTACCTGGTCTTACTTTCGGTACTAAACCTCCGTTTCTCTTTAAATCATCAGCCATCTGGTTTACCGGAATTGTAATTGCGGTATAGAAAAATGAAAAGATAATAATCAATAACGCAAACAATACATTGTACTGCCAGCTAAAAACATTTTTGAAACCTGCAAGAAAAGTATTAGATTCATCAAATTTTGTCAATAAGCCCGGTACAAACATTAATGCCTGAGCAAAAATGATTGGCATAACCCCGGCTGCATTCACCTTTAATGGAATCCACTGTCTTGCTCCCTGCATAAGATTTTTGTTTACACCTCCTCTTGCCTGAGCTCTGCTTACATACTGAATAGGGATTTTTCTTACCGCAACAGATAATACTACTGCTAAAAGAACGACCACCATCCAGAATATCACTTCAATAAGGATCATGATAGAACCCAGTCCGCCTTTTCCATTCTGTACTGCTATTTCCTGTACAAATGCTTCTGGTAATCTAGATAAAATACCTACCATAATAAGGATGGAAATACCATTTCCAATACCTTTATCAGTAATTTTCTCACCTAGCCACATTGCAAATACAGAACCTGCTACCAAGATTACAATACTTGGCAACCAGAACATAATAGAATTGGGGTCTATAAGATATGCAGACTGAAACTGAGCATACGGTAAAAACAGACCTGTAATAGATCCCAAATATGATGGCGCCTGTACAAGACAAACTCCGATCGTTAACCATCTGGTGATCTGATTCAAGGTATTTCTACCGGATTCTCCATCTTTTTGAAGTTTTTGAAGATAAGGAATTGCCATTCCCATCAACTGAACGATAATAGATGCAGAAATATAAGGCATGATACCCAACGCCATCACGGAAGCATGGCTGAAAGCTCCTCCCGTAAACGACGAAAGCAAGCCAAGGAGACCTGCTCCTTGCTTGTTACCGCCTTGATCTTTATAATGCTCTAAGAGATCTCCCACTTCTGCAAGGTTAATCGCAGGTAAGGAGATGAAAGATGCGAATCTATACACAAGGATAATACCTAAAGTGAAGATAATTTTATCTCTTAATTCTTTTAGGGTCCAAATATTTTTGAGGGTTTGTATAAATTCTTTCATTAGTAAGTATTATAAGGTAATTGCTTTTCCGCCTGCTTTAGCAATAAGCTCTTCAGCAGATTTAGTGAATTTGTCTGCAGAAATTGAAACCGCAGATTTCAATTCACCTCTACCCATAATTTTCACTATTTCATTTTTAGTAGCTAAACCGTTTTGTACCAAAACTTCTTTTGTGATATCTCCGGTGATCGATTTGTTATCAATCATAATTTGAATATCATCAAGGTTAATCGCTCTAAATTCTTTTCTGTTTACGTTTTTGAAACCAAACTTAGGTAATCTTCTTTGCAAAGGCATCTGTCCACCTTCGAAACCGATCTTCTGAGAATATCCGGCTCTGGCTTTCTGACCTTTGTGACCTTTTGTTGCAGTTCCTCCTCTTCCACTACCTTGTCCTCTACCAATTCTTTTTGAACTAAATGTAGAACCTGCAGCAGGCTTTATGTTGTTTAAATTCATTTTAAAATTATTTTAAAAATTATTTTTGAACTTCAAGTAAGTGACTGACTGCAGCTATCATCCCTAAAATAGAAGGTGTAGCTTCGTGCTCTACAACTTGGTGAAGTTTCTTAAATCCTAATGCTTCAAGCGTTCTCTTTTGGGTTTTTGTTCTACCAATAGCGCTTCTTACTTGTTTTACTTTAATTGTTGCCATTGTTTATTTATTAACCGTTAAACACTTTACTTAGAGAAACTCCTCTCATTCTTGCAATCTCTTCCGGTCTTCTGATGTCTAACAATGCTTTGAAAGTCGCCTTTACCACATTGTGAGGGTTTGAAGATCCTTTAGATTTTGAAAGGATATCATGAATACCAGCTGATTCTAATACCGCTCTTACCGCACCACCGGCGATAAGACCCGTACCGTGAGAAGCAGGTCTCAAGAAGATATCTGCACCACCATATCTGGCAGTAGTCTGGTGAGGAATTGTATAATTCATTACAGGAACTTTCACAAGATTTTTCTTAGCATCTTCTACTGCTTTAGCAATAGCAGAAGCTACCTCTTTAGATTTTCCTAAACCAAAACCGATAGTTCCGTTCTCATCTCCTACAACAACAATTGCAGAAAATCCGAAAGCTCTACCCCCTTTAGTTACTTTTGTTACCCTGTTTACGGATACGAGACGATCTTTAAGTTCTAATCCTCCCGGTTTTACTCTTTCTATATTATCTAGTCCTAACATATTTTCCGAAATTTAATGATTAGAATTTAAGTCCTCCTTCTCTCGCACCATCAGCTAAAGCCTTAACTCTACCGTGATATACGAAACCGTTTCTATCAAATACAATATTTTCGATTCCTGCAGCAATAGCTTTGGCAGCGATAGCTTTACCTACAGCAGCAGAAACTTCAATCTTGGTACCATTAGCATCAACTCCTTTCTCTCTAGAAGAAGCTGCTACTAAAGTTTTACCATCTTTATCGTCGATTAACTGAGCGTAAATTTCCTTATTACTCTTATATACAGATAATCTTGGCAAAACAGAAGATCCAGAGATTTTCCCTCTTACTCTTCTTTTTATTCTTATTCTTTTTTCTAATTTACTTAGTGCCATTTTCTTAAAATTTATTAAGCAGATTTACCAGCTTTACGTCTAACATTTTCTCCTACGAATCTTACACCTTTTCCTTTGTATGGCTCAGGCTTTCTGAATGAACGGATTTTCGCCGCTACCATTCCAAGAAGTTGCTTGTCAAAAGACGTTAAAGTAATAATTGGGTTTTTACCTTTTTCAGTCAATGTATCGATTACTACTTCTTTTGGAAGTTCTAAAACGATACCGTGAGAGAATCCTAAAGCCAATTCAAGTTTTTGACCTGAATGCGAAGCTCTGTATCCTACTCCCACTAGTTCTAACTTCTTAGAGAAACCTTCAGTGGCTCCAATAATCATGTTATTTACTAACGCTCGGTACAAACCGTGTAGCGCTCTGTGTTGTTTAGAATCAGACGGTCTGCTGAATGTAAGCACGCCATCTTCTTGTTCTAAAGTAATTCCTTCTGTAAGCTCCTGAGTAAGTTCTCCTTTTGGACCTTTTACAGTTACAACACCGTCTTTTTCAGTGATGGTAACTCCAGCTGGAATTGTTATAATTGCTTTACCAATTCTTGACATTTTCCTTTGATTAAAAATTAATAAACATAGCAGATTACTTCACCGCCTACTTTTTCTTCTCTAGCTTTTTTATCCGTCATTACTCCTCTAGAAGTTGAGATAATTGCTACACCCAAACCGTTCAATACTCTTGGAAGTTCTGTAGAACCTTTGTACTGTCTTAGACCTGGTCTTGAAGCTCTCTGGATAGATTTGATTGCAGGCTTGCTTGTTTGCTTGTCGTACTTAAGAGCGATTTTGATTGTCCCTTGAACAGCGCTATCTTCAAACTTGTAGTTTAAGATATACCCTTGATCAAATAAGATTTTCGTAAGCTCCTTTTTGATTTTCGATGCAGGAATTTCCACCACTTTGTGGCCTGCGCTTTGTGCGTTCCTTACTCTTGTTAGGAAATCTGAAATTGGATCTGTTACCATTTTTCTATTTTAAATTATTGGTTAAAGACAATCAGTATTGAAAAGACTTGAAGATTAAAATATCAGACTTCAGAAAACTTTAGTCTGATATTTTTATTCTTTAGTTTCTAGACAACTTAATTGCCCCGATTAATTAGTAATTATTACCAACTAGCTTTTTTCACTCCAGGGATAAGACCATTGTTGGCCATTTCTCTGAAAGTTACTCTAGAAATACCAAAGGTTCTCATGTAACCTCTTGGTCTCCCTGTCAATTTACATCTGTTGTGTAATCTAACAGGAGAAGCATTTTTAGGCAATTTTTGAAGTCCTTCGTAATCACCCGCTTCTTTAAGAGCTTTTCTTTTCTCAGCGTATTTAGCTACAGTAGCTTCTCTTTTGCGCTCACGCGCTTTCATTGATTCTTTAGCCATTTCTTAGTTCTTTTTGAAAGGTAAACCGAAGTGAGTTAATAATGCTTTAGCTTCTTTATCTGTTTTTGCAGTTGTAACGAAAGTAATGTCCATCCCTTGGATTTTTTTCACTTTGTCGATTACGATTTCAGGGAAGATAATTTGCTCAGTAATACCTAAGTTGTAGTTACCTCTACCATCGAAACCGTCAGCTTTGATACCAGAAAAATCTCTAATACGTGGCAAAGCAGAAGAAGTCAATCTATCTAAGAATTCGTACATTTTGTGAGCTCTAAGAGTTACCTTAGCGCCTACAGGCATACCTTTTCTTAATTTGAAAGCAGCTTCATCCTTTTTTGAAATAGTACCTACGGCTTTTTGCCCGGTAATATTTGTAAGTTCTTCAACAGCATAATCGATGATTTTTTTATCAGCAGTAGCATCACCTAAACCTTGAGATAAAATAATTTTCTCAAGTCTTGGTACCTGCATTACCGATTTATATCCAAATTCTTCCATCATTGCTGGAACAATTGTTTCTTTATATGCTTTTTTGGGTCTTGCGATATATTCCATTTGTTATTTAAAATTATAAAGTTTCACCCGTTTTTCTGTCGATTCTTACCTTCTTATCTCCTTCAGTTTTGTAACCTACTTTGATAGCTTTTCCGTCTTTACCGACTAGAGCTACGTTTGAGATATGAATAGAAGCTTCTTTTTCTGTAATTCCTCCTTGAGGATTTGAAGCTGAAGGCTTAACGTGTTTTTTAACGATGTTAAGTCCTGCAACGATAACTCTAGGGTCTTTTCCTTCTTTTTTGATCACTTCAATAACTTCACCTGTTTTACCTTTAAGAGTTTTCTTTCCGGTAGTTACGATTACGTTATCTCCTCTTTTTATTTTTAACTTTGACATTTTCTTTTAAAAATTTTAAAAATTAAAGTACTTCAGGAGCTAATGAAATGATTTTCATATATTCTTTGTCTCTCAACTCACGAGCAACTGGTCCGAAAACACGCGTTCCTCTCATTTCTCCTCCAGCGTTTAGCAATACACAAGCATTGTCTTCAAATTTGATGTACGAGCCATCTTTTCTTCTTACTGCTTTTTTAGTTCTTACTACTACCGCTTTAGATACCTGACCTTTTTTTGCGTTTCCTGATGGTGTAGAATCCTTAATAGTAACTACGATTTTATCACCAACTGAAGCATATCTTCTTCTGGTACCACCCAGAACTCTGATCACTAGTACTTCTTTAGCACCTGTGTTATCAGCAACTTTTAATCTTGATTCTGTTTGTAACATTACTTAGCTTTTTCAATGATTCTTACTAATCTCCATCTTTTACTCTTGCTCATAGGTCTAGTTTCTTGGATAAGAACTGTGTCTCCTTCTGTGCATTCGTTGTTTTCGTCGTGTGCGGTATATTTTTTCGTTTTCAAAACGAACTTACCGTACATCGGGTGTTTCACTCTTGTAGTTTCACTAACAACAATAGTTTTTTCCATTTTATTGCTGGAAACCACTCCGATTCTTTCTTTTCTTAAATTTCTATCCATTGTAAAAAGGATTATTGTTTGTTAGTTAACTCAGTGTTTAGTCTTGCGATTGTCTTTCTCAAATCTCTGATTTGAATAGGATTTTCAAGCGGACTGATTTTGTGAGCCAATTTCATTTTTGTAAATTCAGCTTGAGCTTCAGTCAATTTTGCTTGAATATCTTCAGCGCTTAGATTTTTAATTTCAGCTTTTTTCATTGTATTCAGAGATTAAAGAGGTTTAACAAAATCGTTAGCAACTACAAATTTGGTAACTACCGGTAATTTTTGTGCAGCAAGTCTTAAAGCTTCCTTAGCGATATCGTAAGGTACACCTCCAACTTCGAACATAATTTTACCTGGTTTTACTACCGCTACCCAATATTCCACAGCACCTTTACCTTTACCCATCCTTACTTCGGCTGGTTTTTTGGTAATCGGCTTATCCGGGAAGATTTTGATCCATAGTTGACCTTCTCTTTTCATATATCTTGTCGCAGCGATACGAGCAGCTTCGATTTGTCTTGCAGTGATCCAAGCACCTTCTATCGCTTTGATTCCGAAAGTTCCGTAAGCGAGTTGATTACCTCTTTGGGCAATCCCCTTCATCTTCATCTTGTGAACTCTACGGAATTTGGTTCTTTTTGGTTGTAACATAATTTCTTAAATTTTAGATTTTAGAATTTAGATTTTAAAAAAGTAACGGTCATTTAAAAACTATCCTCTAAAATTTTATTAATTATTCTTTTTATCTCTTGAAGGTCTTCTGTTATCTCTGTCTCCGCCTCCTCTGTTTCCGCCACCTGAAGGACCTCCTTTCTTCTGTTGTCCTACTAGTGGAGAAAGATCTCTTCTACCGTAAACTTCACCTTTCATGATCCAAACTTTTACTCCTAATTTACCATAAGTAGTATTAGATTCGGCAATGTGATAATCGATATCTGCTCTGAAAGTAGACAATGGGATTCTTCCGTCTTTGAAAGATTCGCTTCTTGCCATTTCAGCACCGTTCAATCTACCAGAGATTTGAACTTTGATACCTTCAGCACCCATTCTCATTGTGCTTGCGATAGCCATCTTTACAGCTCTTCTGTAAGAGATTCTGTTTTCGATTTGCTTAGCGATACTGTCTGCAACTAATACTGCATCAAGCTCAGGTCTTTTGATTTCGAAAATATTGATTTGAATATCCTTACCTGTAAGTTTCTTCAATTCTTCTTTTAACTTGTCAACTTCCTGACCTCCTTTACCGATGATAAGTCCCGGTCTAGCAGTAGTGATTGTAACTGTAACTAACTTTAAAGTTCTTTCAATATAAATTTTTGAAATACCACCTTTAGATAATCTTGCTTCAAGGTATCTTCTGATTTTGTAGTCTTCAGCGATTCTGTCTCCATAATCTTTACCACCAAACCAGTTAGAATCCCATCCTCTGATGATACCTAGTCTGTTACCAATTGGATTTGTCTTCTGTCCCATACCTTGATTAATTTTCTTTTGTACCTAAGATTAGTGTAATGTGGTTTGATCTTTTTCTGATTCTATACCCTCTACCTTGTGGAGCTGGTCTTAGTCTCTTCAATTGTCTTGCACTGTCTACAAAAATTTCTTTAACGATAAGGTTTGCTTCTTCAATATCGGCACCTTCGTTCTTCGTTTGCCAGTTGGCCATCGCAGAAAGTAATACTTTTTCTAATTTCTCAGAAGCACCTTTCTTTGAATATTTTAGGATGCTTAAAGCTTTGTCAACTTCTACCCCTCTGATAATATCAGCAACCAATCTCATCTTTCTAGGAGATGTCGGGCAATCATTGTGTAATGCTTTTACTACATCTTGATTTGTTAATTTACGTGCTAATGCACTTTCTCTTTTTCTTGATCCCATGATTATCTACTTCCTTTGTTTTTATTACCACCATGACCTCTGAAAGATCTTGTTGGAGAAAATTCGCCTAACTTGTGACCTACCATGTTTTCAGTAACATAAACAGGGATAAAAGATTTCCCGTTGTGTACTGCAATAGTTTGTCCTACGAAGTCCGGAGAGATCATAGACGCTCTAGACCAAGTTTTAATAACTGTCTTCTTACCAGACTCTACATTTGCCTGAACCTTCTTATCTAAAGTATATGCGATGAACGGTCCTTTCTTAAGTGATCTTGCCATAATTATTTTCTTTTAGATATGATATGACGGTTAGACGCTTTGTTTTTCTTTCTGGTTTTGTAACCTTTAGCCGGCATACCGTTTCTAGATCTTGGGTGACCTCCAGATGAACGACCTTCACCACCTCCCATTGGGTGATCTACAGGGTTCATTACTACCGGTCTAGTTCTAGGTCTTCTACCTAACCATCTGCTTCTACCAGCCTTACCTGATACAGTTAACTGATGATCTGAGTTTGAAACAGATCCAATCATTGCATAACATTCAGTAAGGATCATTCTAGATTCTCCTGAAGGCAATTTGATGATTGCATATTTTCCATCTCTTGAAGTCAATTGAGCTGATGAACCAGCACTTCTTGCTAAGATTGCACCTTGACCAGGCTTCATTTCGATACAAGAAATTACAGTTCCCAAAGGAATACTTTTCAATTTCATTGCGTTACCTACATTAGGCTCTACGCTTTCTCCTGAAATGATTTTTTGGTCAACTTTGATCCCGTTTGGAGCGATGATATATCTCTTCTCTCCGTCTGCGTACTCCACTAAAGCGATGAAAGCAGTTCTGTTTGGATCATATTCTACAGTTTTTACCGTTGCTTCAACATCATGCTTGTTTCTTTTGAAGTCGATAATTCTGTATTTCTTTTTGTGTCCACCTCCGGTGTAACGCATGGTCATTTTACCAGTTTGGTTACGTCCACCTGACTTACTAATACCAACGGTTAGAGACTTCTCTGGTTTGTTGGTAGTAATTTCCTCAAAATTGTTTACAATTCTGAATCTCTGTCCTGGGGTGATAGGTTTTAATTTTCTAACAGACATTACTATTATTTATAATTAATAATTAATTTACAGCAAAAATGTCGATTACTTCTCCTTCTGCAAGGGTAATAATCGCCTTTTTCAATTTGTTCGTCTTTCCTACTTGAAGACCTTTTTTCGTGTATTTCGAAGAAACTTTAGGAGCATAAATCATGGTTCTAACGTCTGCTACTTTTACACCATAAGCTTGCTCTATTGCATTTTTAATCTGGATTTTATTCGCCTTAGGTTGTACTAAGAAAGAATAAGCACCTCTTAAATCTGTAAGATAGTTTGCTTTTTCTGAAATAACTGGTTTAATAATTAGTGACATGATTTATTTCTTTAAATTTTCCTGGAATTTTTCAACTGCACCTTCTAAGAAAACGATCTCACCTGCATTGATTAAGTCATAAGAAGAAATTTCGTTGAATTTCATAACCTTAGTCTTAGGTAAGTTTCTTGAAGATAAATACACATTCTTGTTAGTATCAGGAAGAATGAATAAAGATTTTGTATCGTTCAATGCCAATGCATTTAAGATAGTAACGAAATCTTTAGTTTTAGGAGCAGCAATGCTCAAACCTTCCACGATTCTAATGCTGTTGTCTTTCATTTTTTGAGAAAGAACAGATTTTTTTGCTAATCTCTTAAGAGCTTTATTCAATTTGAATCTGTAGTCTCTTGGCTTAGGACCGAATACTCTACCTCCACCTCTAAATGTAGGAGATTTAATATCACCGTATCTAGCAGAACCAGATCCTTTTTGCTTCTTAAGTTTTTTAGTAGAAGCAGTAATTTCGCTTCTTTCTTTTGATTTATGAGTACCTTGACGCTGAGCAGCAAGATATTGTTTTACTTCTAAGTAAACCGCGTGCTTATTTGGCTCAATTCCGAATACAGATTCGTCTAGAGTTACTTTTTTTCCGGTTTCTTTTCCTGATGTATTTAATACTACTAGTTCCATTTTCTGATAATTACATAAGAATTTTTAGCTCCCGGAACAGCACCTTTTACTACTAAAAGATTTTGTTCTTGATCCACTTTTAATACTTGAAGGTTTTGTACAGTCACCTGCTTACCTCCCATTCTACCTGCCATTCTCATCCCCTTGAATACTCTAGAAGGATCTGATCCCGCACCGATTGAACCTGGAGCCCTTAATCTGTTGTGCTGACCGTGAGTAGCTTGCATTACACCTCCAAATCCGTGTCTTTTAACAACACCT
Organism: Chryseobacterium sp. GQ58; assembly: GCF_059758895.1. Taxonomy (NCBI): domain Bacteria; kingdom Pseudomonadati; phylum Bacteroidota; class Flavobacteriia; order Flavobacteriales; family Weeksellaceae; genus Chryseobacterium; species Chryseobacterium sp. GQ58. The sequence goes on along the minus strand of NZ_JCAXEH010000001.1, from coordinate 722,166 downwards.
TGGAAACCTTTACCTTTTGAAGTTCCTGTTACGTCAACATATTCACCTTCAGCGAATAAATCAACTTTTACTTCCTCTCCTACTTTTACTTCGTCTACGAATTCTCTGTAGAATTCTACCAACTTAGCTTTAGGAGCAGAACCAGCCTTTTTAAAATGGCCGGCTAACGCTTTACCAACGTTCTTTTCACTCTTGTCATCGAAACCTAACTGAACAGATTTGTATCCGTCCTTTTCAATGGTTCTGACCTGTAAAACCGAGCAAGGACCAGCCTGAATAACGGTACACGGCATATTTTTGCCGTTTTCGTCAAACAGAGAAGTCATCCCGATTTTTTTTCCAATAATACCTGACATTATTTATATAATATGTTATAAAATTTCCTTGTATTCAATCATTTCTGAGGTCTAAAGCAATTTCTACTTCTGATATAGGCATACTACGCCCCTAAAATGAGTGTGCAAATGTAAGAATTATTTTCAAAATGACAAATATTTATTACAAAATATTTTGATTTTTAAACGTTTAGCAAATTCTGAGAAAATTCAGTCAGGATTTTGGTCAAAATATTTCTATTTTTGATAAAGAGAACTTACCCAGCATCGGTTTTATTTTTAATAATAATACTGAAATTTTCAATAACCTGAACCTAAGTATTTTATATTAAAATGAAATTCCTGCAACTTATTTTCGTTTTCCTGCTTGTTGTTTCGTGCAGCAAAAAAGAAAAACATCCGTATACTTTTTACTATTGGAAAACACATCTCCGTTTAAATCAAATTGAGGAAAATACTTTGCAACAGGCAAGCTCGCCTTTTTTGTATACAAGGTTTTTCGATGTTGATAAAGTCAACGGAAAGTTTCAGCCGGTCGCGGTGATCACTAAAGATAAAGATTTTAACCCGGAAAAGCAAATTGTTCCAACCGTTTTCATCACAAACCGAGCTTTTATTAATATCAAAAAAGAAGAAATACAGTTTCTCGCCGAAAACATTCAAAATTTAGTTCAGAAAAAAATTGCCGATTATCATTTAAAAGCCAATAATGAAATTCAGATCGATTGCGATTGGACTTCTGGTACAAGGGATGATTATTTTGCATTTTTAAAAGAGCTGAAAAAAATATCCGGAAAGGAAATTGCCTGCACGCTTCGACTTCATCAGGTAAAAGATAAAAATCTTGCGGGAATTCCGCCGGTTGCGAAAATATATCTCATGTGTTATTCGACTTCTTCGCCTTTGGAAAATTCTGATAAAAACTCGATTCTTGATATTAATATCCTGAAAAGTTATTTATCCAAACTTGAAGATTATCCGATTAAAAATATTGAAGTTGCGTTGCCAATTTATTCGTGGGGAATTGTGACCAATCATTTAGGAAAACATAAGCTCATTAATGCTTTATCAAAAAAAGATCTTGAAAATCCTAATTTCGCAAAAATCTCTGATTATGAAATTCAAATCCTGAAAGACGGTTTCTATTTCGGTAATTTTTTAAATAAAGGCTTTAAAATAAAAATTGAAGAAATTTCAGACGAACAACTGAAAAATGTCGTTCAGTTTTTAGACAAAAAAATTAACACTTACAACATTATATATTATCAATTAGATAGTAAATTTGTTGAAGGACGAAATTTTGATCAGTATTAAATCAATCCGTTTCTTAATTCCGACAAATAGTTCAAAACACCAAAATATCATATGAAAAAGTACATTCTCTCATTGGCGGTTGCATCGCTTTTTTATACAAAATCGGAAGCCTGCGCGTGGGCGGATCCCGATTACGATTACTTCAACCTTTTTACGCAGAGCATTGTAAAAGATAAATCTTATTTGCCTTTTCTTCACAGCTATTCGACGAGGTTTTATACAGATTTTAAAAGATCGCAGATTCCTGATGAAAATATAGAATCGTGGCACAAATTCTTCAATAATCAATTGACGTATTCGGAAACAGATTATCTAGTCAATAAAATTTCTTTGAATGAACTTAATGATCTGAAAAAAGGAAATCCAAACAACCAGCTGCTCAAAAAGCTCGGTTCCGGATTTTATCAAAAATACCGCGAAGGAATAGATTATTTAATTGAGGCTAAATATCTCGAACCTTACATGAAAATCAATTATGTTGAAAGTTCGGATTCTTTCTATTACAGAGAAAATGAAAGTGATAAAAACGCAACAAATTTAGATTATAATAAAACAGTTTCGGCATTAAAATCTTTATACAACGCCGCAAAAAACCCGGAAATCAAGCAACGTTACGGTTTTCAGCTTGTCCGTTTCAATCATTATACAAGAAATTACGACACCGCACTTCAGGCTTTCAAAACTTATGTTCAGCCGATTTCATTGAAGGGCGCTGCTTATTACATGGCGCTTGACCAGCTTGCCGGCGCACAACGAGGTTTGCAAATGGGAAGCGACGCCAACTGGAATTTTTTTCAGGTTTTTAAAAACAGCAAAAGCCGAAAAGAAGGCGCTTTTGTTTCCATGAAACTTTCAGACACGGCATCTTTTAATAATATTCTGAAAAGAGCCGGAACCAATGACGAGAAAAATATGGCGTATTTTCTTTTGGGATATGAAGATTTCACTAATCCTATTCCGATCATGGAAAAAATGTATGACATTGATCCCAACTCGGAAATCTTAAAAGTTCTCGCCGCAAGAAGCATCAACGAGCTGGAAAGAAGTTACCTTCCGACTTATTATTACGAAACAAAAAACACAGATAATTCCGATCAAAAAAAATCTGTTTCAAATACTGTAGAAACAAAAGAAGCAAAACCAAAAGAATTGAGTTTTTGGCAAAAGATTGTTTTGTTTTTCAAGAATCTCTTCGGTTCAAAATCTGATAAAGCTAAAGACGGAAATAAAACCGACCAAAGCGATGATGATTTGCTGGAAAACCCAAACAGGATTCCGTTTTACACAAAAAACCAAAGTTATTATTGGTCTGAAGATGAAAAGCAGAAAGATTTCCTTGATGAACTTGAAAAATTTACAAATAAAACCAAAGAAAAATCGACAGATGAATATTGGCAAATTGCAGACGCTTATCTTAAATTTCTGAAAAAAGATTACAAAGCAAGCACAGAAATTTTAGAAGATATTAAAACCGAAAATCCTGAATATCTTGAAGAAATCAAGAGAATGAAAGTTTTGAATGACATCGTTTCGCAACCTAAAATCACAGCGGAATACGAAGATCATTTAATGAAAGATTATGCAGAATATTTTGTTGAGAAAAAGATTGAGCAAGACAGCACGCAAGAGGTCGGTTATGATTATTATGGTTCCGTGCCTTCAACGGCTTCTTTCCTAAAAGATGTTTTGGCAAACCGTTATTTTTTGCAGGGTGAAGACGGAAAGTCTTTCCTTATGAATAATAAATTGTCGGATCTTCAGTACAACCCGAATTCGGCATTGGTGAAAAGTGTTGAAGATTTTTACAGAAAGCCGGACAAAACAAAGTTTGAACAGCAGATCATCGCAAAAAATATGGATGAAGTTGGAAATATTGACGCTTTTTTCAACTTAATTTATGGTGATCGCGCCATGAGACTTGCAGATTTTGATAAAGCTAAATCTTATTATCAAAAAGCTCAAAATTTCTCCGGAATTCCAAGAGACAATTATGAAACCTACAATCCTAAAACAGGTGAATACGAAAAACTGGTTTATAATGGTGAAAATTATGATGGTTTCAAAAATGTTTCGAGCTTTGTTTTTGGTCATAATGTTTGGGAAAGCTTTCAAAGTGCAGATTCGAAAAGCATGAAAGCTGAAGATTATTCTGCTTTTCCGTTCATCAAACCAAAAATGGACAAACTTGAATTGGCGGATGCATTAATTCAGCTTAAAAAAACAGGAAACGGTAAAGATCAAAAAGCGGGTCTGGCGAATCAGCTTATTGGTAATTTACTTTATAATACTTCGATTTTAGGATATTACAGAGAATTGTTTGTGATGGATGTTGACAACAGCAACGGCGGAAAATATGATTTTTGGAGTACAGATAAAAAAACACCTTATCAATATTATTACAAGAATTTCACTTATACAACTTACATTGAGCCGGACAATTTTGATTTAGCATTAAATTATTATAAAAAAGCGCTCAACATTTCTACCAACAAAGAGCATAAAGCAAGAGTTCTTTTCCAAATGGCAAGCGCCGAACAAGGCAAATATTATCAATACGAAGCCAAAAATCAGGCAAACACAGATTATTCCGATCCAAAATGGTCTGAGAAAAATGATGCTCATCAAAAACAACTGAACGACATTAAAAATCAAAAATACAGAACCTATTTTGCTTTACTGAAAACACAATATTCGGATACAGAAACAGCAAAGGATTTATTGGGAAGCTGTTCGTATTTTGTTTATTTTATGAAGAAATAGTTAATAAAAAGGAATCATTTAGATTCCTTTTTTTGTTTCATTCTGAACAATTATTAGAATTAAATCAAACTGTTTTAAGTGTAATTTATTCAGTTCCTTTTCAAAAAGGGGACAAATATTACTCGAAATATTTTTTATAAGCTAGTTTTCATTCTCAAGAACTCCGTTACACAAATTCTTTAAAAACGATATAAATACTTTATATATCGACAATATATTAAACTTTTTAATATAGTATTTTCTTGTTTCTCAACTTATTCTTATAATAATTTTTATTTTTTATTTTTCAGAACATAAAAAATAGTATATTAGTTGCCATATTCAAAAATACATAAAATAAAATACAATATAAACTCAATATTTTGTGATTTTTTTGAACATATTAAACTAAACAACATTTAAAAACTCAAATATTACCGTCATGTAACTAAAATATTAATACACAAAAACGCCAAATCTATGAATTTTAAAAAATTATTTCTTTTTGTAATAATTCTATTTATTGCAAATATGCTGAACGGACAAAGCATTCTTTATCAAAAAGTTCAGAATCAGACTTTAAAAAGCAGAGGGAAAACTGTTCCTATTAATATTTTTGAAAAGCTCAAAACAGATAAATCAAAAAAAGCGAAGCCTAAAGAACTGCGAAAAAATCATTTTGTAGGAATAAATAAAACAGGCCTAGGCGAAGTTATTAAAAAACGTCCATCAGCATTTACAATGCAAGTTCCAATTAATGACAGCGAAAATATTGAAGTAACGTTAATAGAAAACAAAATAGCTAAAGACAATTTTCAGGTTATAGATGGGGCTTCCGGCAAAAAGCTTGCTTATCAGAAAGCCGTCCATTATAAAGGAATTGTAGAAGGTGATCAGAATTCTATTGTTGCCTTCAGCTTTTTTGATGATAATGTTATTGGCCAAGTAACAGCCAATGGCGAAAGCTATGTTGTAGGAAAATATGGTGATGAGCAGCTTTTACATATGGTGTATGAAGAAAGTGATCTTGAAACAAACTTTGAATTTGAATGTGGCTCAACAAGCAATGATTCTTTGGAGTCATTTCCTGAAGCAGCAAAAGAGACAGTTTCGCATAGCAGATCTGCAACCCGATGCATTGATTTACGGGTTGAAGTTGACCATGATATTTATTTGGATAAAGGCTTAAAAGGTTCTGTCGATTATATTGCGGCTTTGTTTAATCAGTCATTTATTCTTTACGAAAACGAAGGAATTACAATGTCATTAAAGGAAGTTCATGTTTGGACAACCGCTTCGTCTTATACTTACAATGCAAGCAATACAACCAACGACGCTTTTGAAATGTTGCAAAGCTACCAAAGCCATACCGGTCATTTTAATGCACATTTGGCACATTTGGTTTCATACAGAGCAAGTGGAGGATATGCCTCTGAAGCTTTTAACGGTCTTTGTAACAGCAATCCTGATAATAGCAAATGCTTTAGCAAAATCGATTCATCCTTTAAAGGGGTCCCCAATTATTCATGGTCGGTAATGGTAATTACGCATGAAATGGGACATCTATTAGGATCTCGCCACACTCATGCTTGTGTTTGGAATGGTAATAATACTGCTATTGATGGCTGTAAAAGTGTGGAAGGAAATTGTATTAAACCAGGTATCCCAGCAGCAGGAGGCACTATTATGAGTTATTGCCATACTCAGAATGTGGGAATAAACTTTGCCAATGGCTTCGGTCCTCAGCCGGGTAACCTTATCAGAAGCAGAGTTGCAAATGCTGCCTGCCTTTCCAGCTGTTCGCAATCATGCTATGATGGAATTAAAAACGGAAATGAAGCAGGAATTGATTGTGGTGGCTCTTGTGAAAATATTTGCCCTTGTGAAAATGATTCTATTGCACCTGTAATTGAAAGTTTCACCAACGGATTACAAGCGGTTTGTGATGACAACGGACATCCGGATGGAAGCGTCGCAAAACCGTTCATCCACTTAAATCAAACGGCTTATGTGCAGAATGCAGGAGTTTATCATTTTAATATAAATGGACAGACCTTCAGTTCTTTTGTTAATACCGATGGAGACATACTTGTTGCCGTTGATTTTGGAAACGGCATCGGGACTTTACCTGCAACATCTGCATTAAATAACTCTCAAAGAGGAATACTCAATCCAAATATTTTGGCTTCATTAACTCAAGCCAATCAAATTAGATTGAATACATCTACAGGAAATGTGGATCTTATCAGTTCAAATGATTCTAATGCATTGAAGAGAATTACAGAAAACAGAGCGTTAGTTTCAAGCATAGAAGATCTTGGGATACTTTTAAGTTTCACTTTAGGACATCCTGGAACATCTTTCAATAAAATTACATGTTACAATACAACAAAATACACATTAGCTGAAAAGTTAGTTCATATGTGTGGAGATACCAACGGATTTACATGGATACCTAGTCAAAATCTAGTTCGTGAAAACTATGCTGCAGGACAGGTTTCTGCTACTACAAGTTTTAATTTGTGGGTAAAAGCTAAACCAAAATCCGGTGACTGTCTTCATAAAACGACTGTTTTATTATGTGATAATATAATCCCGGATTTTACCGGAGACAATCTTATCGTTGGAGATAATTGTGCAAGTAAAGATCAGCTTACAATCACACAAACTCCGGCTGCAGGAACCAGCTTTACAAATCCTACAGAAGTTGTAATTACCATTTCTGACCCAAGCGGGAACAGCACCAACGTAAGTTTTACCGTAATAAAAGACAATCAGGCTCCTGTAATTGATTCTGTAATCAATGGTTTAGCGCTCGTTTGTGACCCAAGCCTTGAACCTAGAGGCACTGCAAATGATCCTTTTATAAGCTTGAAACAGGCAAGAAGAGTAACTTCAGAAGGCGTTTATTATTTTAATCTAAATGGTACAGCTTTCAGTTCAATAGTCAACAGCAATGGAGAAATCCTTGTTGCACAGGATTATGGAAATGGCACAGGAAATATTCCGCAATTATCTAATATTTCGGCTGGCACCAGAGGAATTTTCCCTCCTGAGGTTTTGGCTACACTTGCAGATGTTTCACAAGTGAGACTCAAATCTTCTTCAGGGAAAGTAGATGTGATTTCAACTAATGCAACTATATTATCCAGATTAAAATCAAACCAAACATTGTTAGCAGGATCAGGTGATAACAGTCTTCTATCATCATTCACAGGGGTAGGATCTGCCAACTTTGCTGCAGCTACATGTCCTTCTACTATTGTATCTCTCAATGCCAAGATTATTCATATGTGTGGAAATATAAATACTTATCTGTGGTTTCCTCAAGATAATTATCAACGGGAATTAGCTAGTCTTGGAGAAGTATCCGATACTACAAGCTTTACGATGTGGGTGAAACCGAACATTAGCAATACAGATTGTTTTAATGGAGAAGCTGTTTTGTTATGCAACGGGATAATCCCAGATTTAACCGGAAATAATGTTATTGCTCAAGATAACTGTACAAGTAAAAACCAATTGATAATCACTCAATCTCCAACGGCTGGAACTAACTTTTCAGGAACAGGACAGGTGATAATCACTGTTACCGATCAGGAAGGAAACAGTTCTCAAAAAAGTGTTAATATAAAAACTGATGATCAGGCTCCTGTTATAAAATCTGTGAGCGAGGGTCTTATTCTTACCTGTGACCCAAGTCTTCGTCCAAAAGGCACCGCAAATGATCCGTTTGTAAACTTAAAACAAGCAGCAGAAATAACAAAAGAAGGAGTTTATTTTTTAAACATAAACGGTCAGCTTTTCAGCTCAATTGTAAACAATGTCGGAGAAATTCTTGTAGCGCAGGATTACGGGAACGGAATTGGAAACCTTCCAAAATTACAGAATTTTTCTGCTGACACGAGAGGAGTTTTGTCACCGAATGTTCTGGCAACACTTACAGATGCAGTGCAAATCAGAATAAAATCTTCATCAGGAAAAATAAATGTAGTATCCAACAATACAACATTGTTATCCCGATTAAGAGCAAACAAAACGCTTGTTGCAAGCACTTCTGACTTAAGTATTGCAAAATCTCTGTTGGGAACAGGCAGCAATTATTTCAGCTCTATTACATGTAACTCTCCTTTGAGCGAGCTTCATACAAGTATCATTCATATGTGCGGAAATGTGAATGGCTTCCATTGGGTACCGAATGTCAATTATCAAAGAGAAAGCAATAACGCCGGAGAAATTTCCGATACAACACGATTTACAATTTGGGCAAAAGCAAACAAAGCCGAATGTGACCAAAAAGGTGTTGATATCAATTGTAGCGAAGTTGTCCCTGATTTATTGGGAAGTAATATTGTGACTGAAGATCAATGCGAAGTTGTATTAACTCAAAGTCCGCAAAGCGGAACTCCAATGCAAAGTGATAAAACTTTGGTAACAATTACAGCTACGGATCAGTCGGGAAATAGCTCCGAAAGCACCATAAATGTATTCAGAAATTGTTCTGAATTGGTGAATAAAAATATTCAGCCAGACAATAGTCGAATGAATGTTGAGAAAAACCCGGAAATGCTTCTTTACCCTAATCCTGTAAGTACGCTGATGACTGTTGAAGTGATGAATACAATTATAACAAAAGATTCGAAAATTTCTATTTATTCATTATCAGGACAACTGAAAAAACAATTAAGCTTGAACAACAATCGGATTACAATTCCTGTTCAGGATTTAGTATCCGGAACATATCTAATTGTGTATGCAGACGCTAATGGAAAAGAAATCTTGACAAAGAAATTTATTAAGAAATAATACTTGAAAAGATTTAAGAAAATTCGAATGTAACTTCAATAAGTTTAATCGTCAAATAATTTAAATAAGAAAGGAATCAATTTGATTCCTTTTTTTGTTGTTTTTGCAGCCATTCGTCGTATTTTCTTTTAAAAGATGCGAATTTATAATCTTGATTACGTTGTGCTGCATCTATAGAATGCGATGAATGGATATCAATATCTTCTTCGGCGAAATCAGCCAGCTTTTCATAATAAAAATGCAGATGATCCAGTTCTTTTTCTGTAAGATCTTCGATATCTACAATTCTGTTACTTGCTTTTTCGTGGGCTGCGATTAGTTCATTCAATTTTATCTGAATGGCTTTTGAATCTTTATTCTGTGCTTTCTGAATCAAAAAAACCATTAAAAAAGTAATAATTGTAGTTCCTGTATTGATCACCAATTGCCAGGTTTCCGAATATTTGAAAAAAGGGCCGGAACCAGCCCAGATTATTACAATTGCAACAGCACCTATAAAAGCAAAAGAGCTGCCGGTAAATTTTGTTGCCCAGTTTGAAAACCTTTCAAAAAAGCCTTTTTTTAACTTTGCCATCTTCTTTTTCGATAAAATCAGCAAAAACTCCGCCGAAGAAGCAGATTTCAATTTATACTTAATTATTAGGAAGGCAAATTTCATCAAGCTGTATAAACAATCATAAAATTTCTTTAGATTTTGATTTTAAAATTTCTAAATCTTCTTTATCATTTATGCAGTTTTCACCTACATTCAATACTTTTCTGGCGTGCTTCTTTACGACATCTTTATATGCGTGGGTTTTTACCATTTTGTACATAAGTACCAACGCATCCATTAATTTGATGATAACAGCCGTATTTCCTGAAGAATATAATCTGATCTGGTTGAATGCAATATCGGTAAGGAGTTCGAAATCGTATGAATTGGTAATCAGACGCAGAGTATGTTCGTCATCAAAACGATAATTTGGCGGAAACTTTTTTGTTGCCAGATAACAGAGCGTAGAAGTAAGATTATCTATGCAGGAAATGGCAGTATAAGGATCATTCACTCCGGGAGACAATGCTCTTACCGCAATTTCTACCATCTGATGAATAGACAGCTCGATATGCTGATTTGACGTTCTGGAACTTCCCACTATAAATTGGTTCTGCATTTCATCAACAATATTATCTTCAATATCATTATAATATAAAGTCGCTAAATCAATTCCTTTTACAATATAACTTCCGGGTCTGTAATTTAGCTTTAGCAGACTTTTACTTTCAGTTGCCAATCTTAGTAAACCATCAATATCTATATATTTTACATAACCATATTTTGTGGCAGAAATTGATGTTTTATTTTGATAAACTGCTATTTCTTTCTCTATATCTGGATCGATAATAGATTCTGATTCCTGATCTAAAGTTTCAGGAAATAGCTTTTTGATCTCTTTTCCAATAGAAGCAGAAATTTCTGAAATGACATGATCTGCCTGAATACTTATTGCAATCCGATGAATAAATATGATAAGCAGCACAATGTTCATTACCGCAAAAAGAATAGCGAACAAAATTGACAAAGAAGGAATAAATTTATAATCTTCAGTATCTTTTATTGTATTTAAAACGATAAGGCAATAAATGTATGTTGAAATATACGTTCCCAAAACCACTTGGTTTAAGCGCACATACATAAAATTTTTAATCAATCGAGGCCCGAATTGTGAGGAAGCCAACGTTAATGCAACCAAAGTTACAGAAAAAACAGTTCCTGCAACGCCTATCATCGCTCCGGATATTGTAGAAAGTACACTTCTGGCAGAGTCTGAACTTCCGATAAAAAAGAATTTTTCGAGTCCTTCATTTTTAAGCGCCAAATTCCCGTCAATACTTAAATTAAGTATTGCAAAAAGTATCGCACCAATAATAATAATCACAGGAATAAACCAAAACGTTGATTTTAGCTCGCTCCAAAAGAATAGCAGTTTTTTCATAAAATGAATATACTAAAAAAGAAATAATTTAGTATAACTTATTGATAAAGTGGGTCATAATCTTTTCATTCAGTCTTCCATTCATTTGTGTAGGGATCAAACCGGCATGCATTTACTTTTTCCCATGTAGAGCCATTAAAATTAATGGTCAAAAATCCATTACTATATTTGCAGTAATATCATTATTTTCTGCGTAAATAACTATCATTTTCTATAAATTTCTTCTATTTATTTATTGAGTTTAATGAATCATTTTCTTTAATATAATTTTCAATAGAGCCCAAACCCATAGATTTTCTCCTATAATTTACATTTGAAGAATCAATAAGCTTTTCTATAAAAACCTTTCCGTTTTCTTTTGTTGAATATTGCGTCCCATATATTTGCTCCCTATTATTCAGTAGTTCAACCCTATCAATGAGATAAGCCAACTGCCCTTTATCAACATTTCCTTTTTTAGCAGCTTCTTTCATAATAGGCAAATATTTTTCCATTGTTGAAAGCTTATCGGCGTGCTGGATAACAGCAAACAAAGCTGTGTTTGCTTTTTCCCCAATTTTATCTTTCCCCAGCCAGCCTAGACTATCAATAATTTTTGTTACAATCTCAATGTTTTTATTGTCCAAAGAGTCTTGTCTTGGATTATCATGGTTTGATTGTCTAAATTTTTGATCGTCATCTAATACTTTTTCTAACGTTTCTTTTACTTGTGTATAACTTTCTGTTTTTTTACACCCGAAAAAACAGAAAATAAAAATTATTATTACATTATTTAATTTCGCTTGCATAATGATTTTTTAAATTAAATAAATAAGCTGCTTATATAATTTTGCTGTATAAAGTTCAAAAATATTAGGATTACTTTTACATTCCAAGTTGAGTCTGTATAATCAAGTTTAGAAGTATATTAGTGTTTAAGCTCCTCCTGCATCCCGTAATATTCAATCGTTTTTTGTTTTAACGGATTTGTGCTCCATTCTTCCCACTTTGTTGTATACGGATTGTAACCGCATTTTAAAGGTTTAGAAGTGTCCAAGCCTGCTTCATTTTTATGGGTTCTTTCTGTGTAAGCTCTGCAATCTGTGCAGATATAACGAAATTCGCAGTCTTTACAGGTTTCTACTTCGTCTTTGGTGAGATTCCAATATTTTTTAAAGTCTTTGTGATTTAAGGCTTGTTCTAAAGTTGTATCTTTTATATTGCCGAAGCTTTGTGACATTGCCGGACAGTTTTTGATATTTCCATCTACATCAATAGATATTTTTTTGTGAAGACAAGAGTTGTGATTGATTGCTTCTAGAACTTTTGGAAGATTAGTATTGAAATAATCAATGTTTACTTTTCCACAAGAGGATATTTTTAATTCCTGCCCAGAAAAATGCATAGTAAATCTATATTCATCTTTTATCTCAAAAGGAATTTGCTCACAAGCGTAAAAAACTAAATTATATATTCTTGACGTATTATTATTAAGGTTTTGAGCGAAACTCTCATCAATAACACGGTGAAACGGCGACAAAATTTCAATCCCTTCTAATGGAGAATTTTTGAATTTATCATCAATTTCTAAAAACTCATCAAGAGAAAGATATTTTTTAGAATAAATAACCAAATGCTTTATCTCCATATTTTCTATAGACTCTCTTATTTTATTTAAAACGGCTATATCTTTTAGTTCTACGAAGATATTTGAAAGAATATTATAATCATGGTATTCATACGCAAGGAGTTGAAAGTTTTTTCCCAGTCGTCTTGTGTAATAAAGCCATATTCTTTTTTCAACAAAAAATTCAGATACTCATGAAAGATTTCCTTAGATTCATTATCATAATTTTTGATGATGTTTTCAAGAGATTGGATTTTCAACTCTTCGATAAGATTATACAATTCTAAAGGGTAAAGCTCTGATACATTCCTTTGAAGATCTGAAATTAGAACTCTGCTTGCACCTTTTGTCAAAAGAATATTGCTGAACAAATTAAAATATCTCATAGCATTCTTACAAGATTTTTAAATGGTTTTTCAATTGCATAAAAATCTGTTTGATATTTTTCGCACTTTGTATAAAATACTACATTTACAGTCGTTTTCCTCCTGCTTTTATTTTTAACAATCTCAATAGATTCGAATGTGAGAGGAAGTTTATGCTTCTCTTCAAAATTATTTTTCATGAATTATTTTAGTTTTAAAAAATCAATAATGTTTACAGATAATCCGCTATTTCTTTTTCTAAATTATAATTACAATCTGCCGACACATTTCCAAACTGTCCTATCGGATTAACTTCAAGAAAATAATATTTATTTCCATTTTTTATAAAATCTAATGACCCACAATTAAGATCTAAACATAGCATTAGCGCATGTGCTTTTTCTTCAATCTCTTTGGGAAGTTGGTATCGTACATTTCTATTAGGGTTTTCCTGATTATACTTTCTGAAATCTACTTTAGTCTGCTCGTCATTTTGCGAAAAAATTGCCATAGAATATATTTTTCCGTTCAGGTAAAAACTTCGGATTTCAAAATCTTTCAATCTTTTCCTGAAAAAACGAAATGAAAAAATTATGCTTCTCTTGCTTTTTTACTATTGATGTGTACATAACACCTGTAAAATCTTTTTCAAAAGATTCCAGTATTGGATTTCCTGCAATAGGTTTTACAATAGTCTTATTTAAAATTATCTGATCAGTATTTTCTGCCAAAAAATATTCAGGAACATCCAAGCCTGTTTTTATCGCTGTTTCTAAGACTAAAAGCTTATTGATTTGGCTGTTACTTTGTTTATTGATATGCTTTTTTGATTCTAATGTTTTTAAAACATAATCCTGAAGCCAGTGTTGTGTTTCATTCATATGATCGTTAACAGAATCGTTTTCATATTGGTAATGCTTAAATCTGATACCACCTCTTCTGTACCAAACGCTGCTAATCTCGTCTACGAAGAATCGGTTTCTTTGGCTTTCAATGAAAATTCTTTTACGTTTTGTCTTAATTTCAAAAGCTTCATCTTCATGTACCCTGATAAACTGCTTATCCATTAGGGAAAGCCACTTTATTACTTCAATCGTAGTCTGATCTTTTTTATTGGATATAATAAGTATCATTCTTTCTTAAAAAAATCTTTTCTGATCCTTGCATAATGCTTCAGTCCTGGCAATCCAATGGCTTTGCGGTTTGTATTGATTAAAATAGTATCTTTTGAATCACTAAAATCGAATCCATAAACAGTATTCTTCTTATGAATAAAGTTGTAATTATCAATCATCATTGCATAACTGATAGGAGGACAATCTCCAGATTTTACATATTCTAATAATTTTATTTTTATTTCTGGATATTCTTTAGATTCATTCATATGAGTGATAAATGTATGCATAGGTAAAAACGTATTATTATTACCTCTATTACCTATTTTTGTAAAGAAGGAAAACCATATTTTTCAAATGTCCATAGCAAAAGTTTTGCATTTTTTTCTACATTTTTTTGGGTGATTGAAATATTCGAAGGTCTTTCCTCTTGATCTCTAATCATGGCCACTGTAAAAGAATCTATTAATTTTCTATTCAAACTATTTTTCCACTCCGCGATCTTTTGTTCTGCTTCTATGCTGTCAATACCATATTTTTTAAAAAGAGGCAAGTTTTCTTTATAACTATTACCATAAGGTGCAATTAAAGGAATGAGCTTATATAAGCTTTCTTTTCCACCAAAGTTCATATTATACTGCTCAGCAAGCTTGATATAAGTCTCATATTCTTCAATACGCTCTTGATTCTTAGGCTCATATTCTCTAAATAATTTCCTGTATTTTTTTACAGCTTTTTGTGGCTCATTTGCTATACGATAAATGCTGTCAATTTCATTTACTTTATTATAATAGGCTATATAATTAGTTTCTTTACTCTTGCAGGAAATTGCCAAAAAAAGAGCTAAGCTAATCAATGAAAAAAGAGTAAAAATATTTTTTTTATCCATATTAAAAATTTTATTTTCAAAAAATAAAGAGGGACAAAGCCCTCTTCTCTTAACCATTACAGCACCAACCTCTACTTAAATAGTTTCCATTATCGTCATAATAATCTGTATCTCTACTTCCATTTTCATTTGTAAAATTGCTTGGTATTGCTTTATTACCCCCGGTAATAGACTTTAAATCTTTCAATTTTTTGTTTTCTAAAGAAGAGACACTACTCTTCATTCCTGTTAATTTTTTCATGTTGTAAAATTTTTAAATTTAGTAAATTTTGTTTGCCATATAATCCCTGACATAGGGAGCGCTGATCAGCATTTTTATATTTACATTTGTACTGTACACATACAAAAAAATAAATAGCCAAAGATTTTTGTTACTTTAATATTTTAAAGCTAAAAAATAATTTAAACATAGAAGTCAAAAAAATATGCGATTACCATGCAATTTTTTTGCAAAATATGCACATATTGTTGCATATTTGTATAAAACATAATAAAATGATGATTCAGGAAAAGCTAAAAACCCTAAGAAAAGAAAGAGGAATCTCTCAAGAAAAAATGGCAAAAATACTATCTACAGACCCTTCCAACTACTCCCGAAAAGAACGCGGAGAAACCAGATACATGATGAAGAGTGGCAAAAGCTTGCAGACGCTTTAAATGTTCCTGTTGAGGAGATAAAAGAAGAAGGACTATCCGGAATAGTTCACAATGATAATTCTACTTTTAATGATAATTCTGGTAATTATTATAGTCAACATTTTAATATTCCAAATTCTATTATAGAAAATCTTCAGGATTATATTTTACTTCTTAAAAAAGAAATAGAAAATCTAAAACAAGAGAACACAACCTTAAAAAACACAAACCGATGACCAACAAACAACAAAACAAGCAGAAAATGGCAGAAGCCGTGCTCCAGTTTTTCATAGACGAACAGAGCAGCTTTTCCCAAAACATTCCTTTACAGGGACACATCAGCAACTTTAGCATCTTCGTTTCACAGTTGCAGAACCATGCGAAAATTCAGTCCGCAGATACCACCGCCCATACCAAGATCAAAGACGACAACAGAGAAGACCTCATAAAGCATCTGGCAGTATATTCCAACTCCGCATCTGTATTTTTTTCAGACAAGAATTCGGCACTTACCAAGCAGTTCAAGCTTTCAAAATCCAAACTGCTCAGGCTTACGGGCGTAGAGCTTAAAGCCAAAGCATCTCACACTCTTGATTCCCTTAACAGCAATATAGACGCTCTCAGCCCCCAATATTTGACTACACAAAATTTAGATTCATTGCTTTCAAAGATCAGTCTTTTCGATGCAAAAGCTTTTGATGCAGGTACGGCAAAAGACAATACCCAAAATGCTACTCAATTTATAAAAGAAGATCTCAAAAAAATTGAAGCAGAATTAGAAAAAATTGATCAATTGATGCTGAAGTATACACTCAAAGAAGAAGACGAGGAATTGTATAATCGCTATCGGATCGTAAGAAAAATTTCAGACCATGGCAAAAATCATTCTAGCAAAAGCAGCGATCTCACAGCACAATAGCTGCAAAAACACACAATATTGTTAAGACTTTGAGCTTTAACAATGTTTTACAAATATACTTTTTCAAAACTTAGCACATCTTTCTTTTCAGGAAGATGATTTTTTTTTTCAGGAAGATGACATTGCAGCGAGGTAAGATTATTTTGCAATATATGCATCTCTTTTTGTAAGCATACAAATCGTTTTGCGAGGCATACATATAGCATTGTATTGTAGCAAGATGCTTTTGCGAAGCTTACATCTGACTTTGTGTCACGATAAGATGCTTTTGCGAGAAGTACTGATGGCATTGCAATGTGGTAAGAAACTTTTGCGAGGCTCACACATAATATTCCGGCACCGACAGATTGCTTTCCAATTAGATCAATAAAAAATCCCTCTTCTTTCGAAAAGGGATTTATATAATCATGACAAATTGTATTTATCACACTTTGATTTCAACATCTACACCTGAAGGAAGTTCTAATTTCATTAGAGCATCCACAGTTTTAGAAGAAGAAGAGTAAATATCCATCAATCTCTTGTGAGCTGATAATTGGAACTGCTCTCTAGCTTTTTTGTTAACGTGTGGAGATCTCAATACAGTGAAGATTCTCTTATTTGTAGGTAATGGAATTGGTCCGTTTACAACAGCACCAGTAGCCTTTACCGTTTTTACGATTTTCTCAGCAGACTTGTCTACCAAGTTGTAATCGTAAGATTTTAATTTTATTCTGATTCTTTGTGACATTTCTTTGATTTAAAAAATTAACCTTTTGCTTTAGCGATAATATCTTCAGCAACGTTTTGAGGAGTAGCTTGATATTTCTCTAATTCCATAGAAGAAGTAGCTCTTCCTGATGAAAGTGTTCTTAGAGTTGTTACATATCCAAACATTTCAGAAAGTGGAACTGAACCTTTGATCACAACGGCACCGTTCTTTTCTTCTTGTCCACTGATTGTACCTCTTCTCTTGTTAAGGTCACCAATGATGTTACCCATATATTCTTCCGGAGTTACAACCTCCAGTTTCATAATAGGCTCCATAATTACTGGCTTAGCAGCACGTCCCGCTTCTTTAAATCCTAATTTTGCAGCCATCTCAAAAGAAAGTGCATCAGAATCCACCGCGTGGAAAGATCCGTCTTTAAGAACTACTTTAATACCTTCAACTTCGAAACCAGCCAAAGGACCGTTCTTCATTGCAGCTTTAAAGCCTTTTTCAATTGCAGGAACAAATTCTCTAGGAACGTTACCACCTTTGATCTCATTAACGAATTCTAAACCAACTTTACCTTCCTCAGCAGGTCCTAGTTCAAATACGATATCAGCAAATTTACCTTTACCACCAGATTGTTTTTTGTAAACTTCTCTGTGCTGAGCAACTTTTGTAAGATTTTCTTTGTATTCTACCTGAGGCTGACCTTGGTTTACTTCTACTTTGAATTCTCTTCTCATACGGTCAACAATGATATCTAAGTGAAGCTCACCCATACCAGAGATAATCGTTTGTCCAGAAGCCTCGTCAGTTCTAACCGTAAACGTTGGATCTTCTTCAGCCAATTTAGCTAATGCATTACCCATTTTATCTTGGTCAGCTTTAGTTTTAGGCTCAACAGCGATACCAATTACCGGATCAGGGAAAACCATCGATTCAAGAACGATTGGGTTTTTCTCGTCACACATTGTATCACCAGTTTTGATAGATTTGAATCCTACCGCTGCACCAATATCTCCTGCTTCAATATATTCTACAGGATTCTGCTTGTTAGCGTGCATTTGATAGATTCTAGAGATTCTTTCTTTATCTCCTGAACGAGTGTTCAAGATATAAGAACCTGCATCTAATCTTCCAGAGTATGCTCTGAAGAATGCCAATCTTCCTACGAAAGGATCGGTAGCAATCTTAAATGCTAAAGCCGCGAAAGGCTCGTTTACGTCTGGTTTTCTTGTAATTTCAGCGTCAGTTCTAGGGTCAGTACCTTTGATATCATCTTTATCCAATGGTGAAGGCAAATATTTACATACTGCATCCAACATAAACTGTACTCCTTTATTCTTGAATGAAGAACCACAAGTCATTGGGATAATAGATAAATCAATAGTAGCTTTTCTAAGCGCCGCGTTGATTTCTTCTTCAGAGATAGAATCCGGATCTTCGAAGAATTTCTCCATCAAAGTCTCATCGTAGTCAGCAACAGCTTCTACTAATTTTTCTCTGTATTCTAAAACTTCATCCTTCATGTCTTCAGGAATTGGCACTACTTCAAAAGTTGCTCCTTGTCCTGCTTCATCCCAGATGATCGCTCTGTTTTTAATTAAATCAACTACACCTTTGAAATCTTCTTCAGCACCGATTGGTAAAACGATTGGAACTGCATTTGATCCTAACATTGTCTTAACCTGGTTTACCACGTTAAGGAAGTCAGCACCTTGTCTGTCCATTTTGTTTACGAATCCCATTCTTGCAACTTTATAGTTGTCAGCAAGTCTCCAGTTTGTTTCAGACTGAGGCTCTACTCCATCTACTGCAGAGAATAAGAATACCAATCCATCCAATACTCTCAAAGATCTGTTTACTTCTACTGTGAAGTCAACGTGTCCCGGCGTATCGATGATGTTGAAGTGATAAGGTTTAGTTTCAGGTAGTGGTTTCCCTTGGTCTGTTGGGAAATTCCAAGAACAAGTAGTCGCTGCAGAAGTAATAGTAATACCTCTTTCAGCTTCCTGCTCCATCCAGTCCATTGTAGAAGCACCATCATGCACTTCTCCAATTTTATGGTTTACCCCTGTATAGAATAAAATTCTTTCTGTAGTGGTAGTTTTACCTGCATCAATGTGAGCAGCAATACCAATATTTCTTGTAAATTTAAGATCTCTACTCATTTCAGATTAGAATTTAAAGTGTGAGAAAGCCTTGTTAGCTTCCGCCATTTTGTGAGTATCAGATTTTTTCTTGTAAGCAGCACCTTCTTCTCTTGAAGCAGCTACCACTTCATTAGCCAATTTCAAAGCCATAGACTTATCATTTCTAGCTTTTGAATATTTGATTAACCATTTCATTGCCATAGAAATTTTTCTGTCAGCTCTGATTGGCATAGGAATCTGGAAGTTTGCTCCACCTACTCTTCTAGAACGTACTTCTACGTGAGGCATAACGTTAGTCAATGCATCTTTCCAGATTTCAAGGGCAGTTTTTTCAGTTTCTCCTTTTTTAGTTTCTACGATATCCAATGCATCATAGAAAATTTTGAATGCGATAGACTTTTTACCGTCTAGCATTAAGTTATTTACAAATCTAGTTACCAATTGATCATTAAATTTTGGATCTGGTAACAACGGTCTTTTTTTTGCTTTTGTCTTTCTCATTGTCTTGTACCTTATTTAATGATTATTTTTTCTTTCCTTTAGCTGGCGCAGCTGCTGCCTGACCTGGTTTTGGTCTCTTAGCTCCGTACTTAGATCTTCTCTGCGTTCTTCCATTTACACCTGCGGTGTCCAATGCTCCTCTTACGATATGATAACGTACTCCCGGTAGGTCTTTCACCCTTCCTCCGCGTACCAATACTATCGAGTGCTCTTGAAGATTATGTCCTTCGCCCGGGATGTAGGCGTTAACTTCTTTACCGTTTGAAAGTCTTACCCTTGCAACTTTTCTAAGTGCAGAGTTAGGTTTCTTAGGAGTGGTAGTATATACTCTCGTACATACACCTCGTCTTTGTGGACAAGAATCAAGTGCAGCCGATTTACTCTTCTTGGTAAGTGCGACTCTTCCTTTTCTAACTAATTGTTGAATAGTAGGCATTTAATTGCTTTTTATTTTAAGGTGCAAAAATAGTAATAATTTTTTAACTGACAAGATGTTATGACCAAATAATCTTTAATATTTTTATCAAAGTTTTAAAAGTCTAAATAAGTCGATGAATCATAATATTGAAAGGAAATTTCAGTCTAAAGTAAGTTCAGACGTGTACAAAACTTCAGATTTTTTGCGAATGGTATCATATTTAAGCCATTTTATCTTCGGATTTACACTTCCCGCCATACTTTCTTTAAGCTTACCTTTTTGGCTATTTGTATGTTCATATTGAAAGGATTTATCGATTAAGGAAATATGATAAATCGTTAAGGTTTTCAGGTTTCTTTCATTATTAAATAAATATTTTTTACCCTTAAATTTTGGCATTTGAGCTTTAACTTGATTTCTTTTTTCCAAATAATTGGCAGGAGTTTTCAAGCTGTACAAAGTAAGAAACGCAAGAAAAAAACATGCTGTTCGCCAAATCAGTTTGTCATTTTTCTGGTATTTAAAATATAAAATAAGAAACGAAAAGTACAGACAAAAATTAGCCGCCGACAACATTCTTACATTCATTTCCTCAATTTGCTGAAACCATCCCGAAACCAATAAAGAAACAGAATATACAGCCGCAACAGTCCACAATAAAACATGAAAATAATGCAGTGAAGTTTCTTTTGCTTTTTTGTAAAATTTAAGTAAATAAACAAAAATAAATACGTCTATTATTAAGATCAAAAACTGAAACGTCAAACTTGCAAAGCTATTTGAAGCAGGCTTCAGGCCGATAAAAGGATCAATAACGTTGCTAATTCCCAAAAGATCACGCAATATATATACAGGAAGCATCTCGCCTGGCGAGCCTCTTAAATTTTCGCCTGTAAAGCTGTTAAATTTCAGGAAATTAAATAACAAATAGCTTCCGATTCCTACGCCTGAAAATACTAAAAACAGTAAAAACCCATGCTTAAATCTTTTGTCTTTTATTTTAAAAAAACAAAGCGCAAAGAAAAACATGATTCCTAAATAAATATAAATTCCCGAATATCTCACGCTAAACATCGCAATCATCATTAAAGACGCCAAAACGACATTTTTATAAAAACTACCCGAACCTGTAAATAGCTGATGAAGAAAATAAATAAGGAAATAAAATAAAAAGACAAAAGGACTTTCTGAAGCAGCTTGCGTAAAAGCAAAAAAGAAAGTTTTTCCTGCAAAAAGCAAAACCGTTTCCCTAAAATAAAACTTTTTATGCCAAGAAAATAAAAGAATAATTAACGTAAATAATAAATTCAGACCTTTATAAGACCAAAAATAATCCTGAAATAAAAAATAAAAACTTTTCAGCATCAACGGAAAACCCAGCGGAAAAAGATTAGTTTCAGGATTTGGAAAATCTGCAGCAATGCCAAAATACGACAAACTATCCGCTCCTATTCCGCCATACGGAACAAAAAAAGATTGTAAAAAATAAATAACAACAACTATTACAGCTAAAATCTTATATTTTTTCATCTTTAAAATCAAAGTCACAATATTAAGAATTATCTTTTTAACTATTCTGAAAATTTCAACAATAGCTATCATCAATCGAGACAAAACATTTTCGGCACAATATTTCCTGCAATTAGAGATATTAAAAAATAGACTTATGAAAAATGCAAGTATTATCGGTCTGCAGGAAGCCGACTGTAAAAACATTTCACAAAAACTCAATATCCTTTTAGCCAATTATTCGGTTTTTTATCAAAATACAAGAGGTTCGCACTGGAATATTAAAGGTGATCAATTTTTTACCCTTCATCCAAAATTTGAAGAATTATACAACAGTTTGGTTTTAAAAATTGACGAAATTGCAGAAAGAATATTGACTTTAGGAGCTACACCTGCGCACAATTATTCAGATTATCTGCAGGTTTCTACCATAAAAGAAAGCAAGGAAGTGAGCGACGGAAACAAAAGCGTTGAGATTATCCTAAATTCCTTTAAAGTAGTTATTGATCTGCAAAGAGAACTTCTGGATATTACAGAAAAAGCGGGTGACGAAGGTACCAATTCTCAAATGAGCGACTATATTACGGAGCAGGAAAAAGAAGTCTGGATGTACAATTCGTATTTGGGTAAATAACAAAATTACTTTTCTTAAATTTCAAAATCGTCTTTCAAAAAGGCGATTTTTTTTATTTATTTTATTAAATTTATTTATTAAAATTTAAATATGTCCGAAATACGTCTCAACTCCATTCTAGATAATGATTTTTATAAAATTACCATGCAAAATGCCGTGGTAAAACTTTTTCCGAGCCAAATTGTAAAATATGAATTTATCAACCGTGGAAAACACTATTTCCCGGAAGGATTTGATGCCGCTCTGAAAGAAATCGTAAACAAAATGGCAGAACTGAAATTAACCAAAGACGAAAAAAAATACCTCGCCAGAACTTGCCCGTATTTAGATTTGCCGTATTTAGACTTTCTGGAAGGATATCATTATGATCCTTCTGAAGTGAAAATTATTCAGACCGGTAATGATGTATCAGTTACCGTTGAAGGCCTTTGGTACAGGACGATTTTGTGGGAAGTTCCTTTATTGGCTTTAATCAGCGAGCTGCATTACGAAATGAATCACATGGAAAGAGATGCGAACGATATTGTAATGAACAGAACTTTGGAAAAAGCAGATTCGTTGAATAAATTAGGTGTGAACTTCGCTGAATTCGGAACCCGAAGAAGGCATTCTTATAAAGTGCAAAATTTGGTTGTAGAAGCTTTGACACAGAAAAGAGATTCTACATTTATCGGAAGTTCTAATGTGCATTTTGCCATGAAATATGGTGTAAAACCCATCGGAACGCATGCTCACGAATGGTTTATGTTTCACGGAGCCGAATTTGGATTTAAAATGGCCAACGAATTGGCGCTTGAACATTGGGTTGATGTCTATCGTGGCGATTTGGGAGTTGCTCTTTCAGACACCTACACGACTGATGTTTTCTTTCAGCAGTTTGATAAAAAATTTGCTAAGCTTTTCGACGGAGTGCGCCACGACAGCGGAGATCCGTTTGAATTTACCGACAAAACAATTGCACATTACCAAAACAACGGAATCAATCCTTTATTCAAATATATTATTTTTTCAGATGGGCTGAATCTTGAGCGGGTTGAAGAAATCACCAATTACTGCAAAGGAAAAATAGGCGTTTCTTTCGGTATCGGAACCAATCTCACCAATGATGTCGGTTTAAAACCAATGAATATTGTGATGAAATTAATTGGCGTTCAGTCTTTAAATAAAGAATGGATTCCAACCGTAAAACTTTCAGATGAACACGGGAAATACACGGGCGATCCAAAAATGATCGAGCTGGCGAAAGAGTTTTTAAGAATAAAAGATTAATACAAATCTATTCTGCTGCTTTATTTTTATTTGAATATTTTAAAATTAGAATTAAGTTTTATTTTATTAAATTAGCTTATTATCAAATCATTAAAACTTATTCTATGAAAAAACTGAATTTAACAAAGCTTTCAAGAAAAGCACTAAAAGAGATCAAAGGAGGAAATGACCTTCAACCAGCTTTAATCTGCAATTGTAGCGGAGAAGCTTTAATTATGTGCCGACGGAACTGTTTCAATGACAGATTATATTTGCGCAGAAAATGGAAAGTGTATTGCAAATACAGGTTTTTGTAATAACGAACCTGTTTTAGAACCAGTTTAAAATTAAAATTTTAGAAAATCTACAAAATGATAAAGCCTCGTAATAATTTATGAGGTTTTTTGTACTTAATAATTCTTAACAACTTATCAATTCTTAATAGTTTCAAAAAAATTAAATTAAACTTCCCTAAGCGCAAAATAATTTTTTGTTTCGTAATTTTGAAAAATGGAAATGACTTATCTGATCATCGGATTTTTTGCAGGCGGAATTCTTGGGGCAATTATTTTATATTTTGTCTTAAAATCGTCGATGGTTTCGAGGAATTCTTATGATGAAATCAATCATTTACATATTAAAATTAATTCTGATCTTGAAAATTCAAATCTCAAAATCGTTGAGTTAAATCAAATTATTCAAAATGAAAAAGAAATATATCTTCAGCAATCGGATCTTTTTAATGATCTGAAAAGTGAATTTTCAAAAATTTCGGCGGAATATTCTTCTTTACAATCACAATTTCACGACCAAAAACAAAACAGCCTGAAACAAATTTCACAAATTGATATTCTTCAAAATGAAAAACAACAGCTTTTGGCAAAAAACGCTGAACTTTCGGCAATTAATGAAAGCTTAAAGACTTCTCTCGAAACTCAGAAAGAAGAAGTTTCAAAAATTCAGGAAGAAGGAAAACTGCATTTCGAAAATCTGGCCAATAGAATTTTAGAGGAAAAAACAGAAAAATTCACCACGCTTAATCAAAATAATCTTAAAAACATTCTCGATCCTTTTCAGGAAAAAATTACTGATCTTAAAAATAAAGTAAATGAAGTGTATGAAAAGGAAAATAAAGAACGTTTTTCTCTTGGCGAAAAAGTAAAGGAACTCGCACAGCTGAATCAACAAATTTCGGAAGATGCAAAAAAACTGACAAAAGCATTAAAAGGTGAAAGCAAAACGCAGGGAAATTGGGGAGAAATGATTCTTGAAAGCATTCTTGAAAAATCCGGACTGGTAAAAGGAAGGGAATATTTTCTGGAACATGAGCTTCGTGATGAAGATAATAAAGCTTTGTTTTCGGAATTTTCAGGCAAAAAAATGCGTCCCGATGCGGTTGTAAAATATCCTGATGATAGAAATGTAATTATCGATTCTAAAGTTTCTTTAACGGCTTTCACAGAATTGGTGGACGAAAATGACACGGATATTTATCATATTAAGCTGAATCAGCATTTGTTATCTATTAAAACCCACATTAATCAGCTGAGCCAAAAAGCATACGACGATTACGGGAAATCTTTGGATTTTGTGATGATGTTTATTCCGAGCGAACCCGCTTATATTGCCGCGATGCAGGCTGATCAAAATCTTTGGAATTTTGCGTATGAAAAAAGAATTTTACTTTTAAATCCAAGCAATCTTATCACTTCATTAAAGTTGATTGCCGATCTTTGGAAAAGAGAATATCAAAACAGAAATTCGATGGAAATCGCGGATCGCGGCGCCAAATTGTACGATAAATTTGTAAGCTTTGTAGATAATCTTGAAAAAGTAGGCCGAAATCTTGATCAAGCCAAAAATGTTTACAATGATGCATTTAAACAATTGTCGACCGGAAATGACAATCTGGTTATTCAAACTCAAAAACTTAAATCTTTAGGAATAAAAAACAAAAAAGAACTTCCCCAAAGTTTGATTGAAAATTCCGACAACTTATTAGAATCTTAACATGATTGAAAGCTTTCAGAACGAAAAAATAAAAAATATCACCAAACTTTTAACCGACAACCGATTCAGAAAAAAATCAGGGGTTTTTGTGGTGGAAGGACAACAGGAAAACGAAAGAGCTCAGAAATACAATTTTGAAGCTACAGAATTTTTTGTTTGTGAAAGTATATTTAAAGGTCAAAATCCTAAAGAGAAAATACATTATGTTTCTGAAAAAGTGTACGAAAAAATAGCGTATCGCGGAAGTTCGGAAGGGATTATCGGTATTTATAAAGCTAAAGACGCTGAATTAAATACTTTTAAACCTAAAGAAAATTCAACCATCATTATTGTTGAGGGCGTAGAAAAACCCGGTAATCTGGGCGCAATTTTACGAAGTTGCGAAGCTTTTGGGATTGATGCCTTAATTGTTGCTGATGCAAAAGTAGATTTTTACAATCCTAATGTGATCCGTTCAAGTGTTGGATGCTTATTTGGTATGGACGTTTTTCAGGCTGAAAACCATGAAGCTTTTGAATTTCTGCAAAATAATGAATTCAACATTTACACAACAATTATGGATGAAAGCTCTGAAGATTTATTTAAAAGAGATTTCACAAAAAAATCCGCAGTTTTATTCGGAACGGAACATTCCGGATTAAGTGATTTCTGGTCCGGAAAAGGAAAAAACACTTTGATTCCTATGGCCGGAAGCATTGATTCCCTAAATCTAAGCAACGCAGTGGCTATTACCTGCTACGAAACCTTAAGACAAAAGAAATAAACTAAAATAGAAGACATAAAAAAACCGCTTCGCTGAGCGAAACGGTTCTTTTATTTTTAGCAGATACTAATTACTTAGTTGCAGCTTTAGCAGAATCAGACTTAGCTTCAACGCTATCTTTCATTGCATCAGCGCTAGCTTTAGTAGAATCGATAGTTGCGTTAGCAGTAGAATCGATATTGTTCTGTAAAGAATCAGCGTTAGCTTCGATTGAATCAGATCCTTCAGTAGCAGTAGCTTCTGTTTTTTTACAAGCAACTAAAGAAATTGCAGCGATAGCAGCTACGAATAATGACTTTTTCATAATAAATTAAATTTAATTTTGTTAATATTGTTTTTTAAATCTTCTCTTGTTCGGTTAATTGAACATGACAAAGGTATAGCAGATGATAAATTTGTTTATGAAAAATAATTGTAATACATTTGTAAAACAATTTTACAAATAAATAGTACTGATATTCAACGTTTTAATTATTTTTAAGAAAATTGACAGATCTAGATATATTACACTTTGAGCAGCTGAAAAAGGATGTGCAGGCTCAATTTCTAAAAGAACATACCCCTTCTTATGATGATATATCTAAATGGAAGGGTATAGATATTATATATTTTCAGGAAGACCTCCGAAAAAAGGCTAAAGGAAACATTAGCGAAAAATCTTTTTACACCTATTTTAAAAATTCACCAGTAAGCAAACTGCCACGTATTGATATGCTTAATTTATTGAGTATTTATGGGGGTTACGTATCATGGTACGAGTTTAAAAAACAACATCTTTTTGCCGGAGAATTGCTACAGGACGAGAAAGATCTAAGCGAAGAAGATTTGCGAGAATTGGAGAAAACAGTCTCAAATACTCAGAATCTTCCTAAAACAGATATTGAGTCCGCAAAAACAGAACAAATACCATCTGAAAATAATGATTTACAAAAAACAATATCTGATAATCAGTTAATTGTAGAAAACCTAGCTGCAAAATCTCTTCAACAAGATTATGGTATTAGGCCCGTAAAAAGAAACTACCAAAGAACCGCTTGGATTGCCGCAACATTAGTTTTTTTGATTTTACTTGGTCTTTTAGGTTTTAAAGATGAAATATTTCAGAAAACATATACTTATTGTTTTACGGATGCCGACAGAAATCAAAAAGTACAGAGCACAATAGAAATAAAGGTCATCAAACAAAACGAATCGCCTTTGTTTTACAGAATAAAACCGGGTGAATGTTTTTATTATCAGACTAAAGATAAAAACCTTCGAATGCAGATCAGCTCGACGGTGTATGAAAACCTGGAAATAAATCGTAATCTTCAAAACGCGCCAGACGAAGAAATTATAGAACTCAAGCCCGACGATTATAAAATGGCGGTATTTTATTACTCCACAAAAGATGTTTCAGGAAATCCTTCTGAGCAGATTAATATCAAAAGGCGCCAACTCGAAAGCCGTATCAGCAATGATGCTGTCATTTCTCAAGTTTATGATAATGAAATTTATGGAATTGAGACTTTAGACAAGCAAAAATACATTACACTGGTAACGACACCTACAACTTCACTAAAAAACCTTTCTGTTATTGAAATGAAAAAAGACAAAAAGGGTAAAATAGTGTCAATCAAATTTAAAATCTCGACCAATGAAAGCAATAAATAAACTTTGGATTCTTATCATATTGTTTGGTGCATTGACTTCTTGTGTGAAAAAAGAAGACCCGACAATCAGCGATTTAGATAAATTAAGAAACAGCAATAACAAAAAAACATATCCCGCCGTACAAATGGACAGCGTGCAGGTAATTCACGATATTACCACTCAAAAAGTTGAGCAGCTTTTAGAGCTTTCAACATTGTACCTTTCCGGAAACAGAAACACAGATATTGACACTATTATTTATTCGCAGATGCAGGGATATTTTCACAAACCCGACAGCATGACTTTTAAGCCACTTTTTAAAGAACTGGAAAGCCTAAAAGTAAAAAGCGTCAAGGTAAATAATCTAAAAGTTTATAAAGAAATACAGAATCAGGACACGCTGGATTTAGCAAAATTCAATGTTGAGTATTTTGACAATAAAAACAGATCAATCGGCACATTCGAAAAAAATGCACAATATACTTTGGTTTCAAAGCCTATAAAATTTAAAAAAGAGTTTAAATTTTATTTCGTTAATTTTTATCAGGAACCTGTAAAAAAAGACAGCGCTTCAGTTGGAGTTACGAGATAATCTAGTGGAATATCATTTTCCCATACGTCATCAATCATATCATCGGGGTCAAAATAATTGACTCCGATTTTTTTTGACCCAGGTGAAACAGTTTCAAAGAAATTATCATAAAATCCTTTGCCATAACCTACTCTGTTTCCTTTTTTGTCGCAATATAATAGCGGAGTAATAATAAAATCGAAATCCTTAATTTCAGAATCTATGCTTGAAATCGGCTCTGAAATCCCCCAATTGTTGGTTTCAAACTTTGTTTCAGTAAAAATTTCAACAGCAATTAATTTCGTATCAACAATTTTAGGAACAAAAACCCTAATGTTGTGGCTCAAAAAATAATTAATAAAAATTTGAGTATCAATTTCCTTAAACTTTTCAATCGGAATAAAAATGTGAACTTTTTGTCCGGGAAAAGGTTTAAAATGATTAATGAAATTTTGAAAAATTCTTTCAGATAAAAAGAAAACCTCATCCTTTAAAAGAGACTTTCTTTTTTCGAGATATAATTTTCTGATTTCTGATTTTTTCATTACCTAAATTTAAACATTGCGCTCCGTAGGAGCGCAACCTCTTATTGAAAATTTCTACAGACATAAAACTCCTACTGAGTTTTTAAACATTTGTTTTCAGTTATCCAAGAATTTTATATAATTTGTCTGATAAACGGATTCTAAACGGAACCTCAAAAGTAATCTGATCGCCTTTTTTTGCCTTTTCGCACGGATTTCCGTTTGCAAAAAGTTCAGTAATCGTAAATTCCTTTTCACCTGTTGTCGGTCCGGAAATCAATACTTTATCACCTACTGAAAGTTCTTTATTTTCGATTAAAAACTGTCCGATTTTTGATTTTGAGTAATAATGTTCTCCCTTTCCAATCAGAACTTTTTTGACAGCTATTTTTTGACGAATATTCTTTGTTTCAGCTTTTGCTAAAGGTTTAGTTGGCAAATCGCCTGACTTTTTAAATTTCAAAGCATCAGATTTTCCTTTCCTGAACACTTTATTTCCAACCTGTAAACCTTTTCTTAATTTTGCCTGCTCTTCTAAAGGCAAATGTATAATGTCCAGACACTCTGTAGAACAGCAATTTTCCATTGCAGCCTTACATTCGTCACATTGAATAAACAACAAATGACAAGCATCATTGAAGCAATTGGTATGATTGTCGCAAGGTTTGCCGCATTGATGGCATTGCGAAATAATATCGTCTGTAATCCGCTCGCCTAATCGATGATCAAATACAAAGTTTTTACCTATAAATTTGCTTTTTATACCTTCTTCTTTTATTTGACGCGTGTATTCAATAATTCCGCCTTCAAGTTGATAAACGTTTTTGAAACCCTGGTGTTTGAAGTAAGCGCTGGCTTTTTCACAACGAATTCCGCCTGTACAATACATTAAAAGGTTTTTATCTTCTTTAAAATCCTGTAATTGTTCGTTGATGATTGGCAAACTTTCTCTAAAAGTTTCTACATCTGGAGTAATTGCGCCTTCAAAATGACCGATTTCACTTTCGTAATGGTTTCTAAAATCGACAACAATCGTATTCGGATCTTCAAGCAAATTGTTAAATTCCTGTGCTTTCAGATGAATTCCTTTATTGGTAACATCAAAAGAATCATCATTCAAACCGTCGGCAACAATTTTATTTCTTACTTTAATGGTCAATTTTAAAAAAGAATGATCGTCTTGCTCAATCGCTACGTTTAAACGAATGCCTTTCATAAAATCATATGCTTCCAGCGTGTCGCGAAAAGCCTCAAACTGATCCGCAGGAACACTCATCTGAGCATTGATTCCTTCATGAGCAACATAAATACGGCCAAGAGCGTCGAGCGCATTCCAGGCTATAAATAATTCATCGCGGAAGTTTTTGGGATTTTCAATTTTGGCGTACGCATAGAAAGACAAAGTAAAGCGCTGCTTACCGGCTTCATCAATAAGTTGAGCTCTTTCTTCTGCGCTTAAGGTGTTATACAGTTGCATGCTATAAACGTTTTAAGTGAGAAAAATATTTTTGCAAAGATAATAATTTCAATTGAGAGATAAAACCAGAACTAAATGATGGTAAAAATGTCAGTATTCCTTTAATTAATTCTTAAGCATTGTTAATAATTTTCTCAATAATTATGACTTAATGTATAAAATGGCATAATTCTCGTTAAATTTTAGTTAAAATTGAAACATAGCATGCTAATTGATTACTTATTTAACATTAAATTTGTGTTCAGCAATACTATAAATTAAAAAAAAGAAGACATAAAATGAAGAGTACTTTAAAAAAACTATTACCATTTGCAGTAGTAGGAGTTATTTCAGGAGCTACAACTATTGGCGTACAACAATACTTAGAACATGATTCAAATATTCAGGATCAGTCTTTCTTTACAAAATCAGCCAATACCTCTTTTGTAGGCATGAATACTGCTTCTGTAGGAGATGATTTCGTAAATGCTGCCAAAACTACTGTTCCGGCTGTAGTTACCATCAAAAATTTTCAGACAAGAACCACGAACAGAGCTTCGGAACAAGATCTATTTGACTTTTTCTTCGGAGATCCTTTTGGAGGAAGAGGCCAGCAAAGGCAAAGACAACAGCAGCAACAGGTTCCTGATAATATGCCTTCAGGAATGGGCTCGGGAGTAATCATTTCACCAGACGGATATATCATTTCAAATAACCACGTTGTGGCCGGAGCCAATAAGCTGGAAGTTGTTTTAAGCAATAAAAAATCTTATATCGCAACTCTGGTTGGTACAGATCCTAACACGGACATATCATTATTAAAGATCGAAGAAAAAGGTTTGCCATATTTGAATTTCGCAAATTCGGATAATATAGACGTTGGACAATGGGTTTTAGCCGTTGGTAACCCTTTAGGATTGAATTCAACCGTAACTGCAGGGATTATCTCTGCGAAAGGAAGAGGAATCGGAATTTTAGGAGGGCAAGGAAAGGCGACCAATCCAATTGAAAGCTTTATTCAGACCGATGCAGCGATTAACCCCGGAAACTCTGGAGGTGCTTTGGTAAATGTAAACGGAGATCTGATCGGTATCAACTCGGCAATTTCTTCAACAACTGGATATTATCAGGGATACGGATTTGCAGTTCCTGCTAATCTTGCCAGAAAAATCGTCGAAGACATCAAAAAATTCGGGATCGTACAAAGAGGATTTTTAGGAGTTACATCTTTAGATTTATCCAACGAACAGCAAGTATCTTATTTTAACAAACAAAATAAAACTAACATAAAAACCGGTTCCGGAGTTTATGTAACAGGCTTTTCAGAAAGCAGCGGTGCGCAGGATGCAGGATTAAAATCTGGTGACATCATCACGAAAGTGGATAATATGCCGGTGACAGATTTTGCAGATTTATCAATTTCTATCGGAAGCAGACGTCCTGGAGACAAAGTGCAGGTAACTTATCTCAGAAACGGGAAAGAAACGACTACAACCGTAACACTGAAAGACCAGAAAGGAGGAACTACCGCAAGATCCAAAGCCGATCTTAGTGTAACCGAAAAAATAGGTGCTGATTTCAGCCCTTTGAATGACAGATTCAAGACTGAATATGGACTTAACAGCGGAGTTGTCACCAAGAATGTTGTAGAAGGCGGAGAAATGGCCAAAATCGGTATTGTAGATGATTACATTATTATAGAAATTAATGGAAAACCTGTGAATTCCGAAAAAGATATAGAAAAGATCTTAGACAAATACAAAGGAAATGTACAAGTGAAATTTGTAGATAACTACGGTCGAATTTATACTAAAGGTTTTAAAATGCCTTAACAGACATTATATTCAACAAAAAACGCTGCAATTTGCAGCGTTTTTTTATTTTAAATCTATTGATTATTTATTTTATCAGCAATCCTTTTCTTCTTATTTCTCTCATAAATCACCTCAACTATTTTACCGCCAATCCATGAAAAAGGAAAAAAGACCAGAAAAATAGATATTTTATAAAAAGTGGGATGATAAGGTGAAATGATAACATCCAACATTGCTATAAAAAGCATGATGAAACCAATAAGAATAGCATAAGCCACTTTTGCATACTTTACGATCATTGCAGTTGCAACGCCTCCTACCGTCGTTCCCAAGCCTGAAATAAACAGCAGAAAGCCAAAAAATGCATCATCATCTTTCATGCTTTCCAAAAACCTTTGCCAATGCTCAAACGGCGCAAAAGCATCGAAAGTGACCCATTGCGGAAAAGCCCTTATACCAAGAGTAATGATAAGCCCTGCAATGACAAGACCTACTAAAACTGCAAATGTATTCCTGATAAAGCTCATTAATCCTGATGTGCAATCATAGAAATTTCTATATCAACATTTTTTGGCAAACAAGAAACCTGTACTGTTTCGCGCGCAGGATAACTTTCAGCATCAAGATAAGATGCATAAATATCGTTCATTACGGCAAAATCATCCATGCTTTTTAAGAAAATACTGGCTTTTACCACATTTTTGAAAGTCATTCCGGCTTCTGTAAGGATGGCTTCAAGATTCTTCATTACCTGATGAGTTTCCTTTTCAATTCCTTCTACCAGCTTACCTGTTGCAGGATCTACCGGAATCTGTCCTGAAATATACAAAACTCCATTAGCAAGATTAGCCTGTGAATATGGTCCGATAGCTGCAGGAGCATTAAGTGTAGAAATTATTTGTTTCATATAATTCATTATTAGGGTCTGACTCGTTGAGAGAATTATCTTTTGTTACAATTATGATAATTCGTGTTTTAATTTTGACTGCAAATATAAAACTAATTCACAAATGAATTTGTATACTTAAATAACAAACAATCTTTTTAAAGTAATTCTGAAAAAAAATTTATGAATATCTGATATGGGCTATTTTTTATCATGATCGGAACGTTAGCATTAATAAATTCTTTATTTACATTCAACATAACATCGCCATTTGGAGATATTACACAAGAATTACCCTTGAAAGAACTTTTGACTAAATAGCGATTATTCTCAATTGCACGTAATCTTACCAAGTTCAAATATTGCTTTTTACCATAATATGAATTGTTCATAAAATCTTCGCTAGATAACAGTATTATATACTTTGCATCTATAGAATTTTGTGCAACATAATCACTAAAAAGAATTTCATAACAAACAAATGGTAACGTGCCAATATCATTTCTAATTTTTTTTGAATCATCTTGAGAATTTTTCCTGTAAATTGATTTGCCAAATAATGGTTCTAATATAGGATGTGTAAACTCATTAATTGGAACATATCTTTTTTTTGTTTTAAAAATAATATTCGATGAACTAATTACGGCCACTGTATTAAACAAAATACTATCACTACTAAATTCTACTCCTGAAACTATTTTAGATTCTGAAAAGTTCTGTGAAATAAACCTTTTAAAAAATTGAAAATCTTCACTTTTAATTTGCTTACTTGATAAAGTATAATACAGTTCAGGAGCAACGACAATAGGCGATTTTTGATTATTCCCATTCATTGCCATCATTATTTTACGATTTTTCTCTATAAGGTTGCTATTGTTAGAATTTGGAGCAAATATTAAAAATTCTTGGGAGCTATTATACGTTTTTGATTTTTCATATTGATAGTTGAACAAGGACACACAGCACGGCAATAGAAGAAGTATTAAATAGATACTTTTTTTTTTGCTTTTAAAAATTGTGTACAAAAGTAAACTGACACAAATCAACCATAAACTGCCTCCATAAGCCCCAACGATATTATACCATTTTATAAAAGGCCAACAGTTTGCCAATGAATTTCCTAATGTAAGCCATGGCCATCCCAGATCCCAATTTGATAGCAGCCATTCATTTAAGGGCCACAGCAAGAAAACAAATGAACTATTTAGAATTTTTTTAAGAAAAAAAAGTGTCAAAAAACTTATACACATTATGATCGAGGAAAATATAAACACCATAATGCTTTTAGATGAATCGGAGCTATAAAGCCAAAAGGTAGAAGAGATATTATATAGTAAGGCAAATATGGCAAAGACTAATATTACTAAATAATTATTTGTTTCTACCTTTTTAATGCAATCTATTAATATAAGTAGACATATTATAATCAAAAAACCACAATAATTCCATGCTAAAAAGTTTAGTATTGAGAATAACAATAGTAATAAAAAAAGTTTGATTCTATATTTCATTTAATATCTGTTACAAAAAAAGCTGTTTTAAAATTAAAACAGCTTAAAGATTTTATAAAAAAAAAAATTATTCTTTAGTACTTGTTGCAAGATCTGTAGTAACAGCAGTATAAATGTTTACACTTAAGCTCCTTTTAGTAATCTCATCTACTTTAACAATTTTATTTATTCTTCCAATATAAAATTTTAAAGTGGCATCTTTCGGAAAATGCTGCAAATCACTCTCAGTTATTCGATAAGTTCCATTATCATCAATTGTTGAAAATCTTCTATTAACATCAAGATTAAGTGCGGCAATATTCGGATTACATTGATTATAAGGACTATACTCGATACCAGCCAAAATCCCATTTGGATTTTCAGCATCTGGATTCCATGATATTGTTGTACCCACCATAACTCTCCCTTCTTCATCTAAATTTGAAATTTTCACATCCATTTGCTTAGGTATGTAAGTAGAATTTTCAATATCTTGTGTAGATGTTAATTCAAGCACATTATTACGTAGCAATGAAGAGACATAGTTACCATTGAAAAATCCTTTCGCATCGAATTTACCATTCCAAAATGATAAATCTGTTGAATTATTTAGGGAGCCCGTTAAAGGACTACCGTCGACTGTTAAGCTTATTGGTAAAGAATTTCGAGATTGTGAATAAATATTGTTTTCAATAGGATCTCCATTAAAGCTTCTCAAGTCTTCGATCATTATAAAATCATCAGTTTGAGGATTTAAGAAATTGTAATAATCTTCCGAAGAGGCAATTTTATTAGAAATGTTACTAATTTCTTTTGCATCATCGTTTTGAAGTTTAACGTAATCATCTGAACAAGATGTTAATGTGATAAGTGATATTATATATAGTAATTTTTTCATTTTTTTAAATTTAGTTATTTAATATTAACATCCGTACCTACCGATGTTAGACCATGTAGACAATCCTTTTACAGTTGAGTAACCAGTTGTACCTGTAGAAGCCTGCCATTTTGTTCTACCGCTCATACCACTCGTGTAATGCGTACCACAAACTTCGTAGTATTCAACAGTCATTTTGAATTGATAATTGGTTGGGGCTTTAACTGACATTGAATTTGTTACCGAAGTCCAAACGAAAGTTTTCTTACCTTGATTACCCCATGAAGTACTACCTACGCATTCAACCGTCACAACAGCATAGAATTTTGAATATTTATCCGCATTCAGATTCGCTGCACTACTAGATCCTTGTCCAATAAAAGGCTGGTAAGGGCAAGGATAACCAGATTTTCGATCAGAAGACCATGGTAACGAAGCCGTGTTGTAAAGATTTAATTGCACATCACCTTCTTGTACGGCAATAGGTGGAGGTGGTGGATTGGATAGTGGATTACTCTTTGATCTACCAGATGTAAACAAGACATAACTTCCGATAATTGTAATCAGAAGAACTAACATGTTAGTTTTTTTCATAGTTATAAGTTTTAAGTTCACAAATAAATAAAAAAAAAATATATCACACAAGTATTTTCTCAAAATGGTGAATTAGGCTGCGTAAAGCTTCTGTCTTTATATTTTAAAGCATCACTTAAAATATTGGCTTTTATTCCTATAAAAAAGTCGTACACTTTATACTGCCCGAAAGGCACCCAGTTAAAATTAATGGTAAAACTACGCTGATCTCTGGAAAAACCGATTCTGGTATACGCCAGATCCTTGGTTACCATGTCATAATGTGTGCTTCCGGTAATATTCCAGTATGGCGTAAGCTTTACGCTCCCATCTAAACCAACCGATGCAATTTTGTTTGGAGTTCTTAAATTTGTTTTTGAATATGCATAATTAGCATTTATATTTAATGTCCACGCCTGATCAAAATGTGCATAATTATCTTCATCAAAATAATAATTTTCATTTCTGATTTCTCCTTTTGATTTATACTTTTTGGCATAATCTGTTTTTTTACCAAAAATCTCACTACTTAATGGATATGATAACTGAATCCCAAATCCTTGTAGACTAAATGCTCCAAACTCTTCCGTCCTGAATCCCACATCCGATCCGGGAACAAAAATAGTTTTGTAAGGATCTAAAGTTAGATTAGTATTAATACTTAACTTATTATCAAAGAACGAAGACTGACCACGAATATCAATTATAGACCACGGATGTGTTTTTGCAGCAAAATTATAGTTTGCGGAAATGTTTAAAGATTCGAATATTTTTATTTTTTTTACTCCTGTAGAATCGCTTTTAGATTTCACTTTCATTTCAATATTGTTTCCGATATTAAAACCTAAAGCACCTACCAAACCAGAAGATGGAGATCCAATATTTCCATTATCAAAAATCGAATAAGGCGTCAAAGCCCCGTTGGCATCATAATAATTCCTGAAATATCCAAACTGTGCGTCACCAAAATCCGGTGAATAAGTAAAACCTATACTTGGAGTCATCATGTGTCTCAACGCTTCTACTGCTGCGCCTTTTTTAAATTTCAACATTCCGTAAAGTTGCGTCTGCAAGCTTGCCGTTGTAGAAAAAGTAGAATATCCTGCTATTTTTTTGTTGACCTGATCTATCACTTTATTTTCGATAGGATCATAGAATCTGGTCAGTGTTTTAGTCGTTAAAGCATTATCAATAGTGGCTCCCAAACTGAAAGTAAAATATTTAGCAATGGTTGTATTCGTCCCTAAAGCTATATTGTTTTTAAGCCCGGTCTGCATCTTATCCCACATGGCTTTGGTAAACAGCTCGCCTTCTTCCGTGCTTACAAAATTGGTTAAGTTTAAACCTGTATTTACGGTAATATTTTCTAACAAGCCGCTTCTCACACCTGTTTTAGATTTAAATAAATAAAACTGATTGATAGCCACATTCATTTGAGGCAGACGCAAATCTGCAAGCCCTGTTGCAAAGTTTTGCTGATAAGACGCTGTACCCGTAATGGTAACAGGAAGCTTCAAAAATCTTTTGGTAAGCGTAACAGTTGAGTTCTGCTGAGTTCTCAACACACTTTGATCCAAAATATAATTATTATTAACGGTATTATTATAAAATGTCTGGCTGGTAACATCCACAGAAGCAGAAAATGTAAGGAACGGATTTGATTTTGCATCCTGAGTGTGTCTCCAGGCAATTCTGTAGGTTCCGGTTTCGCTATAATCGTCAAGCCCTTTTATTCCCCTTACGGTAGTCCCGATATCTGCCGCAAAATTACCGGAATAACGGTATTTTTTAAGATAATTCATTTCAGGGCGGAGATTCCAGCTTCCTTTTGTATAAATATCTGCCAAAATCTTCAAATCAAAATGTTCTCCGATGGGCTGATAATATCCCAATCCGTTCAGGAAAAACCCGACATCCTGTCTTTCTCCGAAACTCGGAATTAAAATCCCTGCAGATCTTTTATCAGAAAACGGTAAGATTGCAAACGGCATGATCAAAGGTGTCGGCGCCTGCTCTATATACATCTGTACAGGCCCTGTAATTACCTGAGAACTGTTTTTACCTTTGATTAATTTTATATGCGGAGCAAGCAAATGATAATCTGCTGCTGTGTCTTTTTTCTTAATAAAATAGTCATCAGTCGTAAAAAGACCACGTCTCATGTAAAATACCGAATCGTTGTATTTTTTTGTTTTTTGGGCTACAATTACTCCTTCACTTTCTTCAGTTCTGGCATTGTAAGCAATCGCCTGGCGTGTTTTTGTATTGTAACTAAACTCGTTGGTTTCATACTTTTTGCCGGCCTGAGTTGTGATGACGGGCTCAATAACCTTACCCAAAGAATCCAGCTTACCTCTTGCAAAGATCAGGTTCTTTTTTTCGTCGATCGAAATGTAATCTGCATCAATCTGTATATCCTGATATTTTACCTGAGCATTTTTGTTCAGATAAATCATTTTTTTCGGCACATCTCTTCGCTGATCATCTGCTTTTGTTTCCAGCACATCCTCAAGAGCTTCCTTACTTACAACAATGGTATCCTTTTTTGGGATCGTATCATTAATTATCGTATTTTTAGGCAATCTTCCGGGCGTTTCCTGTGCTAAAAAATTGTTAAAAATTAGGATAATTAAAATTTGTAATATATTTTTGAAGACGGTTTTGTCCAATTTTGTTTTATATAATTTAGGCTCAAAATTAATATAATTTTTAAAACTGTAAGATGTACACACAAAATTTTAGAATAATTTTAGCATTTCTCTTCATACTTTCTACCCACTTTGCTTTAGCCCAAAAAAAATTTACTGTCGTTTTAGACGCAGGACACGGGGGTAGCGATCACGGAGCCAACAGAACCTATAGTGATATCGGGCATATTGCAGAAAAAGATATCACTCTTTCAATTGTGCTGAAAGTCGGAAGAATGCTTGAGAAAAATAAAGATTTTAAGGTAATTTACACCAGAAAAATCGACGAATACCCTTCCCTTTCGGACCGAACCAATCTTGCCAACAGAAATAAAGCTGATCTTTTCATCTCCGTACACTGTAATTCTTCTGTAAGACCAACGGCTTACGGTACGGAAACTTTTGTACAGGGTCCTGATCAGAATGATTCTAATCTGGAAGTTGCAAAACGGGAAAATGATGTGATTTTTCTTGATGAAAAAGATAAGCAGATTTTTGGATCTTATGATCCTAAATCTCCGGAATCTTTAATTGCGCTTAAGCTTCAGCAAAGCAAATATTTGGAATCCAGCCTTTTGCTTGGCGGACTTGTTGAAGATAATTTCGTAAATAAAGATAAAAGATTTTCGAGAGGAGTTTTTCAGAAAAACCTGCATGTACTTCGTATGAATGCCATGCCTTCGGTGCTTATTGAGACCGGATTTATCAACCATCCCGAAGAAAGCCATTATTTGGCGTCCGATAAAGGACAGGAAGAGATTTCGGAAAGTATTTATAATGCTATAATTGATTATAAAAAAGCAGTTGACAGAAAATCAGGAGGTTTTGTCAATACAAAAAAGCCAGAGCCCGTAAAAGTAAAGGAAGAAGTTCCTTTAAAAAATGATTTCAGGATATTATTGTTAACTTCAGCGATAAAATATAATGAAGACGATCCTGCTTTGAAAGGTTTAAATTATATTCTTCCTTTAAAAGAAAATGGTATTTATAAATATTATTACGGCGTTACCAATATGGCGAGCATAAAGGATATTAATCTGAAAACCGCTAAAGATGCCGGCTTTCGAAATGCGTATGCGGTTGGATTCATGCCTAATCAAAAGCTCAATACTGGACATTATACAATAGAAGTTTATACTGGAAAAGATAAATTAAGCGCCAACTCCTTTATTTTGCAAACCTTGAAAGGTGTTGAAAGAGAAAAAAACAACGGAGTTTTTTACTATACTTACGGAAAAGTTTCCTCTTTGGAAGAAGCTGTAAAATTGCAAAAAGAACTTGAAAGCAAGGGAATTAAAAACACCATTATTCAGAAGCAGAGCAAATAAAAATGAAATAATTTTGATGTTAAAAAGTTAATCAATACTTTTGCAACCTCAAAATTTGGTCTATTCGTCTAGTGGTCAGGACTCAAGGTTTTCATCCTTGCAACAGGGGTTCGATTCCCCTATAGACTACAACAAAAAAAGGATTTTCTTTCGGAAATCCTTTTTTATTTATCTAAATTATTTTTTAATCATTAATTGTTATTTTTCTTGCTGATGGTCTTAAATACCATGAACAAATAGCCAAACCTGCAATGATCAACGGTATAACAATCTGAAATACAGAATCATTAACTGCTATATGCGAAACCGAAGCTCCCGTCATCACAAAAAATATTCCCGCGTACGCCCATTCTTTTATTAATGGTAACTTGGGTAAAAGTATTGCAATAATTGCCATCACTTTCCAAAATCCAATGATCGATATAAAATAAGTAGGATAACCAAGTGATGCAAAACCTTCTACAACTTGCTTTACCTGAAATAGCTGCCCAAAACCACCAAGCATAAAAAAACAAAGTAAGATTGTCGCAATCCAATATCCAATATTTCTCTTATTTTTCATTTCTTTAATTTTTTTGGGTACTCAAAATTTCTTGTAATCTGTCGTGAGCCATATTCAAACCATAGGCAAAAGGTAATTTTAATTGCTCTGCCCTGTGTTTCTCTGACTTATAAATGATCTGCATTGTCAGTTTGCTGGTGGTATCTGTAATTTTCTCAAACTCTAAAAATTCAAGTTGAACGCCAATTGACATATTTTCCATTTCAAATGTTCGGATGATCTTTTGATTTGGCAAAAACGCATGAATTGTCCCATTTGCCTTAAACACCACATTGTCATTGTAAGAAGTTTCAAACTCATAACTGCCGTGATTTTTATTTTCAAGTTTAATCACTTTGGTTCCCATCCATTGCTCTACAATTTCGGGTTCTGTGTAGGCCTTAAAAAGCAGATCCACAGGCAAATCAAACTCCCGTGTTATCACCAATTCCTGCTTGCCGTCTTCGGCTTTGATTTTTGTTCTTTGTTCCATTTCTTATTTGTTTTTATATTTTGTCATTACTTCTTCTAATTTATTAAATCTGTCGTCCCACATTTTTCTGAAAGGTTCTATAAAATCTGCTACTTCTTTCATTTTTTGAGGATTAAAGTGATAATGGATTTCCCTGCCTTGCTGCTCTTGCCTTACAAGTTCACATTCGGTGAGAATCTGTAAATGTTTTGAAACCGTTGGTCTTGCCGTATCAAATTGTGATGCAATTGCGCCTGCAGTCATCGATTGCGAGGCTACCAATAAAAGTATGGACCTCCTTGTAGGATCCGCTAATGCCTGAAATACATCTCTTCTTAAATTCATTATGTAGTTATTTGACTACAAATATAATTGTAGTTATTAGACTACGCAAATTTTTAAAGTATTTGTTTAAAAAAAATTATTGAGCTAAAATTTATTTCAATTATAAAAGGTTTTATTAAGTATTCTTTCAGGGAAGTTGTAGGAATTTAAAAAAAACATTAATTTTGCGCTAGTTCAAAAACAATACATAAAGCATTAAGAACTAATGTGTTTATATTTTTTAACTAAAAAACAAAATGATGAATACTAATTTAATAAGTCACGAGGAAGTTTCCATAAAGACTGCAAATATTTAATATCATGCCGGATTTAAAAATTCAAGAAGCAAATAAGCTTTTTAATAAAATCCGCTCTAACCCAAGAAGTTATGATTTAAAAAGCAATGAAGAAGGAATAACAG
Source organism: Chryseobacterium sp. GQ58 (assembly GCF_059758895.1). Classification (NCBI taxonomy): domain Bacteria; kingdom Pseudomonadati; phylum Bacteroidota; class Flavobacteriia; order Flavobacteriales; family Weeksellaceae; genus Chryseobacterium; species Chryseobacterium sp. GQ58. Next base: position 679,940 of record NZ_JCAXEH010000001.1, on the reverse strand, counting down.
GCAATGATGATAAAATAAGTTTCAGGCTTTACAGGAAGGGGGAAAGAATCGCTTTTGAAGCGACTATTGATGGAATAACTTTCACCAACACTACCGGAGAATGGAATAATGCAATGATTATGTTGGAAAACGTAATTAAAAAATTAGAAAACGAAAACGAAAATTTAAAGATAAAACAGGCAATAGATAAGCTCAAAAAGTACCTCTCAGAAGAAATTTAAAAAAAGTTAAAAAATAATTTGGCAGGTATAAAAAAAGGTTTTATTTTTGCACTCACATTTGAACGATATGGCAAATCATAAATCAGCATTAAAGAGAATAAGACAAAACGAAAAAAGAAAAGTTCGTAACAGATACTATCATAAGACTGCAAGATCAGCTATGAGAGTACTTAGAAATGAAGAGGACAAGACAGCAGCTGCAGAGCAATTGCCAAAAGTTATCTCTTTGTTGGATAAATTGGCTAAGAAAAATATTATCCACAAAAACAAAGCGGCTAACTTAAAAAGTAAATTAACTAAGCACGTTAACAAGTTGGCGTAACAATAGTTGGCCCGTTCGTCTATCGGTTAGGACCTCAGATTTTCATTCTGGTAAGAGGGGTTCGACTCCCCTACGGGCTACTAAACACACCACTAAACTAACCTTCAGTGGTTTTTTAAGAGTTGATAAACTTATAAAAACAAAACTAACACGCTAAATTAGCGTAATGGTAGATGGCCCGTTCGTCTATCGGTTAGGACCTCAGATTTTCATTCTGGTAAGAGGGGTTCGACTCCCCTACGGGCTACTTAAAAACCACTGAGATTTCAGTGGTTTTTTGCTTTAAAATTGTTAGACTTTTTAAAACATCTAATAATTTATGATTTTTTTAACCCGTTTTTATATTTAAATATATAATTTTACGGTTAAACGCGGATAATGAATATAAAACCTTCTGATATACTAGCCATTTTATGTAGTTCAAATAAGAACATAAAATTCAGTCTCTTACACTACTCCTATCATTCATAATAAGCTTTAAGAATATTAAAAAGAAACACAATTTCTGTAGTTACATCATTTGAAAAATTGTGCTAATTTTCAAATAAATCAGATTGTATTAGTTATGAAATACTTATTTTTCCTCTTATTTAGCGTTTCAATATCTGCTCAAAATATAATTGCTGGAAATACTTTTTCAGAGCAAGGTCATCTTTTGAGAAATGTACTTGTTATTAATATAAGTACAAATGAAAAAACGACTTCAAATAATGAAGGATTTTTTAGTATCAAGGCCAATATTAATGACGAATTGAGATTTGTAAAAGAAAATTATGAAAGAGTGATTAAAAAGATTTCCGCTTTGGATTTTTCAAATTTAAGTCCAATTGTACTTATTCAAAAGCCTACTGATATTCAAGAAGTGAAAATAGACTTTGAACCGACAGGAAATCTAAATAAAGATATAAATCTTAAGTCTTCTAAAAAAGTAGCTCTACTTAATAAAGAGATTGGAGAATATATAAAAAAAACAACAACAGAAATTCAATCAAAAAAAAATATCTCCTCTTCTTTTGAACCTAAAGATCCCTATACTGGTCAATTGAATCTACTAAGTGTTGGCTTGGGAGGGCAAGATTCATCAGAAGGCATTATAGGAATGTTATTGAAAGAAGCTTTTCAGAAAAAAAATAAAAATTTAACCTTTTTTGAAACTCAAGAATTCTATAAAAAGATCAAAGATTCAATATATAATGATTATTTCATTAATAATGGATTAAATGATTTTGAATTTGAGCAATATGTTATTTATATGGATCAAAAATACAACTTATCAAAAAAATATTGGATCAATTTTAACACAAAAAAAATCAGTCACTTATTAAAAAAACAATTAAATAACTATATCGAATTAAAGAAAAATTATTAATGAGATTAGATTTTTTCAAATACCTCTATTCTTGACGCTTAAAAAATTTCTTTCTAATATTTTAAAATATATATGATGAAAATAAAAAATGTACTTGTTTTGATCCTTTTTTTTATTTACTTAGGGCTATTTTCACAAAACATATCTGGTAAAGTATATACATCAGAAAACCAAAATATAGTCGGTGTAACTGTTGGGGTTGAAGGAGAAAATATAGGATGTATTTCTCAACAAAATGGAATCTATTTTTTAGATTTAACCAATGTTGATAAAAATAAAAATTTAATAGCATATTTTCCAGGCTTCAATTTATATAAAATCAAAATAAAGGACTTTTTAAATTCTAGCAATCAAAACATCCTATTAGAAGAAAAAACAACGGCAATTAAAGAAGTGATTCTAAATCCTGGAAAAATTATTGAGAAAAATCTTGGAGTTAGAAGTAAATCTAATAATAATTATTGTGGCTATAATTCTAAAAAAAGAAAAGAACAGTATAGTGAATATGCTATAAAAATAAAAAACACTAAACACATTAAAGTAGAAAAAATAAATATAAATATAAGTTCATTTAATACAAAGGACACAATAAAATTAGTTTATAATATTTATAATGTAAAAAATCAGTTACCTGGAGAATCTCTATTGGAAGAATACTTAACAAAGGAGATAACTAGTTCTGATATTACTGATAATGTTATTAGTCTAGATATTTCAGATAAAAACATTTGGATAGATGATGATTTTTTTGTTTCTATTCGCGTTACAAACGATTTTGAAGGATATTTATATCTCAGCGGGAATATATTTGCTTTTTCTCAAGACACTTTTCACAGACTATATTTTGATAAATGGGAAAAGTTTTCATCAGGAGCACCATCAATAAATGTTGATGTAAAAATAAAAAAATAATTTTGTCTTTTTTATGAATAAAATTCATATATTTACAATACAACATTTAAAAAAATTAACCAAATGAAAAATTTAGAGCTATTAAAGAGCAAAGGAAAAACAATCTCTAAAAACAAAATGAAAAATATTGGAGGAGGATATAGCTGGCTTTGGTGCGCATCCCATTCTGTAGATGTTAAAGTATTTGGCGCCGTTATTTATGATGCTCCTGTAGGAGGAGAAGCTGACGAAATGACTTTTGAAGAGTGCAGACGCAAAAGAGATTAAAAATATGCTCATTTAAAAACATAACAGGTTAATATAACCTGTTTTTCTATTTATAACTGTTAGATTAAGTATTGACTAATTCAGATGATGTAAAAAATCCTGTCTCAATATTTGGGACAGGATTCTCATTTTCTATTTCTTGCTTAAAGCATCATCATATCTCTTGCTTACTTCATTCCAGTTCAAAACATTCCAGATTGCGGTAAGATAATCTGCTCTTTTGTTTTGATATTTTAAGTAATAAGCATGTTCCCAAACATCAATTCCCAAAATCGGAGTTCCTTTTTCTTCTACAACATCCATTAAAGGGTTATCCTGATTTGGTGTTGAAGAAACAAACAGCTTACCGTTTTTATCGACAGAAAGCCACGCCCAGCCAGAACCAAAACGTTCTGCTCCTGCTTTATTCATTTTCTCTTTAAAAGCATCCATATTTCCAAAAGTTTCATTAATTGCTTTCGTCAATTTTGCTGAAGGTTTCGTGTTTTTTTCAGGAGTAAGAATCGTCCAGAAGAGCTCGTGGTTGTAATGCCCGCCTGCATTATTTCTAATGGCAGGTGTCAATTTGGAAACATTAGAAAGAATTTGTACCAAATTTTCTTTTTCCTGTGGAGTTCCTGCAATTGCCTTATTCAAATTGGATACATATCCGGCAGCGTGTTTTGAATAATGAATTTCCATTGTTTGAGCATCAATATTTCCCTCCAAAGCGTTGTATGCATAAGGAAGTGGTATCTGTTTAAACTGTGCAAACGCAAACTGCGCCGTAAAAACCGCGCTTAATGCAGCTACTTTCAAAATCTTCATAACTTTCTGTTTTAAAAATTAAACTTTATTTTAGTAATTTCTTAATGTCTTTAATTAATATTTCTCTGTCTGGATGGTATTTTCCTGTGAGTTTAGGAACTTTGCCTTCCGGGTCTTCATAATTCAAGCCTGAGTAATAAAGAATCGGCATATTATCTTTATTATATCTGCAACGAATGTTTCCTTCTTTGTCGACAAGGGCAATCATTCCGCTGTGGTTCAGGCTTTCGGCTTCATCTTCTTTATCACCAACATAAATATTAAACTGATCGGCAATTTTCCCAATATAATCTCTGTCACCAGTCAAAAAATGCCAGTTGGGAGATTTTGTACCAATCTTTTGTGCATGTTGCTTTAAAATCTCAGGTGTATCGTTTTCAGGGTCGATGCTTATTGAGATTATTCCGAATTCTGCATTATTGATCTCTTCTTCAATTGCCTTCATATTGCTGTTCATTACAGGACAAATTGTTGGACATTTACTAAAGAAAAACTCAACTAAATATACCTTTCCAAGCATACCCTTATTACTTATTTTTTTGTTGTTTTGGTTGGTCAATTCAAAATCAGGCACTTTCATTACCGTGTACAGGCTACTTTTAAAATAGCTCATTCCAATACCAATGCCCAAGAAAAGTAAAGCAATAATTACGATCGGAACAATGAGCTTACGCTTTGTATTGCTGGATGGTTTATTATTTCTGGGCATATTTCTCAGGATTTTTCTTAAATTCTTCTTTGCAATAAGCACTGCAAAAACCGTACGTTTTATTTTTAAAGTTGGCAGTATCTTTTAAATATTCTGCAGTTTTCATATGACAGATCGGATCTTCTGCATTGACGACTTTTATATTTTTTAAGTTTTTATCAGAAGAATTCATACTTTTTTTATGCTTTACTTTGGGAGTTTCCTGAGCGCAAGAAATTATGGAAATTGACAATAATGTTGCCAAAATGATTTTAGATTCCATTTTAAATTAATTTGAATGAATAATAATGTGAAATAATTTGGATTTTAAACAAAGCTGTTTTGAGTCATTAAGAATAGTGAAGCATTTAAGAAAAACTAAATTGTCAAGTCTTCTTTATTGAACGAAGCTACATTTAATTCTCCTAAAAATTAATCAAATCTTAATAGTTTAAAAATATTTAAAGTAAAGGCGGATGAAATATCCGGGAAGAATATTCTGAAAGACGGAAACTAAAGAAGTCCAAATTTGGATTAGTTATAAAATCAAAATCTTTTATATCAGCAAAAGAAAATATTCCGTTGGGCAAAAAAACGTCTAATACGGCAATTTTTACTGTTTGAGAATTGTTGGTTTGCTTTTCAGTTTTAGCAAATTCTTTTTTAACATAGCATTTTCCTTTACAGGTTGAATCGAGGATTTCCTTGTTTTCACAGAGGTTTTTTACGATGTAATCATAATTCAGGACATAATTTATCAATGGCAAAATCGGTCGTATTGCAATTGTGAAAATGATGAATATGGAAATAAAAAGCTTCAATAATTAAATTCTGTTTTACAAATATACTACTCATATCGAGTTTATGCTTTACTTATGATGAAAGTCATCGATTATTTATAGTTTCAGTTTCAGACTTGCTTTATCCACACTTCAAAACTTCATTCTCTGGATTCTGACAGCATTTAAAATTGCCAATAAAGCTACGCCCACATCAGCAAAAACAGCTTCCCACATCGTGGCCAAACCTCCGGCGCCGAGAATTAAAACAATCGCTTTCACTGCAAATGCAAGAATAATATTTTGCCAAACTATTCTTTTAGTTTGCTTTCCAATGTTGATGGCCATCGGGATTTTGCTTGGCATATCATCCTGAATAACCACATCTGCTGTTTCGATTGTTGCATCACTTCCCAAGCCGCCCATTGCGATTCCGACATCGCTTAAAGCAACAACCGGAGCGTCATTCACTCCGTCACCGACAAACGCAACAGTTTGTTTTTTTGCTTTTATATCTTTGACTTTATTCACTTTATCTTCGGGCAACAAGTCTCCGAAAGCATTTTGAATTCCCAGCTCATTGGCCACAAATTGTACAACAGAAGTTTTATCACCGCTGAGCATTGTAGTTTTTACATTTAATGCTTTTAATTTCTTGATCGTTAATTGTGCATCAGCCTTGATAGAATCTGCAATTGTAAGAAAACCAACAAATTTTTTATCGTAAGCAACAGCAATCAATGTATAGACAATATTTTCAGTTTTTATTTCATAATTAATGTTGAATTTATCCATCAATTTAAAATTTCCGACCAATAATTCTTTATCATTAATGGTTGCTTTTAAACCATGACCCGCAATTTCCTCAACATTTTCCAGATGAATAGAATGATCGATTTCTCCGACATAATTGTGAATGGCCGTTGCAACCGGATGTGTGCTTTTACTTTCCAGTGCATTGACCAATTTTAGAATTTCTTCTTTATTAAAGTCATTTTTAAAATTAACTTCCTGAACTTTAAAGACACCTTCCGTCATCGTTCCGGTTTTATCCATTACGACATTCTGAATATTTGCTAAAACATCTAAAAAATTGCTTCCTTTAAACAGAATTCCATTTCGGCTTCCCGCTCCAATTCCTCCAAAATATCCCAAAGGAATTGAAATCACCAAAGCACAAGGACAAGAAATCACTAGGAAAACCAGCGCTCTGTACAGCCAATCTCTGAACTGATAATCGGCTACAAAAAAGTACGGCAGAAAAGTAATTCCAATCGCAAGAAATACCACAATCGGAGTGTAAACTTTCGCAAATTTCCTGATAAATAATTCTGTAGGCGCTTTTTGCGCAGTTGCATTTTGAACTAATTCTAAAATTTTGCTCAGTTTGCTGTCTTTGTAGGCAGTCGTCACTTTTATCTGACTTATTGTATTCAGGTTGATCATTCCGGCTAAAACTGTTTCGCCTTTTATTTTGGTATCCGGTTTGCTTTCACCCGTCAAAGCAGCTGTATTGAATGAAGCTTTTTCGGATAATAATTCTCCGTCTAATCCTAATTTTTCACCGGATTTCAATTGAATGATTTCGCCAATATTTACGTTTTCAGCTTTTACAGTTTGGGGCTTTCCGTTTATTAAAATCGTCACCTCATCGGGACGCTGATCGAGCAGAGATTTAATATTTCTTTTTGCTCTTGTTACCGCCATTGCCTGAAAAACTTCGCCAACCGAGTAGAAAAGCATCACCGCAACCCCTTCAGGATATTCTCCGATTGCGAAAGCACCTATTGTTGCAATTCCCATCAGGAAAAATTCTGAAAAAACATCGCCTTTAATGATACTTTTATAGGCATCTATTAAAACTGGTAACCCGACAGGAAAGTAGGCTGTCAAATACCAAACTAAACGAATACAGCCCGAAAACCAATCGTTTTTTATATAATTATCTAAAGCAATTCCTATTAATAATAAAGAAAAAGAGATAATCGCAGGAAGAAACATCTGAAATGTAGATTTGTCTCCTGTATCATGAGAATGACCGTGATCGTGGCCATCGTCATCAAAATGATTCTGCTCTTTTTTTGGTTTTGTACTGCAACATTCTTCCATAACTAAAATAATTTTTTAACAAAATTAACCGTAAATTAAATGCAATGCTATTGCAAACTTTCAAGACAATTTTCACAGATTCCTTTGGCAAAAAGCCTTATTTCATCGATTCTAAAATCCGCCTGAATGTTTTCAGGAAACGAAAAATATTCTTTACAAGTTGTCTGCTTGCATATTTTACAGTAAAAGTGAAGATGCCAGTCTTTGTGCGTGGTTTCGTCACAGCCATCATCGCAAAGTTTATATTTTGTCGTTGTATTTTCCTGAATACTGTGAACGATTCCTTTTTCTTCAAAAGTTTTCAAAGTGCGGTAAATAGTTGTTCGGTCAGCATTTTCAAAATGATTTTCAATTTCGGACAACGACAAAGCTGTTTCCTGAAAACTTAAAAAATCATACACCAAAATCCTCATGCTTGTCGGTTTGGTGTTTTTGTCGATCAATTTATTTTCTATTTCTTTTTTCATGATTATTTAATGTGCGTGTCCTCCTGAATTCGTCATTTTAGCATTAATAAAAAACGCTCCTTTTGTGGCAATTTCTGCGCCTTCCGGAATTGGTTTCACAGGTGTGATTGCTGTATAACCCAATTCTGAAGTACCTTTTACCACTTCTACTTTTTCAAAGTTAATGGTTTTTCCATTGTGTTTTTCATTAGGTTTTCCTTCATGATTATGAGGTTCAGTTTCGCCTTCTTCAAGATGTTCCTCTTCTTTATTGCTTACAAAAAAAATGTAATCTTTTCCGTCCGAGCTTGTGATCGCTGTATTGGGAACTGCGGGCATCAATTGATTGTTTAAACTTACAACCGCTGTAGTATTCATCCCGTCAATCAAACCGTTTTTATTTCCTTTAACTCTGCAATGAATCGGAATCGTTTTGCTCTGATTTTCAAAAGCCGTTCCGATGCTGTAAACTTCCGCATCATATTCTTCAACAGGATTATTTGTTAACGTAAAATGTATATTTTGTCCGACCTTTATTAATGGTAAATCTTTTTCAAAAACCTGCAAATCAAGGTGCAAAGAACTATTATCAACGATTTCAGCAACAGGCGACGAAACATCAATATAACTTCCGATCTGTAAAAAAACATTGCTTATCGTTCCGCTGATTGGCGCGGTAACGGCAAGTCCTGATTTCAGATTTCTATTGGAAACATTTCCCGGGCTGATTCCCATCATCTGAATTTGTCTTTGTAAAGAAGCTCTTTTCGTTCTTAAAGTTTTTAATTCGGCGTCAGCATTTTGCAGATTTTTTTTAGCGCCTGCGTCATTATCAAAAAGTTCTTTCTGTCTTTTGTATTCCTGTTCTGCAAACGTAATTCGACTTCCTGCTGTAAGATATTCTTCCTGTAACTGAATAAATTCCGGATTGGCGATCGTGGCAATTATCTGACCTTTTCGCACAAAATCTCCAACCTGAACATTTAAGGTTTTAATGACTCCGCCGTACAAAGATGTCGCGTTGGCTTTGTTATTATTGGGAACACTCAAAGCTCCGTTTGCCTTGATTGTCGCGGTAAGTTCTTTCATTTCTATTTGCCCTAAAGTAACGCCGATTGCATTCATCTGCTCCTGCGTAAGCGAAGCAAGTTCGGAATCTTCACCTTCTGCGTGTTCTTCGGTTTTTTCTTTTACTTCTCCTGTTTTCTCGGACGTTTCACTTTTTCCACAACTTACTAGAAATAGAAATATGACGAAGATGATATTAAATTTTAATTTCATTTTATTTGTTGATTAAAGAGTTAATGTTGACAACAGTTTGATTGACTTGTTGAATTGATTGCAGATATTTTAATTCGATATTTGTTGCAGTTTGAAGCGCAAATAAGTATTCAACATAAGAAATTTCGCCTGTTTTGTAGCCTAATTGAGCTGCTTTTACAATTTTTTCTGCATTCGGAACAGCCTGATTCAAATAATATTGATACTGCTGGAAATCCATTTGATATTGATCCAACGAATTTTTTAGTTGAGTCTCCAATTGCTGTTGTTGAAATTTGACGTTATTTTCCTCCACCTGCTTTTGGAATTCCAAAGACTTAATTCGTGCTTTTGTCGCACCAAACGTCAACGGAATTGCGACGCCAACACTTACGGAACTAAACCTGTTTCCAGCTCCGTAATATTTTTCCTGTCCGTTCAAAGTATGAAAGCCTATCAAAGACTGATTGGTGTATCCAATGCTGAAATCCGGTAATCCCTGTGCTTTTTCAACATTTTTATTTTTCTCCAAAATTTCCATATTTTGTTTAAAAATCTGGATTGACGGATGATTTGACACCGTTGCATCGTCTAAAAGATATTCAACTAAAGGTTCATATTTTTGAGAAAAGGGAACAGAAATTTCTTCGTCCATATTCAACAAAACTTTTAAGTTTTTATAAGCATTATCTAGGTAAACTTTATTCTGCTGAAACAAAAGATTGATTTCTCCTTTTTGAGTTTCTGCCGTACTTATTTCTATTTTTTTAATATCTCCCGCTTTAAATCTTACCGTTGCAATTCTTATGAAATCACTGTATAAACTGTCGAGATATTGAAGTTTCGTTTGGTTATACTGTAAATATTCGATTTGATAAAAATAGGTTCGGACTTGTTTCGTCAAATCATTTTCTGCAACCTGTTTTTCAATATTTTTTATTTTAATCTCTTCCTGAATCAATTCTTTTCTGGCCTTAAACAAAGTCGGAAACGGAATGCTTTGGGAAATCACAAAAGACTGATCAAATTTCGGACTGTTGTATTGACCGAGCTGCGCGCTGAAATCCATTTTCGGAAGTTCTTTTGCGGTCGGTTTCAAGGCTTCTGAAGATTGAATATTTAAATCTTTCGCCTTTATAGCCGGATTATTTTGCAGCATCAGTTCTATCGCCTCATTTAAAGAAATTTCTCTTGAATTTTGAGCGTTTAAATTTTGACCCGCAAAGAAAAAGCCAAAGAAAACAATAACCGTCAAAGGCTTTTTAAGAAATTTATCTTTAATCTTAATTTTAGAATTAAAAATAATATACAACATCGGCAATACAAATAAAGTAAGAAAAGTCGCTGAAATCAATCCACCGATCACGACTGTCGCCAAAGGTTTCTGAACTTCCGCACCTGCGCTTGTACTTATCGCCATCGGTAAAAATCCGAATGAAGCAACCGCGGCGGTCATTAAAACAGGTCTCAATCTGGTTTTTGTACCTTCAATTACTCTTTTAAAAACATCCGAAACTCCGTCTTTTTCTAATTGATTGAATGTTCCGATCAAGACAATTCCGTTGAGAACCGCAACTCCGAATAGCGCAATAAAACCAACTCCAGCACTGATGCTGAAAGGCATATCTCTCAACAAAAGCGCAAAAATTCCACCAATCGCACTCATCGGAATCGCCGTAAATATCAACGCAGCCTGCTTAAACGAATTAAATGTAAAATACAACAACATAAAAATCAGAAACAACGAAACAGGCACAGCAATCATCAATCGTTTGCTGGCTTCTTTTAAATTTTCAAATTGCCCGCCGTAAGTAAAATAATATCCCGACGGAAGCTTTATTTCTTTTGATAATTTATCCTGAATATCTGTCACTACACTTTCGACGTCTCTGCCTTTTACATTAAAACCAATTACAATTCTGCGTTTTCCTGCTTCACGGCTGATTTGAGCCGGCCCGAGTTTATATTCAATATTGGCGACTTGCGATAAAGGAACCTGAGTCCCCGTATTTGTAGGAACCATCAAATTACTTACATCATCAATATCGGTTCGGTAAAGCGTATCTAACTTTACGACAAGGTCAAAACGTCTTTCATTTTCAAAAATCTGCCCCGCTACTTTTCCTGCAAATGCAGTACTTAAGACATTATTTACCTCTTCTACATTCAAACCATAATTGGCAATTCTTGTTCTGTCGTAAGTAACATTGATTTGCGGAAGCCCGCTTACTCTTTCAACCTGCGGAGTGGTTGCTCCTTCTACATTTTGAATCACTTCACTTACTTTATCTGCATAAATAGAAAGCGAATCCATATTTTCACCAAAAATCTTTACGGCAACATCTTGCCGGATTCCGGTCATCAATTCGTTGAAACGCATCTGAATCGGCTGATTGGCTTCAAAGAAAACACCCGGAATTACTTCCAATTTTTCCATTATCTCATTAGAAAGTTCAGCATACGACTTGCTTGATTTCCATTCTTTTTTAGGTTTTAAAACAATAATTATATCTGTTGCTTCGGGCGGCATCGGATCTGTAGGAACTTCTGCCGAACCTGTTTTTCCGACCACCATCTTTACTTCATCAAATTGTTTAATAATTCTTGAAGCCTGCATTGACGTTTCGATACTTTGGCTCAATGAACTTCCCTGCGGTAAAATGCAGTGAAACGCAAAATCTCCTTCTTCCAGTTGTGGGATAAATTCGCCTCCCATTCTGCTAAAAATAAATAATGAAATACTGAACAAAATAACCGTAAATCCTACAATTGCATATTTAACTTTAATGGCTTTTTGTAAAAGTGGCTGATAAATCTTCTGTATCCAATTCATCATTTTATCCGAAAAATTTTCTTTGTGTGAAATTTTCTTTGAAAGGAAAAGCGCACACATCATCGGAATATAAGTCAATGAAAGAATCAATGCTCCCAAAATCGCAAAACCTACTGTTTTAGCCATTGGCGAGAACATTTTCCCTTCAATTCCAACTAAAGTAAGAATCGGGATGTAAACAATTAAAATGATAATTTCACCAAAAGCGGCACTTCCACGAATTTTTGATGCTGAAAGAAAAACTTCTTCATCCATTTCGTTTTGAGTAAGCTTTTTCATAGATTTTCGTAAGCCCAAATGATGCAAAGTTGCCTCAACAATAATTACAGCTCCGTCGACAATCAAACCAAAATCGATCGCTCCCAAACTCATTAAATTGGCACTTACTCCTAAAACATTCATCATTCCTAATGCGAATAATAATGATAAAGGAATCGCCGATGCCACAATCAATCCAGCTCTGAAATTACCTAAAAACAATACCAAAACGAAGATTACAATCAAAGCTCCTTCTATCAAATTCTTTTCGACGGTACTTATTGCACGGTCTACCAATTCCGTTCTGTCTAAAAACGGTTCAATGATAATATCTTCCGGCAAAGATTTTTGAATGGTCGGGATTTTTTCTTTAACCCTATTAACGATATCATTACTATTTGCGCCTTTCAGCATCATCACAACTCCTCCGACCGCATCGGTTTGTCCGTTGTAAGTCAATGCTCCGTAGCGAGTTGCGTGTCCGAAACGAACATCTGCAACATCTTTTATGAAAACAGGAATATTACTTGTATTTTTTACTGCGATATTTTTAACGTCTTCCAATGAGGTTGCCAAGCCAATTCCACGAATGAAATAGGCATTCGGTTTCTTGTCAATATAAGCTCCGCCAGTATTTTCGTTGTTATTTTCAAGAGCCGTGAAGATTTCTGAAATGCTCACTCCCATTGCTTTTAGACGATAAGGGTTTACAGCGACTTCATATTGTTTTAAATCTCCTCCGAAGCTGTTTATTTCTGCAACGCCTTCTGTTCCGTACAATTGTCGGGCAACAATCCAGTCTTGCATTGTTCTCAAATCTTTGGCATTGTATTTTTTTTCACTTCCTTTTTTTGGATGCAAAATATACTGATACACTTCACCCAATCCTGTGCTTACCGGCGCCAATTCAGGAATTCCGATTCCTTTTGGGATATATTCTTCAGCTTGTTTTAATCTTTCGTTAATTAATTGCCGGGCAAAATAGATGTCAACTTCATCTTTAAAGACAACGGTAATTACTGATAATCCGAATCTTGAAATGCTTCGGGTTTCTTCTATATCGGGAACAGTGGAAATACTTTGTTCAATGGGAAAAGTTACCAATTGTTCGACTTCCTGACCTGCCAAAGTAGGACATACTGTAATAATCTGTACCTGATTGTTGGTAATATCAGGAACGGCATCAATGGGTAATTTGGTAGCGCTCCAAACTCCCCAAATAATAAGCAACAAAGTCATTATACCTACAATGATCTTGTTCTTTATACTAAATTTTATAATATTATCTAACACAAATTGAGATGTAATTTGTGATTGTCTGTTGTGAAAATACTAATCTTTCTCATGCAACATGCGTGAGGAATTTAATATTGTTTCAAACAATCTGTTTAATTTTTATTTTGAAAACATGCATTTTCATTGAAATAATGAAATGCAAAAATATCATGAAGACCTGTGAAATGGAATTGCAAAGTTTCAAGATGTTTTTAAATCAACAAAAAATTAAATCTTAGGCGGTTGCCAGATATGGTTGTAAACCTGATAGGCAAAATTGTTTTTCTGAAACAGAATTTTCTTAGAAAAATAGGTCTGAATTTGTTTTGGAACATTGATTACAATATCCATTTTAAAAGCTGTAACCGTAATCTGGCAGCAGTTGCAAACGCATAGCGGCGAACAGATATCGCTTTTATCTTTTGAATGAGATTCGGTGGATACTAATAATAATTGTGTTTCTGAACCCGATTGTTTTTGCACATCTTCGCAAGGCATTACCGATAATACCGCAAAGTACATTGCTAAAACTAATCTTAATAAATTCATTTTTATAAATATAACCTTTTTTCAGAAATTAAGGCATAATTTATTTGCTTTTTTTAGAAATAAATCTTTTAAATGTGAAAGAATTCATATTTTTATACAATGAAAGTTTTAATTGTAAACGGTCCCAATCTAAATCTTTTAGGCACAAGAGAGCCTGAAATTTACGGCAATGTTTCTATGGAAAATTATTTGGAGAAACTGAAATCTGAATTTTCTTCATATGAATTAAATTATTATCAATCTAATATTGAAGGTGAAATCATCAATAGAATTCAGGAAGATGATTTTGATGCTTTGGTGATTAATCCAGGAGCTTTTACGCACTATTCTTATGCGATTGCAGATTGTTTAAAGAATATTAAGAAACAGAAAGTTGAAGTTCATATCAGCAATATTTACAAACGAGAAGAATTTCGTCAGAAATCTGTGACGGCGGCTTGTACGGATGCGGTTTTATCAGGTTTTGGGATGGATGGATATCGATTGGCGATCTTAAGTTTGAAATAAGAATAAGTCATAAAATTAAGATGCTTCGGCTTCGTTCAGCATGACATTTTTTAATACTAATTTGTTTACTTTTAAAAGCATATTTATAGGGCTTAAAGCTAATAAAGTTGTACCATTTGAAAAATATATAAAAAAATCCTCATCAAATTGATGAGGATTTCTATATTTAGTTAGTTGTCTGTCCCTGCAATTGAGGACCTGAAGCAATCAGCTTTTTCGCTTCGTCATTCCCGCAATACTGATCAAAGTTTTTGATATATTTTGCAGCAAGATCTTTTGCTTTCTCTTCCCATTCCGCAACATCATTGTAAGTATTTCTTGGGTCCAAAATACCTTCAGAAACATTTGGCAATGAAGTTGGAATTTCAAGATTCATGATAGGAATTGTTGTTCTTTCAGCTTTTTCAATCGATCCGTCAATGATAGAATCAATGATTGCTCTTGTATCTTTTAATGAAATTCTTTTTCCTGTACCATTCCAGCCTGTGTTTACCAAATAAGCTTTTGCACCATGCTCTTTCATTTTTCCAATTAATGTTTTAGAATACATTGTCGGATGCAAAGTCAAGAACGCTTCACCAAATGCCGGAGAAAATGATGGCTCAGGTTCTGTGATTCCTCTTTCAGTTCCGGCTAATTTTGAAGTATAACCGCAAAGGAAATGATATTGAGCCTGATTTTCATCTAAAATAGAAACCGGAGGCAAAACTCCGAAAGCATCAGCAGAAAGATAAACAATCTTACTTGCATGACCCGCTTTAGAAGGTAAAACGATTTTGTTGATATGATAAATCGGATAAGAAACTCTTGTATTTTCTGTAATTGAGCCATCCGTATAATCAGAAACTCCGTTATTAACCACAACATTTTCAAGAAGCGCATCTCTTTTGATAGCCCTGAAAATATCCGGTTCTTTTTCTGCTGACAAATCGATTACTTTCGCATAACATCCGCCTTCGTAATTGAATACTCCGTTGTTATCCCAACCATGCTCGTCGTCACCAATTAAATATCTTTTAGGATCTGCAGACAAAGTAGTTTTTCCTGTTCCCGAAAGCCCGAAGAATAACGCTACATCTCCTTCTTCACCCACGTTTGCAGAACAGTGCATTGATGCCATCCCCTTCAAAGGAAGATAATAATTCATCATCGCAAACATTCCTTTTTTCATTTCTCCGCCATACCAGGTTCCACCGATAATCTGAAGTTTTTCAGTAAGGTTGAACATTACAAAGTTTTCAGAATTTAATTCCTGCGCCTCCCAGTTCGGATTTGTAGTTTTAGAACCGTTAATTACTGTGAAATCCGGCTCTCCATAGTTTTCCAGTTCATAATGAGAAGGACGGATAAACATATTGGTTACAAAATGCGCCTGCCAAGCAACTTCAACGATGAATCTTACTTTCAGTCTTGTATCAGCATTTGTCCCGCAAAAAGTATCTACAACATAGATTTTTTTTGCAGAAGAAAGTTGATCAAGAACCAAACCTTTACAAGATTCAAAAATTTCAGGAGTTGTAGGCAAATTTACTTTACCATCCCAGAAAATAGTATCTTTCGTTACATCATCCTTTACAATATATCTGTCTTTAGGTGAACGGCCTGTGAAAACTCCTGTTTTTACCGATACTGCGCCAGATTCTGTAAGTTCAGCTTTTTCAAAACCCTTATTTTCAGGCGAAACTTCAGCTTGATATAATTCTTCGTAAGAAGGATTATAAATTAATTCGTACTCTCCTTTAATCCCTAATTTTTGTAAATCCTGGACGATTTTAGCGTTTTTCATTTTACTTATATTTTCTTTTTCTTTTTTTTGCTTAACAGAATTAATATTAACTAATTGTTAAAGTTCGATAAATATAATGATATAAGTGAAAATGACAAATAAAAAAACCGGCTTGCAAATATCTGATTACAAATCAATTAAATCACTCCATTCAAAAATGGTGATAAAACCTTTTCCCCAAAAATAGTCCTTAAAGCCTTCAAATTTTGTGCTCATTACAAAATCTCCGCCCCAAGCTCCCAAACTTTTAACAAAAGAAGGACAGTCTGGGAAATATTGGCTCTTAACTGTCGGAATTCCAATAAAATCCGAAATCTTTTGCTCATGTATCATCATTAAGTCAGAAAAGTTTTCCAATTCATTACATAACAAAATATTTCTTGTGAGATCAGAAAATTCATCGACCAGATTTTGAGACTTTATTTTAGACTTATACAATTTGATTCCTTCCCTGCTGTCTTGTTTCTGATTAAGATGAATAAATAGTAATTCGTTTTTAAATTTCGGATTAAAATTTACCTTTTCGAAGTGAATTTCAGGTTTGTTTTGGTAAAGAACTGCAGATTTTGCTTTGGCAACAGCAATATCATAACCACTTCCCCCAAGACTTATGGTATTTAAATAAAAAGGATCGATTTCAGCCCATTCCGCAAGATTATTCATCAGAGTTGAGCTGCTGCCAAGACCAAAGTCGGCAGGAAACTGAAGATTTGTTTTTAAATGGTAAGTAAAATTATTTTTGAATTTAGTTTCAGAAAGCTGCTGAACGTTTTTAAGTGTTTTTAAAATAAATTCAGCACTTGAAGGAATATTGGCTTCGAGAATCTGCCAATTTTTATAATCAATGACTGCTTTTAGCCATAATTTGTCTTGATGATAAGCTTCCCAAAAAACCAATGATTTTTCATCTTTCTTTTCTTCAAAGAAAAACTCTTGTCCCAGCTTTGTTGGTATTGCTAAGACAAGAGCACCGTCTACAGCGAAATATTCAGAAGTAAGCATTAGCTTTCCAGGTGAAAATATCTCGCCCATAATTGTTTATTTATATTGCAGAAGCAACATCTACAGAACCGTCAATCTTCTTGATCAATCCCTGAAGCGTTTTTCCAGGTCCTACTTCTATGAATTTGGAAGCACCATCTTTTATCATATTCTGAACAGACTGAGTCCATTTTACGGGACCTGTCAATTGTGCGATCAGATTTTTTTTGATCTCGTCGGGATCTGTAACAGCCGTTGTTGTAATATTCTGATAAACAGGAATCGTAGCATTTCTGAATTTTGTAGTTTCAATAGCCGCAGCCAATCTTTCCTGTGCAGGCTGCATCAATGGCGAATGAAATGCTCCGTTTACAGGTAATAATAATGCTCTTTTTGCGCCGGCTTCTTTAAGTTTAGCGCATGCTTCTTCTACTGCTGTTGTTTCTCCTGAAATTACCAATTGTCCTGGACAATTGTAGTTGGCAGGAACAACAATTCCATCTATAGTTGCACATATTTCTTCAACTTTAGCATCATCCAATCCTAAAATTGCAGCCATAGAACTTGGGTTTGCGTCACAAGCTTCCTGCATTGCTTTTGCTCTTTCGGAAACCAACTTCAAACCATCATCAAAAGACAGGACTCCATTGGCTACTAATGCTGAAAATTCTCCTAAAGAATGTCCTGCAACCATTTCAGCTCCAAGACCATTTACTGCTTTCAAGGCAGCAACCGAATGTATAAATATAGAAGGTTGCGTAACCTCAGTTTTTTTAAGATCTTCATCTGCACCATTGAACATGATGGAAAGAATATTAAATCCTAAAATTTCATTGGCAGACTCCATTAGATCTTTGATGTCTTTACGGGAATCGTATAATTCTTTTCCCATACCCACAAACTGTGAGCCTTGCCCAGGAAATACAAGTGCTTTCATTTATTGATTTAAAATGTTAATAATAGATTATTAAAACAAGAATTGCTTCTTATTTTATGGAACTAATCTTATCACTCGGAAACCAGTATTGACGTAGGCTCCGTTTGCTTTAGATTTAATAAATTCGAATTTCGTTGCAAGTTGTGTTTGTACTTTATTCATGTGTTTGAATATCTCGCCCTTTTTATTTTCTCTGGACAACATATCATTCACAACATCAAAACCGATAACGGCATATTTTGGAGGAGTTTTACAATATTTGGCTTTGTAAGCTGCTAAAATTTCTTTTTCAAAATCCCCTTCTGTGTTTATTGTTCTGTCCATCAGATAAACAAGACTTACCTGGCTCAATTCATCAATCTTTTTCTCAAAACTTGGAACTGAATACAGGCTAAAGGCTTTTATGCCCTGAACTTCTTTTGAAAGAGCGATTACTTTGTTTGAAAAACCTTCGCCCACGCTATCATTATCACTTGCCAAAATAGCAATCACAGGTGCCGATTGCCCAGTCATCATATTTTGATCCAAACGAATATCTGACGCAGAACTTACGATGGTAACATTGGCATTTTTAACGGCTTTCTCAAGATTTGATTTTATATAATTGGCATTTTCTTTTTTAGAATCCGCAACGATATATATTTTTTGATCTGAATAAACTGTTTTTACTTCCTCAACAATTTTATCGGAATAGGTTTTATCACTTGTTTCAAGGATAATTAAATTACTGTAGTTATATAGCTCCGGAGAGTTTGCAAATGGCGCAACTACAGGGATTTTCTGAGTTTTTGTGAAATCTAAAAGATCAATTACATTCGATTTAAAGAATGGACCGATAATTAAATCTGTATTATTCGGATTTATTTGCGTCAACGAACTCTTAAATGAAGCTTCATTCCCCGAATCTACAATTTTAATGTCAAGCTTTTGCCCTTTTGCGGCATTCCTTTCAATGGCTAATTTGGCTCCGGTAAGGAAATCCATGGCCATACTTCTGTATTGTGTTTCATTGGTGCTGTACCCGAAAGGCAGCATCAGAACAACACTTAACGCATCTCCGCTTTTTTTCACATAAGCTGCATCAAGCTTTTTAATTTTTAAAACCATTCCGGTTTTTAAACCTTTTGCCAGATCAGGATTAAGCGCAATCAGCTCATCAATGGAAATTCCGAATTTATTTACAATTGAGAAAACGGTGTCGCCCTGCTCAACGGTATATGTTGCATATTCATCCTGATCGGACGAAGCATTGCCTGAAGAAGTTCTCTCGTTTCCTGAATCTATCGTCGTTTTTGTATTGCTTTTTGTTTCTGTGTCAATTGGCTTATCAACTGGTTTTGTTGTAGTAATTGCTACTTGCTGTTGATTTCCGCCATATTTTTTGATCCTTTCAAGAGGTAATATTATTTCATCACCAATCTTCATGTGAGAATCCAATTCCGGATTTAATTTCCTTAAATCTGTTTCAGAAATTCTGTATTGTTTTGTAATACCGTAAATAGTTTGCTTTGGCTGAAGAATGATTTTCCCGAGCTGTGCTGAATTTGAAGAAGCCGGCTTAATATTTCCGTTTTTTACGGTAAGAACATCGCCTATCGCCAGTTTTCCGTCTTTAACTTTCGGATTGAGCGTCAACAACTCGTTTACAGTTATTCCATATTTTTTTGAAATATTGTAAGGAGTATCACCTTTTATCACCGTGTGTGTTTTCTGAGCAGATAAGCTCAAAAACATACATAAACCAGACAGTAAAAAAAACCTCTTAATCATTTTCGATATTATAATTTACAAAAATACTTCTTTAAAATTAAATGGCAACAATTATTAATTTTGACTGCTCCACTTCCATTTTCTCCAAGCAAGCTTCAAGCCACGAGTAACCGTAATCTGCAAAAAAGACAGAAAAATTATAAATTCTTTCCTGCCATGTTTTTGCCGGATGAACATCTAAAAATAACATTTCTAACCGTTCCAACAATTCTTTTTGCTTAATTTTTTCAGCATGGAGCAATCTTTTTTTCATTCTTCTGAAAGATTTCAGCTGTCTTATTTCTTCAGCTTTCACCATATTGCCGAAAGATTTTTCAGTATTTTCAGCTAGAGATCTGAGTTCAGAAAAATTGTTGATAATAAGATTTTCTTTTTCATCAAGGCTTTCAAGGATAGAATTATTTTCTAAAATTTTGGCATTGGTAATTTTAGTAAAATTCTGAAAAAAATCTTCAATTTTCAAATCAAGCTTTTCTATTTTTCCTAAAGTTTTTTCTTTTATAAACAGCATAGAATTCCTCGGAATCAAGATCGGGAAAGGAATATTTACTTTTGAAAAGTAATCTTTAAGCTCCAGCCAATACATTATTTCAGCATTTCCGCCGATATATGCCAAATTCGGCAAAACTTTTTCCTGATAAACCGGTCGCATCAAAGCATTTGGACTAAACTTTTCAGGGGAATTTTCAAGCTCATTTAGAATTTCTTCTTCCGTGAATTGTATATTTTTGTCGACAACAATGTATTTTTTGCCGTCAAAATCTATTCTGTCTCTCGTTTCTGAAAGGTAAAATAAATTAACTTCTCGCGGATTTACCTGAACTTTGCCGTATTTTTCAGTAAGAAAATCTACCTTTTCTTTGGATTCTTTTTGAAGGCTGAAATTTAAAAGTTCGTCTTTAAAAATATCTTTAATCTGATTTTTTAATTCTTTAGAATCTCCATCAAGAATTAATAATCCAAACTCTGAAAATAATCTGTTGACTAAAATTCTGATGGCTTCCGTTAAAGTATTTCCGGCTTTATAGGCTTCTTTTAGCATTAAAATCAATTCCGTTCCGAAGATTGAATCTTTAAATTCTTTTTCAAATTCAGAAATGAAAAAAGTATCATTTATCTTGATTCTTCCGACTGCTCCGCCCGAATTTTCATTGATTTCATAATAATTATTTTCTGTTTTAAAATGGTTGATTTCGGCAAAATCATGATCCTCCGAAGCCATCCAATAAACAGGGACAAAATTGAAATCCGGGAATTTCTCTTTAAGAAAAGTACAGGTTTTTATCGTCTGCAAAATTTTATACACGAAAAAAACAGGCCCCGAAAACAGATTCAGCTGATGCCCGGTTGTAATTGTGAATGTATTTGGTGACTTTAAATTTTCTATATTTTCTTTCTGTTTTGAGGAAAGAGTAAGATGTGAAAGCTGATTTTTAAAAGTTTCAGATACAATCTCTCTTTGAGCAGTGCTGAAAAAATTCTGTTTTAGATGAATCTGCTCTGAAAAATTATCAAATGAAAAAGTGCTTTTTTCAAAACCATTAATCTTATTATTTAAAAAGTCCTTGACAAGCTGAGGAATACTTTCTATTTCCGAAAATGCTATTTTATTTACTGTTTTCAACTTTTTAGATTTTAGTTGAACATATACCAAACAATTCCAATATTCAATCTAAAATCGTAGACCGGATAATGCGGAAATGCATAGGCTTTATTATGTGAAATAAGAGTTCCCATTTGCTGTCCTTCGATGAAGAAAAACATTTTTTTTACCTTCAAATTAAAGTAAACATCTGCAATCGGCTGGCCTCCAATGGAAAAAGAATCTGCGCTCGGCAGAATATATTCGTTGAGTATCGGAAAATATTCACGTGACGCAAACTTTGAGAAATAATAAACTTTGATCCCTGTTTGAATTTCAGCGGCATTTTTGAAGGCTTTAGACTGAAAGAAAAAATTGGCTCTTCCAATAAATGAAGGCATTGGCAACAGATCTTTATTCGTCAAAGCACTTTGAAACTGAAGTCTTGTATTCAAATGAAATTTACCGTAATCAAAAGTCGCATCGCCCCCAATTTGAGATATATTCAGAGAATTTTCACTTTGCCGCGGCATTGCACCTGCATCAAAATAGGTATAATTGTCGATTCTGAAATAATTGGCAAACAATTCTGTTTTAAACCATTTTAGATTGACATTTCCTCCAATTTCTGTGATTGACTGATTTTTTGCATCCTGTAGAAAATAATTAAAATTTCTATAAACAGAAGTATTCGCCAGATAATTGAACGACGGATACACGCTTTGGAAGTTGACTTTAGCATTGACAAAATAATCTTTTACAGGTTCAAACTTTACATTATTTGTCGTTTTCAGATAATTTCCGAACTGATTTCCTTTTGAAAATTCCAAAAACGAATTAAGCTGAAACTTATCAAATAATTTTACCTGTAAATTTCCTACAGCACCCAATCTATTTTCTTTCAGCTCTGCAGGAACTTCTAAGAAAGGTATTGAAGTATTATTTAAGCCGAATTTTAGCATTTGATACCGAAGACCTGCATCCAATTTAAATTTTTCATTATCAAAAACTAAACTTACCGTATTGCTGAAATTATTTGAATATTTTTTAGAAGAAATAGGGAAATTAGCTACAATTTCAGATTGCGTGTCATACCAATAATCTTCTAAAGCACCTTGATGATAAAAATATTTATTTCCCTGATTAAATAAAGTATGCCGTATTCTGAAAGGAAATTTCTCCGAATTGAAAGGGGTCAATTGATGACTTAGATAATATCTTCTGTAAGAAAATTCGGAATTGCTACTATTCAAATTGACTTGTGCATTAAATCTGTTACTGAAATCACTGGCGCCGTCCTGAAAAAGGTTATCGTCAATGATTCCCCCACTTTCTTGATTATCGACATTTTGATGAAGATAATGTGCAAACAATTCATAGTTTCCGCTTTTTGATTTGTAGTGTCCGGAAAATAAAGTATTGTTATTTGCTGCCAAAGAGTTACGATACATTCCCTGAGAACGCAACCCCATATATTCGACCGCAAAATTAAATCTCTTGCCAATGTTTTGTGTATAAGTTGACTGCAAAGCCGCGCCATTTCTCATCGCCGTATGATAAATAAATGTAGCCGTCGGCGTTTTCACATCATAATAACGGACATCATTAATTCCTAAAATACCATAAGATTTGTTGGAAGGCAAAAGTGAAAGATTCTGTTCAGAATTCACCTCGTATGAAAGCGGATTAAATCCTGCACCAATATTCGCAAACTGCACTCTTCCAAAATTGTCCCGGTTATTATATTGAGAGAAAATATAAGTTTTATCAAAAGTCATCACCGTATCAAACACTTTCTTCTCAGAAAATTGTGTCTGATATTGATAATCCTGAATCGTTGGTTTAAATATCTTTAAAGAATCCTTAGCCCCGGAATCTATAACCAAAGTATCTTCCAGCTTTTTTTCCAAAGTGTTGGAATCTGTCTTGTTGACGATTACCTGAGCTTTGAAAAAAGAGGTGAAGAAGAATATGAGGATGAGTGTGTATTTCATTAATCTTTTTTGTAAAGCAAAAATAAGAAATAAAAGGAAATAAAAAACCCACATAAAATGTGGGTTTAATAAAGTATTTCAATTCAATTAATTTGAATATCCAGGATTTTGAACAACTGGTGTACCAGGTACGTTTATTTCTGCTCTAGGAATTGGGAAAGCTAATAAGTTAGTACCAACTGGCCTTACAGTTCCTGCAGCTCCAGCTGTAGTTCTTTGAGTAATAGGCTGTCCTCTTCTAAGTAAATCAAACATACCAAAACCTTCTCCTACAAGCTCTTTCTTTCTTTCTTGATAAATGTCAGCCAATGTAACAGAAGCTACTGGAGTATAGTTTAAAATTCTATTTTGCAAAATAGTATTATAGTATGTTACTGCCTTGCTTGCTGTTCCTCCATTAAGCTCAGCTTCAGCACCATTAAGCAATGCCTCCTCATAACGTACCAACTTAATATTATCAAATGTATTGATATATTTACCATTTAACACCAGCCCTGTAGTAATTCCATTTAATCTTATATCATTTGTACTATAAGAAGCCCTAAGTGCAGATAAAACCCTCATATTTCCATAACCGTTTGGTGCGGGTAACAATTTATATGAAGTTGAAGTAGTCCCTAAATCACCCAATGTACCTATAGCAAGTTCAAACATTACATTTTGAGCCGAAGTACTTCTGAAGCTATTAGCATAATCACCTCTTCCAATTACTGAATACCTGTTTGATGCAACAACATCATTTACTAAAGTTCTTACCCTTGCAAAATCTCCTTTATATAAATAATATCTGGACATCAATGTTTTTACGGCTATTGTATTCAGAACTGTTTTATCATTGAAATTATCCAATGTAGGAGACATTAATGCAATTGCCTGATCAAAGTCCGCCTCAATCTGAGCTCTTGTTTCAGCAACGCTAGCTCTTGGTTGCAAAGCTTCAGGATTATATTTGGTTGGAATCACAACTCCTAATGTCCCACCTGCATATTCTTGACCATATAATCTTAATGCATCAAAAAAAGCTAATGCTCTTGCAGCGTAAGACTGACCTTTCAGATATTTTTCTTTATTAGCAATAGCTACCGGATCAGTGCTTGCTTTCCAAGTTAATGGTGTTGGAGAAGAGTTATTAATTACTAAGTTAGCTAACGCAACTGTTCTATACATTTGAGTATAAGGCCCAGTTGCATAACTATCACTAGATAACATTGAATAATTACTTACTGTGTTATAATATCCACTCGCATTATTTGAGTACATATTATCACTTCTTATTTCAGAAATCATTGTAAAATCACATCCGTAATAAGAAGCAGCTCTCATTGCATTATATTGCCCTCTAACCGTTGACTCCATTTCTTCAATTGAAATAAGCGGTCGCTGTTCAATTGATTGAAAGAATTCTGTCTCTATAAAATCTTCACTGCAAGAAGTCAAAGCAACTCCTACAGTTAAGCACGCAAATGCATATTTAAATATACTGTTTTTCATTTTTTCTTATTATTAAAATTGTAAATTAAACCCTAAAGAATATGTTTTCTGAACAGGTAAATTAAGATTGTTAGTCGTGTTAAGGTTATTTTCCGGATCAAATCTCAATGTATCATCATAAAGATGTGTCCAAATATTATTACCCTGAACATATACTTCAAAACCAGTCATTCCTGTCCCTTTCAATTTATCAGCACTAAATTTATATCCAATTTTGACATTACTCAGTCTTAAGTAATCTGTTTTGGATAAAAACCTAGTTGACAACCTATTGGATAGAGTTGAGTTGTTATAAATTGGTTTTGGATTAGCTGCATTGGGATTATCAGGTGTCCAGAAATCCAATTGATCTGTCGATCCTGGAAAACTAAGAGAATACTGCCCATCTGATGATGTGTAATTAGCCCAATCGTTGATCACTTTCCCTCCAAATCCATATGTAGCCAACGCCTCCAAACTGAAGCCTCTATAAACAACTCTAGTATTAATACCTCCGTAATATTTAGAAAAATTATTACCTTGTACAGCTAATTCAGCTTCATTATAATTGGATGTGGTTTCACCATCAACTCCATTTTTATACCATAATGCGCTTCCATTCGAAGCATCTACACCCGCCCATTTTCTCAAATAATATGTTCCAACAGCTTCTCCTTCTCTTAAAATTGTTGCACCCCCAATAATATCTTCACCTCCATACAATTCTGTAAGCTCATTATCTAATGTACTGAAATTTCCACCCAATGACCAATAGAAGTTATCTGTGTTAAAAATTTCTCCGTTAACAGCAAATTCAAAACCTTTATTCACCAAAGAACCAATGTTTCTATCCATAGAGGCTAAACCTTGTGCAAGTGATAAAGGTTGTGAAAATACAAGATCCGTCGTTTTTTTATTATAATACTCAGCGGTAAAAGTTAATCTGTTGTTGAATAAACCGGCATCAATCCCAACACTCAAAGGCTTAATTACCTCCCATTTTAAATAGGGATTATAAACCCCACCATAAGTAGCAGCAGCAAAATCATTATAGTTGGTTGTAAAGCCTAATAAAGAATATGGACTGCTTGAAATTTGGTTCCCTACTTTACCGTAGGAAGCTCTCAATTTAAACAGGGATATCTGTTCCAATTCTCTAACAAAATTAACTCGCGCAAGATCAACACCTACACCATATGAATAGAAATCTCCCCATTTCTGATCAGGTGTAAAATTCGAAAGAGCATCCCTTCTGTAAGAAGCATCTAAAGTAACTAGTCTATCGAAATTATAGTTAATTGCTGCTGCATAGCCCGTTCTGGAACTTCTTCCTCTTTCTCCAAAGAACGAAGCAGGCTTAACAAAATTTGACAAACTTTCTAATGTAGGAGATCCTACCGCTGTCGCACTTGCACCTACAGCATGATTTTGCCTCTGGTAAGATTCCTGAATCAATCTTACATCAAAGTTATTTTTTTCTCCTAATTTGAAATTATAACTTAAAATATTTTGTAAGTTCCAATTGAAAAATCTTTCAATTGATTCTGTCTTTCTACCGTTAACTTGATAACCGTCTCCATGAATAGGGTTTTGATAAACCCCATTTTCTACATTAAGAAACTCTCCTCCCAATACAAATCTATAATTAAGATTCTTTAAAATTTCATAACTGGCATTTACTGCTGCAAAAACTCTTGCCGTCTCACCTCTATTATAGTTGTTTTCTGCCAAATAAGCGTTATTGAATAAATTGTTACTCAATCTACCATTTGTTCCTAGGTTATAGCTTCCATCAGCATTATAAGCAGCATCGGTTGGTCTGGCAAACAATTCTGTCAACATGGGGTTAGCAAAAGTCCCCCCGTTATTAAGAGTATTAATTTTGCTGTATGCCAATTGAACATCTGAACCAAACTTCAATCTGTCTGACGCATCATAATTTACCTTACTTGTGAAACCCATCCTCTTGAAATCAGAACCTTTAATCTCACTTTCCTGTAAGAAATAATTAGCAGAATTATAATAAGTAACTTTATCATTTCCTCCACTGATGGAAGCATTAATTGTTTGTTGGAAAGCTGTTCTGCTTAAAACATCACGCCAATTTGTATTATTATTGGTCGTGAAAATATTTTTAACATCCGCATTTATATTTCCTGCAACAGCTTCTTCAATAACCTCTTCAGGAGTGAGATCAAAATAATTTGCAAAGGTATGCGACAAAAAATATCTGTATTGCTCTGTATTTAAACCTCTTTGCCCCTCTACAGCTCTGGAATTAGTTCCATATTCAAAATTAACATTAATTTTAGGCTTACCTCTCCTACCGGATTTTGTTGTTATAATCACAACACCAGCACCGGCATCAGCTCCATAAATTGCAGTTGATGCAGCATCTTTTAATACCGTCATGCTTTCAATATCATCGGTATTTAAGTTTGCTAATGCATTTGCTGTGATAGCACCTCTGGTCAAATCCCCGGAAGTAACCCGGATACCATCAATTACATAAATTGGATTTACACCTCCGTTTACCGAAGATATACCTCTTACTCTTACACTGGCAAATCCTCCGGGTTGCCCAGATGCATTACCTGTTTGAACCCCTGCTACACGTCCTTGTAACATTTTATCTACAGATGCAACAGGAACGTTTTCAATAGCATCAGACTTAATCGTTCCTACCGCTCCAGTTAATTCTGAAACAGTTTTTTTTTGCCCAAAACCAACCATTACAACTTCTTCAATTTGTGTTTCTTTAATGGTATCCTTTTTTGCTTCCTGCGCAAAAGCAGCCTGTCCTAAAAAGAACAAAGCTCCTGCACTTAATACACGTAGTTTTACATTCATATTAACAAATTTTAATATTATTTATTCACCAAAGATGTTAATTTATATTAATATTTGCAAGTATTTTTTTGATTTATTATTATTTTATACTACAGGCAATGATTTTAAATTTAATAATTTTACGTTTATTTATTGTTATAATATTATCATAATTTTTTATAAATAAAAAATCCCCAAAAAATTGGGGATTTAAAAATTAATTTAATAATATTTTAGTTTGCGATTATTATAAGCAGCTCATTATAATCTTTCTCGTTTTTAAATTTGCTTTTTTTAAAAATCTGGTTTATTTCAGTCTTTTTATTAGGAAATACCATTAGCAAATCATCTTTTTTTGCAGGAATGAGTTTCTTATCTTCAATATTAAACAAAAAATAATCCGTCTTAAGATTTGAAAATTTTGAAGATGTGTTCTGACTATATCCATTGTCAGAAATTTTACCTTGTGTAAATTTAATATTCTCTTTTTTCAGAATAACAAAATTATTTTTCTCATTTGAAGATTGAATATAATAAGTCCCGTTAACAAGTCTAATTATATGTTTATCATTAATATTAAAATATTCTATATTAGTCTTTGGAATTTTAAAATAATCATCGTCTCTTTTTAATATAATCTCATCATTATAAATATTATAACGCAAAAGATGAACACCTTCTTCACCTTCAATTTTAGATGGTAGAAAATTCTTTTCTAAAAAAGGTGAGCCTTCATAATCATTATTATCTAGATCTGTAACACCTATCTTATTTAATGCATTTGACGTCAGTGTACTATGATGAAGATTATGCAATACTGTACTTTGAGAAAAATAAAGATTACAAGTTAAAAAAACTGCTGAAACTAAAATAAATTTCATATTTAATTTTTTAAAGTATCCTAATTACCGACAATCAAATCTGTAACATTAGCAAAATTACCCGCACTTACAAATGGCGTATATACTAAAGTAATTTTTCTTGTACAGAAATTAATTGTTGAAGGTGTTGTTGTCACTTGTCTCATACTTACCATCCCATAGTTAGGATGCATGTAACCTGTCTGTTGGCTGTCAAAAGTAATAACTCCGGTTGATGGGTCATATTTTAATTTGATATCATAACCATTAGCATAATAATCTTTCAAAAGTAAAGTATTTGCCTCTGTTCCAGCAATAATTTCTATAGGATATGTAGCACCACCAAAGAAAGGCATTGTCGATTCAAAATTACCTCCTAAAAAATAAGTTAGTGGGCATTTTAATGCTACAGTCATTGTATGAACAGGATTAATAGTAGCGCTTTTGATTGTAGGTGAGGAAAGTCTGAATACAGCATTCTTTCCTTCAGGACTTGCTCCTGTTTCCAATAATTTAATGGATATTGTCCCATCAAATTTACCTGATGGATTGCTTGATCCCATAAATTCAAAATCTACACCTTCTTTAAGTTGAGAACTAGGATCTACAACTAAACTTACTTCGGCATTATCTACTTTTGCTAAAGTTCCATACTTCACTTGTACAATTTTAGAACCACTTCCTTGATCAACAAGTTGTTGAGAACTTGAATTATAAAAAGTAAGCAAAGGCTCATCGTCGTAAATAATTTTCTCATTTGAGCATGATGATATACCTAATAAGAAAACACATAAATATAAATAATTTGTAATTTTCATTGTAAATGATATTAAGAATTAATAACCAGGATTTTGTACTATTGTTGGATTACCTTGGATTTCTTGCCTTGGAATTGGTAAAGATTTCATACGATAATCATCAATTGGAATAGTTACCGGGATGGTCTTTAAGTCGTCAGTAGGATCTCTGTCAATAGCAACTTGAGCTATAGCACCTAACCTTTTTAAATCTAAGTATCTGTGACCTTCCAGATAAAGCTCTTTTCTTCTTTCCAAAAGTATATCAGCATAAGCTTGAGCTTTGCTTGTATATGTTGGTAAAGTAGTAACTCCTAAATAGTTCCTTGCATCTCTTACTGCTTTAATTCTTGTTGCAGCGGTAGCATAATCTCCTTCTTCAGTAGCACATTCAGCCAAAATAAAATACATCTCCGATAATCTGAAAACCTTAAGATCATTTCTCATAGGCTGACTAGTTTTTCCAGGATACTTATCTATAATTAGAACGTCTTTTACTCTATAATCAGTAATTGTTGCATAGCTTGGGTCGACTTTTGAAGTATGATCTAGGTAAGCAAATCTTCTGATATCACCATTTACACTAGATAATAAATTA
Source organism: Chryseobacterium sp. GQ58 (assembly GCF_059758895.1). Lineage (NCBI taxonomy): Bacteria > Pseudomonadati > Bacteroidota > Flavobacteriia > Flavobacteriales > Weeksellaceae > Chryseobacterium > Chryseobacterium sp. GQ58. Next base: position 649,734 of record NZ_JCAXEH010000001.1, on the reverse strand, counting down.
TATGTTTTTCTGCCCATATCATAAAGAGTAGATCCTGAACTGCTAGAAACGTTAGTATTAAACAAACTACCTATATTTCCCCAACCATTCACTGGTGTTGAAGGTCTGTTCAACGCAAAGATAATTTCTCCCTGAGCAGTATCAACCCACAATTTTTTATATGGATTAGCGGTAGCAAGTGCATTAAGACTTGCATGTGCTGTATTTCCAAAAGCTAAACCTGATGGCGCTGGAGTTGCTGGAGTAAGTGATAATCCCGAAGAACTTAAAACTGCCTCAGCTGCTAATTTAGCCTGCGGATACATTCCTCTATATAAATAATATCTTGCTTTAAAAGCATTTAATAAATTTCTTGACGCTCTGTAATAATTGCTATTACTAGTCAAATTAGCCTCAGCAAATGCAATATCAGCATCAATTACAGAAAATACTTCCGAATTGGCAACTCTTGGTCTTACCTCATCTACTAATGGAACATTGTCAAAAACCATAACTCCTAAAGCACTATTGCTTTTCATATCTGTAGAAAAATAAGATAAGAGTGTAAAATAGTTAAATGCACGAATAAGTCTTCCCTGTGCAATAATATTATTATAGCTCGCCATTTCAGCTGTAGAAGGTGTTATTCTTTTGGCACCATCAAGTAAACGGTTAACTCTGTTGATTGTGCCATAGTTTGAAAGCCAAATGCCTGCAGCAAAACCATTAGTAACATCTAAGTAAAATTGGTGAGCATTCAATTGTAGCTCAGAGTTCTGAGGACCAACTCCTAATTCATCTGTGAATTGTGCTGATAAAAAAATCTCATTCGAATTGTCTAAGCTAGCATATACCGCTCCATTAAGATACTTATCTAGATCTGCAGTAGTCTGAAAAGTCAGATCAGCCGGCATCTCGCCATCCTGAATAATATCAAGAGCGTCGTTGCAAGATGATAAGCTAAATACAGTAACAACTGCTATTATGGATGTTTTAAAAATATTTTTCATATTGAAATTAATAAATAATTAATTAAAATTCTAAATTTGCTCCTAAAGAGAAGGTTCTTGGGTTCGGATAAACACTTAAAGGAAATGTTCCTAATCCTTCAGGATCATAGCCTCTCCATTTACTCCATGTCATTATATTTTCCCCCTGAACAAAAATCTTGGCAGATTTTAATACTGAGTTCTCATTGAAAAATCGTTTAGGTACGCTATATCCTAAAGTAACATTTTTCAATCTTAAATAAGAAGCATCAAATAAAAGTCTGTCTGTAATTGCAGACATAGGTGCATTTAAAGATGGAATATCTGTTTCTTGGTTATCTGGCGTCCATGCATTTAATAAATCTGCAGACACATTATATCCTGCTCTCATATATGCAGGGTTAAGAGCCCAAGTAAGCTGGTTGTCTGATCTCCAGAATTTAGCATGGAAAGAGAAAAGGGCATCCAAAGTAAATCCACGATACTCACTGTTGAAACCAAAACCACCCTGATATTTAGGGAAATAGTTTTTACCTGTTTTTCTTCTGTCCTTATCAAGAGCTGTTTCAGAAACATTTCCGTTAGAATCTAAATAGAGTTCGTTTCCGTTATGAGGATTAACTCCTAAGTATGGCACTAAATTCCATTCCTGAAGTGTTCCACCTTCTTCTAAAAGTAAAGATCCGGTCGTTACAGGAATTAAAAGCTTTGTTATTTTAGTTTCATTATAAGATGCATTGGCAAAGATGGTAAATTTAGCATCAGGCTTATTTACAATATTATATCTCAAAACAGCCTCTACACCTTCATTTCTTAAACTACCATAGTTCCCTCTGTACTGGTATTGGCTGGTAATAGCAGAAGATGGAATATTATAATAAAGCATATCTGTGTCTTTGCGATAAACATCTACATTACCTTCAAGCTTATTATTTAAAAACTTAAAATCTAAACCAATATTGGCCTGGGTTAATTCTTCCCATTGTAAATAAGGATTTGCTATATTCCCAACAAAAAAACCAGGTGTGTTTGAATATCCGTTTCCTACAACATTTAAATCCCTAACGATGGCAGCTCCTAAAAGCATTGCATTAGTATCATCACCTGCACCAATTACGTTAGCATTTCCCTGAGTACCATAAGAAGCTCTTAATTTAAGCATATCAAAGAAAGAACCCATAAAGTTTTCTTTATCAATATTCCATCTACCACCTACAGACCAAAATGTCCCCCATTTATTGCCTGGTGCAAATCTATAGTTTCCATCTCTTCTTAATGTACCGGTAAATCCATATTTATCAGCGTAATCATAATCAGCGGTTGCAAAATAAGCCAAAGCACCGGCAGTGATCTTATTTGCTCCGACAGTCGGTATGTAGATATCTTTTACAAGATCTGGTGCGATATAACCTGTTCCTTGACCAATTGCAAAGGTTTTAGGATCTAAGCCATTCTGCGTCTGGGAGTCAGCTAGGTAATGAATTTTGTTATATTCTAGATATGCGCCCAATCCTACCGTATGCTCACCAAAAACTTTATTAAAGTTCACACTGGTTACTGTTGTAAAATTCAGTTCTCTGGTATTCCCTATAGTTTCACTACCTCCATATTCAGTTGAATTTTGTGCTGCTACAGCTAATGAAAGATACCCGTTAGGATGTCTTCCCGCCATTGAATTTCCTATTTTCACATCAGCACCCGTTCTGTTATTTAAAGTGAAATCATCTGAAATTTTGTAAGATGTTGTTGCACTTGTAAATATTGAAGTTTCGTTAAATCTACCAAAAACTGACTGATCTCCTCTTAAATTATCTTCAAGAACATAAGCAAAGTTACCTGGGTCACCAGAATTGGTACCAATTGCATTAAATAAATCTCTTCCACTAGCGTATTGGCCAGATTGAGTATATGGCAAAGCAAGGAATGTCCCTAATAGCGGATTCTGCACAACATTACCATTAATACCACTATTTGTTTCCTGATTTAATTGCTTTCTGCTTGAATAAGCTAAACCGATAATTGCCGAGTAATTAAACCTTTTGTCATTACTTCTACCAGTAATATTATTTCTAAATGTAAATCTTTTGAAATTTGTATTAGGCACTAAACCTCCTTGTTCCAGATAACCCAATGAAGAATATACCGATGCGTTTTCACCTCCAAAAGTAGTAGAAACATTATGCTGTTGTACCAAATCTGCTTTAAAGAAAACATCTTCCCAGTTTGTATTTATAGGATAGTTTGCAATTTCGGCATCTGACAATGTCGATCCTAATAAAACACCATTGTTTTTTTGAATCTGTAATAGCTGATGAGAATTTGCTAAGTTATATTTATGACTTGGCATAACACTGATACCGGTCATCATAGAATAATTCAGTTTCAACTTGGAATTATACTTTCCTCCTTTTGTTTTAACCAATAATACCCCATTAGCTCCTCTGTTACCATAAATAGATGTGGCAGCAGCATCTCTCAAAATAGAAATCGATTCAATATCCTCAGAGTTGAGGTTTCTGAATTGATTAGCACCTGTTGGTACTCCATCAATAATAACCAAAGGCTCCGTATCAGCAGAAATAGAAGATATCCCTCTGATTACCATATCAATCTTTGCCGAACCAGGCGAACCTGAGTTCGAAGCAATTGTTACCCCAGGAGCAGAGCCCTGAAGTGAACTTAAGAAACTAACATTGGGACGGTTTTCCAAAACCTCAGCAGTTACAGTTGTATTTGCCGTTACATCTTTTGGCTTTGTAGAGGTCCTGTTATATCCCAATACTACAACCTCTTCAATGCTTTTAGTCTGCGTCGTGTCAGTGTCAGTCGTCTGTGCGTTTGATAAGCCATATAAGAAAAATAAAGCTCCAGCACTTAACACCCGTAATTTAACATTCATATTAACAATTTTAACATATTAAAAAGCAAATATGTTAATAAAAATTAACATTAACAAACTTTTAACTGTAAATAATGTAAGAATGTTGTAAATTTCATATTCATAAATTAAATACATTTAAAATTTTCTATAAAAAAAATAAATATTGATAGAATATCAACCATTTATGGTTTTTTAATTACTAACCCTAGCTAAAATCATCTATTTAGAATCATTATAAATTAAAAAAGCCCGCTTAACAGCGGGCTCTCATTATAATATATTTTGAAAATTACTTCAATTTCTTCTTCACAGCAACTTCTTCATAAACTTCAAGAATGTCACCTTGCTCAATCTCATTATAACCCTTTAGGTTCAATCCGCATTCGTAGCCTTTTGTAACCTCTCTTACATCGTCTTTGAAACGTTTTAAACTTTCAAGTTCTCCATCGAATTTCACAATACCATCTCTTAGTAATCTTACTTTCGACTGTCTTGTTACTTTTCCGGTAAGAACCATACAACCTGCAATTGTTCCAACTTTAGAAATCTTGAATACCTCACGGATTTCTACGTTACCGATTACCTGTTCCTGGATTTCAGGAGAAAGCATTCCTTCCATCGCCTCTTTTACCTCATCGATTGCTTTATAGATTACAGAATATGTTCTGATCTCAATTTCCTCACGGTCTGCAAGTTCTTTCGCATTAGCTCCGGCTCTTACGTTAAATCCGATGATAATAGCATCAGATGCGGCGGCAAGATTGATATCAGATTCAGTGATCTGTCCAACACCAGAGTGAAGGATATTTACGCTGATTTCTTCTGTTGAAAGTCTTTGCAATTGATCAGAAAGTGCTTCAACAGAACCATCCACGTCACCTTTAAGGATAATATTTAATTCTTTGAATTCACCTAAAGCAATTCTTCTTCCCAATTCTTCAAGCGTCGTATGTTTTTTAGTTCTGATAGAAAGTTCTCTTTGAAGTTGCTCTCTCTTATTAGCGATAGCTTTACCTTCACCTTCATCAGCATATACACGGAATTTGTCACCTGCTGTAGGCGCTCCGTCTAGACCTAAAATAGTTGCCGGAATAGAAGGTCCTGCTTCTTCAAGGTTTTTTCCTCTTTCATCAAGCAAAGCTTTTACTTTACCATGATTTTTACCCGCTACAACATAATCTCCAACTTTTAAGGTTCCGGTTTGCACCAACATTGTTGCCACATAACCTCTTCCTTTATCTAAAGATGCTTCAATCACAACACCTTGTGCAGCACGTTCAGGATTAGCTTTTAGTTCAAGCATTTCTGCCTGAAGCAATACTTTTTCCAATAACGAATCTACATTGTTACCGAATTTTGCTGAAATCTCCTGAGCCTGAACATTTCCTCCCCATTCTTCCACCAAGATATTCATTCCTGAAAGTTGTTGACGGATATTGTCCGGGTTTGCACTTGACTTATCTACTTTATTGATTGCAATAATCATTGGCACACCTGCAGCTTGAGCGTGAGAAATAGCTTCTTTCGTCTGAGGCATCACATCATCATCGGCAGCAATCACAATAATTGCGATATCAGTAACCTGTGCACCTCTCGCTCTCATCGCGGTAAAGGCTTCGTGACCCGGTGTATCTAAGAATGTAATTCTCTGACCATTTTCCAGCTTCACATTATAAGCTCCGATATGCTGAGTAATTCCACCAGATTCACCTGCAATCACGTTTGTTTTTCTTACGTAATCCAATAATGAAGTTTTACCGTGGTCAACGTGTCCCATTACGGTAACGATTGGTGCTCTTGACTGAAGGCTTTCTTCTGTATCGATTTCATCTTCAGAATCGGCTTCTTCAAGATCAGCATCAGAAAATTCAATTTTATAACCAAATTCGTCAGCTACCAATAACAAAGTATCAGCTTCTAATCTTTGGTTCATTGTAACCATAACACCTAAAGAGAAACAAGCCGAAATAACTTCTGTAGGCGAAACATTCATTAAGCTTGCCAATTCACCAACGGTGATGAATTCAGTTACTTTTAATGTTCTGTCTTGTGCATCAATCTCTTGCTGACGCTCATCCTGCTCTCTACGGTAGGTTCTTTTATCTTTTCTATGTTTAGAAGATTTTGATTTACCTCCTTTATTTGTTAATTTTTCAAGAGTTTCCTTGATCTGGTTTTTAACCTGTTCGTCGGTTAATTCAACAGGCATGGTTCTTTGACCCGGTCTGTTGTTGTTTCCAAAACGGTTTCCGCCACCTTGTCCACCCGGACGGTTTTGCCCACCGCCTTGTCCCGGAGGTCTGTTCCCTTGAGGTCCGCCCGGACGGTTTTGTCCGCCTTGTCCCGGAGGTCTGTTTCCTTGAGGACCACCTTGTCCCGGAGGACGGTTTCCACCCGGACCGTTTTGACCTTGAGGACGGTTTTGCCCACCCTGATTATTTCCGCCTTGCTGGTTTCCAGTATTTTGGTTTGGACCGCCAGGCTTCTCAATTCTTTTTCTCTTCTTTTTGGCTCCAGAATTTGGTTTTGGCGCAAACTGAGTTAAATCAATTTTTTCACCAACAATTTTAGGCCCGTCAAGCTTCTGATAAACAGTTTCAATTTTTTGAGACTCCTGAGGTTCTTCAGCAGCAGGCTCACTTTTCTTCTCCTCCACTTTCTCAATTGGTTTTTCAACCGGTTTTGGTTTTTCTTTTACTGGTTCTACCGGTTTTACTTCCGCTTTTACCTCCTCAACTTTAGGTTTATCTTTTTTGGCAGGTCTGTTTCTATTTCCCTCAATTTGAGACAAATCTATTTTATCCAACACTTTAAATTCCTGCTTTTCCGGTGTCGGTTTAGCTTCAGAAACCGGAGCCGGTTTTTCTTTGGCCACTTCTTTTACTTCTTCCTTTACCTCTTTTTTCTCTTCAGCAGGAGCAGGAGTTTCAATAGCCTCAGGCTTTTTAGGTTCCAAATCTATTTTACCTAAAATCCTGGTTTCTGGTTTATTAGCTTTAGCTCTTATTACTTCAGGTGTTTTCTTTTCTTCAATTTCCAGTTTTTCTTCAGGAACTTTAGAAATAACCACCTCATGGGAAGCTTTACGTTGCTCGCCGTCTTTGGCAAACTCAGCTTCCAATGCAGAATATGCCGCTTCTTCTAATTGAGCGTTAGGATTGCTTTCAACCACGAAATCTTTAGACTGCAAAAATTCTACAAGTCTCGACATCGATATGTTAAATTCCTTAACCGCTTTATTTAATCTTATTTTTGGCATCTATATTATTTACTGTTTTTTTAATTTTTAAAATTAAAGTTTTCTTTTTACTGTTTATTAAAATTTATTTCAAAATTTTAATCTTCAAATTCCTCCTTCAATATACGTTTTACGTCTTCAATGGTTTCTTCTTCCAGATCAACCATTTTCAAAAGACTTTCTGTGTCTTTATCCAATACAGATTTTGCAGTTGTAAGACCTACTTTCTTAAACTCATCCAAAATCCACTGCTCGATATCGTCATTAAATTCTCTCAAATCAACATCATCATCTTCGCTAGCTTCTCTGTACACGTCAATCTCATAACCTGTCAACCATGAAGCCAATCTGATGTTTTGCCCTTGCTTACCTATTACTTTAGAAATCTCTTCAACCGGAGTATAAACCATTGCATAGTTTGTCTCTTCGTTTATTTCAATCTTATTAATGGTAACATTTCCTAAAGCTCTTTTCACAAGAATTTCAGGATTTTTGGACCACTGAATAACGTCGATATTTTCGTTTCTCAATTCTCTTACCACACCATGAATTCTTGATCCTTTTACTCCAACACAAGCTCCTACAGGATCTATTCTGTCGTCATAAGCGTCAACGGCGATTTTTGCTTTCTCTCCCGGAATTCTTACTGCTTTTTTAAGAATAATTGTTCCGTCCTGGATTTCAGGAATCTCTAATTCCAATAGTTTCTCCAAAAATTTCGGAGCTGTTCTTGAAATAATAATCTGTGGTTTTGAGCCTTTAAAGTCTACACTTTCTACAATGGCTCTGATGCTTTCACCTTTTTTAAAGAAATCAGACGAAATCTGGTTTTCTTTTGGTAAAATAAATTCATTTCCTTCATCATCAAGCAAAATAACATGTTTGTGACGAATATGGTGAATCTCTCCGATTACAATTTCCCCGATTCTGTCTTTAAACTGCTCGTATAATGCTGCATTATTATGCTCCTGCAATTTCGTAGCCAATATTTGCTTTAAAGTAAGAATATTTCTTCTTCCAAGCTGAGCAACAGGAATCTCCATTGTAAAATCTTCACCAACTTCGAAAGTCGGGTCAATTTTTTTAGCCACGGAGATTTCAATTTCCAGATCATCATCTTCCGACATTTCGTCTTCAACGATTGTTTTATTTAAAAATATTTGAAAGTCACCTTTGTCAGGGTTTACAATTACATCAAAATGATCATCAGAATCGTATCTTTTTCTCAAAAGAGTTTTCAGTGAATCTTCAATAATTGCCATCAGATCGATCTTACTGATCCCTTTTTCGTCTTTAAAATCACCAAAGGATTCAATCAACGCTATATTATCCATTTATCTTTTTTCTTTTTAAAATTTAATTACTACCAATGCTTTTTTAATCTCAGAGTATAAAATTTCTTTTTCCTCTTCCACATCTACTTTACCTTTTCCGACATCTTTCGGTTTGCGGTAACGCAGAATTAATGTAATCTTCTCTTCATCTATTTTAGCCAGCTCGCCTTCAATTTTTGAAGAATCTTCAAGCATCACTTCGATCTCTCTTCCCAGGTTTTTATTAAACTGTCTCGGAGTGACCAAAGGCTCACTAAGACCGGCAGACATCACCTGAAGGCTGAAATCATGCTCATCACGATCTGCATTGAATTCTATTGCTCGGCTTGCATCCAGACAATCCTGTAAAGTTACACCGTTATCACCATCTAAAATTACAGTGACATCATCTGCTGCAGAAATCTTTAAATCAATAAGAAATAAATCCTTTCTGGTCTCAAGGAAATCATTTAATAATGTTTCAATATTTTTTCTAAACTCCATATAATTATCATGATCTACCTGTACGAAAAAAGGCTTTCTTGCGAAGCCTTCTCATTTTTCCTGTAAATCTCTGGCAAATATATGACATTTTTATAAAATAAACAAATACACTTCATAATCAATAAAATAGATTTAACAGTTTAATAATATATGATTGGAGAAAAATAAGGATTTGTATATCTTTAATGAGTTATCATTCAATTAAAAAAAACGATGAAAGTATTTTTAGTATTTTTGTCAGGAATTATTAAAAACATACATTTTGAATATAACAATAGTAGGTACGGGTTATGTAGGTTTGGTCACAGGAACTACGCTTGCAGAACTTGGAAATTCGGTATACTGCGTTGATATTGATGAAAAAAAAGTTGAGGACATGAAAAACGGCATTGTGCCTATTTATGAGCCGAATCTTGAAGAGATGTTCCTTCGAAATATACAGGCTGAAAGATTATTTTTTACAACAAATCTGAAAGAAGCCTTAAACAAAAGTGAAGTAATTTATCTGGCATTACCTACTCCACCGGGCGAAGACGGTTCTGCAGATCTTTCTTACGTTTTGAAAGTAGCCAACGATATCGGCGAAATGATGACGGAATATAAAGTTGTCGTGAATAAAAGCACGGTTCCTGTAGGTACGGCAGATCGTGTGAGAGAAGTAATTGCTTCAAAAACCCAAATTTCTTTTGATGTAGTTTCCAATCCGGAATTTTTAAGAGAAGGTTTTGCCGTGGAAGATTCTATGAATCCGGCAAGAGTAGTTGTAGGATCGAGCTCTGAAAAGGCGAAAGACATTATGGCTCAGATTTACCAACCATTTACCAACACGGGAATTCCTATTATTTTTATGGATGAAAAGTCATCCGAACTTACAAAATATGCTTCAAACTCCTTTTTGGCCGTTAAGATCACTTTCATGAACGAAATTGCCAACTATTGCGAAAAAGTAGGCGCCGACGTAGACAAAGTGAGACTCGGAATGGGCAGTGACGACAGAATCGGTCATCGTTTTCTATTTCCCGGAATTGGATACGGCGGAAGCTGTTTCCCTAAAGACGTGAAAGCATTAATAAGATCAGGAAAAGAAGAAGATTTTAATTTCCAGATATTAGAAGCGACAGAAAATGTGAATGTTTCTCAAAAGGTAATTTTAGTTTCTGAAATTGAAAAATACTTCGACGGAAATATTGAAGGCAAAACAATTGCTGTTTGGGGATTAGCCTTTAAAGCCAATACAGACGACATCAGGGAAGCTTCTTCTTTAGACAATATAGATTTGCTTTTGAAAAAAGGCGCAAAAGTGGTTGCTTATGATATTGTAGCTGAAAATAACGTTAAAAAAATACTTGGCGACAAAATACAGTATGCAAAAAACATGTATGAAGCTTTAGAAAATGCCGACGCTTTGTTTATCGCAACTGAATGGCCGGAATTTAAAAATCCGAATTTTAAATTAATGGCTGAAAAAATGACCAATAAAGTGATTTTCGACGGAAGAAACATGTTTCCTTTGGAACTTCCCGAGCAGAATGGATTCTATTATAAAAGTATAGGAAGAAAAACAATATCAAATAAATAGATGAAAAATATTATCATTACGGGCGGAGCAGGTTTCATTGGTTCGCATGTTGTAAGAGAATTTGTAAAGAATAATCCGGATTCTACAATCATCAATCTTGATGCATTAACTTACGCAGGAAATCTTGAAAACCTAAAAGATATCGAAAACGAACCCAATTATGTTTTTGAAAAAGCAGATATCACAAAACCTGAAGAATTAAGGAAAGTTTTTGAAAAATATAATCCTGATGCTGTCATTCATTTAGCCGCAGAAAGCCATGTAGACCGAAGTATTACAGATCCGATGGCTTTTATCAATACAAATGTCAACGGAACGGCAAATCTTCTTAATTTATGTAAAGAATTCTGGACATTAAATCCTGATCATACACACGGAAGATTCCCAAATGAAAAGAGAATTAATCTTTTTTATCATGTATCAACGGATGAAGTTTACGGAAGCTTAGGCGAAACAGGTTTTTTTCTGGAAACAACTCCTTACGATCCGCAATCGCCTTATTCTGCATCCAAAGCAGCTTCAGACCATTTGGTAAGAGCTTACGGAAATACTTACGGGATGCCTTTTATTGTTTCAAACTGTTCAAATAATTACGGACCGAATCATTTTCCTGAAAAATTAATTCCGCTTTGTATTTCAAATATAATTAATGAAAAACCTTTACCAATCTACGGTGACGGAAAATATACAAGAGACTGGTTATTCGTAATCGATCATGCAAAAGCAATTCATCAGATTTTTAATGAAGCTAAAACCGGAGAAACTTACAACATCGGTGGTTTCAATGAATGGCAAAATATCGATCTTGTAAAAGAATTGATAAAGCAAATGGATGAAAAGCTTGGAAATCCAGCAGGCTATTCTGAAAAGTTAATAACTTACGTAAAAGACAGGCCGGGCCACGACAAGCGTTATGCTATTGACGCCAACAAATTAAATAAAGAATTGGGCTGGAAACCTTCTGTAACTTTCGAAGAAGGTTTAGGAAAAACAATCGACTGGTTTTTAGAAAATAAAGAATGGCTGGAAAATGTAACTTCCGGAGATTATCAAAAATATTACGACGGACAATACAATTAACACAAATCACCAAATTATATGAAAGGAATTATTTTAGCAGGCGGTTCGGGAACTAGATTGTACCCATTGACCATTGCCGTAAGTAAACAGCTGATGCCGGTATATGACAAACCAATGATCTATTATCCACTTTCGACATTGTTGTTGGCGGGAATTAAAGATATTTTAATCATTACCACGCCTCACGATCAGGCAGGATTTATTAAACTTTTGGGTGACGGATCTCAAATCGGGTGCAATATTGAGTATGTGGTACAGCCGAGTCCAGATGGTCTTGCGCAAGCGTTTATTTTAGGTGATAAATTTATTGGAAATGATCCTGCTGCTTTGGTTTTAGGGGATAATATTTTTTATGGATCCGAAATGGGAACCTTGCTGAAAAACAAGACCAATCCTGATGGCGGTGTTGTTTTCGCTTATCATGTTGCTGACCCGGAAAGGTATGGCGTTGTAGAATTTGATGATAATTTTAAAGCCAAATCCATCGAAGAAAAGCCCACAAATCCAAAATCAAATTATGCTGTTCCCGGATTGTATTTTTATGATAATGAAGTTGTGGAAATCGCTAAAAACATCAAGCCTTCACCAAGAGGCGAGCTGGAAATCACAGACGTAAACAACGTTTATTTAAGCAAAGGAAAGCTGGAAGTAGGCGTTCTGGACAGAGGAACTGCGTGGCTCGATACCGGAACTTTTGATTCCCTAAACGACGCATCTGAATTCGTAAGCGTTATCGAAAAAAGACAAGGATTCAAAATAGGCTGTATTGAAGAAATTGCCTTCAGAAATGGTTTTATCAATGCTGAAAAACTTTTGGAAACTGCTACAAAATACGGTAAAAGCGGATATGGCGAATATTTAAAAAAACTGATCAGCTAAATAAATGATTAATATATTTAAACTATTGACCCAAAAAGTCGATAGTTTTTTGTTTAAGAATGGCATTAAATCTTTCTGATACAAGTCACATTTAATCCTTTTGAAACAGCCAATCAATTAATTATTATAAATTTGTAAAAAATTCCCTTTTGAAAACCGTAGTATACACATCTGATAAAAAGACGCATTTTTTTCAAGAACTTAAAGCATTATATAAAGACATCAGATCGTCAAACTTTTTGGCTTATCAAATGGCTAAACGTGATCTGCAATCACAATACAGACAATCATTTTTGGGGTTTTTCTGGGCTTTTGCTCCGATCATTACCAATTCTTTGGTCTGGATTTTTCTAAACAGTTCCGGAACGGTGAATGTGAATGCAGAGAACACCATGCCTTATATTTTATTTGTAATAATAGGGACCACACTTTGGAGTATTTTTAATGAAACATTATTGATTCCTTTAACTTCAGTGAACAGCGCAAGAAGTATATTATCAAAAATTAATTTTCCGAAAGAAGCGCTCCTGATTTCAGGCCTTTACAAAATGTTTTTTAATCTCATTCTAAAGCTTGTTTTTATTATTGTGATCTTAATAATTTACAGAGTAAATCCCGGATATGAAATACTTTATTTTCCGCTGGCTTTATTTTCGATAATCATTTTCTCACTGACGCTTGGTTTACTTTTTACACCTATTGGGCTTATCTATACTGATATTAATAAAATCATTACAACCGGAGTTTCATTTTTAATGTATGTGACACCTGTGGTATATGCAGTTCCTAAGCAGGGATTATTCAGAAAGTTGTTTGAGCTTAACCCGCTTACATTTCTTTTTAACGATGCGCGAAACAGCCTTACAGGTTTAGCAAATGAACACTTCTTGTTTGCCGTCATACTTACGGGTGTGAGTTTCTTGGTCATGCTTATTGGCTTGGTAGTGTTTAGAAAATCTATGCCTATTATCATTGAAAAAATTGGTGGATAAAATGAAGAATGACAACGACATATTGGTTTCCGTACAGAATGTTTCGAAGAAGTTTTCTCTCGATCTTAAATCTTCACTGAAATATGGTGCTTTAGATATTATTAAAAGCACGTTCGGTGTCAAAATAAATAAAGAATTACGTCCAAAAGAATTTTGGGCTGTGCAGAATATAAGCTTTCAATTGAGAAGAGGCGAATGTATTGGCTTGGTCGGTCACAACGGTGCCGGAAAAAGCACCCTTCTTAAAGTGTTAAATGGTCTTTACACACCAGATAAAGGCCAAATTGTGATGAAAGGAAAAGTAGGCGCTCTTATCGAGTTGGGAGCAGGATTTAATCCAATTCTGACAGGGCGGGAAAATATTTATAATAACGCTTCCATATTAGGTTTTACGAAAAAAGAAGTTGCAGACAGAATAGATTCGATCATCGAGTTTTCCGAAATTGAAAAATTCATCGATATGCCTGTCCAAAACTATTCTTCCGGAATGAAAGTAAGACTCGGTTTTGCAATTGCCGCTCATTTGGAGCCTGATGTTCTTATTATCGATGAAGTGCTTGCGGTGGGAGATTTAGGTTTTATCCTTAAATGTTTCAGTAAAATTGATAAGCTTTTACCAAGTACCGCGGTTATTTTTGTTTCGCACAATATGCCAATGGTTTCAAGAATATGCAATGAAATCATTTTAATGGATCACGGTAAAGTTACTTATCAAGGTAAAGATGTTGGTAAAGGCATTGATTTGTATTATGATATGTTTAAAACAAATGAAGGAAATGAAGTAGTTTTTGATTCAGGCGAAATTAAATTGATAAACTCTAAAATTTTGAATGCCGAGAATAAAGACAATTCTTATGAAATTGAATGGAATTCAGATTTCAAAATTGAATTGGAAGTTGAAAACATAAGCCTGGAAAAAGCGCCTTACATCTCTTTCGCTGTATATGACAAAGAACAAAGAGGAATTGCTGAGATTTTTCCTGAAAACCAGGACTTAAATTATAATTTAAAACCTGGTGAAAAAAAGAATTTTATTTTTGAAATTAAAAATTTTATTTTTTCAAAAGGCTTGTATTCCATAACTGCAACTTTCAGCAAAACCCCAAAATCAGACATATTTTACAAGGAACATCGTGTTGTGAATCTGTCTATTTATGATACCGAACAGATTTGGACGCCGATATTAATTAATTCAAAATTACTTACACAATGATAAAAGACCTTATTGGAAACTTTGCAAAAAAAATGGGGTATAGAATTACGAAAAATTCTACTCAACAACCCATTACGCAAATAATAAAAGCTCTGGAAAGCAAAGAAGATTTACTTACAATATTTTATAATAATTTAAAATCTGCAAATTTTCCCCTTAAATTTGTTGTAGACATTGGTGCCAATACAGGAACATGGACGAGAGAATTGCTTAATAATTTTCCTGATGCGCAAGTTTTAATGATAGAACCACAAGAACGGCTTTCCACCGACTTTCAGGATCTTTTATTAAAGCCAAAGATTAATTATTTACCAGTTGGTGCCGGAAATAAAAATGATATCTTAAAATTTACCATTCACGACCGGGATGACAGCTGTTCTTTTATATATTCAGAAGAAGAGGCTGAAAAGATGGGGTATAAACAAATTGAAGTCCCGATAAAAACACTTAATTCTATTATAAAAGAAAATAATTACCCTTTTCCGGACATGATTAAGATCGATGCAGAAGGTTTGGATTTGGAAGTTATAGAAGGCGCCTCTGATTTTTATGACAAAACAGAAATTTTCTTGGTAGAGGCTTCAGTTTGTAATGGCACATACAAAAATACAGTTTCTGAAGTTGTAAGTCTCATGGACAAATGCGGCTTCCAGATGTACGAAATTACAGACTTAAACAGACCTTTTCCAAAATCTCCCGTGTTGTGGTTGATTGAGATTGCTTTTGTAAGAAAAAACGGCTTTTTATTGAATAACCTAAACATTTCAGTCTGATGATTCCTGTTACAAAACCATTCCTTCCTCCACAGGAAGAATATCAAAAATATTTAGACGGCATCTGGAAACGCTGTTGGCTTACCAATATGGGTCCTTTGGCCAGCCAGTTGGAGATGGAGCTTAAAGGACATCTTAAGGTTGACCATCTTCTCTTTGTCACCAATGGTACCGTTGCCATTCAAATGGCAATTAAGGCATTGGATCTGAAAGGTGAAATCATCACAACTCCTTTTTCTTTTGTAGCGACTACAAGCTGTATCGTGTGGGAAAACTGCACTCCTGTTTTCGTAGATATTGATAAAAATTCATTAAACATTGATGCAAATAAAATTGAAGCTTCTATCACCGATAAAACTTCAGCGATTTTAGCCACCCATGTTTACGGAAACCCATGTGATGTACAAAAAATTGAAGAAATTGCCGAAAAGCACAACCTAAAAGTTATTTATGATGGCGCTCATGCTTTCGGTGTACAAATAAACGGAAAATCAATATTTGAATATGGAGATATTTCAACATGCTCCCTTCACGCCACCAAGCTTTATCATTCTGGCGAAGGAGGTTTTGTGGTTACTAAAGATGCAAATCTCCTGAAAAAGTTGGCCTACATCCGGAACTTTGGTTTTGATGGTCCGGAAAATTTTGCGGAATTGGGTCTTAATGGAAAAAATTCAGAATTCCATGCAGCAATGGGGCTTACCAATTTAAAGTACATTGATGTCATTCATCAGAAAAGAAAATCACTTACAATTCGATATGATGAAAAGATTAAAACCCTAAAAGCAATACGTCCTGTCTGGAACAAAAATTCTGAAAATAACTTTGCCTATTATCCTATCATCTGTGAAAGTGAAGATTTTCTTATTAAATTAAAAACCGAATTAGACAAACAGGAGATATTTACCAGAAGATATTTTTATCCAAGCCTTGCAAATTCGCTCCCTTATGTAGAAAAACAATCTTTAGAGGTTACTGATAATATTGCTAAAAGAGTTTTGTGCCTTCCATTATATTATGATTTAACTTGTGAAGAAGTGGATTTGATTGCACGGGTAATGTTGAGAATTCAAAATAATTAGTATGAAAATAGCTATCATGCAGCCTTATTTCATGCCGTACATTGGATATTTTCAACTTATTCATGCGGTTGATAAATTTATTATATACGACGATGTAAATTTTATAAAACAAGGTTGGATTAATCGGAATAATATATTGCTTAACGGGAAAAACCATTTGTTTTCAATTCCTTTAAGTGACGCAGGCTCTTTTAAAAAAATTAATGAAATTGAAATTAATGAAAAGCTTTTCCCAAAATGGAAAGAAAAGTTTTTTAAAACGCTCGAAGTTGCTTATAAAAAAGCACCTTATTATATCGAAATCAGTTCTATGATTTCAAATTTGCTTGATAATAAATCTGTTAAAATCATAGATTTAATTTATCAAAGTCTATTTGAAGTGTGCAATTACATTGGAATCACTACACAGATAGAAAGAACATCTATTATATATCAAAATGAAGAGCTATCAAAAGAAGAAAGGTTAATTGATATTTGTAAAAAAGAAAATGCAGATGTATATATCAACCCACTTGGCGGCCAGGAATTATATAAAAAAGAATATTTTGAAAAAAATAATATTTCATTATTTTTCATACAATCAAATAATATAGAATATCAACAGTTTAAAGACAACTTTGTACCTTGGTTATCAATTGTTGACGTTCTGATGTTCTGTTCTCCTGAAAAAATTCACGGAATATTGAACCAATATAAGTTAATATAATGAAGAAAAACCCGATAGGAGGATATTTTGAATTGGAACTTCCAAATAATAAACATGATATGTTTGAGAATTACATTGGATTGAATTCTGGAAGAAATTGTTTAGAATATATTCTTCGGGCAAAAAAATGTACGAAGATTTATATATCCTATTATTCATGCGATGTTCTTTTGGAACCTTTAAAAAAATTAAATATCCCGTATGAATTTTATGATTTAGATTTTAATTTAGAACCTTTGTTTGATTATTCGGATATAAAAGAATCAGATGCTTTTTTATATACAAACTATTTTGGTGTGAAAGAAGTTTTCATTAAAAATCTTTTATTAAAAATCCCTGAAAATTTAATAATTGATAATGCGCAAGCTCTATTTGCTAAACCTTTGGATGGAATCCCAACATTTTATTCTCCCCGAAAGTTTGTAGGTGTACCGGATGGAGGATTTGTTAAAACTAATAAGCAACTTGATATGACTCTTGAAAAAGATCAAAGTTTCGATAGAATGAGTCATTTATTAAAAAGGATTGACTTATCTGCTGAATTAGGATATGCTGATTTTTGCATCAATGATAAATCTCTAGAAAATCAAGCCATTAAGGAAATATCAAATCTTACAAGCAGAATCATTTCTAGCATTGATTTTAAATTTGTTGCAACCAGAAGAAAAGAAAACTTTGCTTTTTTACATAAAAATTTAGCAGAAAAAAACCTCCTGAATATTTCTGTACACGAAGAAAGTGTTCCCATGATATATCCTTTTAGAACTCGTGATCCACATCTTAAAGACAAGCTTATTAATGAGAAAATTTATTGTGCATCATACTGGCCAAATGTTTTTACATGGTGTAGTGAAGAGAAAAATTCTTATACTTTAGCAAAAGAAATTATTGCATTACCAATAGATCAGCGATATTCTATTGAGGATATGAAAAAAATTCTAGAATATGTATAACATTTTAATAAGGCCTTTGGCAATAGAAGATGCCTTCACGTCATATCAATGGAGAAATGACCCGGAAGTTTGGAAATATACAGGTTCAAAACCCAATGTCAAAATCACTAAAGAAATTGAATCTGAATGGATTGAGAAGGCTCTTAAAAACGAGACGAGTAAACGGTTTGCCATTTTGTGTGATGATGAATATATTGGCAATATACAACTTACCAATATTGCTGATGATATGGCAGAATTTCATATTTTTATTGGCAATAAAGCATTTTGGGGGAAAAGAATTTCTCAGTTGGCCACTTATCAAATTTTGTATTACGCAAAAGAAGTTCTAAAGCTATCAGAAGTCTATTTATACGTAAAACCTGAAAACATAAGTGCTATAAAATCTTATGAAAATAATAACTTTAAAATTATTGATGAAAGCCAAGAGAATATAAAAATGTCTTTAAAGCTCTCTTGCCTTGAGAATACAACCGTCAGTATATTTGTCATGGTGTACAATCATGCCCCTTTTTTAAAAGAGTGTATTGATGGCTTATTAATGCAAAAAACAGATTTCAATTATGACATTATTATAGGTGAGGATTATTCTACAGATGATTCAAGAGAAATTTTACTTGATTATCAGAAAAAGTTTCCGGGAAAATTTAAATTGCTTTTACACAAAAAAAATATTGGTGCTGTCAATAATCAAAAAATAACATTTGAAAATTGTAAAGGAAAATATATTGCAATGTGCGAAGGTGACGATTACTGGACTGATCCTCAGAAACTTCAAAAACAGGTAGGCTTTTTGGAGAAAAACACAGAATTTACTTTATCCTTTCATAAAATTAAACCAATTGGTGTTAATATCACAGAAACATCTGCTTTTATAAATCCAGACGAGGAAAGAGAATATACCATTATTGATTTGGCAAAAGGGAATTTTATACACACCCCGTCAGTATTATTTAGGAATTTAAATATCACATTGCCTCAATGGTTCGAATATAGTCCTATTGGAGATTATCCTTTATATATGATACTTGCCCAATACGGAAAAATTAAATACTTCCCTGAGAAAATGGCACATTACAGAATAGGAAACGGGGTCTGGAGTGCAAAAAGTAATATATTTCAAATTTTAAACACTATGTTTTGCTTAAAGTTTTTAATTATTTATTTTAAAGATAATACCAAAGTTTTTGATTTACTAACAAATCAATATAATAATTATTTCAATATTTTATCTTCTCCAATCAATGAAAATGAAGTTTTAGCATCAAAATTAAAGGATTATAAATATATTGAGAAAATTACCAATCTTAAAAGTGTATTAAAAGTTCTTAAAATAAAAATAATAAATAAGATTCTAAATAAATGAATGAACAAAATAAAATATTAGTAATTTCTCACGAAGCATCTCTGTCCGGGGCTCCCGTGTTGCTATTAAGTGTGCTAAAAAAACTTAAAAAGGAAAAAAACTATACTATTGACATTCTTTTGCTTAGAGGCGGGCAACTTTATGAAGATTTTGCCAAAATATCAAACAATAAAATTATTGTAGTAAGCTATTACAATCAGTCTTTTCCCTTTGTAGTCAGAAATTTTAAAAAGCTGCAATCTGCATTTTTTCCAAAACCTGAAAACAAAGAAGAGCAGGTAAAAAAAATAACAACAAGACTTTTCGCCAACAATTACGAATTGGTGTATGGAAATTCTGCTGAGACTTTAAGATGGACAATCCCTTTTTATAAAAAAAACATTCCAACCATTGTGGCTATTCACGAACTTACATATGGCTTGGAAAGTAGTTACCCTAAAGATTTTATTTTAAAAAACTTCTCAAAAGTTTCAACAATCATGGCCGGCTCCAATGCTGTAGCTGAAAATCTGATTACCAAATATAATGTAGATCCTAAAAAGATAAAAGTAATCCATTCATTTGTTGATGAAAAAATTGATCTTAAGAAAGATAAAACAACACTAAAAAAGGAGCTGAATATTTTTGATCAAGAAATGATAATCGGTATTGCAAGTTCGCAGGAACTACGCAAAGGAACAGACTTGGTTCCTATTTTAGTGAAAAAAATTACAGATAAAACAGACATCAAATTCAAGTTTATCAATCTTGGCGGATCTTCCGATAGCGGGCCGGTAAAATGCTCAAAGCTTGATGCAGAAAAACTTGATGTACTTGATAAAATAGTATATGTAGATCACAATAAAACACCCAACGATTATATAAATATTTTTGATATTTTCCTTTTATTATCAAGAGAAGATCCTTTTCCGTTGGTCATGCTTACTGCAGCAAAGCTTAAAAAACCTATTGTCGCTTTTGAGCAAAGCGGTGGAGCCGTTGAGTTTTTGCAAAATGGTGACGGTGTGCTTGTTCCTTATCTTGATTTGGATCAAATGGCAAATGAAGTGATAAAACTTTTACAAGATCAAAAGCTAAGAGAAGATTACGGAAATAAAATTCAGAATAAATTGGAAAAAGAATATTCTGAAAACAGACTTACTTCAGATATTTTTCAAACCATCGAAGATTTGCTTTAGGACATAAACAATCATGATTCACAACAGAAATTATAAATCTATTATCATCTTTGTATGTTCCTTTATAAAATCTTAATTTTACAAATCATATTTATAAAATATGCTAAAAAGTAAATACAAATGATTATAGGAAGTGGGCTTGTTGCCAAGTCATTACAAAAAATCGATTCGGAGAATATGTTATTCTTTGCATCTGGTGTTTCAAACTCTCTTGAAACAAGAAGCTCTGAATTTGAAAGAGAATTTGTTCTTCTGCAAAATGTATTGGCGAATAATCAGGCGGGAAAATTGATATATTTTTCTACGCTAAGTATAAATGACCGTTCCAAATTAAATAGTCATTATATTTTACATAAATTAAAGATAGAAAATTATATACAAAACAATTGTACTGATTACCTCATCTTAAGAGTTGGAAATATTGTCGGCCAAGGGGGCAACCCAAATACTCTTTTTAATTTTCTTAAAGTTAAAATTATCCATAATGATCCATTTGTACTTCATGTAAATGCAAGACGTCTATTTACAGACATTAATGATATTTCAGGATATTTGAAAAACAATTCTGAAAATGTAAAAAATAAAATTAAAAATTTTGCTTATCCTTATCATTATGGCATCAAAGAGGTAATAGATGTTATTCAGGAAAAAATTGGAAAAAACGCTGTATATGAAGAAGTTGATGAAGGGGATTATTATAAAATAATTTTTGAAAAAGACATAGAAAATTATTTCAGTAATATGAATCCAAAAGAATACTTACAAACTCTGGTCAATAAATATCTTTAGGAATGCTTTCTATCATTATTTCATCATATCAGAAAAAATACTATAACCAACTTGTCGAAAACATTGGTAAGACTATAGGTGATGGTTTTATATATGAAATTTTACAGATTTGGAATCCTAACTTGATGAGCATTACACAGGCTTACAATATGAGCGCACAAAAAGCCCGATATGATTTTTTTTTATTTTTACACGAGGATGTTATATTTTATACAAGAAATTGGGGCGAAAAGCTCATTAAACACTTATCTATACTAAATACGGGAGTAATAGGAATTGCAGGCTCTAATTACGTTCCCAAAGCACCCAGCGGCTGGTTTTTGGGGGATAATAAAAGTGCATTTATTTATATTATGGGTACACCTAAAGCTGAAAGTAAAGAGATACGTTTGAAAAACTCCTGTCCAGACAATAGAAATCCCGTCTATGGTGTTGATGGTGTTTTCTTGGCTGTTAACAAAAAGACATTCCTTGAGTTTCAGTTTAATGAAGACCTTAAAGGCTTTCATAGCTATGATACAGACTTTAGCCTTAGAATCGCGAGAAAATATATTAATTATGTCATTAATGACATACTAATCGAACACTTTTCTTTCGGTAAACCAGATATTAAATGGCTTGATAATAATATAAAAGTACGGAAAAGTATCAAAAATAATTTTCCCCAAAAGAATAATTCAGCCATTGAGAAAGAGGTTTATATCAGCTTTGTGAACAACTATTTTAAATATTATCCTGTTAATTTGAAAGGAATTAAAAATATATTATATTTTTATCCATTATTCAGATTCAGGCTTAAGGATCATGTCATTGTTTTGAAAAAAATACTTCAATACATAATATACAGAAAACAATTCAACCTAAAACGACAATCATCTAATATACAGATCTATGAAAATTAATATTGCTTATCTGGTATCTTATGATTATTCGTACATTTTCACTTCACTGAAGACTGTATATAATCATGCCGATCAGATTGTTTTATCAATAGATAAAGAAAGAAAAACATGGAGCGGAAACAGCTTTGAAATTCCCGACAGCTTTTTTGAAGAGATAAAAAAAATAGATTCCCGTAATATTATTGAAATTTATGAAGACAGTTTCTACATTAAAGATCTGTCTAATATAGATTGTGATACAAGACAACGGAATCTTACTTTGAAAAGACTAAAATCAGGCTGGAAAATTCAATTGGATGTAGATGAATATGCATACGATTTTCAAGTTCTGAAAGATTATCTGAAAAAATATAATTTTCTAACAGCTTTCCCTAAACTTACTCCTATTGCTATTCGAGGTGTTTTAACAACTCTTTATAAAATAGACGGCAACCATTATTTTTACATTGATAATGAAGAGCCTTTTTCGTTTATCTCAAATCAAAGACATTGTGTAAAGGTTAGAATGAACAATCTTATCCCCAATTTTTTCTGTAAATACAAACTTATCCATCAGTCTTGGGCGAGAGAACCCGAAGAGATACAAAAGAAACTCCATAATTGGGGGCATAAAGATGATTTTGACACTAATAAATATTTTATATATTGGAATAATCTAACTGCAGAAAACTATAAAGAATACAAAAATTTTCATCCTATACACCCACATCAGTGGGAAAAACTTGAATGTATTGAGGCAAATGACATTGATGATTTCATTAAGAAATATACTGCTACACATCGTCAAAAAGTAGAATACTTTGCCATAAATGATTATTTTAATTTGTTAAGGCGTACTGTAGGAATTAAAAATAAGACAAAAAAACTCATTGGATTAAAATAACACTCAAAATGCCAAACATTTACACCATTATCATCACTTATAATGCCATGAAATGGGCAGAAAAATGTTTTAAAAGTATCAGAAATTCTTCGGTTCCTTTGCAGGTTATTGTGATTGATAATGGCTCCGAAGACGGAACTCAGGAATATATAAAGAAAAATTTTCCGGAAATAGAATTTATTCAGTCAGAAAAAAATTTAGGATTTGGTAAAGCAAACAATATTGGCATTGAAAAAGCGTATAAAGCAGGTGCTGATTTCTTTTATCTGATGAATCAGGATGCGTGGCTTTACGAAAACAGTATTGAAAAATTACTCGAAGTTTACAATCAACATCCTAATAAAAGTGAAATTGGAATTATAAGTCCGATGCATTTGGACGGCTCAGAAAAACACCTGGATATTTTCCTTGATAAGTATATTGCAACCAACTTTGAAAAGACAAGATTAATTTCCGATCTTTATTTTCAAAGCCTGAAATCTTATTATGAAATCAGTTTTATAAACGCCGCACATTGGTTTATTCCTAAAAATACCATTGAAAAAATTGGTGGTTTCAATCCTTATTTCTTTCATTATGGCGAAGATGTTGAATATGCAAACCGCATAAAATTTCATCACAAAAAAATATTGTTGGCTCCACACAGTAAAGTTGTGCACGACGGAAAACAAAACTTAAGCAAAGTAGATTATAACCTATACGAAGATCTCGCTGTAGAAACCAATATTATCAATCCCAACCTTCCGAATGCTTTACAGCTCGAAAAAAAGTCTTTAAGGCAAAGCATTATTAAAAACATGCTTACAGGAAATATAACCAAATACAAAAAACTGCTTGAGAAATATCGGAAAATTTCAAAAGAAGAAAAAAAACTGACAGAAATTGCAAATAAGGTAAAACAAGTTGGCCCAACATTTCTTAATGTGTAAATTTGTTAAAGCATAAAACATGTTAGTAAATTCTCATAAAATATTTCTTTTATGAAAACACTTTCATAATAAATAAAAACAGAATGTGTGGAATTGCAGGAATAATCACTCCAAATGCCCGAAATTATCAGCAGGAAATAGCAAAAATGACCAATGCCATTGCGCATCGTGGTCCAGATTCTGCACATTTTGAATTTTACGAAAATGCAGCTCTTGGCCATCGCAGGCTTTCTATTATAGATTTGTCTGAAAATGGCAAACAGCCCATGTTTTCCGCTACAAAAAAAGAATGCATCGTTTTGAATGGTGAAATTTATGGCTACCAAACAATCAGAAACCAATATTCAGATTATCCGTATCACGGAAGTTCGGATACTGAAGTTATTCTTGCAATGTACCAAAAAAAGCAGGAAAAACTGATTGATGATCTTCCCGGAATGTTTGCTTTTGCCGTTTGGGATGATGAGAAACAGCAATTGTTTTGCGCAAGAGATAGGTTCGGAGAAAAGCCATTTTTTTATGCAATCGGGAAAAATAATGAGTTTATTTTTGCTTCAGAAATCAAAGCCATTTTAGCAAGCGGATTAATCGAGCCTAAAGTAAATCAGGAAGCGCTTTCGCACTATTTACAATACGGATATGTGAGCACGTACCAAAGTATCTATTCCAACATTTTTACTTTGCCACCGGCTCACCAATTGATCTGGAAAAATGGAAAAGCATCTGTTTCACGTTATTACAATTTACCCACAAAAGACAAATCGATCAGTTTATCTGAAGCAAAAGAAGAGTTTGTTTATCTTTTAAAAAACGCTGTTAAAAAACAGCTTATTGCTGATGTAGAAGTTGGAAGCTTCTTAAGCGGCGGTCTAGATTCTTCTTCTATTGTTGCTTTAGTTCATGAGTTTTTACCTCATCAGACCACGATAAGCTTTGGCTATGACCACGAAGACAGCGAACTAAAATACGCAAAAGAAATTGCTCAGAAATATGAAACCAAACATATCGAAATTCATGAAAAAAAGAAGGATATTGCAGAATCACTTTTAAAAGTAACTCCTTTCTTTGACGAACCATTTGCTGACCGATCATTCCTTCCACATTACGAAATTTGTAAGGCAGCAAAACAAAATCTCACTGTTGTTTTATCAGGCGACGCCGGAGACGAATTGTTTGGAGGATATAATTTTTACAAGGTAGAAAATGAGCTAAAAAACCACTTTAGTTATCAAAATATTATTGCAAAATTTGGTTTAAAACTTTATCAGAATTTAAGACAAACTTCTTTTATTTCTCAAAAAAATATTGAGTATCAAAATATTTTAGACTTTCATCAAAATTTTGTTCGAAATTCTTTTACAAAAGAAGAAAGAAATGCGTTGGGAATTAAAACCGATTTCGTGCAACCATACAGTTTTCAGGCCGATTCAAGTTCTATAAACGATATAATGAGAATTGATTTGGAAAAATATGTTCCTGGAAATATGATGGTGAAATCCGACAGAATGGCAATGGCGAATTCTCTTGAAGTAAGAACTCCGTTTTTAGATATAGATTTTGCTGAATTTTGCATTCAGGTTCCTGAACAATTAAAATTGAATAATGAAAACGATAAAATTATTCTTCGGGAATCTATGAATTCTTACTGGACTGAAAGTATCAGAAACAGAAAAAAGCAAGGCTTTGGTATGCACGTAGAAAATTGGTTTGAAGAAGAAAGTTTAATCAACCTCTCCAATGAACTTTTAAAGAACCGAAGCCAAAAAGTTTTTGAATATATAGATTTTAACGCTGCCCAAAAATTTTTAGATAAAGGCCAAAAACATTGGAATCTCCTGCAATTGGCACTTTGGGCGCATAATAATGAATCGATAATATGAATTTAGAAATTTCAGTTATTATTCCTGTTTACAATGCGGCTTTATTTCTCAGGAAAGCGGTCAACTCTGCTTTACAGTTTGATGAGGTGAAAGAAATTGTTTTGGTGGAAGATCAATCAACCGACGATTCATTGGAAATTTGTGAAAAACTGGCTTTTGAAAACTCTAAAATCAAATTATATCAGCATTCTGACAAAGGCAATCATGGCGCAGGAGCTACAAGAAATTTAGGAATTGAAAAATCTCAACATGAATTTATTTCTTTTTTAGACGCTGATGATTATTATCTTTCCAACCGTTTTGATGCAGAAAAAGAAATTTTTAAAAACTCTAAAATAGAAGGTGTTTTCGGAGCAATTGGTGTAGAATATTTAACCGAAAAAGGGAAAGAAGAATTTCAGAAGAAGTTTAAAAATACTTCACTTACAACGGTGAATTTTCCGGCTGAAGGAGAAGATGTTTTTAAAGGACTTTTAGGACTTTCTACTAAAGTTTTCGGCACTTTTTTTCATTTGAATGCTCTTACCGTAAGAAAATCGGCAATTGTGAAAAATAATCTAAAGTTTAATGAAAATCTTCGCGTACATCAGGATTCAGATTTTATCATAAAATTAGCTTTTCATTGCTATTTAAAATCCGGAATTATTGATAAAGCCGTCGCCATAAGAGGAGTTCATAATGACAACAGAATCACAAAAATTGTAAGATATTCTACGCAATATAATCGGAGACAGCTTTTGTTGTGGGAATCTTTATATAGTTGGTCAAAAATCCAAAATACGTCTCCGGAAGTAAAAAAAAGAATTTATTTACAGTATAAATCTTTTGATTTATCATTAAAAAATGGATTTAAAAAATATTCTGACATCATTTTAGAAGTTTTAAAAAATCCTGAAATATTAAAAACACAATATCGTTTCACTATTTTCAACAGCAATGAAGCTTAATAATCTGCAAATTTTAAGAGGAATTTCAGCCCTTTTGGTTTGCTGTTTTCATTTGCGGGAAAATCTAATTATTGATGATATCCCGATAGGAGAACTTTTATTTGGAGAAGGGAGTATTGGCGTTCCGATTTTTTTTGTGATAAGCGGCTTTATAATGGTTTTTACCACAAAAAGAATAAATTTTAATAAAAGCACCAAAAAAGAGATTGTTTCTTTTTTCAAAAAAAGAATTATACGAATTGTTCCGCTTTATTATCTTTTAACTTTCGCTTGGATCATTTTGGGAGGCAGTATTCTTTTTTACACTGAAGGGATTGCTTTGAAAAGACTTATTCATTCTCTACTTTTTTTACCACAAAAAGACAGTTTTCCTGTACTTTATCTGGGATGGTCGCTTAATTTTGAAATGTTTTTTTACTTGATATTTGGTCTTTCTTTTCTATTTAAATCAAATCGATATTTATTTATTATCAGCTTTTTTGTTTTGAGTTATATTTTGGGACTAAGTTTCAATTTTGAGAGTGCTTATCTTAAAATGATGACAAGCCATCTCAACCTTTATTTCATAGTGGGAATTGTATTTGGTCTTTATCTGGAGAAATTTTCTATTTCAAAAAAAGCAGGAATACTGATCTGTATCGTTGGAATATCTTTGTTTTCATTGCTCATCTTCAACATTATTCAAGTCACAAATGAGCTAATTTCATTACTTATTGTTTCATTGTTTGTGTTATCATTTTTATGCTTAGATTATACATTTAATATTAAAGGCAACCGTTTTCTTATTTTTTTGGGAGACATATCTTATTCACTATACTTATCACATTCTTTCGTAGAAGTCTACTTTAAAAAATTTAGTCCCGAAAATTATCTTAACATCCCTTATTTTATATTTAAAATCATTGTTATCATTATTTTGTCCGCTTTTTTATATTACATAATAGAAAAAAAGATGACACAATATTTAAAATTAAAGCTAAAGGTCTAACTTTATCAAAATGAAAATATCCGTTATCATTCCTGTTTACAACGCCGAAAAATATGTTTCGCAGGCTGTAGAATCTGCACTTCAGTTTGAAGAAGTATATGAAGTCATTTTGATAGAAGACAAATCTCCGGATAACGCCTTGGAAGTTTGTCAAAAATTAACTGAAAAACACAATCGTGTAAAGCTTTATCAGCATCCAGACAAAGGAAATCACGGAGCCGGAGCGAGCAGAAATTTAGGAATTGAAAAATCCAGCGGAGACTTTATAGCATTTTTAGACGCAGACGATTATTTTCTTCCCAACCGTTTCGATGCAGAAAGAGAACTTTTCAGAAATCCTGATGTAGAAGGAGTTTACGGAGCAATTGGAGTTCATTATTACTCAGAAAAAGCAAAAGAACAATATTACAGGGTTTTTGGCGACCGATTGACAACTGTTTATAAAAATCATGATCCTAAAAATGTTTTTCCCGGACAACTTAATATGAATGGAAGTTTCGGGCTTTTCAGCATCGATGCTTTAACGGTGAGACGAGATTCTTTGATTCAGAAAGTAAAACCTTTTTTCAAAACACATTTAAGGCTTCATCAAGACACCGAATTTTTATTCCGCAGTTCGTATTATCTTAATTTTTATTCCGGAATTTTAGACGCCGCCATCGCGATTAGAGGCGTTCATGAAAATAACAGGATCACACAGATTGATACAAAAAAAATAAAACCAGCAACGACAAGAGTTTTACTTTGGAAAGAAGTCAACCATTGGGCAGAAAATGAAAATACGATTCCTGAAAACATAAAAATCCACATCAAAAGAATGCTTCGAAGCTGGGAAATTGCAAACGCATCCTTTTTTAAAAAATGGAGCATGATTTTGAAATATTTGATTACGGATTATCCGAGCATACGTTCCGGATTGTATAATATTAATTTCAGGAAAAACTTGTTTTAATGAATTTCCCTTTATATAATAAAAATTATATTTACGACACTTTAATTCTTTTTGGAGCTATAGTTTTTATTGTTCTTCAAGTTACCTTATCCAGTGGAGAACTGAGTCCGGACAGTATACAATATTTTCTTCAAGCTCAGGATTTATGGGGATATAAGGTAAATTTCCCTTTAGGTTATGCCGTTTTTATAAAGCTTTTTAGTTATTTGACGGGTAGCTTTTTGCTGTCTTCAAAGATTATAAATATTCTCTCATACATAGGTATTCTGTTATTCTCTTACCAAAAAAGATTCTTTTTTCACCAGACATTAATTATATTTTCCTTTTATCCTTTTGTCAATTTATATCCTGCAAGCCTTTCTGAGCCGCTATATTATTTATTCAATTATTTTATTATCTATTATGTTTATAATATAATTACAGAAGGTTTCACGCTCAAAAAAGGTATATATCTTAGCTTTTTATTTTTCTTTTTGGTATCTGTAAGATTCTCAGGAGTATTTGTTTTTGGGGTTTCCATTTTGTTTTTTGGCTATTTAAGTATTAAAAAAATAATTTTACTAAAAAGTTATCTATTATTGGTTTTACTGACCTCGCTTGGTGTTTTTGCTTATCTGCTTATCAATTATTATTATTGTGGTTTTTTTTTAGGACAAAGAAGTCATCTTAGTCTTGAGCCACAGAATATTTTCGATTTTATTTTTAAAATTTCAAACTTTACAGCAAGAGATTTTAGTTTTTTAAATGCAATTATCCATAAAGGACTTTCTAATAAAATTTCATTCCTGAACCCTTTTTTAGGAGCAGCCCTTTTTCTTTATTTCATTTTTGTAATTATAAAAAAGAGAGCAAAAATGTCATTTTTCAATTTATACCTTATTTTTTCTTTTGCGACAATTTTGATAGGTTTTTGTTACACATATTACACAACGAAAGTAGATAATACAATCAGAATAAAAAGCAATTGTTACTTATACCTTGCTTTCTTTTTATGTATTAATGCTTCTGAAAAATTGATATATTATTTTAGAGGCTTTATAATTTTTGTTACAGCTTTTAATATTTATACACTTATTAAACATTCAGAAAATATCCTGTACAAAATTGAGAAGTTTGATAAAAAGATTAGTACATATAAAGAAAAAAGAATACTAATAAAAGAAAACCCTAATAACATTCATGAAAAAAACAACTCATCTGTCTTATTATTCAAGGCATTATTAATAGACAATAACTTTAAAATTATTGAAGGCGGAGATGTGGATGGAAAAACACCTTATATCAGCATTACAACTTCTGAGATTATAAAGTAATTTCTAAAAATATAGTTTCCTAAGAAAATTTCTCAGCGGCTTTTCAATGAACTGATAAAACAGCATGGAGCTCATTAAAAGTATAATCATGTAAATCCCGAACATCCAATTGATATCCAGATTATATTTTTTAAGCAATTCTCTCAAAATATATAAAACCGGAATATGGGTAATATAGATTGCATAGCTTATTTCCCCTAAATATTAAGGTTTAATTGAAAAAATCTTTGTAAGCCAGTCATTATTGCACGAAATCAATATGATGAGCGGTACAAAAAATATCGCCATCAAACCATTGTGGAAATATAACGGAACAAAGATTAATGATAATAAAATCAACACAAAAATTGTGATAACATGAAAATCATAATTTCTTTCTCTGAAATTTTTAACAAAATAAAGCCCGGCTAAATTTCCTATCAAAAATTCATTACTATGCAAAACAGGAAAATAGGCTACAAAATCATGACTTTTGTATGCGGACCTTCATACGAAGTAGAATTTATATATAAATTTGAAAAAACCTGAGTAACAATCCAAATCAGAATTCCTATAATCCAGATACTTTTATTTTTTTTAGAATAAAAATGATTATAAAGAAAGGGGAAAAGCAGATAAAAAAGAAATTCAACGGAAATAGACACCCCGGAAAGTTTAAAACCATTGCGTCACCGGGAACCCAACTTTGCAGACCGAGACAATATAAAATCACCTTATAAAAGCTGAAAGCATCAAATCGTGTAACCAATAAAGCAAAAGACCAACAATATAAAGTGGATAAATCCTTGCGAACCTGTTCCGATAATAATCAAAATAGTCAATCTTATCTTTTTTGTGATAAGCCACAATCATGATAAACCCGAAAGAATAAAAAAATAGCTTACGCCAACATTGGCTCTTAAGAAAACATCAAAAATATAATCAATTTGATATAAAAATAAATCTTTGTTAAAATGAGATATTACAATCGCAATCGCTGCGACAAAACGGGTAAAAGTAATCTGGTTTATTTTCACAAAATAGTATTGCCAACGGCTTATTTTATAAAAACACCGACATATTTACCTTCAAACTCGATGATATCGGTGTGAATATTATTTTTCTCACAAAAATCCTGATAAGCAGAATTATCTCCAATATCATCACTGATGAAGACGCCTCCTTTTCTCAGATGATTATACAGTTCGTTGTAAGCCCAGATTCTTCCGTTATAGCTTTTATCTGAATCGTAATGTACAACATCAAAAATTTGATCTTCACCGAAGATTCTAGGTAAAGACTCTTTATCTGCAAAACGGAATAGCTTCCAATGTGTTTTAAGGTTTTCAGGAACTATAAAGCCAACGAATTGATCTCCATTTTGCCCTAAATACGGCATATCCGAACTATATAAAGTTCCATTTCTTTTCTCAAGTGAAAGCAAAGAAGCTAAAGAAGACCAACCATAAGCGACTCCCGTTTCCACAACTTTTTGAGCTTTTGTAAATTCGCAGGCATAATAAATCAGTTCCAACGCTCCCGGACCGCCCATTTTTATAGGACAATTTTGTTCTTTTTGTGATGATTCCTTTAAGACATCTTCAAAATCCTTTCTAAACGAAAGACTGTCAATCTTAAAAAGTTTCGAAACTGCTTCTTGCTCAGAAATAGCTTTAGACGATGCCCAAGAATGAGTTTTTTCTTTGCCTTTAAAAGCATTATTTCTATTAATAGTATTTTTAAAGATTTTCCTTCCCAGTTCAGGATAAAGATCCGGCCTTTTCAGATAACCGATAAAAGTCTTAAAAACTCTAGCTATTTCACCCACAGTGTTTATTTTAATGCTGCAAAAATAAGATTTTTATCTGAT
Organism: Chryseobacterium sp. GQ58; assembly: GCF_059758895.1. Lineage (NCBI taxonomy): Bacteria > Pseudomonadati > Bacteroidota > Flavobacteriia > Flavobacteriales > Weeksellaceae > Chryseobacterium > Chryseobacterium sp. GQ58. The sequence continues at coordinate 617,597 of NZ_JCAXEH010000001.1, read as the reverse complement.
TTATAATTTTTAAGAATATTATCTTTGTGAAACTTATTAATAAATCCCTCTAATGAAGTTTTCAATACTTATTGCTAATTATAATAATGGAAAGTTTTTTAAAGACTGTTACGATTCTATTACTTCTCAAAATTATGACAATTGGGAAGCAATAATCTTGGATGACGCTTCTACAGATAATTCTTTAGAAATAATAAATGATTTAATAAAAGAAGATCACCGTTTTAAAGTTTTTAAAAACCAGCAAAACAGCGGTGTCGGAATTACAAAAAGTAAATTGATTGAGCTTGCAAATGGAGAAATTTGCGGTTTTGTAGATCCTGACGATGCAATTACACCCAATGCTATAAGTTCAAGCATAAATATTTTTAAAAAATACCAAGATGTTGTGCTTACTTATTCAAAATTTGTAAAATGTGATGAAAACCTTTCCCGTTTAGAGGTTTCAAGAGTTTCGATGCAGGTGCCAAATAATGATACGTTTTTTTTTAACTGCCCGGTTCAAATGGTACATTTTGTATGTTTTCGAAAAGATATTTACGAAGAAACCGAGAAAATGAATTCGGCAATGAAAATTGCAGAAGATCAGGATCTATATTTAAAAATGTATGAGAAAGGTAAAGTAAAATTTATTAATGAAGAGAATTATCTTTACAGAACACATTCCGGAGGAATTTCTCAAAACGACAACAAGCCAAAATCAAAAGAATATTTTGCAAAGGTCATTTTTGAAGCCATGAAACGCAGAAACTTAAAAAATATTAATAGAAAACCCGTGCCGGCAGAATATACCAATCAAAAGGAAATTTATGATCTTCTGGAATATCAAAATTCTATTCCCTACAGAATAATGAAAAAAATAAGAATACTTAAGCAGCAATTATTTAGCTAATGATGAAAAACAATAAAATAAAAGTGCTTTTCAGACACCGTTTTATGGAAATGGGCGGCGTCGAAAAAGTGATTTTGAGCATGCTTAATAATCTTGATGAGGACAAATTTGAAATGACAATTTGTTTAAATATCAATCAGGGCGAATTGCGAAATGAATTTCCGAAACATGTAAGAAAAGTATATCTTGCCGAAGGAAAAGAAAGTTTTTCAAAAAATCCTGTCATTCAAAAAGTTCAGCTTGCAAAGAGAAAATTAAAATTAAATAAAGCCGAAAAAGACCCGAAAATTGCAGACCGTCTTCTGAATGAAAATTATGATGTTGAAATTGCGCCAACTTATGCAGCTTTTTCATCGGTTTTAAATTCAACAAACAAAAATTCAAAAAAGATCGGCTGGTTTCATTCGGATATTACACTTCCAAAACTTCAGCCTTTGGTTCCTGGTATTTTGAAACAGATTCCTCAGTTTGATTATTTTATTTTCGGCTCGCAACAGACCAAAGATATTTTAATTGAAACGTATCCTGATTTAAAAATTCCTGAAAATCAGGTTATTTTAAATGCCATTCCGATTGAAGAACTTAAGCAAAAGTCTGATGCTTTCAAACCTGAATTACCAAGCAAGGCGACATTTGTTTCTGTCGCAAGACTGCACAGCAGAAAAGGTTTTCACAAATTGATGGAGGCTCACGCAAGATTATTAAAAGACGGTTTTGATCATCAAATAATAGTAATCGGTGACGGCGAGGAAAGAGAAAATCTAAAAAAACAAGCTGAAACTTTAGGCGTTACAAAAAGTTTTGAGTTTTTGGGCTCTTTGCTCAATCCGTATCCTTATGTGAAAAATGCAGACTATTTTATTCTGCCTTCAGAATCCGAAGGTTGGCCGTTGATTATTGCAGATGCTTTGATTCTTCAAAAACCAATAATTTCGACCAATGTTGGTGGGATTCCGGAAATGATTACCCATAAAAAAAATGGTTATCTTATCAATTATGAAACTGAAGAAATGTATGAAGCAATGAAAAAGTTTCTTACACAACCTGAATTGGTTTCAGCCATTCAAAACAACCTGAAAGACGTTGAAAAACAGTTTGATAATCAAAAAATATTTGATGCTGTTGAAAATATCATCATTAACTTAGTAAAAAAATAAAATGCTTTTGATATATCGCATAATTCTCAAACTTCACACCACTTATCAAAGCATGATTCAGAAAATTTATCTGAAAGTCTGTATTGCTAAAGGCTTAAAAGTAGGTGAAAACGTACGTTTTGTAGAAGTTCCGGAATTTGGAACAGAACCTTTCTTAATTGAAATTGGCAACGAAACAACTTTTTCGAATAACGTAAGATTTGTAAATCACGACGGCGGACAAAATGCATTGCATTTTTTTGAAAAATATAAAGATGTAAGAACTTTCGGAAGAATAAAGATCGGAAGCCAATGTTTAATCGGAGCAGATACGATCATCATGCCCGGCGTAAAAATGGAAGACAATTGTGTTTTGGGTGCAGGATCAATTTTGACAACATCAATGCCGAAAGGAACCGTTTTCGCGGGCGTGCCGGCAAAATTTATCTGTACAATAGAAGAATACGGAGACAAATTATTGTCAAATAATGTGATATATCCTCGAGAATTGGAACAAGTGCGCTCAAAACTGGATGCTTATATCAAAGAAAACCTTCCGCATGCTTACAAACCTGTAAAGAAATAAATGCCTTACAAAAAGAAAATACTGATCAGAATAGGCTCTCTTCGCCACGGAGGAGCAGAAAAAGTACTCGTAACTTTTCTCAAAAATCTTCCGCCGGAGCAATATGAAATCGATCTACTTTTGAATTTATATTCCGGAAAATATTTGAATGAAGTTCCTGAATGGATCAATATTATTTATCTCAACAAAGGCGAAATGATCACCACCAATCGCCTTCAGGATATTCCTCAAAAAGCGGCGAGAGTCATTTACCAGAAAATCTTGAAAGTCTTTCCCAATCTTCTTTATAAAGGAAAACTAAAAAACAAAAAATACGATATTGAGTTTGCGGCAATCCACGGAATGAGAGACGAAATACTTAATTCGCCTTTAAAATCTTCAAAAAAAATCGTCTGGATTCACAACGATCTTTCGCAAGTAAAAGACTATACCGATGAAGAAATACGGAATTTTTTTGGCTTTGATAAAATCATGGTGATTTCTGAAAAAATCGAACAATTATTTTTAAATTTAGCTAAAAACGAGACTGAAAAGCAAAAAGTTGTAAGAATTTATAATCCTTTGGATACCGATGAAATTTTAACGAAATCCGAAAAACCCGTTATTAATTACAATTTTGAAGAAAAAATCCCAACTTTTATTTCCGTAGGCACTGTTTTTCCGCAGAAAGGCTTTGACAGGCTTTTGAAAATTCATAAAAAATTGCTTGAAGAAGGATTAAAGCATAAAGTTTTAATTGTGGGTGACGGCTATGATTTTGAAAATATAAAAAAATTAAAAACCGAACTTGGACTTGATGAAACGGCAACCATGCTTGGCTTTACAGACAATCCTTATCCTTATTTTAAAAGTTCGGATTTCTTTATTTTAAGCTCAAGATATGAAGGATTTCCAACGGTTTTGTTTGAAGCAATTACTTTAAAAAAGAAAATCATTGCTACAAATGTTTCCGGTGTTGCCGAAATGCTGAATAACGGCGAATTGGGATTAATTACAGAAAACTCCGAAGAAGGAATTTATTTTGGAATGAAAAAAGCTTTATCCGAACCCGAATTTTTCTCGGAATATTCTCAAAAGCTGAAAGATTATAAAATGTCTTTCAATCTTGAAAATTCTGTTTCTGAAATCAGACAGATTTTGGATAAACTATAAAACTCTAAAAGAGATTTTCTAAATTTGTGATATGGCTGAAAATTATTCTACTGTACAAAAAGATTTTTACCGTGAAAGCGGAAAATGGCTTTCAATATTTCAGATTTGGATAAAATGCATCAATCCGAATCTGCATTTTGTTTATATATTCAGAAAAACGCAGAAATACAATAAAATTCCTGTTTTAGGATTTTACTGGAGAATGGTTTTAAGGCATTTTCAAATTAAATATGGTTTTCAGATCTATCCGGAAACGCAAATTGGAGAAGGTCTTTATCTTGGGCATTGGGGAAGCTTGGTCATCAATCCTAAAGTTACCATCGGAAAAAACTGCAATATTGCACAGGGAGTTACCATCGGACAGCAAAACCGTGGGAAAAATGAAGGTTACCCTGTAATCGGCAACCAGGTCTGGATTGGCGCAAATGCCGTGATCGTTGGTAATGTGAATATTGGAGATAATGTTTTGATAGCACCGAACGCTTATGTAAACTTTGATATTCCCAATGATTCTGTAGTTACAGGAAATCCCGCGAAAGTTTTTCCTAACGCCAACGCAACAGAAGGATACATCAACAATAGGGTCTGACGTGAGTTTTATCATATTTTCAGGAATATTAAATTCTGTTAAAAATGATTATAAATGCTACAAAAATTATATTTTTGCATAGTTATTGATTTAGTCTATTGAATTTGAAAATAATTTAAACGAAATAAATAATTGTAAATCATATTATGTCACAATCGTACGAAGTTATTTTTGAAAACAACAGAATATGGGTAGAATCTAAAATTTCGCAAAACCCGGCTTTCTTTGAAGAGCTTGCTAAAACTCAGCATCCGGATTATTTATACATTGGATGCTCAGACAGCAGAGTTACTGCGGAAGAATTGATGGGCGCAAAGCCGGGTGATGTTTTTGTTCACAGAAATATTGCCAATGTGGTCAACACTTTAGATATGAGTTCCACAGCCGTTATTCAATACGCTGTTGAACATTTGAAAGTGAAACACATTATTGTTTGCGGACATTATAATTGCGGCGGTGTAAAAGCAGCGATGACGCCTGAGGATTTAGGATTATTAAATCCGTGGTTGCGAAACATTCGTGATGTCTATAGATTACATCAGTCCGAATTAGATTCTATCGAAGATAATAACAAGCGTTATGACAGACTTGTTGAGCTTAATGTTCAGGAACAATGTATTAACGTTGTCAAAATGGCTTGTGTACAGGAAAGATACATTTTAGATGAATATCCTGTAGTACATGGCTGGGTTTTTGACCTTAGGACAGGAAAAATTATTGATTTGGAGATTGATTTTGAAAAAATCTTAAAAGACATCCAAAAAATATATAATCTTACAAGTTCCGACTGGGTGATGAGCCGAAAGATTAAATAATCTTTTAAAAAAAATTGAATGAAATTCTGGAGTATTATTACATTTATGTTCTTCCTCAACTTTACTGCATTGCCCGGCATTGCTGAAGTTATGGGCTGGGATATTGCCAGAACCAATGTCGTGATCAATGAAGAAGAGCCTCATTCCAATTATTCATCCTTTACTGTATACGAAAAAACACTTCCAAAAACTTTGGATGTTTACGATTATCTGAAGTTTTTTGACCCAGATCTCAAAGGCAGATCTTTTACGCTGATTGATGATTCCTTTCATCTTTCGCCTCATCTTACTATATTTTCACCGCCTCCGGAGGCTTAACTTTTCGCCAAATTTCTTTTTATTCATATCATTTTTGATTTTGAATAGATTCTACTTTAATTAATTTCTATCATTTTGGTTGATCTTAACAGATCGGTCATTACATAAACGTATTTTTCAATTGTCATGAAAAAATCAAAATCTATTTTGGGAGGGATTCAAGAGAATTTCCCTTCAGGTCTTGTGGTGTTTTTAGTTGCGCTTCCTCTTTGTTTGGGAATTGCATTAGCATCCGGTGCGCCACCGTTGTCAGGAGTAATCGCGGGTATTATCGGCGGTTTGGTTGTTGGAGCAATAAGTAATTCAAACATTTCGGTTTCCGGTCCTGCTGCGGGTTTGACGGCTATTGTTTTAACTGCAATTACAGATCTTGGAGCTTTCGAACTTTTCCTTTGCGCCGGAATGGTTGCCGGGATTATTCAGTTAATTTTAGGCTTCATACGAGCGGGAAGTATTTCAAATTATTTTCCAAATAATGTGATTGAAGGAATGCTTGCCGGTATCGGTATCATTATTATTTTAACCCAGATTCCGCATGCTTTGGGGTTTGATAAAGATTATGAAGGAAACGAAACGCTTTTTACAAACGGCATTAATTTTAATTATTTTAATGAATTATTTGCAGCTATACATCCCGGAACAATCATTGTAACTTTAGTTTCTATAGGAATTCTTTTAGCTTGGGATCATATTCCGGTTCTAAAAAAAATCAAAATGCTTCCCGGAGCTCTTGTTGCCGTAATTGCGGGTATTTTATTAAACGAACTATTCAAAATGAGCGGAAGTTCATTGGCGATCTCTTCCGAACATTTGGTTGCTTTGCCGATACCTCAAAGTATTGATGATTTTAAAAATTTGGTTACAACTCCCGATTTTAACGGATTTACCAATATGAAAGTTTGGATTGCAGGTGCTACGATTGCTATTGTTGCCTCAATCGAAACCCTTTTATGTATTGAAGCATCAGACAGGCTTGATAAGCAAAGACGAATTACCGATACCAACCTGGAACTTAAAGCACAGGGAATCGGAAACTTAGTAAGTTCATTCATTGGTGGGCTTCCAATTACATCCGTGGTTGTACGAAGTTCAACAAACGCCAATTCAGGAGCTACTTCCAAACTTTCGACTATGATTCATGGTAGTTTATTATTGGTTTGTGTACTTTCTATTCCGTTTATTTTAAACTTAATTCCATTAGCAACATTGGCTGCAGTACTGATTTTGGTAGGTTATAAATTAGCAAAACCGGCAACATTTAAGCATTTCTGGAAGCTTGGAAAATTCCAGTTTATTCCTTTTGTGGCGACAGTTGTAGCAATCGTTGCAACTGACCTTTTGAAAGGTGTTGGTATTGGTTTAGCAATCTCCGTTTTTTATATTCTTCAAGGAAATATGAAGCGTGCATATTATCTTAGCCGAGAAAAGCTGAATGATGCTGACGGAATTAATATCAAACTGGCAGAAGAAGTTTCCTTCCTGAATAAGGCTGCTATTAAAAAAACGCTTAAAAACATTAAGTCGAATTCCACAGTTATTATTGATGCAAGAGGAACTTCATATATTGCGACCGATGTGTTGGAAATGATTCAGGATTTTGCCAATATACGAGCCAAAGAAGAAGATATAAATGTAGAATTGATCGGCTTTAAAACATCATACAGAGATTACGAAAGAGATGAAGATTCTCATGTAGTTATTACTCATACAAGAGCAATGTAATTGAAAAATAGCATTTTAAAAATTTTAAATATAATTCATAAAAAATAAAGTTATATGAAAGCACACACTTCCGAAACACAAGCTACAATCTCTCCCGAAAAAGCTTTGGAGTTTCTGAAAGAAGGGAACCAGAGATTTGTAAACAACTTAAAAGCAAACAGAGATCTTTTGGAGCAGGTAAATGCTACACGTGAAGGACAATGGCCATTTGCAGTTGTATTAAGCTGTATCGACAGCCGTACTTCTGCCGAGCTTATCTTCGACCAAGGTCTGGGTGATGTATTCAGCATCAGAATTGCGGGTAATTTTGTAAATCAGGATATCCTTGGTTCAATGGAATTTGGCTGTAATGTTGCAGGCTCCAAACTTGTCGTAGTTTTGGGACACACCAAATGCGGCGCTTTAAAAGGTGGTCTTGATGCCGCTAAAATCGAAGGATTAGGTATGGATAACCTCAACCATCTTATCGATCATTTTGATCCAATCATCAAACAAATCATGGTGGATGGTGAAGAACGTTCTTCTGCAAATGCCGACCTTTTAGAAAGACTAAATCAACATAATGTAAAGAATGCTATCGACGATATACGTAAACAAAGCTCTACGCTTAGTAGACTCGAAGATGAAGGAAAAATAAAAATAGTTGGTGCAAATTATGATGTGGAAACGGGTATTGTAACTTGGTTATAACAAATTTCACTTTAAGATAAAAACGCCGGAGCTTTGCTCCGGCGTTTTTTTATACAAATATTTATATTATTTTCCGTTAAAAGCAGACATTGTATTGTTAATTCCGGCAAAAACAAATGACAGACAAGCTTTAGAGAACTTTTCAATTCTTTCAGGAAGTTTTTCATTTTCCTCTTGGTTCCAGGTTCCTAAAACATAATCAACCTGTCTTCCTTCTGAAAACTCAGCCGAAATACCAAACCGAAGTCTTGCATAATTCTGCGTCTGCAACACTTCCTGAATACTTTTAAGGCCGTTATGCCCCGCATCAGAGCCTTTCATTTTCATTCTTAAAGTCCCGAATGGTAATGCTAAATCATCGGTAACGATCATTACATTTTCCAAAGGAATATTTTCTTTCTGCATCCAGTATTTTACGGCATTTCCGGAAAGATTCATGTAAGTATCCGGCTTTAAAACTAAAACTTTTCTACCTTTATACTTCCCTTCAGCCATCCACCCGAAATTTGTTGTATTAAACGGAACGTCAAGAGTTTCAGCAATTTTCTCCGCAATTTTAAAACCAATATTGTGTCGTGTGTTTTCATATTCCGGGCCTTTATTACCCAAACCTACAATTAAATACTTCATGAGAAATTTTTTGCAAAATTAAGTCTTAAAAAATAAAAAACTCAATCCGGTGAAGAATTGAGTTTAAATATTTTTAAATTTTATAATTATAAAGGCTTGTAAATGTAATTTACTCCATATCCCTGAGTCATATACGTCTGCGGATCATATCTGTAATTGGTAGAGAAAATCACTGGCGTCGGAACTGGCTGTGTAAGATCTGTAATTGTCATTCTTTTCGGGCTGTTTGGTGACAATATATAGCTTCTGTTATCATTTGCTTTTGTTGACAGAAGTTCAGAAACTTTGTAAGCAAAAGGAAGTAAAGTGTAAGGACTGATGCGATCATCATGATTTAAAAACTCATAACCATATCTTTCAGTTGGCGGACCAAATACAGTCCCGTTGATCGGGCCATATTCTCTTACAACTTCCGAGACATTATCACCTAAATAAGTATATGTAGTTTCAGAATATTCCTGATTAACAAATGGAACTCCCGGAGTGTCAACACCTTTTTCCATTACAATTTTATCCAGCTTTGCTGTTGCAGCGCTGTATGTCAAAACATAAAGCGACTTCACTTTAGAATCCAAAAGATAAGGTCCTGCAGGAGCAGTAGGCGGTACAGGCGGTGTTCTTTTATAAATAGAACGATTCTCTGAAATCTTCGTTAATCTTCCCATGTTTCCGTAAGTAAACAATTGAGTATACACAATACTGTCATCGTCAATTGTCCCGTCTCCGTCTAAATCCAGAAATCCATTGAAGTTGATTTGGCTTATCTTATCGCCGCTCCACATTACATTTGTGATTGACGCGTTTTCTGTAATTACTCTTGATAACTGCAAACCATTATAATGATACTCCGCAATTGTATCAGAATCCGTTATTTCTCTGAATAATGCTCTTGGGCCGTTGAACCCGTTTGTATCATTCAAATCCAAAAGAGGATTTCCTTCTTCGTCTATTAAATCTTTACAAGAATGTAAAGAAGATAAACCTGCAACTAATAAAATAAAATAGAAAAGCTGTTTCATTTCTAACGGTATTACTTATTTTTCCACAAATATAATTTTTTTTTGCATAAAAATCATATTTTTATTTATATTATCATAAAATTAACAGCTAAAACCCTCTTTATTATTCCTAAAAATTCAATCTGTAAATAATAAAATAATTTTTAGTAAGGCTGTAAAACAGACGTTGTGAGTACAGATTGTGACATATCTGTATTTAAAAATGATGGATTTACAACAGTTCCCAGTCCAAGTGTTCCACTATTTAAGTTTCTTTTTGTACAAGCCGCCTTTACATTGTAATTATTCTTTTGAGGCATGTTTTCCAAAGTTGCATTAAGATTAAAGATCTTATAAGTCCCTTCATTACCTATTAGAACATCGGTTCTTACGGCTTTCAGCCTGTTGTCTACAAAAATTCCGCAGGCAAAACCTGCTGATGAATTGCTGTTATTCGCTTTTTGAGCTGTCGTCTGAAACGAAAAAACCACTTTATTTACTGCATTTGTAATAGAAAAGTTGTCTACAGTGCCTGTTAAAACAACCCATGAATTGTCCAATACCTGATTTTCTAAATAAGGCGACGTGGAGCCATTGCTTCCTGAGAATGTTATCCCGACAGTATCGCTGTTTGTATTCATAGAATATAATGACATACTTCCCTGTCCGTCGGCAATTTTTATAGACTTCCAATCGTTGGCAACCGACTCGCTGCTGTTATGGAAAATGTAACCTGCATTTCCTGCATTTCCTTTTACAGTATTGTTTCCGCCAACTCTTACTTCTTTGCGCACGGTAAGATCACCGTTGATATCTAATGTATTTACGGGAGTTGTAGTTCCAACCCCAACCTGTGCTAATGATCTGATTGTAATAAACAGAAATATCAGCTGATATATATTTTTCATGATTAATTTATAATTGTATTAAATACCTGAGGAATTTCATAAACATCTACTTTAAGAGATGATTGAGTAATAAAATCATCGATATTCGTGGAAACATTAATGCCTATCCCCAACGTACTGTTACTTGCCGAAGTTGTATAGGATTGCAGTCTTGCACAACCCACACTTACATTATGTGTTCCGACAGAAAGTCCTTCAATAATACCAATCTGATTGTGGGTAATGAATGTATTTGAAGCGCTGCTTGCTTTTAAATTACGTTGTCTCAAATTAACCAATTTATTATCTACAAAAATCCCGCAAGCATAATCAATAGAAATATCGGTGTTGCCATTTGCAGGAAAAGTTGCCTGAGCCACTGTTTCAAATTGGAAATAAACTTTACTTTGAGTGCTGTAAACACTTATTGGATGTGATAAACCCGGTATTCTTTTAAAGCCATTAAGACTGCTGAAATTTGCATTTTTTGTAAGAGCGGCAGATCTGTTTGTAACTGTGGATTGCTCAGCGTTTGTAAATTTGACGCCGTTGCGGTCAGAAAAAGAATTATTAAAAATCAAATAAAACCTGTTGGGCTCATATTCCGGAATACGCAGCGTTTTCCAGATTGGAGGATATCCTTCACCCTGAGAAACCAAAACCTGATCATTCGTTCCTTGGGAAAGATTTCCATTTACGCTGTTCTGCAAAACCAATTTGCCACGGAAATTAAAATCTCCATTGACATCTAACCGTGATTTTGGTTCAGAAGTATTAATTCCTAGCTGTGCATGCAATGGTAAGATTAATAAAGCAAAAAGTAATAATAATATATTTTTCATAATTTAGTTTGAAGTATAGGTTACGTATTCAATTACATCAATTTTTAAGGCAGATTCAAGAGTGAATGCATTAGAAACAGAATTAGAATTTGAAATATTCCTTCCGATTGTAAATGCATTATTAAGATTCGAAGTTTCTATTTTTCTACATGCAACTTCTATTTTCTGCATTCCGGCGGGTACATTTTGCTCAGTATAATTTAGGGTAAAAATGTAATTCTGAAATCCTGCTTTTTCACTGTTATTATTGGATGAGATCTTATCTGGGCGGATAGCCACCAACTTACTGTTTCTGAAAATACCACACGTAAAACTTACATTTTGTGATATCGTAGCTACAGGGGCTTTCATTTCAACACCGGTCTGAAACTGGAAAGTAACCCTGTTTTTACCGTTTTTAATGTTAAAATTCTGCTCAAGACCCGGTATTTTCAACCAAATTCCTTTGCTTGTGCTTGAGATATCATCACCAATGTTGTTTGTGTGAAAATTATCTCCGGCAGTTCCATTTGAAAGCGAAGTAATCCCTACCTGGTCAGATGCTAAATATGAATTGATCAATTTGTACTGTCCCTCTTCCATGAAAGAGACGTTCAATGACTTCCAGGTTGGCGGCAAACCGCTACCTTGGGAGACTAATACCTGGCCATTGAGGCCTGCATTTCCAATTTGGGAAGTAGTTCCTCCCACTCTTAATTCTTTTCTGATGGTTGTTTTACCATTCACATCCAACATTGATTGTGGAGAAGTGGTTCCAATCCCCACTTGTGCAACGGTAAAAGTTGGGAAAAGACTTGTAAGGCAATAAATAAAGTATTTTTTCATAACAGTGTGCGAAATTAAATAAAAATCTGCAACAAACTTATAAATTATTTTAAAACCTGAATAAAATCATCTGATAATCAAATAGAAGTATTCACAACATAATGATATTTTAGAATCTGTCACGATTTACGCCTATTACAAATTCAGTATCGACTTCAGCAAAACATTCACTTCATCTACATTTTGTACGCCATCTTTTCTCATCATAAGCTGGGTTCCTTCTTTTCCGATTTTTTCTTTTAATTGTGCCTGCGACGGATTTTGCGTTAAATAGTTTATAATATGTCTGAATTTATCCGTCTGATAAAATTTATCCTGCGGATTATTTGGAAAATATCCAAGAAAGACACCATTTTTCATTACAATTTTTTCGAAACCAATATCTGCAGCGAGCCATTTTAAAGAAACACTTTTCAAAAGATTGATCGCTTCATCAGGCAACGCACCAAATCGGTCTGTCAATTCAGACTCAAACTTCTGAAGATCGACTTCATTATCAATTTCCGATAATTTCTGATAAAGCAAAAGCCTTTCTTCGGTACTTGAAATATAAAAATCGGGAAGCATTAATTCCAAATCTGTGTCAATATTCACATCTTTTACCGACTTGAATAGCTTTTGACGATCTTCTTCGTTTTCAAACATATTTTCAAAATCCTTATCATCTTTTAGTTCTTCCAAAGCTTCCTGCATCATTTTCTGATAAGTTTCAAAGCCCATTTCGTTGATAAATCCGCTTTGTTCGCCTCCCAGCAAATCTCCTGCACCACGTATTTCCAAATCTTTCATTGCAATCTGAAAACCGCTTCCCAAATCTGAAAACTGCTCAATCGCCTCAAGTCTTTTTCTCGCATCGGAAGTCATCATATCAAAAGGCGGCGTGATGAGATAACAAAAAGCTTTTCTGTTGCTTCGTCCGACTCTTCCTCTCATTTGGTGAAGATCTGCCATTCCGAATCGTTGTGCATCATTGATGAAAATTGTGTTGGCATTCGGAACGTCTACTCCACTTTCAACAATCGTTGTGGAAACCAAAACATCATATTTTCCTTCCATAAAATCAAGAACATTCTGCTCAAGTTGCTTTCCTTCCATTTGTCCGTGACCGGTAATTACTTTTGCGTCCGGCACTAATCTTTGAATAAGGCCAGCAATATCTTTCAGGTTTTCAACTCTGTTGTTGATAAAATAAACCTGGCCGTCACGCTGCAATTCGTAAGAAACCGCATCGCGTATTATTTCTTCACTAAAACCTACAATCTGAGTTTCTACAGGTTGCCTGTTTGGCGGCGGCGTTTTTATAACCGACAAATCTCTTGCAGCCATCAAAGAAAACTGCAATGTTCTCGGAATCGGTGTTGCTGTTAAAGTAAGTGTATCAATATTTGATTTTAAAGTTTTCAGTTTGTCTTTTACAGCAACTCCGAATTTATGCTCTTCATCAATAATCAGTAAACCTAAATCTTTAAACTTCACTTTTTCGGAAGCCAATTGATGCGTACCGATTACGATATCTATTTTTCCGTTTTTCAAACCTTCGATGGTTTCAGATTTTTGCTTTGCGCTTCTGAATCTGTTTAAATAAGAAACATTGACCGGGAAATCTTTCAACCTTTCTCTGAAACTTCGGTAATGCTGAAATGCCAAAATCGTGGTCGGAACCAAAATAGCAACCTGTTTTCCGTCTGTTGCAGCTTTGAAAGCGGCACGAATCGCGACTTCCGTTTTACCGAAACCAACATCTCCGCAAACCAATCTGTCCATTACCGTTTCAGCTTCCATATCTTTTTTTACATCAATGGTTGCTTTTTCCTGATCCGGCGTATCTTCGTAAATAAAGCTGGCTTCCAGTTCATTCTGAAGATAAGAATCCGGCGTGTAAGCAAAGCCTTTTGCTGTTTTTCTTTCAGCATATAATTTTATCAAGTCAAAAGCAATTTGTTTGACTCTCGCTTTTGTTTTTTGCTTTAAAGATTTCCAGGCCGGTGAACCAAGCTTGCTCAACACAATTTCTTTTCCGTCCGGGCCGTTATATTTTGAGATTTTATGCAAAGAATGAATGCTTACATACAATAAGTCACCATTTTTATACGTCAGTTTAAAACATTCCTGAATTTTTCCGTCATTATTTACTTTTACCAATCCCATGAATTTTCCGATTCCGTGATCGATATGTGCGATATAATCACCAACTTTTAAAGACATTAAATCTTTCAGCGTCAGCTGTTCAGACTTTGCAAACGTATTTTTGGCTTTATATCTTTGGTAACGATCAAAAATCTGATGATCTGTATAAACCAAAATTTTATGGTCAGAATCTACAAAACCTTCATGAAGTTCAGATCTAAAACTATTAAAATGAAGCTCGCGTTCCAATTCCTCAAAAATAGATTCGAGCCTTTCTTTTTGTTTATCCGTGGAAAATGAAATCCACGTTTCAAAACCCTGCTGCTGCTTTTCTTCTAAATCTTCAAATAATAATTCAAAGTTTTTATGAAAGCTCGGTTGTTGTGTTTGCTTGAGTTCGAGAGTTTGAAGGTTTGAAAGTTCAAGAGTTTGAGCCGCAAAATCTATAGTTTTAAATTTTTTATAATCAAATAAAAATTCTTCATCGGAAATGAATAATTCCTGCGGCGTTCTGTGTGAAATATCTTTACTGAGCTTATCATAATTCTCTAAAGCTTTTTCATAAAAACTTTTAATTTTATGAAGTCCGACAAGAGAGTTTTTTGAAACAACAAAACTGTTTTTCGGTAAAAGTTCCAGCAAAGAAACACGGCTTCCGGAAACAGAAAAATTCATATTGGAAACCAGCTGAAACTCTTTTATTTTATCCACAGAAAGCTGAGTTTCTATGTCGAAAGTTTTAATGTTTTCAACTTCATTTCCAAAAAATGTGATCCGGTAAGGCTTTTCATTAGAATACGAAAAAACGTCTACAATTCCGCCGCGCACAGAAAACTCGCCCGGCTCGGAAACAAAATCTGTCTGCTGAAACTGATAATGTGAAAGCAGCTCGTCTACAAAATCAAAATCGAGCTGATCGCCTACTTTTATGTGATGCGAAATTGCCTTAAAATCTTCCTTTTTCAGAACTTTTTCAGATAAGGCACCAATATATGCAACAATGATCTTTGGTGATTTTTCGGAGTTTATTTTATTCAGAACTTCTGTTCGTAAAACCAGATTGGCATTTTGAGTTTTCTCAACCTGATACGGTTCCAAATGCGTGGCCGGAAAATACAAGACTTTTTCTTTGCCCAAAAGATCTTCCATTTCTGTATTTATATACAATGCATCTTCCTTATCATCAACAAGATACAGAATTGTTTTTTTCTGAGTAAGAAAAAGCTCTGCTGCAAATATAGATACTGAAGAACCTGCGCTGCCTTTCACAGCCAAATGCTGCTCGTTTTCTAGCTGTGCAAAAATCTCTTTGCCAAATTCTTTTTTCAGAAGATTAGGAAGAAAGCTTTCTTTGATGGTTTTTAACTGCATAAAAATATTGTTGTAAACGACAAAAGCGATTTCGGGAGATCTCCGAAACCGTTTTTAATTTGTGACAAAGGTAAGTGTTATTTCTTTAAAGAGTTTAAAAACGCAAAGAAGCACATAATTACAATTTGTTAAAATACTTCTAAAAAAGAGTTAAAATAAAGTAGTAATTCATATACGGCACAGAGTTTGAGAAATAATTTTCATAAACCTTAAACAAATAATATTATGAAAAATGTAATCAAGATTTTAGGAATTTTTATGCTGGTCATTTTCACAGCAGTTTCATTCACATCATGCAGCGACGACGACGATCCTGCAGACAATGATTTTTTTGCAGGAACGTATAAAGGTAATATCTCTTATACCGACGGTTCTACCAACATTTCTGAAAATAACGGTGAAGTTTTTGTAACCAAAATTGCAAGCAATACAAAATACAATTTTAGATTTTCAAACAGTATTCCGGATCTGAACGGTATAGAATTCCAAAAGCAAGGTGACAATACCTTAATAAACGTGGGTTCT
This sequence comes from Chryseobacterium sp. GQ58, assembly GCF_059758895.1. NCBI lineage: Bacteria > Pseudomonadati > Bacteroidota > Flavobacteriia > Flavobacteriales > Weeksellaceae > Chryseobacterium > Chryseobacterium sp. GQ58. Next base: position 601,492 of record NZ_JCAXEH010000001.1, on the reverse strand, counting down.
ACCGCAACTACACTTATCAGAATTGATAATAATGATTTAGAAATTTTTTACACAAAAGACGGTAAAACTTGGACCGCCAATTGTACAAGATAACCAACCAACTATTCATAATTAACTTGAACCTGTTTCCTTTTGGAAGCAGGTTTTTTTTATTCTTAATTAATTATTTTGGAAAAGATATTTTGTTTTGCCTTTTTCTATAACTTTACTTAAACAAACAATTTCTTATGAAAAAAATTATTACAGCAATGTCAATTGTTTTAGGATTAGGCTTTGCAACCGCTCAACAAACTCTTCCGACAACAAAAAGCACTGTTCAAAGAACTACAAAAACAGTGAAAGCAACCAAAGCTGAAACTGCAAAACCTGTAGCTAAAATGAAGAAAGATGGAACTCCCGACAAGCGATACAAAGGAAATAAAACGCTAAAAAAAGACGGAACTCCCGATAAAAGGTATAAAGAAAACAAATAATTTCTCACTAATATTCATCGCTTTTTTTAGTTTAAATTTTAAAATATTTGATACAATTCTTTACTTATTTATAAATTTGAAGCATGTTAAACTTCTTCAAGAAAAAAGCCGCATTAATCTGGGCAAAAAAACATGTACAAAAAGCTGATGATTTTAAGCAAAATGCAGAAAAAAATCAGGAAAAACTCCTTTTGTCATTAGTGAAAACTGCTGAAAAAACACTTTTCGGAAGAGAACATCAGTTTGAGAACATTCATTCTTTGGAAGATTTTCAGAGAAACGTTCCGATTGCAGATTATGAAGACCTTAAACCATATATTGAAAAAGTAAAACGAGGACAACGCAATATTCTTTGGACAGAAACTCCGGAGTATTTTGCAAAAACATCGGGCACAACTTCCGGTTCCAAATATATTCCTATTTCTAAGGAAGGGATGCCGTATCAGGTTGCAGGCGCGCAAAGTGCTTTGTTTCATTATATTTCAAAAAAAGGAAATGCCAATTTTGTCAACGGAAAAATGATTTTCCTGCAAGGAAGCCCCGAATTGGAAGAAGTTTTCGGGATAAAAACCGGAAGGCTTTCAGGAATTGTAGCGCATCATATTCCAAATTATCTTCAAAAAAACCGTTTGCCAAGCTGGGAAACCAATATGATGGAAGATTGGGAAGCAAAAGTCGATAAAATCGTTGAGGAAACCGAAAAAGAAAATATGACTTTGATTTCGGGAATTCCGCCTTGGCTGATCATGTATTTTGAAAAACTGATCGAGAAAAACGGGAAAAGAATTAAACAGCTTTTCCCAAATCTTCAATTGATCGTAACGGGCGGAGTCAATTATGAACCTTACCGCGAAAAAATGGAAGATCTTTTGGGCGGAAAAGTAGATATTGTGCAGACATTTCCCGCATCGGAAGGATTTTTTGCTTTTCAAGATGATTATACCAAAGAAGGTCTTTTGCTTTTGACCAATCACGGAATTTTTTATGAATTTATCCCTTTGGAAGAATTTGGAAAACCTAATCAGAAAAGATTAACCTTAAAAGATACTGAACTAAATAAAGATTATGCTTTAGTTTTAACGACAAATTCAGGATTATGGGCATATTCTATTGGTGATGTTGTAAGATTTATTGATAAAAATCCGCATCGCATTCTGGTAAGCGGAAGAACGAAACATTTCACTTCAGCATTTGGAGAACATGTGATTGCATTTGAAGTGGAAGAAGCTCTGAAAGCTACTTTGGAGAAATATTCTGCGCAGATTACAGAATTTCATTTGGCTCCTGAGGTAAATCCTGAAGAAGGTTTGCCTTATCACGAATGGTTTATCGAGTTTGAAAAAGAGCCCGAAAACATGGATTTATTTAAAAGTGAACTCGACGATCAGCTCAGAAAACGCAATACTTATTATGATGACTTGATTTCCGGAAATATTTTGCAAAAATTAAAAATCAGCAAGCTATCTAAAAATGCATTTCAGGAATATGCAAAATCTCAAGGCAAACTGGGCGGCCAAAACAAAATTCCAAGATTGGCAAATGACAGAAAAGTGGCAGATTTATTAAAGATTTATAAAATTTAAATACATTTTCTCCGTTCTGAAAACATATATTCAAAAAAAATTATAAATTTGGAAAACTAAAAAATAATAATGAAAGCACCTGTACTTTTAAAATCAGCCTTATTTACGACTTTATTTATCATTTCATCTTGTGCTACCACAAAGTACAGTGAAAATATTTCAACAAATAATTATTCTAATCTTCAGGCCGGTAAAATCTATGTAGTAACGCCAAGAGATGGCTCAAAAAAACAGAAAATATTATTCCGTAATGTGGATGGAGACAACATTATCGGCACAGCCGGAAAAAAAGACAGCACAGAAGTTATTATCCCAAAATCCAATATCGCATCTGTAAAAGACAGGTCAAAAGCGAGAGTTGCGGGAGGCGCAGTCGTGATTGGAGCAGCTGGTGTTGCTGCCATTGTTATCAGTTCTTTGAGAGCGGACTAAAATAGATTTTATCTTTCAGGGGATATTTTAATTATCTTTTGAAATAACGAAATACCTATAGCCTTAAATTAATTTTTAGGGCTATTTTTGTGAAATGATTTCTCTAAGCCCGCTTCAGACATTAAAAAATGTTGAGTTCAGAAATCTTCTTACCGGAAGATTTTTTATTGTTTTGGCCTTCAGAATGCTGGCTACTTTACTCGGCTGGTGGGTTTATCAGCTTACAAAGGATCCTTTTTCTATTGGTTTGATCGGGCTTTCGGAGGTAATTCCGGCCGTGAGCTGCGCTTTATATGCAGGCCACGTGATTGATATGAACGAAAAAAAAAGGCTCCTTCTTATATGCAATTATGCTTATGTTTTTCTGATCGCCCTTCTGTTGATTCCGGCTTTTATGAATACCGAACTTCATTTTTCAGGACACGAAATCACCTATTATATATATGGCGTCATTTTCTTTACAGGAATTGCAAGAGCATTTATCGGTCCTATTGTTCCTTCGATGATTCCAAAAATCGTTAAACAAATAAATCTTCCTAATGCCATTACTTTAAACCAGGCAACTTTCCTGATTTCTTCGGTTTGTGGCCATGCAGCCGGAGGATTTCTAATTGGTTTCTTTGGTGTAAAATGGACATTGGTGGTCATTCTTTCATTAATTTTAATAGCTTCATTGTTTTTTTGGCAGATTAATAAACAGTATTCTGAATATAAAAAAGAAGATGTAAAAGTATTCGAAAGCATGCGCGAAGGGATTTCTTATATTTTTAAAACAAAAGAGATTTTGGGAGCCTTATGCTTAGATATGTTTGCGGTACTTTTTGGGGGAGCGGTAGCGATGATTCCCGTATTTGCGACTGACATTTTAAAGTCGGGAGCTGAAGGTTTCGGTTTGCTGAATGCCGCATCAGATATCGGCTCGATGATCATTATTACAACATTATCTATTATTCCTTTAAGAAAAAATCAGGGTAAAATACTGTTGTTTGTCGTTGCAGGATTCGGTCTTTGCATCATTGGATTTGGATTATCTCATTATTATTGGCTGTCATTTATGTTTTTGGTATTGAGCGGTATGCTAGACGGAATTTCTGTTGTTATCCGCGGAACGATTGTTCAGCTCAAAACTCCAGACAATATCAGAGGTCGTGTGTTGAGCGTAAATTCAATCTTCATCATGTCGAGCAATGAAATGGGCCAGTTTGAAAGCGGATTGGCTGCAAAACTGCTGGGCGTGGTGCGTTCGGTGGTATTTGGAGGAAGCATGACACTGCTCATCGCATTGATTGTGGGAAGCACAAATCCTAAGTTGAGAAAAATGCAATATTAGAAAAATAAACATTTATTAAAAAAGAAGCGACAAAATATACAATCCACTATTATTTTATTACATTTGTAACAAAAATTTTTCGGAAATGAAAAAAGCTCTCCTAATTTTTATATTATTATTTTCTCAATTTTCATTTGCACAATCAGATTGTCCGACTGCTATTACAGTTTGTGGTAATTCTGGGATATCATATACGCCTTCAGGACCAGGAAATATTCTGGAAGAGTTGGATCCAAACGGATGCCTGAATGATGATGAAAACTTCTCAGTTTGGTATACATTTACTATAGCTACCGCCGGGACTTTGACCTTTACAATCGATCCTAACGTTTTCGCCGATGATTATGATTTTGCAGTGTATGGCCCCAATCAACCTTGTGCTTTGGTTTTCGGACCCCCTTTAAGATGTAATTATTCAGGAGCAGACGGACCTACAGGATTGAATTTAATCGCTACCGATCCTAATGGAGGAGGCGGAGGATCTCCGGCTCAGTTTAGCAGCGCAATGAATGTGCTTCCTGGTGAAACTTATTATTTAATTATTGATAACTTTTCAAACAGTCCGGACGGATTTTCTTTAAACTGGGGAGGAACTGCGACTTTAGCGTCACCATTTAATGACCCTTCTTTAATTACGAACCCCTTTATTGCACCAGGTTTACCGAATGCAAATCCAAACGAACCAAACGAAGTTATAGTTTGCGCAAATCCTGCTATATTTGATTTCAGCACATTAACAACAGGAATTATTAATGGTAATACAAATTTTACTGTATCTTATCATTTAAACACCAATGATCTTTTAACAGGAGACAATCCTATTATAACTCCTATTACAGTAAATACAACTGATACTTACTATTACAGCATTTCATATACCGACCCTACAAATCCGAATAATCCGATCAACAAATGTAAGCAAACGGGCGAATTCAAATTTAAAGACGGAAGTATTGTAGCAACTGACGATACACTCACGGAATGTAACAACAATAATACTGGAACGGCAGTTTTTGATCTTACCACGGCCAATGTCATTTTAGATCCTACTTTTACCAAAAAGTATTTTCCGACAATGTATGATCTTAATGCTGGCACCAACGAAATTACAAACCCTTATCAATATGTATCCGGTGGAGGTTCTGTTTTTGTATTGGTAACCACGCCATTCGGCTGTACGGATATTGCTGAAATTACACTAGCCTTTTTCCCGGTTGTGGAAGTAACCGAAGCTACATTAAGATCTTGCTTTATTGAAGCCAACCCTTCAACAGGATTATTTAATCTTACGATTGCAAATGTAACGACACAAGCCGGTACTACTAAAAAATATTATCCTTCATTAGCTGATGCAGTTAATGAAACCAACGAAATTCAGAATCCCGATGCTTACATTGCACCAAGTGGAGTTGTTTTTATACGGGTATCCAATGGAAACGGATGTTATACGGTAGCTAAGGTAACGTTGGTGGTTATTGCGCCTGTTTATTCTACGGTATTAGTTGATAAAGTTATCTGTATTGAAGATAAAACTACTTTAGATGCAGGACCCGGCTTTGACGAATATGAATGGAGCACCGGAGCAACTACACAAGTTGCTACAGATATAGGCGTTGGTACTTACTGGGTAAAACTAAGAACAGGAGAATGTACTTCTACACAGCATGTAAAAGTATATGCAACGGAACAGCCTGTAGTTTCAAATATTGACATTTCCAACAATACGATTACCGTGAATGTAGTTGGTGGCACACCAGCATATCAATATTCATTAGATGAGACAAGTTGGCAAGATTCCAATGTATTTACTAATCTTTCGAGAGGAGATTATACGGTTTATGTAAAAGATGCTTATGACTGTACGCCAATTGAAGTTGAGATTGTAGTTCCAAACCTTGTGAATGTGATCACACCAAACGGAGACGGCATCAATGATGCAATCAACTATTCTGCGTTGTCAAATAAGAAAAACTTGATTTTAAGTGTGTTTGACAGATATGGAACAAAAATATTTCAGGCAGACCAATCCAACAACTATACTTGGGACGGAACCATAGCAGGCAAAAAAATACCTACAGGAACTTACTGGTATTCTGTTACCTGGAATGAAAACAATAAGACCAGCACACCTATCAAATTTTCAGGTTGGGTAATGGTGAAAAACAGAGAATAAAAAACTCTTATATGTTAAATAAAAAGCCGGTTTTACAAGCGGTTTTTTATTTTTATAGATATTTATAAATTTTAAATTTGCTTTAAAGTTATGTATATGAAAAAATTGTTATTATTTTTCACGTTCATTATATTTCAATTACATTATTCGCAATCGGATTGCCCTAGCGCAATTCCTGTTTGTGGTAATTCTAATATATCCTATACACCATCTGGTCCTGGAAATATATTGGAAGATTTAAATACAAACGGATGTCTGAATAGCGATGAAAACTTCTCCGTTTGGTATACTTTTACTGTAGCAACTTCGGGAACCTTAGCTTTTACAATTGATGCAGATGACAATACAACTGATTACGATTTTGCAGTATATGGTCCAAACTTGCCTTGCTCCCAAGTTTTTGGAGTCCCTTTAAGATGTAATTACGCAGGTGAATCTCCTACCGGAAATACAGGTCTTGAACTTGTGCCAAGTGGATCACCGTATTTTGAAGCCTTTTTGGACGTTATAGCAGGAGAAACTTATTACTTGGTCATTGATAACTGGGACAGTGCTCCAAACAGTGGATTTTCTTTATTATGGGAAGGAACTGCTACATTGACGTCACCTTTTTCAGATCCGGCACTTACACCAAATCCGTTCATTACACCCGGTACACCTAGTGCTACACCCGGTAACCCAAACGAAATTTTGAAATGCGCCCTTCCGATGCAGTTCGATTTCACTACACTTTCAGCTGATATTCTGAATGGAAATACAGGATTTACCGTAACTTACCATGATACAACAAATGATGCCATTACCGGAAATAATCCGCTTACCGTTACTACAATAAACGGAACTACAGTTTATTATTACAGATTAAAATATCAGGATCCAACTAACCCAAATAATCCAATCAACGGATGTTTCCAAACTGGTGAGTTCAAATTCAGACAAGGTAATATTGTTGCTAATAATGCTACACTTACAGAATGTAATAATAATGGTGCAGGCACAGCAACTTTTAATCTTACCACCGCCAACGTGTTTGCAGATCCTACCGCAACTAAAAAATATTATCCAACTCTTAATGACCTCAATGCAGGAACCAATGAAATCACCAATCCTACGGCTTATGTTTCTGCACCGACAACAATATATGTAAAGGTAACTTCTGTAGAAGGATGTACAGACGATTCTGAAATAACGTTGAAATTCCATCCTGTTGTTGTATTAAATCCTGCAACTTTAGAATCATGTTTTATTGAAAATGTTATAACTAAAGCCTCTTTTGATTTAACAACAGCTAATGTTACATCTCAAAGCGATATTACAAAAAAATTCTATCCAACGATGGCAAACGCCTTAGCCGGAACCAATCAAATCCCGAATCCTACAATATACATCACAGCAGATACTGATGTTTATGTAAGAGTTACCAATACAAACGGCTGTTTTGCAATTACAAAAATTACACTTAAAGTTTTACCTCCTGTAAAATCTACAGTTCTGAAAGATAAAGTTATTTGTATCGAAGACAGAACAACTTTAGATGCAGGCCCTGGATTCGACGGTTATGAATGGAGTACCGGCGCAACGACACAGTCGATACAAGGAGTTTCCGTTGGAAGTTATTGGGTAAAACTACAAACTGGGAAATGCTTTACTTTACAGGAAGTAAAAGTTACGGCATCAAATCAGCCCGTTATTGCAAGCCTGGATATTACAAATAATACAATTACCGTAAATGCTTCAGGAGGCACGGCGCCGTATCAGTATTCTTTAGACGGAATTACTTGGCAGGAATCAAATGTATTTACAAATTTACCAAGAGGAGAAAATAAAATTTATCTAAAAGATTCTTTTGACTGTGATCCTGTTTCTGTACAGATAACAGTTCCGAATCTTGTCAACGCAATTACTCCAAATGGTGACAATGTAAATGATGAAGTAGATTACTCAGCATTAGCTTATAAGAAAAATCTTGTATTCACGGTATACGACAGATACGGAAACAAAATTTACGAAGCCGATAAAGTAAGAAATTACAAATGGAACGGTACGTCTGGAGGCAAAAAGATTTTAACAGGAACTTATTGGTATTCCATCACTTGGAACGAAGACGACAAAAACAATACCCAGACAAAATACACAGGATGGATATTGGTAAAAAACAGAGAATAAGTTTTTAGCATATGAAAAAAAATCGCTTCAGCAACGGAGCGATTTTTTTATTAACATCACTTAAAAGCCCTTCAATACTGAAATTTTAATAGTTATCAACAATAAATATTAATTACTCTTTTCAAATTATTTTTTAAATAAACTATCTTTGCACAATGGCGCAGAAAGAAACATTATCATCTCTTACACAAGGCAACTTTGCTAGAGAATTGTCGATTGCAGATGGAAAAATGCCTCCCAATGCAATAGATTTTGAAAGATTGGTGATTGGTACTTTTTTAATTGATAAAAAGGGGCTCGATCATTCTATTGATCTTCTGACACCTGAAGTATTTTATGACCCGCGACATTCGGTTATTTTTGCTGTTATCCTAAAACTTTATGAAGGAAATCTTCCTGTCGATCTGATGACGGTTATTCAGGAGCTTAAAAAAACCGACAAACTAAGTTCTGCAGGCGGCGATCATTATATTATTGAACTTACGATGGGCGTAAGCTCTTCCGCACATATTGAATATCACGTTCGGGTTATTCTTGAAAAATATATTTTGAGAAGCCTTATTAATGTTTCAGCCAACGTGATCGATACTTCTTATAAAGAATCAACAGACGTTTTTGAGCTTTTAGATAAAGCCGAACAGTCTTTTTTTGAGATCACCAACGGAACTATTAAAAAAGGTTTTGACACGGCCAACTCATTAGTAAAACAGGCTATTGACACGATAAAATCTCTAAAAGATAAAGAAGGTCTTTCCGGAGTTCCTTCAGGATTTACTGATTTGGATAAAGAAACCGGCGGCTGGCAAAATTCTGACCTTATCATTATTGCTGCACGTCCGGCGATGGGGAAAACTGCTTTTCTGCTTTCGATGGCCAGGAATATTGCCGTTGGCCACAAAATTCCGATGGCCTTATTCTCCCTGGAAATGGCTTCTGTACAGCTGATTACAAGGATGATTGCTTCCGAAACCGGCATTTCTTCAGAAAAATTAAGAAAAGGGCAAATGAGCGATGAAGAATGGCAAAGGCTGTTTTCCAACGTTTCAGAATTAGAAAATGCTCCGCTTTATATTGACGAAACTCCTTCCCTTTCTATTTTCGACTTTCGGGCAAAATGCCGAAGATTGGTGATGCAACACGGTGTAAGGATCATCATGGTCGATTATCTTCAGCTGATGACCGCAAGCAGCGGCGGAAAAGGCGCAGGAAACCGTGAACAGGAAATTGCGATGATTTCACGTTCTTTAAAAGCCATTGCAAAAGAATTAAATGTTCCTGTAATTGCACTTTCCCAGCTTTCGAGAAGTGTGGAAACCCGTCCAGGGAAAAGGCCTCAGCTTTCCGACCTTCGGGAATCCGGAGCGATTGAGCAGGATGCCGATATTGTATCGTTTATTTTCAGACCCGAATACTATAAAATTGCAGTTTGGGATAATGATGAAGAAGGACAGGAATCTTCAACCGAGAATCAGGCCGAGCTTATTATCGCAAAGCACAGAAATGGGGCAACAGCCGACGTAAGGCTTTCTTTCTTGAAAAATATTGCGAAGTTTAGTGATCTGGATTTGTATGGAAATTCCGGTTACGGATATCCTTCGGGAGGCGGAAAATCTGCCGAGCCAAGCGGTTTTGAAAAAATAAAAACAACCATTCAGCCGGGTGCCGCATTTGACCTTCCGGACAATCCAAAATTATCAGGATCTTCAATGAATGATCTTGATGATGAAGATGATTTTCCTTTTTAAAATTTAAGTTGAGATTTAGATTATTTTTTATCTAAACCTTAAATTTAGCCTAAACCTAAACATTTTGAAGATCGAAATATACACGGACGGTGCTTGCAGCGGAAACCCCGGCAAAGGAGGTTACGGAATTCTCATGCGCGTTTCCGAAAAAAATTATCAAAAAACATTTTCTAAAGGTTTTCGGAAAACCACCAACAACAGAATGGAACTTTTGGCAGTTATTACCGCTTTAGAAAAGCTGAAATCTACTGAAAATGATATTCATATTTATACAGACAGCAAATATGTTTCGGACGCGATCAACCAAAACTGGATCGCCGGCTGGATAAAAAGAGGCTGGAAAAATGTAAAAAACCCTGATCTCTGGAAAAGATTCATCATACTTTTTAATCAGCATCAACCCAAAATGCATTGGGTAAAAGGTCATGCCGGCCATTTTGAAAACGAACTTTGTGACCAGCTTGCTGTAAAAGCCTCAAATTCTCCAAATCTCGAAATAGATTCTTATTTCGAAAATCTTGATAATAACACTTTATTTTAGCACTTCTAATTTTAATTTAATCTAAATCCAGATTAATTATTTTAATTATTCATTTTCATTTAACAATATATTTGTAATAATATCAATTATTTTTAATTATTTAACACTGAATAAATATTTATTGTTCGATAATTAATATATTTACATCTTTAAATTACAAAAGTATATTGTATATGAATAAAGATTTACTGTTTTATTTTTCGATTATCTTACTTTGCTTTACTGGTAAACTCCGTTCTCAGACTTATCAGCTTATAGGAAACCCTGTAAACACGACTGGCTGGGATGTTGTTCCGTCTGCAACAGTAAATACAGATTTTATTCAGCTTACCGCAGACCAAACAGGTCAGGTAGGAGGCATAAAACTGAACGCGCCTATAAATCTGAAGTATTGCGACAAGTGGAGAGTGGAATTTGATTTCAGAATCGACGGAAACGGAACCACAAGCTATGGACATGGTGACGGTTTTGCGTTTTGGTATCTTGCAAATCCGCCTGCAGCCTATGTAACGGGAGGAGGACTGGGAATTCCAGCTAACGCCACAGGACTTATGGTTGGTTTTGATATTTTCAACAATAGTACAGAAGGCCAGATGAGTAAAGTACATGTGCTTTACGGAACCAACAATACGGCAGGTTCCAATATTGAATACAATATGACACCGGGCAGCACTTTTCACACTCCGGATCTTATCTCTACGCAACCTTTTGTGGGAGCCACTTACAAACACGTTGAAGTTACCGGAGAAGTAGATCCTGCCAATCTTGCCAACTGGATTATTAAGATCAGAATAGACAATGTTTTGGTAGTTGATCAATCGTTTGCACCTTCAGGAGCTGCGGTAGGAATGACGCAGGGATATTTTGGTTTTTCAGCATCTACAGGAGCAGCAAGCGCAAGACATTCGATCAAAAATGTAAAAGTATATACGGATAAGGTTACTTTATTGCAAACTACTGTTGCGCAATCATTATGCCCGAATCCTACAACAGGTTTTGGAACTGTTAATTTAACATCTTTCAATTCTCAGTTTGTGAATAATCCGGCAAACTATACATTCACTTATTATGTTTCTGGAAACCCGACACCGATCGCCAATCCTACCAATTATCAATTTAATGCAAATACAACGATTAATGTAATAGTGAAGGACAATTCTGCATTGCTTTGTGATAATCCGGACGGTAAAATTCAACTGACTTTAGAACCCTTTACCGCAAGCAACAGAACAATACAAGAATGTAATAACAACAATTCTGCGACAGCAATTTTTAACCTGACGACAGCGAACGTAAGTCCCGTTATAGGTGTTCAGAAAAAATATTTTAAAACTTTAGCAGACCTTAATGCAGGAACCAACGAAATTGCCAATCCTTCGGCTTATGTTTCCGCTCCGGGAATTGTTTATGTAAAAGTGACAACACCTCAAGGATGTACAGGAACCGCAGAAATTACCTTAAGCTTCCTTCCGTTACCTGTGGTAAATGACGCAGCAATGGAGGCTTGCTTTATTGAAACCAGTCCCACGCAGGGATTATTTAATTTAACGGATGCATCTGTAACAACAGAAGTGGATATCATTAAAAAGTTTTATACCACATTAGCAAACGCTTTAAGCGGAACTAACGAAATTACAAATCCTACAACTTACATTTCGACAAACGGTGAAGTTTTTGTAAAGGTCACTTCTAATGTCAGCAGTTGTTTTATCATCAAAAAAATTACTTTAAAGGTATTTCCACCTGTAAGATCAACAACTTTAAAAGACAAAACAATCTGCATAGATGAAAGGACAACATTAGACGCAGGATCAGGTTTTGACGCTTATGAATGGAGCACCGGCGCAACTACACAATCAATACAAGGCGTGCCTGTAGGAATCTATTGGGTTCAACTGAAAACCGGAAACTGCATCTACACACAAAGAGTAAGAGTAAATGCGGCAACAAATCCGGTTGTTTCAAGCATAGACATTGTCAACAATACAATTACAGTAAACGTTTCAGGTGGAACCGCACCATATCGATATTCTTTAGATGGAATCAATTGGCAGGATTCTAATGTTTTCAAAGGACTTCCAAGAGGTGAAAATAAAGTTTTTGTAAAAGATTTTTATAATTGTGAGCCTGTTGATGTTCAGATTACAGTGCCAAATCTCATCAATGCTATTACTCCGAATGGTGATAATGTAAATGATTTTATAGATTACACCGCTTTGGCTTACAAGAAAAATTTGACCTTCATTGTTTACGACAGATACGGAAACAAAAAGTATGAAGCCGATAAATTAAGAAATTTCAAATGGGACGGAACTTCCGGTGGCAAAAAAATCTTAACGGGAACTTACTGGTACAGCATTTCATGGAATGAAAATGACAAAAACAATACCCATACGAAATACACCGGCTGGGTACTTGTAAAAAACAGAGAATAAACTTTTCGAATAAAAATCACTCCTAATGGGAGTGATTTTTTGTAATAGTAAAATTACATAAAAAAATAAGTCAAATGATCTTTTTAATGAAATTTATACAAACACGGATCAATAATTCAAAATAACATAAACTTTTATTCTTGTTTTAAATTTTTTCACACCTATAAACAAATTTTCACAATTATTTTATAAAAACAATTACATAACCATAATCAATTTAATAAAATGAAGAAAACACTACTATTTTATCTTTCAATAATTCTTTTATTCTTCTTTCAAAACACATCTGCCCAAACGTATCAGCTCATAGGAAACCCCGTCGTTACAACAGGATGGGATATTGTTCCTTCAGCAACTGCTCCCAATGACTTTGTACAACTTACTGCAGATCAGACGGGTCAGTTTGGAGCCATAAAACTTTCAAATGCCATCAACTTAAAGTATTGCGATAGATGGAAAGTTGAATTTGACTTCAGGATCGACGGAAACGGAACAACAGCTTATGGAAGAGGTGATGGTTTGACGTTTTGGTATCTTTCTAACCCGCCAACAGCATTTACAACCGGTGGAGGATTAGGGATCCCGGCAAATGCAAACGGATTAATGGTTGCTTTTGACATCTTCAACAATTCTACCGAAGGGCAAATGAGCAAAGTGCATCTTCTATACGGAACCAACAATACCCCTGTCGGAAATCCAAATATTGAGTACAGTGTGGCCGCAGGAAGTACATTTCACTCTCCGGATTTGCAGGCTACACAGCCTTTTGTAGGAGCAAATTACAAACATGTTGAAGTAAATGGCCAGGTTGATCCGGCTAATATCAACAATTGGATTATTCAAATCAGAATAGATGGAGTTTTAATTACAAATCAATCTTTTGCACCTTCCGGAGGAGCTATCGGGATGACAACCGGATTCTTCGGATTTTCAGCAGGAACGGGAGCGGCGAGCGCAAGACATTCCATTAAAAATGCTAAAATTTTCATCGACAAAGTACCTATTTTGCAGAGTACAGTCACACCTTTTGTCTGTACAAATCCTTCTACAGGAAATGGTTTTGTTGATTTAACTTCTTACGCATCACAGTTTGTCAATGTTCCCAGCAACTATATTATTACCTATTATGTTTTAGGAAGTTCTACACCTATTGCGACGCCTAATAACTTTCAATACACAGGAAACACCACAATATCTGTAGTCATCAAAGATCCGTCTTCCACACTATGTGATAATGGTGATGCAAGAATTATTTTAAATCCAAGTCCGTTTGAAGCCGTTGACGCATCTATGACTGAATGTAATAATAATGGCTCAGGCGTTGGGATATTTAATTTAAATAATGCAGCAGTAACCACACTAGCCGGGGCTACTAAACAATATTATCCAACTTTAGCAGATTTGATTGCCGGAACAAATCAAATTATGAACTTTCCCGCATTTCCAGCAGCTCAGGGTACAACAGTCCATGTAAAAGTAACGACTGCTCAAGGATGTGTAGACAATGCAATTATAACGCTAAACACTTCTCCATTAGTTGTTGTAAACGATGCTACACTGAGAAGTTGCTTTGAACCAAATAATCCATCACTCGGAGTATTTAATTTACCAAATGCTCCCGTAACTACAGAACCCGGTACCACAAAAAAATATTATCCATCTTTAACGGACGCTGTAAATGGAACGAATGAAATTGGCACACCTGCAACTTACACGGCTCCAAATGGAGTTGTATATGTAAAAGTAATCAATGGAACCGGATGTTATTCGGTGGCAAAAGTAACCTTAGTTGTAATTCCACCAGTATATTCTACGGTTTTGGTTGATAAAGTAATCTGTATTGAAGATAAAACTACTTTAGACGCAGGACCAGGATTTAGCGGATATGAGTGGAGCACTGGCGCAACGACACAAATAATCTCAAATGTCGGGGTAGGAACTTATTGGGTAAAACTGAAAAGCGGTGATTGTATTGCTACCCAAACGGTAAAAGTTTACGCTTCAGAACAGCCGGTTGTAACTTCTATTGATATTTCCAATACCACAATTACTGTCAATGTGAATGGCGGAACTCCTGCTTATCAATATTCTTTGGACAATGTAAATTGGCAAGATTCTAATGTCTTTACAGGAATTTCCAGAGGCATTCATAAAATTCATGTAAGAGATGTTTACCACTGCGAGCCAATTGAAGTTAATATCACGGTACCCAATTTAATCAATGTAATCACTCCAAACGGTGACGGACAAAATGATTATATCGATTACTCAGCTTTAGCAGGAAAAATAGATTTGACATTTAATGTTTTCGACAGATACGGCTCGAAACTTCACCAAGGAGACAAAACCAACCGATACATTTGGGACGGAACCGCCAACGGCAGAAAAGTCCCTACAGGAAGCTATTGGTATTCTGTAACATGGAATGAAAACAACAAAAACAAAACCCCAGTCAAGTTCTCAGGTTGGATCATGGTAAAAAACAGAGACTAATTTTTTTCATATTTTAATTATATTGCGATCACTCCTTTTTAGGGGTGATTTTTATTTAGAAAATTTAAAAACAGATATTTCAGCGTAAAAGACTTTTTATTCGCATTCAATTCTTAAATTTGTCTTATGAATTATTTGGAAGCTTTAAGTAGAAGATATTCTGTAAAAAAATTTAATCCCGAGCTTACTGTTCCGCAGGAAAAGCTTTTTAATATACTTGAGTCGGGTAAGCTGGCTGCAAGTTCGCTTGGCCTCCAACCTTACAAGATTTTTGTGATAGAAAGCAACGAAATGAAGCAAAAACTCATTCCTGCTTTTTATAATCCTTCACAAATTTCAACCTGTTCGCATTTAATTGTGATTGTTTCAAAAAAAACGATTGAAGAAAACTATATTCACGGATATTTTAATCATATTTCGGAAGTCAGGGATGTTCCTTTGGAAAATCTTGATCTTTTCAGAAAAAGTATTAATCAGCATATTACTCGACAAAATCAGGAAGAAACTTTCAACTGGGCAGAGAAACAATCCTATATCGTTTTGGCAAATTTAATGTATGCTGCCGCCATTGAAGATGTAGATACGTGTCCGATGGAAGGCTTTCGACAGGATTTGATTGAAGAAATTTTGGAAATTGATCCTGAAAGAGAAAAAGTAACCGTCACACTTGCCTTAGGCTACCGATCTGAAGAAGATCACTTTCAGCATATGAAAAAAGTAAGAAAACCAAATGATAAATTGTTTAAATTTATGTAATCATTTTGATGATTGTCTTAAAGTAAATATATGATAAAAGCGGATGTATTAGTAATTGGTTCCGGAATTTCGGGATTATCTTATGCCATTAAAGTTTCTGAACAGCTTCCTGATGCCAAAATAATCATTGTAACCAAATCCGATGAAGATGAAAGCAATACCAAATATGCACAAGGTGGCTTGGCCGTGGTGACTGATTTTAAAAATGATAATTTTGAAAAGCATATCGACGATACAATGCGCGCCGGAGACGGCGACAACAAACGGGATGTGGTAGAAATGGTTGTAAGAGAAGCTCCGACAAGATTCAATGAAATTGTAGAATGGGGAGCCAATTTTGACAAGAAAAACGGCGAATTTACTTTAGGAAGAGAAGGCGGCCACACCGAAAACAGAATCGTGCATCATAAAGATATTACAGGTTTTGAAATAGAAAGAGCTTTATTGGAAACTGCAAAAAGCAGCCCGAATATAGAAATTCTGGATCATCATTATGTTGTCGACATCATTACCCAGCATCATGTTCCAGGAAAGGAACTGAACGAAGGCGAGATCAATTGTTATGGCGCATATATTTTAGATGAAAAATCTAAAAACATCAAAAAAATCACTTCAAAAATTACTTTAGCCGCAACAGGAGGCGCCGGTCACGTCTATAAAAACACGACGAATCCTACAATTGCAACAGGTGACGGCATTGCTTTCGTTGCCCGCGCAAAAGGCAAAGTGACCAATATGCAGTATTATCAGTTTCATCCGACTGCTTTATACAGCAAAATAGATGGAATGTTGTTTTTGATTTCTGAAGCCGTGCGTGGTGACGGAGCACAATTAAGAACCAAAACCGGTGAAAAATTCATGCATAAATATGATAAACGCGAAGAGCTGGCATCAAGGGATATTGTGGCAAGAGCCATCGACAATGAAATGAAGATCACCGGTGACGAATATGTAGGTTTAGATTGCCGTGATATGAACCATGAAAAATTTTTGGAGCATTTCCCCAATATTTATAAAAAATGTAAAGATGAAGGAATTGATCCTTTCACACAACTCATTCCTGTTGTTCCGGCCTGCCATTATCTGATGGGCGGAATTGAAGTAGATAAAGACGGACAATCTTCCATCAATAATCTTTTCGCAGTTGGCGAATGCACCAATTCCGGATTGCACGGCGCCAACAGATTGGCTTCAAACTCTTTATTGGAAGGTTTGGTTTTCGGACACAACGCCGCTATGAAAACCGTAAATCTTTTAAAAGAAAATAATTTTAATTTTGATGACTTGAAAGCCGTTCCGGAATGGAACGAAGAAGGAATGAAAATCATCGACGAAATGGTGATTGTTTCTTATCTCAGAAAACAACTTCAGGAAATGATGAGCGATCTTGTAGGAATCGTAAGAAGCAACAGACGTCTCAAAATGGCTTTGCAAAAACATCAGGAAATTGCCGCCGCTGTAGACGAAATCTACCGCTACTCTATCTTGTCTCCACAATTGTCTGAACTTAGAAATCTCACAACCGTTGCACACCTCATCATTACCCAATCTATGGAAATGACGGAAAATAAAGGTGCCTTTTATAATAAAGATTTAGCTCAAGCCTAAAAACATAAATAATATAGAAAAATGAAAAGACCAAGCTACGTAACTGATAAAGTATTAAAACAATTCATCAAAAATGCTTTGGAAGAAGACATTCAGGATGGAGATCATTCGACGCTTTCTACAATTCCTAAAGATCTCGAGCAGAGCGCAAAATTATTAGTAAAAGAAAACTGCATACTTGCAGGAGTAGAATTGGCTGAAATTATTTTTAAAACTTTCGATAAAAACTTAAAAATAGAAAGATTCATCAAAGATGGGGAACCTGCCAAAATCGGTGACATCGCTTTTATTGTTACAGGAAGCGCAAGATCTATACTTTCTACCGAAAGATTGGTATTAAATTGTATGCAGAGAATGAGCGGTATCGCAACGCTTACCCACGATTGGGATTCGAGATTGATAGGAACAAAAACAAAGCTTTTAGACACAAGGAAAACAACTCCGAACTTTAGAGTTTGTGAAAAATGGGCAGTTGCAATCGGCGGAGGAACCAACCACAGATACGGTCTTTATGACATGATTATGCTAAAAGACAACCACATCGACTACAACGGGAGCATCACCAATGCCGTGAAAATGGCAAAAGACTATATCAAAAAGCATAAGAAAAAATTGAAAATCGAGGTGGAAACCAGAAATCTTGATGAAGTACAGGAAGCCATCAACGCAAAAGTTGACAGAATCATGCTTGATAATATGGATGTCGAAACCATGAAAAAAGCTGTAAAAATGATCAACAAGTCTTGTGAAAGTGAAGCATCTGGCGGCATCACAAGAGATCAGCTTAAAGAAATTGCTACCACAGGAGTGACTTATATATCTGCCGGTGCACTTACTCATTCGGCTGAAAATATCGATTTGAGCTTAAAAGCTGTTATGTAAAACATTGTATTTTTAACAAAAACAAGATGCATTTGTTAAAAATTAAATAATATGATTTTTTTCACATAAAAATTACATTTTACCATAACACATTGAAATACAATATTTTAAATATTATTAAGATTGAATAAAAATTAACATTAAGTTAATAATAGTTAAAGTATAATTCCCGAATTTTGCATAAAATTTAATTCTAACTATTACTTACGATTATGAAATTAATCAACAAATCGATGCTAACTGTGATGATCTCACTTTCTACAGCTAGCGTTTATTATGCACAACAGACTCAAGATACTGTTGACACAAGGTCACGTGATATTGAGCAAGTTGTACTTACAGGTGTTGCCGATATCGCTAAAGATAGAAAAACACCGGTTGCTGTTTCTACAATTAAAGAGGCACAAATTCAAGAAAGACTTGGGAATCAAGAATTTCCTGAAATTTTAAACACAACACCATCTGTTTATGCTACTAAAGGTGGTGGTGGTTTTGGAGACTCAAGAATCAATGTAAGAGGTTTTGACCAAGTGAATACTGCAGTACTTATAAACGGAGTTCCTATAAATGATATGGAAAACGGTGCTGTTTACTGGAGTAATTGGGCTGGTTTATCAGATGTAACTTCTGCTATGCAGGTTCAGAGAGGTCTTGGTTCATCAAAATTGGCAATTGCTTCTGTTGGAGGTACTATTAATGTACTTACAAGAGCTGCTGATAAAAAGAAACAAGGAAATGTAACATTAGGTATTGGTAATGATGGTTATCATAAATCTTTATTCTCCTACAATACGGGAAAATCAGAAAAAGGATGGTCTTCTTCATTTTTAGTGAGCAGAACAGCAGGGTCAATGTATGCAGACGGTACTGAATTTGAAGGATATAACTACTACTTTGCTTTAGGTTATCAGCCTAACGCCAAACATGATTTACAGTTTACAATGACAGGTGCCCCACAATGGCATAATCAAAGATCTTTTTCTCCCACTATAGCAGAGTATCTTAAATATGGAGAAAATGGAGAGCCTAACAGAAGATATAATTTGAATTGGGGTAAATTAAATGGTGAGGAATATTCTTTCGCTAGAAACTATTATCACAAGCCAGTAATGTCATTAAACTGGGACTGGAAAATGTCTCCAATGTCAAAATTATCAACCGTAGCTTATGCTTCTTTTGGTAGAGGTGGTGGAACTGGAACTCTTGGGAGAGTAAATAATAAAACTGAAAACGGATTCCGTACTGAAGAAGGATATATTGATTTCGATCAAATTGTTGCAGAAAACTCAGCAATAGCTACTCCAGGAACTGGAGCAAATAGTGTTTTTACAAGAAGAGCATCTATCAATTCTCACAACTGGCTCGGTGTAATTTCAAGTTTCAATCATAAAATTACAGAAAACCTAAACTTCACCGTTGGTGTTGACGGAAGATATTATAAAGGAATTCACTATAGGGTAAATTCAGATTTATTAGGAGCAAATAGTATGTTAGATAATACTGATATTAATAATCCTAATAGAAGGTTAACTAATACTTATGAAGCAAATCCTAATTGGAATCCTTTCGGAAGCAAAACCAACGAAGAAAAAATTGTTTATTACAATGATGGTATCGTGAAATGGATTGGTGGTTTTGGACAATTAGAATATTCTAATGATGTTTTGTCTGCTTTCGTACAAGGGTCAGTATCCAATCAAAGCTTCCAAAGAGTAGATTACTTCTTGTATAAGCCTGAAGAACAGAAAACTGAAAATGTAAATCTGACAGGCTACAACATAAAAGGAGGTGCTAATTATAACATCAACGAAAATCACAATGTTTTTGGAAATATTGGTTATTATGAAAGACAACCTTTCTTTGGTGCAGTATTCTTAAATAACAGAAATGACATCAACACCGCTCTAACAAATGAGAAAATTTTCTCTGCAGAAATTGGATATGGATTTAGATCAAACATTCTTGATTTAAATTTAAACTTGTACAGAACTTCTTGGGATGATATTTACAGAAGAATTTCTTACAGAGATGCTGTAGCAAATAGAACCTATTTTGCAAACGTTTTGGGAATAAATGAAATTCACCAAGGTGTAGAATTGGATTTTGTAGTAAAAGCGATCAATAAACTAAGAATTAACGGAATGCTTTCTGTAGGAGACTGGTTCTATAACAAAGATGTTACAGCATCTTTTGTAGATGATGAAACAAGAGAAGTTATAAGAGAAGGTCAATTACTCATAAAAGACGTAAAAGTAGGAGATGCAGCACAGATTACTGCATCACTTGGAGCTGACTTTGATGTAACAAATTGGCTATCAGTAGATGCTAATTATAGATATGCTGACAACCTTTATTCAAGCTATGACCCAGCAGCAAGTGTAGATAATAGAAGAGAAGCCCTTAAATTACCAAGTTATGGTTTATTTGATGCAGGTGCATCATTCAGATGGAAGATTAACCAAACTCAAGCTTTCAAATTTAGAGTAAATGTAAATAATATCTTGGATGAAACATATATTGCAGAATCTAGAACAAGCATATCACCAACAGACAGAGTGAGTTCAGCACCAAATGCACAGACGTATCAGGAAGCTGGTAGAATTTATAATGGTCTTGCAGATGGAAATCAGGTATATTTCGGATTTGGAAGAACTTGGAATGCTTCAGTTACTTTCACTTTCTAATTTCAAATTTATTAAACATCAAATCCCGGCTTTATAGCTGGGATTTTTCTATATTTGTATACTTTAAAACAGAAAAAATAGAAGTATGGATTTTTACAACATTTTACTCAACGCTCACAAAGGATTCGCGTATTTAGAACTCCTTTTGGCTGCTTTATTTATTATCGCACTTTTAACGACCATGTTTGGTTACAGCGGTAAAGTAAATAAATTCCTGAAGAAAACAACTTTGTTTACAATGATCTTCTTCCACGTACAATTCCTGATTGGCATTGTAATGTTGGTTATGAATTTCACAAAAGGATTAGATATGGGAGCAGTAATGAAAAATGCTGATTTAAGATTTCAGTTTGTAGAACATCCTTTTTCAATGCTGATTGCTGCTGTTTTGATGACAATAATCAACAAAAAAGTAAAATCCAATGATACCATTTCTTTAGGAATTGTAATCATGGGATTAATTGCAGTCGGTTTATTTGCATTTGCATTTCCTTGGACCAGAGTCTTTGGAGCATAATATATTAACTTAAATAATTATTAATTAAATCAATGAAAGTAGCTGTAGTCGGTTCAACAGGAATGGTTGGCCAAGTTATGCTTAAAGTTCTCGAAGAGAGAAACTTCCCTATCACAGAATTAATTCCGGTAGCTTCGGAAAAATCTATTGGTAAAAAGGTGAAATATAAACAGGAAGAATTTACGATTGTAAGCATGAAAGACGCTATAGCTGCCAAACCGGATATTGCAATTTTCTCTGCCGGAGGTGAAACTTCTTTAGAATTCGCACCACTTTTTGCTGAAGTCGGAACAACCGTTATCGACAATTCTTCAGCCTGGAGGATGGATCCTGATAAAAAATTAATCGTTCCCGAAATCAATGCCAATGTCTTGACGAAGGAAGACAAAATTATTGCAAATCCGAATTGTTCAACCATTCAATTGGTAATGGTTTTAGGACCTTTGAACAAAAAATATGATTTAAAAAGAGTAATCGTTTCTACTTATCAGTCTGTCACCGGAACAGGGAAAGCAGCGGTAGATCAGTTAAATTCTGAAATAAGCGGCGATGAAACGATTGCAAAAGTATATCCTTATCAGATCTTCAAAAATGCACTTCCGCATTGCGATTCATTTTCTGATGATGATTATACCAAAGAAGAGATAAAATTAATGAAAGAGCCTAAGAAAATTTTAGGCGACGATACATTCAATTTGACGGCAACTGCGGTAAGAGTTCCTGTTCAGGGAGGTCATTCCGAAAGTGTAAACATTGAGTTTGAAAACGAATTTGAGCTTGATGAAGTAAGAAAAATACTATCCGAAACTCCGGGAGTAATCGTAATGGATAATGTGAAAAACAACGAATATCCAATGCCTTTATATTCGGAAGGAAAAGACGAAGTTTTCGTTGGAAGAATAAGAAGAGATCTTTCACAGCCCAAAACACTGAATCTCTGGATCGTGGCAGACAATCTGCGAAAAGGAGCTGCAACCAACGCAGTACAGATTGCTGAATACCTGGTTGAAAATAACTTAGTTTAAACTAACAAAATAAAAAAGAGTCTCCGAAAGAGATTCTTTTTTTTATCAAACTATGACTTTAAAAAAAGACAGCACTAAGGATAAAATAAGCTTTCAAAAGTGGATTGCCGTTTTTGGAGTCATCCTTTTTGTAGGTAAGATTATCGCCTGGAAGCTTACAGATTCCGATGCCGTATTTTCTGACGCCATGGAAAGCATCGTCAATGTGATCAGTGCTTTTATGGGATTATATTCTCTTTATTTGGCCTCAAAACCAAAAGACGAAGATCATCCTTACGGGCACGGAAAGGTAGAATTTGTCACCTCGGGAATTGAAGGTGCATTGATTGCCATTGCCGGAATCATGATTATCTATGAAGGCATCAACAGCCTGGTTACCGGAAGGGTTTTAAAAGATCTCGACTGGGGAATTGCCATCATTGCCGCTACAGCGATTATCAATTATTTTTTAGGTTATATTTCCATTAAAAAGGGAGAAAGAGACAATTCTTTGGTTTTAATTGCTTCGGGGAAACATCTTCAGTCCGACACGCTTACCACTTTGGGTGTTGTTATAAGTTTGATTATTGTTTATTTTACCAAGATATTTTGGATAGATTCTGTTGTAGCATTGCTGTTCGGGTTCTATATTATTTTTGTCGGCTACAAGATTATCCGCAAATCGCTGCGTGGAATCATGGATGAGCAAGATCCTGAGCTTCTCAACAATATTATTGAGCTCCTGGAAAACAACCGACAACCTGAATGGATCGACATTCACAACATGAAAATACAACAGTTTGGTGCTTCCTTGCATATTGATGCACACATTACGCTTCCTTGGTATTACAGCTTGCGTGAAGCTCACAATGAGATGGAAAACGTTATTCTTCTTTTAGCCAAAAACACCAAAAGAACGGTTGAGTTCAATTTTCATATGGATGATTGCAAACCTATTTCCTGCCCTGTTTGCCAGATCAAGGATTGCCCGGTGCGTGAACAGAATTTTGTAAAAAGAGTGGAATGGACTGCCGAAAATGTGACCAGAGTCGAAAAACATACGGTTGACTGATTTCTTCTGTGCTCCTTAAGATCATTTTAATAAGCCAATGTTCTTACATACAAGTAAACTAACTATTGGTTAATTCTTAAAGCAGATTTATAAATATTAATTTCTTTTTCGAGATCAATGATTCTTTCCGTTTTCTGTTTCAGCTCAACAACCAGCTTTGATTTTTCATTGAAAGGAATATTGGCAGGATAATAATTGCTTAATTCCGTAAAAAAATCATGTTCAAGAGCAATTCCCAAGTTCCATAAAATCCCAAACTGAAGCGACGATTGCTGAAAATACTGAGCCATCGATGACGAAGTCACCTGCATTCTTCTTGCGAGCTCTGCCTGAGATATTCTTTTGCTCAACATTACCTTACGCACCAAAGCCCCGATATGCGGATGTGGTGATGCACTTTTTTCTTGATATTTTTTTAAAGTCATTTGTGTGAAATTTTATCTATAAAAATAACAAATCTGAGTTTAAAACATCAAAAAATACGTCTTAAATATAAATTTATATGAATAATACATATTCGATCATGTTTTATATTGATATTTATAGATCTTAAACATATAAAATTCATTGTTACACGTCAAAATATATGTTCAGCACTAAATTCTTTACGTCTAATACGTGAAAATATCATTGAAAGACGTAAACGGATATGGTTTACAAACCCTTTGTGCATTTTGCAAACGCCGTCAAAAGCATTTGTTGTAAAAACTTTTTCTTTCTTAGCGATTAAAAAACGCAAGGATATACAAAGAATTGTAAAAAATCCTGAAATCAAGGTAACAAAGTCGTTTCACTTATTTTCGAAAGACAAAGATTCAAAATGCACAACAGGTTAGTTTACAAGTAATTTATGCGCTTTTTAACAGCATCTGCTTCCTGTAATAAAACAACGGAACGATCAAAAGTAAGATCAAAGGCTGTATCACAAATCTCCGCATGTAAAAAGAAAAAAGATAGCCTGTCTCAAACCTGTCGTATATACAATACAGGTAAATCGGGAATGTAATAAGGAAAACAATAAAGATTAAAATGGCGCCTTGAATGGTCCATTTTTTATTTTTAAACAGAAAATGAATAATCACGCACGAGAATATAAGATTCAAAGCAAACCTGAAAAGATGTCCAATAATCAATTTTCCCCATTCAAATTCAGGAATAGCAATATATTGATTGGCTTCGTGAAAATAAGCCAGGAAAGGATCATAGAAGATTTGGTCTTCCAGCATTCTTACACCGATAAGTCCAAAAACTCCGGCTATTACAAAAAACCAGTTAAGAATTTTCATTTTTTAAAGCAAAAAATTTGATCCAGATAAGCCAAAGCAAAACCACGCTTCCGTATATTACAGCCGGAAAAACAAAATCGTGTGTCATTTTACTATATTGTTTGTAGTCTGTGGCTACGATATTCAATCCCACAATTCTGAGAATATTCATTACATAAAGTGCCAAAAGGCTCACTCCTACAAAAGTAAAAGTTTTAGCTCCTTTATAAAATGCGAAAATAAATGAGACAAAAAGAATCATTACCGAGATCGCATTACAGCCTTCCACCATCCTGGTTGCAAATCCGGTGCGTACATGAAAATACATCTGCTGCCTTGCGACGTCGTCATAAAGAGCCGATGGAATATTGAGTTTGTTTTGAATAAACATGACCTGGTTTGCAATCATCCTCGAATAAGGATCGAGGCCCTGTGCTTTAAAAGTGTTGAGATAAAACTGGTAGGCAAAAAGCAGCACCAGATAAATGATGATGAAACGCAGCAGAATTCCTAAAACAGGCTTAAAGTCCTTTAGCATAATGCAAAGATAGAAATTAGGACGTAAATTAGTATATTTGTTACCATATTATGACTTCTGAAAACGCAAAAATATTTTTTGAAAGCCATTTTGGCGAAAAAGCAACTGAATTTGTCACTTTAGCTCAAAGCGGATCTGCAAGAGTGAATTTCCGGGCGGAAAATAAACGCGGAAAATACGTTATTACCTACAACGAAAACGTTAGTGAAAACGAAAGCTTCATTTATTTTTCGGAGGT
Source organism: Chryseobacterium sp. GQ58 (assembly GCF_059758895.1). Taxonomy (NCBI): domain Bacteria; kingdom Pseudomonadati; phylum Bacteroidota; class Flavobacteriia; order Flavobacteriales; family Weeksellaceae; genus Chryseobacterium; species Chryseobacterium sp. GQ58. Next base: position 575,557 of record NZ_JCAXEH010000001.1, on the reverse strand, counting down.
TTTTTCAGGGCTTGGCCTCAATACTCCTCAGATTCACGTGGTTTCTGATGATAGGAAATTATACATTCAGGAATATCTTGGAAACCCTACTCTTTCGGAAGTTATCTCAAAAGAAGGCTTATCTGAAAACGTAAAATCTTTGGTAAAACAAACCTTAGAAAAACTTTTCATGCTACAAACCAGAACACAGGATAAAATAGATTTCGGCAAAACTTTTGAATATGAAAGTTACGACGAGCTTCCTGTAATGCATGATTTGTATTATTTTAAAAATTTCGTTGTCGATATTCTGGAGTTGGAATATCATAAATCCGGTCTTTTAAAAGAATTCAAAAAAATAGTTGACCTCATCGAAAATACCGAGCCTAAAGGATTAATGATCCGCGATTTTCAGGCAAGAAATATTATGGTGAATGATAATAGTGAAGTTTCATTTATCGATTATCAGTCTGCAATGAAGGGTCCTTTGATGTATGATGTGGTTTCGTTTTTATTTCAGGCAAAAGCAAATTTTCCTGAAAAATTTAAAAATGAGATGCTTGATTTTTACATTCAGCAATTTGAAAGCGAAGAAATTAAAACTCAACTAAAAAGATCGGTAAAACCAATTCAGATGATGCGTTTTTTACAGGTTTTGGGCGCGTATGGTTTCCGGGGACTGATTCAAAAGAAACAACATTTTGTTGCAAGCATGGAAAAAGGAATTGAAAACATCACCAGATTTGCAGAAACCTGGGAACAAATGAATGACTATCCGGAACTAAAAAAAGTAATCAAACAGCTGAGTTCCGATAAAACAAAATTGAAAATTGAAGAGATTTTAAATAACTAAAGTCTTAGAAAGATTTAAATTAACAATACATTTTACAGTTAGTATTAGAAATGTCATCCTGAGCATAATCTGAAGGATTACGAACGCAGTTCTCGAAGGATCTCTTAAAAAAGAAAAGCTAGATTCCTACGGAATGACAAAGCGACTGAAAATCAATATACAACATTATGGACTTAACGGTTCAAAAAAAATTAATATAAAAGAAAATGCTACACATAGACATCCACAGTTTTTCATATAAAAAAGGCGGAATTCCTAAAGACGATTCAGGAAACGGGGGCGGCTTTACATTCGATTGCCGCGGAATTTTAAATCCCGGAAGAGTTGAAGAATACAAAATCCAGACAGGAAAAGACATCGGAGTTCAGGAATATCTTGAGACAAAAACCGACATGCCTAAGTTTCTGGAATTGGTGAAAAGCATGGTTTCCATCAATATAGACAATTATCTGGGCAGAGGTTTTGAAAATCTTCAGATCAATTTCGGATGTACGGGCGGACAGCACAGATCAGTCTATTCTGCTATAAAAATTGCTCATTTCATCGAAGAAAAATATGGTGACAAAGTGGAAGTCAGCCTTCATCATGACGAGCAGCATCAACTAAACAATAAATGATTATTGATAATTTAGAAATGATTATTTAAATCTATATTTCATCAAATATCATTCATCTCTTATCAATTATAAAATATGAAGGCTCTAATTTTTGCAGCAGGAAAAGGAACACGATTGAAACCTTTTACAGATCATCATCCTAAAGCTTTGGCGAAAGTGAATGGCATTCCTCTTTTGGAAAGGAATATCAATTATCTGAAAAGTTTTGGAATTAAAGATTTTGTCATCAACATCCATCATTTTGGAAGTCAGATTGATGAGTTTCTGAAAAAGAACAACAATTTCAATTGCAATATTGAGATCTCGGATGAATCTGACGAGCTTTTGGAAACCGGCGGTGGTTTGATTTTTGCTAGAAAATTTCTCGATCACGGAGAAGATTTTTTAATAATGAATGCTGATATACTCACTAATATCAATATCAACGATTTTGTAGAATATCATAAAACCATTAAAGATTTTGCTACTTTAGCGGTTTCGGATAGAGAAAGCTCCAGGAAATTGCTTTTTAATGATGACATGGTTTTGAGAGGCTGGCTGAATATAAAAACAGGAGAGCAAAGACTGGCGGAGTTTAATAAAGGATTTAAACCTTATGCTTTCAGCGGCGTGCATTGCATTAATCCACGAATCTTCGACAAAATAAAAAGAAAAGGCAAATTTTCTGTTATGGAAGAATATCTTGATCTGATGAAGACTGAAAAAATTCACGGTTTTCTGCACAATAGTGTTTTGATAGATGTAGGAAGACCGGAATCTGTAACAGAAGCCGAAAAATACTTTAAATAAAATGACAATGGGAATTGAAGGAAACAGAGATGAAAGTTTACAAAATCCTGAATTTGATATAAACGAATCGATACTGCATAATAGTTTCAGACAGAAAACCTGGGACGAAATCGTCACCAAAGACAGCTGGATGGTTTTTAAAGTCATGGCAGAATTTGTAAATGGCTACGAAAAGATGGCTAAAATCGGACCTTGTGTATCGATTTTTGGCTCAGCAAGACTGAAACCCGGAAGTAAGTATTATGATATGGCGGTTGAGATAGCCGAGAAAATCACAAAAATCGGCTTCGGGATCATTACAGGCGGTGGCCCGGGAATCATGGAAGCGGGTAATAAAGGCGCTTTCAATGCAGAAGGAAAATCAATTGGCTTAAATATCGATCTGCCGTTCGAACAACATTTTAATCCTTATATTAGTAAACTCTATTCGATGAACTTTGATTACTTTTTCGTAAGAAAGGTAATGTTTGTGAAATATTCTCAGGGTTTCATCGTAATGCCGGGAGGTTTTGGGACTTTAGATGAGCTTACGGAGGCAATTACGCTTATTCAAACCAACAAAATCGGAAGATTTCCTATTGTAATGGTGGGATCTGAATTTTGGGGAGGCTTACTGGATTGGTTTAAAGAAACTTTGCTCAGCGAAGGAATGATTTCCGAAGATGATCTTGATCTTTATCGCGTGGTAGACACTGCGGATGAAGCCGTAGAACATATCCGGGCGTTTTATGAAAAATATTCTGTAAACGTGAATTTTTAATTGGCATTATATTTGAGACTTATAAATAACAAAAATGATTGTAAATCTATTAATTAAGATGAAGAAAAAATTATATATATTGAGTATTTTAACATTATTTGTGCTTATGAGTTTCATTAGTGTTGATTTTTACTCATCAATGACGAAAGTGGATTATATTGACGGAAGCAAAACTCTGAAATTTACCACAAAGATGAATACAAGCCATATTTCGGATGCCATTAAAATCAATCGCAATACCGCAGGATTTGAAGCCGAAGTAAAGAAATATGTGAACAACAATTTTGATGTTTATGTAAACAACTCCTCAAAAACCCTTACTTTCACAGGAAGCCAGGTAAGCGGAGAAGCAGTTTGGGTATATTTTGAAACCAGCGGAGTTTCGGATATCAACAGCTTAAAGATAAAGAACACCATACTTTTAAGTGCATTCCCAAAGCAAATAAACCTTGTGAATATTGCGTATAAAGGAAGCCAAAAAACAATGAATTTCCAACGCGGAAAAGAAGTAAATGAAGTTTCTTTTTAAAAGAAATTTTTAATTTAAATTATAATGAAAACCATTGCTTTTGCAGTGGTTTTTTTGATTTAAATTGGTTTCCTGACATTTCTTTAAACTAAGTTCGGAATAAAAGTTTTAATCGCAAAGCCAAACAAGATATTTTTAATAATGATTTATTATTTTAAGTTAAACAAAGCATTACACTTAACTATGAAATACTATTTCTGCGATAAATTAAAAAGAGGAACTACAAATGCAATTCCCCTTTTTCAGTGATAATTTTTTGGTTTATAAAGCCTGAATATTATCAAGTTGAATTGTTGTTGTAATACCTGATGCGTTGCCTGAATATTCGAAAATAACATATCCGTTACCCGTCAACGTTGGTGGAATATTGTAAGTTCCTGCCGGCCCAAATGTTCCAAATCCGTTAACCGGCGTCGTAGGAATAGTGAAATTAGAAGAAATATCTGTTTTTGTAGCTGTAGTAATATCTCCTAATGCTGTATAATCTGTAGTTGTGTAGACTTTCAGAGGATTTCCTTTATAGAATGCTACATTTACATCAAACTTAAATTGGCTGGCTGCCGTAAAATCTACAGGTACTGCAAAATAAGTAACATAAGCTCCTGTGCCCGAATTTGCAGAAAGCTGAATGTATTTATTATTACTGAACGTTTTCAACTGCCAATAACGGTTTCCTTCTACAGGATCGTTGACATATTTAGGAAATATTTCTAAATTATTCGGAGAATAGCCTTCAAAATTTTCTAGAAATGCTCCTGAAAACGCAATTGCAGTTCCTCCTTGTGGCGGAGCAGTATCTATCCTATTTCCTGTAAAATCAAGATCACTTGTTTTTCTAATCAACATTTGCCAATCTGTATTGTAACGGCTTACAACAAATACAGCGTCTCCGTTTCCTTCCGGCAATAGTTTTGAACCTTCTGAGAAAAAGCCTGAATTTCTCAGTGTAGCAGTATTTCCTTGCGCATCTTCCAAAGTTCTGTCGGTATCTTGCCCTGTATTTGCTACATAATTAATAAATTTTTTGTTGACAGGATGAATCTCATCTTTGATAAACTGTACATTTGACACTCTTACCAGCATATTAATATACTTTACATCTTTAGCAGCTTTTAAAGTGGGTAATGAAAGAGGCTTTAAAGTTGCGACATCAAGCCCGTTACCATTACACACTCCGGAGATATACCTTCCCACCAAAGAGCCAGGAATTCTTCCGATCGGATAATTGGGGTCAACAGAGCCAATTTTCACAACTCCTTTGTCTAAACCCAATCTCAAACCTTTAGCATTAATCCTGATATGTGCGCCAATCGGAAAATCTGCATAGTTGCTTGATTTATCAACTTCAATCTGTATTCCTGTTGTTGGATTTTCAGCTTTATCCTGAAAAGAAATAGTTTTATAAAAGTTTCCGTTTTCATCTGAAGAAACCACATAGCCATCGAAAATCTGATCTGTTGTAATTAAAATAAATCCAGTTGCCGGAGCCATTGCCTTAAAATCTGCCATTGAGATATTGGGCGCAGCAAATTTATTGTTGCAGTTGATCGGCGGAGTTTCCCATTCATCTTTCTGTACACAAGACATAATAGAAAGTATGACGAATGCAGCTCCTGTTATTATATTTAAGTATTTTTTTATATTCATTTTAGTTATTTTTTAAAGTAATCAATTTAAAATCTGAGTTGTAAGTTGATGAAGTAAGATCTTCCTTGTGTATACCAATATTTGGGAGCGAATAGTGTAAATTCTCTGTCATTATCCTGCCTGAAATTTGGGAACTTTGCATTTCTGGTTTGCTCAAAACCTCCTGTTATGTATCTTGTATTATCAAATATGTTGTTTACGGTCGCTGAAATCAATACATAATATTTGCCTATAACCCAAGATTTTCCTGCATTCAGATTAAAGAAAAATGCAGAAGGTAATTTGTTTGGTTCTAAAACCCTTCTTAATTCAGACTCTGTAAGATCATAAAATGGCGTAGAAGAAGTATTGTTCTGAACGAAAGCTTCCGTTCTGATTAAAGCAGAAGGATCTAAATAATTATCATCCAGATAATTCCAGTTGCCTCCAATCCACCAATATTTTGGAGAATTATATCTTAAACCCAAAGAAAATGCTTGTTGAGGAGTTCCTCCCTGACGGTAATTTTTTATATATGCTTTCCCTAAATTTACATATGATAGTCCGTTAGAAAAAGCACCTGCAGCATCAGAAGCAAAATAAGTTGTAGGATCGTTCTGATAAGTAAACTGCCCAAAACTCGCCAATCCCTGCAAAGACAAAGTTGGTAATACTTTGACATCAATGCCGAATTCTGCACCTATATTTTTTCTTTTAACATCGGTCATCACCTGAGTTACAAATGCACTCTGAACCAAAGTCTGATTACCTTGGTCATCCGAATTATTTAACTGAATTCCATCTGCAAAAAATCTTTGTACGGTAGTTTCATTCGTTGTATTTACCAAATATCCGGTTAATCTCAATTTCACGAATGGTGACGAAATCACGTAGCTAAGATCATTGGCGCTAACAATCATATTTTTGATATTCGGTGCAACAGAACCGTTTACTCTTGGATTGATGAAAAGATCTTCCAGATAAGGAGCCTGTGAATAATAAGCACCGTTGTAGATAAAGAAGTGTCTTCCGTTTAATTTATAAATTGCCTGACCTTTCAAACCGTAATTCCAGAAGCTATAATTTTTGCCTTTTCCATAAGAATCTTCATATAAATAATGATTGAATAAACCCTCTCTGCTGGAAGAAGAATAGCCTGCCATCGCAGAAACAAAAACATCAAATTTGCCTGTAGAAAATTTTATTCCCGGATTTACTTTTACTTCCTGTCTTCTAAAAATATAATCGTACGTTATTTTATCCCCAACTTTCTTCGTTACATTTTCTTCACCTTCATTAAACAAACCCGAATCTCCAGGCTGATTGGTATCGGCAAAAGGATCTTTGTTTAAAGCAAAGTCTGCACCCAACAAATCCTTAACTTCACGGTATTGTTCCGAATAATAATTTTGATAAGAAATATTTAGCAAAAACCTTGTCTTTTCAGTAAAATTGTGCACAAAATGTGTCCCTACATTTAGAATCTTGTCATCATTTACATCGTTTACCAGATAATATAAAGCCCTTTTCCCATTTTGTCCGTAATGATTTTCTGCGGGCTTTTGTCTATTTCTTGTGTAAAAACTGTCCCAATTTAGTTGAGTGACATTCGGGTCTCCGTTTCTCCATTCAGATAATGAGGTCTGAAATGCATCTTGTGCGGTCGTCATTGCTCCCGAAGGATCTAAAACAGAAGCATCGGGATCTAAAGAATCATAATAACTTGGTAAATTCCTGTAATAAGTAGGCGACGGATTTTGTACATCCTGCCAGTCTAAGCGAGAACCTTTATCTTTACCAAACTGATAAGAAACTGAAGTCCAAAGGCTTGATTTATCATTAATTTTCCAGAAATCCTGCAATTGAAAAATCGGCTGAAACCCTCTTCTTACCCTTTCACTTCGTTGTTTTCCGTTTTGATATCCCCAATAAGAATTGTAATGTACGCCTCTATAATCGTAAACTTCCTGCGTACTTGGGCTCGAAGTAGATCTTCTGTACGGAGCAGCAATAAAATTAAATGTCGTCGTATGCTTGTCATTAAACTTTTTCTCAACCCCTAAATAAGCTCCGTAAGCATCATAAAAAGTTCCTTCCTGAATGCCTTCCCCTGACCATCTTCTGGCTCCCATCACGGTAAACGCCCAACCTTTACTGTTCATCTCGGAACTGTATCTTAAAGACGTTCTGTTTCTGTAATTTCTGTTGGTAAGAGATTGTGTAAACTGAAAGCCTTTTCTGTATTCGCTTGCTTTGGTATTTTTATAAATAACCGAACTGTTTCCGCCAAAAGCATATTCAGACGGGGCATGGTTTTGTGAGATTTCGGGATATCTGGTAATTTCATTAAGACCGCCCCAGTTCCCAAAATCTACATTCCCGTTATCCGACTTTATCATCGACACTCCATTGAGCATCGTCTCTCCCATTCTGCCATCGATTCCTCTCGGCCGGAACCAATAAAAGCCTAGGTCAAACGCTGCAATCCTGCTGAATACATCCTGCGAAGACTGTAGTAAACCAACGGTCGAAGCTTGGTTGCTGTTATCCTCATCATTTTCAGTTTCAATGATTGCCAATCCCTGATCTGCGCCGGTAAGACTTGAATACAGCGTGATTATACCTAAATCTTTTTTCTTTTTATCAGCGGAGACATCAAATTCCATTACTTTTGTTTCGTAATTGGGCTTTGTAATCACCAGCTGGTAATGTCCCGGCATCAAATCGACAAGCTGGAAATATCCGATCTTATCCGCCGACACATCATTCTCGCTGTCTTTTACATCTACTTCCGCATTCTCTACAGGTTTCCCGTGAGCATCTTTAAGGTACGCAAATACAGTCGTTTGCGCAAAATAAAATGATGCAGGAAGCAAAGTAAATGAAAAGACTAATGATAATTTTTTAATCATAGTTTATTTATTTTCTTCATCTAGTTTTTTAATGAAAATGCTTAAAACCACAAATTCGGCTAATGCTAATTTTGTTTTTTTAAACCTAAATTTAATTAAGGTTATTAAATTATTGTAATATTAAACAAAAAGAGTAAAATATTCAATTAAAAATAATAAAAAGTTAAAATAAACAATTTAAAAATAAGTAAATTGCAATTAAACAATTTTTAAGATGAAGAAATTTTCATGTTTGTTAACTATTATATTTTCGACATTAATTTTTGCACAGCACGGGAAATTGAAGAAAGTTGCTGCTGTAGGATTTCTAAATGTTGAAAACCTTTGGGACACCATTCGTTCGGCTGATTATATAGACGGGACAAAAGACAAGACCAATCCTGCATTTCATAGAAGTATTTCTTTTGATTCCATTAAATATCTTGAAGCAGAAAAATATGAAGGGCAATGGGGTAATGAGTTTTTGATAGGTAAAAAAGTAGTAAGATATCAAAGCGGCTCAGAAGAATTCACACCAGAAAGCGCAAAAAACTACAATACAAAAATCTACCGGAAAAAGCTGGAAAATACTGCAAAAGTAATTGCAGAAATCGGCTCTCAATACACAAAATCAGCTCCTGTTGTTGTAGGCCTTATCGAGGTTGAAAACAGACAGGTAATTCAAGATCTGATCAAGCAACCGGCTTTAGCCAGATATGATTACGGAATTATACATTACAATTCTTTCGATTATAGAGGAATTGATGTTGCGCTTATTTACCAGAAAAGGAGATTTACGGTAACCAATTCTTTAAAAAAAGAGCTGAAAATTTACAATTCGGAAGGAAAAAGAGAATACACAAGAGACATTCTGGTAGTTACAGGTTTCTTGGATAACGAAAAAGTAGCATTTTTTATGAATCACTGGCCTTCAAGAAGAGGTGGCGAAGCAGTTTCATTACCCAAAAGAAATGCTGCCGCAGTTTTGCTGAAACAACAAATGGACAGTATAAGAACAGCAGATCCTTCTACAAAGCTCTTTGCAATGGGAGATTTCAATGATGATCCTGTAAACGCAAGTCTGAAAAATTATTTAAGAGCGGCTGCTTCAACTAAAGATTTAAATGATAAAAATCCATATCTGAATTTGATGTATCCATTATATAAAAAAGGGGTTGCTTCTTTGGCATATCGTGATTCAGGGAATCTTTTTGATCAGATCATTGTATCTAAAAACTTGGTTTTAAATGAAGATCCTAAACAATATTCTGTATTTAAAACTGAAATTTATGCTCCTGCTTATATGATCAACAAAGAAGGAAATTACAAAGGTTACCCTTTTCGATCTTGGGACGGCGACAAATTTACAGGCGGTTACAGCGATCACTTCCCGGCTTTTGTGATTGTACAGAAAGAGCCGTAAATTCAAGATCACTATTTTGATATATTTTTTTATAACTTTATTATCATGAAAAAGTTAATTTTAATTATAATTCTTGCTTTTGCTACTGTAAGTTGTATTGCACAGTCAACAAAGAATAAGGAAGAATCTGTTATGTATCCTTCTAAAAATGATGACGGAGAATGGGAACTTACTGTAATTGATACACAGTTTGATTACTTTTTGAATGCTGTTGCAAGACCAATAAGTCAATATTCTGAATCTCATCTCAAAAGCAGAAATACAATGCTGGTAACTGAATGGAACTCTTATTATCATTCTGGAAGATATCGTAACGTTATAGAATCCTCTATTGATTATGATCCCAAAGAAAAATACGGAATTAAATTTGAGTATAAATTATATCAGGTTTTTGCTTATGTCAATTGGAAATACAGATTACGCATGAATGGGCTTGGCGCAGCTGATGCGATTAGATGATACAAAAAAGGTTCAGAAAATTCTGAACCTTTTTTATTTTATAATAGCTTACAATTATTTGTTGAATAATTCCTCAACTTTATCCCAGTTTACCACTTCAAAGAAAGCAGAAACATAATCAGGCCTTCTGTTTTGGTAATTTAAATAATAAGCGTGCTCCCAAACATCCAAACCTAAAACAGGTGTTCCTTTTACATCTGAAACAGGCATTAAAGGATTATCTTGGTTTGCCGTGGAAGTTACAGATACAGATCCGTCTTCATTCTTAACAAGCCAAGCCCATCCAGACCCGAATCTTGTTTTTGCAGCATCAGAAAAATCATTTTTGAATTTTTCGAAGCCTCCATAATTTTCAATTGCAGCTTTTACACTTCCTACAGGCTCTTTGCTTCCGCCTGGAGTTAAAATTTCCCAGAATAAAGAATGGTTGTAATGTCCGCCACCATTATTTCTTATTGCTGCTTTTTCAACACCGTTTTTGCAGATTTCTTCAATTGTAAGTGCGCTAAGGTCTGTTCCTTCAATCGCTTTATTTAAATTATCGATATAAGCTTGGTGATGCTTTGTATGGTGAATCTCCATTGTTTTCGCATCAATAGTCGGCTCTAATGCATCGTAAGCATATCCTAGTTTTGGTAGTTCAAATGACATAATTTTAATTTTTAATGTTATAACCCAAATTTAGCCAATATTTAAGCCAATATCAACAATTACAGATTATTTTAATAAATCTTTAACATTGATAGTTTGATTAGATAAAATAAAAGAGCACAGATTAAAAACATCTGTGCTCTTTCAACAATATTAACGAATATCTTATTTATTCATCGACATCAGGAATTCCTCATTGTTTAAAGTTCCTCTGATATTTTTATTTACAAATTCCATTGCTTCGATAGGGTTCATTTCTGAAAGATACTTTCTGAAAATCCACATTCTCTGCGAAGTTGTTTCATCTAAAAGTAAATCATCCCTTCTTGTGCTTGAAGATACAAGATCGATCGCAGGATAAATTCTTCTGTTGGCAATTTTTCTGTCTAGCTGAAGTTCCATGTTTCCGGTACCTTTGAATTCTTCAAAAATAACTTCATCCATTTTAGAGCCTGTATCAATCAATGCGGTTGCAATAATTGTCAACGAACCTCCGTTTTCAATTTTTCTAGCAGCACCAAAAAATCTTTTCGGTTTGTGCAAAGCGTTGGCATCCACACCTCCGGAAAGTACTTTTCCTGATGCCGGCGTTACCGTATTGTAAGCTCTTGCCAATCTTGTAATAGAATCTAATAAAATCACAACATCATGCCCGCATTCGACCATTCGTTGAGCTTTTGCTAAAACTAAATTGGCAACTTTCACATGCTTATCTGCCGCCTCATCGAATGTAGAAGCGATTACTTCCGCATTTACGCTTCTTTCCATATCGGTAACTTCTTCAGGACGTTCGTCGATCAAAAGCACCATCATATAAACTTCCGGGTGATTTGCTGCAATAGAATTAGCAATATCTTTCAGCAACATTGTTTTACCCGTTTTGGGCTGCGCAACAATCATTGCTCTTTGTCCTTTTCCGATCGGCGCAAATAAATCGACAATTCTTGTAGACATTGTAGAATTATCTCCGGTAAGATTGAATTTCTCTTCAGGGAAAAGTGGTGTTAAATATTCAAAAGCGACACGATCTTTGATAAATGCAAGATCACGTCCGTTGACTTCAAGTGGTTTTAATAAAGAAAAATATTTCTCTCCTTCTTTTGGCAATCTTACAATACCCTTTACGGTATCTCCGGTTTTTAAACCAAAATTTCTGATCTGCGCAGTTGAAACATACACATCATCCGGTGAAGAAATATAGCTAAAGTCCGAAGAACGCAAAAATCCGTAATTATCCGGTAAAATCTCTAAAACTCCTTCAATGCTTACCATTCCGTCGAAATTGAACTCTTTTCGAGATTCGTTTTCTTCCTGCCTTTCAGAATTTCTGTTCTGATTCTGGTTAGGGTTTTGGTTCTGGTTGGGATTCTGATTTCTGTTTTGAGGATTTCCACTGTTCTGTTGTGGATGATTTTGCCCTTTTTGATTTTGAGGCTGGCCTTGTTGAGGTCTTTTAGGCCTTTCTTCTTTTGCCTGAGCAGGCTGAGAATCTGTATTTACTGGAGCTTCTGTCTTTTCCTTTTCCTGAATTTCAGGATTGTTTGTATCGGAGGAAACTCTCCTTCTTTTTTGTTTGGAAGCATTGTTTGAAGATCTTTCTTCTACAGCTCCTTTTGCAGGTTCCTTTACAATCGCTTCTGCAATAACTTCTTTGTCTTCAGAATTCTCATTGGGTTTAGCGGGTTCTACTTCTGCGGAAGTTTCGGTGGCAACTTTAGGTTTTGTTGCTTTTTTGGGTGTGGCTCTTTTAGGAGTAGCTTTCACCACTTTTTCAGTTGGGGAAGGTTTCTCTTCAGCTTCGGCACTTGTTTCAGTGGTGTTAAAATAATCTTTTGAAATTTTTGGATTGGAAGCCTGAAAATCAAGAATAGCAAAGATTTTATCATTATCTGTGCTGTTTCTTGCAACTTTAACGCCCAAATCTTTCAAGATTTTAGTCAATTCCGAAATGGATTTTGACCTTAACGTTTCTATGTTAAACATATTTTATGTAAAAATGTAATTAGTTGTGAGTAAGAAAAGTAAGTCCGGTGACTTTTGTTTTCAAGTACATTGTATATTGCAAATCTACACTTATTTTTGAATTGTGCAAAATTTATGTTATTTTTGCTGTGAATTTAAAACTTTATGTTACAAAGAATACAGACAATCTGGATTTTGCTGTCGGTTTTAGCAGCAGTTTTCTTATTTATTACAGGAGAAGATGTGGATGTTTTCGGAAGCTTTCCGATTATTGACATTTCATCAGCTGTTTTAGTTTTGTTGGGAGCTTTCAGTTTATTTAGTTTTAAAAACAGAAAAAGACAGATCATGCTGAATAATATCAGCATTTTTATAAACGCTTTGTTGATTGGTATATTGGCGTATTGGCTGCAAAACTTATCCGGAGGAATAGATTTTCCTGAGAAGGGTATTGAGCCGGTTTTCCCGTCTGTTGCGGTGATATGTTTGCTTCTGGCAAATGTTTTCATCAAGAAAGATGAGAGGCTCGTAAAATCTGTAGACAGACTCCGATAACCTTACAATGATTTTTTTGAGAGAGAACAGCTTCTTTTTAGAAGCTGTTTTTTATTTTCTAAACTTACAGATTGATACAGCCATTTGCATTTATTTATGAAAAATACATATTAATATAAACAAATCATGAAATCTGTGGGAACTAAAAATTAAATTTATAAGATTTGATGCAACATTTCCGTTTAAACTGCGACAGATTATTTAAATTTAATCTAAAATGAAAAAAATAACCTTCTTTATTTTATCACTTTTTTCGATGTACACTTTAGCTCAGGAAGTTTCGAAGGAAAAAATCACCGATATTCTTTCAACATTGGCATCAGACGAAATGAAAGGCCGTGAAATAGGAACTCCGGAAAACGATAATGCCGCAAACTATATTGCTAAGCTTTTTAAAGAAAATAATCTAGAATATTGCACCGGAAATTCTTATTTGGTTCCATTCAATTATAAAGGAAAAACAGCTTACAATGTCTGTGGAATCAAAAAAGGTGCATCCGAAAAATATTTAGGATTTTCAGGGCATTTTGATCATATCGGAACCAATAAAAAAAGTGGCGACAATATCTACAACGGTGCCGACGACGATGCAAGCGGAATCACAACTTTGGTAGGAATTGCAGATTATTTTAAAAATAAAAAGCCTGAATTCTCTATGGTTTTCATAGCATTTAATGGTGAGGAAAAAGGAATGCTGGGCTCAATGGCTATTGCCGAAGACAAAAATTTAGATAAAGTTTACAATAATCTTTCTGCACTTTTCAATTTTGAAATGGTGGCCACAGAATCCGAATTTGGGAAAAATGCAGTTTTCATTACAGGAGATGAATTTTCTGACCTTGACGAATTGTTTAACCAAAATGCAGCAAACGAATTAAGAATACATCCCGATCCTTATGCGCAGGAGCAATTATTTTACAGATCGGATAATGTGAGTTTTGTTAAAAAGAAAATCATTGCACATTCTATTTCTACAGCCGACATGAGTAAAATAAAGCATTATCATCAGGTAAATGACGATGTGAGCGTTGTTGATTTTGACAATCTTACCCAGCTTATCAACAATTTTGGAAAAACTTTAGAGAAATTAAGTCCAAAAAACTTCAATCCGAAGTATAATGATAAAGTAAACTTCAATTAAAGAACGTCTTATCATTATATTTTAATTAATTTTGCTATCCAATTTTAATGAATGAACGAATATAAAAAAATACTGAAGTTTGCAAAACCGCATCAGAAATTCATCTACGGAAGCTTATTCTTCAACTTGATGTATTCTCTGTTTCAGATCGCTTCTTTAGGAACAATCTTGCCTGTATTGGGAATGCTTTTCGGAACCATAAAACCTGAAAAATACACATCGCCACCTGTTTACTCGGGAGAAATTATAGATTTCTTTTCATATTTAAAAGAATATTCAAATTATTACGTTCAGAGTTTAGTAACAGAATATGGCTCGCTGAATGTACTCGCCTGGCTTTGTGTCATTACCGCCTTCATGTTTTTGCTGAGAAATATTTTCAGATATTTAGGCTCATATTTATTAATCAATTATCGTGTTGGCGTTACTAAAGACCTTCGTGGTGCAATGTACCGCAAGATCCTTTCTTTGCCTGTTTCATTTTTTACCGAAAGCAGAAAAGGTGATATGATGTCTCGTATGTCAAATGATGTAGGCGATGTAGAAGGCAGTATTTTAGGAAGTCTTGTAGACCTTATCAATGCTCCGTTTATGTTGATCAGCACATTGGTAACTTTATTTTTCTTAAGCCCCGAAATGACGCTTTTCTCACTTTTGGTTTTACCTGTAATGGGAACATTGATCGCACTCATCGGAAAAAGCTTGAAAAAAGATTCTCATGAAGCTCAGAATGAAATGGGAACCATATTTTCCATTGTAGACGAAACATTGAAATCGTCAAAAGTGATCAAGATTTTTAATGCAGAAAAGATAATGGACAACCGTTTTATGCAGTCTATGCAAAGATGGATTAACAGCTCGATAAGATTAGGAAGAAAAAAAGAACTGGCATCGCCGATGAGCGAATTTTTAGGTTCGGTAACATTTTTAATCATTGCATGGTACGGCGGAAAACAGATCATTGTAGAACAAAGCATTTCTCCTGCTGATTTCTTAGTCTTTTTAGGGATTTTTTTCCAGATTCTGCCTCCTATGAAAAGTTTATCCACCTCAATTTCTAATGTTCAGAAAGGGGAAGCTTCTTTAAAAAGAGTTTTGGAAATTCTTGATGCAGATGTGAAAATCGAAGAAATATCCGAGCCTGTTTCAATCTCAAATCTTGATGCTCATATTGAATTTAAAGATATTGGTTTTTATTATGATAAGTCTAATTTGATCCTGAAAAATTTCAACCTTACAATTCCGAAAGGGAAAACAGTCGCTTTAGTTGGTCAAAGCGGAAGCGGAAAAACGACTATTGCCAATCTTTTAGCAAGATTTTACGATGTTTCGGAAGGTGAAATTTTAATCGACAAAACCAACATCAAACATTTAAAACTCGAAGAATACAGAAAATTATTGGGAATGGTAACTCAGGAATCTGTTTTATTCAACGATACGGTTTACAACAACATTATGATGGGTAAACCTGAAGCTTCAAGAGAAGAAGTGATTGAAGCTGCAAAAATCGCCAATGCAGACACCTTTATCTCACAACTTCCAAATGGTTATGATACGAATATTGGTGATGATGGAGGAAAGCTTTCGGGCGGACAAAAGCAAAGGGTTTCCATCGCGAGAGCGGTTCTTAAAAATCCGCCGATTATGATTTTGGACGAAGCAACTTCAGCTTTAGATACAGAATCTGAAAAATTTGTGCAGGATGCTCTTGAAAAAATGATGGAAAACAGAACTTCATTAGTCATTGCGCATCGACTTTCAACCATTCAGAAAGCCGACTGGATCGTGGTAATGGAGAAAGGTGATATTGTAGAACAAGGCACTCACCACGAGCTTATTGCAAACCGTGGCGTTTATCATAAACTGGTTGAGCTTCAGAATTTTGATTAAACCTTAATTCGTTTTAAATGAATCTTATACAAGAGTATTTCTACAGAATCGAAGAGCCTGAAAGAAGTACTCTTTTGTTTTTAAGAAAGAAAATATTAGAATCTGATCCTGAAAACATTACAGAAACATTGAGTTTCGGACTTCCATTTTTTAAATATAAAAAGAAGATGCTTTGTTATTTGTATTACAGCAAAAAATACAAAAAGCATTATGTGAGCTTTTATCACGGTGATCGTTTAGATTACCTAGAGCTGATTCAGGAAGGCAGAAAGAAGTTTAAGATTCTTCTGATCGATATGGAAAAAGATTTGCCTGTAGATTTTATTTTGAAGATGATTGATGAAGTGAAAAAATATATTAAAGCTTAAGCATCAGTTTAATTACTTTTTTATGATCGGGTGACCTTATACGGACTGCTTAATTTCAAAAACATCTGTATTGTTTCTCTAAACTCTTTTTTCATTTAATAAAAATCTCAATTTTTTTCATCACTAAATCTGATGCATTAGGAATGACTCTCAGTTATTTAGATATCCTTTTTTCAATAAAAATAACAAGAATAGGGAATACCTACTCTTGTTTTGAATTATTTTGTTATCAAATTTTATTTGATTTTCAATAAGTTAAGCTGTCGAATAATGCTTATCACTAAATCTGATACATTACCGCTGTTTCTTCCGTAAGAAACCCTTGCATTTCCTAATAATAATCGCTATTTTCTTCCATCACTAACTTTGATACACGAGAAATGATTCTCAGCTTTTTAAATATCCTTTTTTAGACGAAAACAACAAGAGTAGGGTTAAGATACCTTTGTTATATTGTTATATTCTTTTTTATTTCTATTGGTTTTCAGTAAGTTATAAATAAAAATGATATTATCACTAACTCTGATACATGACCAAAGCCGGACGATATTCCGAAATGACAGATCATATTCCTTGTCATACAGACGGTATTCCGATAGACATAGCAAGGATTAATATAAAAAGAGAAAGCATTTCTGCCTTCTCTTTTGTAATTATGTTTAATAATCATATTATTCTTTCATTCTAGCGATCACATCCAGTCCGCCTTTAGTTTTATCTCCTATTTTACAGATGATTTCTGTATCCAGCGGTAAGAAAATATCCATTCTTGACCCAAATTTGATGAATCCGAACTCATGGCCTGCTTTCGCCATATCGCCTTCTTTACAATAGAAAACAATCCTTCTTGCCACATAACCTGCAATCTGTCTGAAAACAACCTTATGATGCGTCATGCTTTCAACGGCAATCGTTGTTCTTTCGTTTTCGGTAGAAGATTTTTCGTGCCATGCTACCAGATATTTTCCGGGGTGATATTTTTTATAAATTACATTTCCCGAAACCGGAAACCTGCATATATGTACATTCAACGGCGACATAAAGATTGAAACCTGAATTGCTTTTTCTTTCAAAAACTCAGTTTCTTCAACCTCTTTTATCATCACTACTTTTCCGTCTACGGGAGCAATTACATTTTCTTTATGATCAAGGATGTCACGATTGGGAACTCTGAAAAACCAAAACACCAAACTGTAGATAATCAGCAACGGCATGATGATCAGCAATGACCATATTTCAAGGAAATAGATCGATACTGCTGCAACGATTGCAAAAAGTATCGTTGCCACCACGATTGTTCCTTTCGATTCTTTATGTAATTTCATAGGTGATATTAATTGTTTTTTTGTCTTTGTAATCGCATAATCTTTATGTAATCACGGATTAAAGACGTCTTTATAAGTTTAAATAAATCTTTCTAAAATAAAGTACAAATATACGACAGGAACGCAGATTAAAAAACTATCCAAACGATCTAATACTCCGCCATGTCCGGGAATGATATTTCCGCTATCTTTGACGCCGAAAGTTCTTTTCAGCTGGCTTTCTACCAAATCTCCCAAAGGCGCAAATGCTGCGATCAGAAAACCTACAACCATCCAGTTACCGCGAAGCTGCGGCTGGTATTGCTCAACAAAATAAGATAAGATTAAAGTTAAAATCACTCCACCCGCATATCCTTCCCATGTTTTTTTTGGAGATATTTTGGGAGCCATTTTATGTTTTCCGAATAATTTTCCTGCCAGATACGCAAAGGTATCGCTGCTCCATATTAAAATGAAAAGGAAGATCACCTCATAAGAAAACGTATTTTCGTAAGTGGAATATTTAGGCAACCCTAAAGCAAAAGAAAACGGAAGAGCCACATAAATAACCGTGAAAATAAGTTTTCCGCTGTCTAAATAGAGCTCGCTGGTGAATTTAAACAAAGTAACTACCGCAATCACGATCAGGGAAAGCCCCAATATTTCTGTCAGCCGGAAATTAAAGAAAAAATCGTGATAGAAATATCTTTTAGAAAACATATAAAAGATGATCAGTACGACCGGAAAAACAATCCACTTTTCATAGCCGTTCCCGAATTTCATTATTTTAATGCATTCCCAGGTTCCGACGAGCAAAAGAAAGCTTATTAAACCGTAATACAAATATTGCTGCTTGATGAGCCCCGGAGAAATCTGATCAATGAGCTGAGCGCCGAAAGGTGTGGTACAGAGAATAATGACTGCGATATAAACAATCCCCGAAATGGTTCTCTGAATAAGGTTTTTGTCCAAAATTTAAAATTTAGAATTTGATGCTAATCTTCCAATAACAGTAAAAACAGTTTGGCGCTGTTATTAGCCGCAGTATCCAGCTTAGAATGATTTCCGCTGATAGAGGTAAGGTTTTTTATATTTCCGCTGCGTTTTATTTTTCCCATTGCATCGTTTAGATTATTGACAATCTGGGAAACATTGGCCATGATGATGATTTTCGAAGGCAGCCTCGAAGAATGATAATGCAGGATATTATTGTGCGAAAGCATTATTCTTCCGTCGTATGCAATAAGGTATTCGCAGGTGATAAATGCTGCGTCATTCGACAATTCAAGTTGTGATGTGTAAGGAATCTTTACAACATTCAAAAAATTCTGAAGATCTTTATCACAACAAAAAACAGAGTTTACATTTTCTATTTTCAGGATTTGATTCAATGTCTGCAAGGCTTCCGCCTCATCAGCACAATAATTAAAAAAGCCTCCGGAATGTGTAAATAATTGGGCAAACTTATAATCGAGATCCGCATTCTTGAGCGAATCTCCTAGCTTCTCCAGACTTTGTTTGTCGTCTTCCTCCGGCTGATTGGTTAGTTTGCTTACAATTCTTTTAAATAAACTCAACTTAAATGTATTTTAGTCAATTCAATACAAAAATAGAAAATTAATCATAATGATTCTAAAAATGTACGGTTAATTATGAAAAAACCCGGCAATTTTAAAGTTACCGGGTTTTGTTTTATTTATTGTGAAGATTTTTATAGCTGCGTCGGGCTTTCAGGAGCCTGAGTTTCACTTTCTTCTTCTTTTTCGTGTATCGGAATAGTCGTCGCAATAGTATTAGTTACTGGTCTTTCCGTTAATTCGGGATCCCATGCTCTTTTACCAAATATCTCTTCAAGATCTTCGCGGAATATCACCTCTTTTTCAAGAAGTTTTTTCGCCAAAGCATTCAGTTTATCTTTGTTTTCGGTAAGAATCTTTACCGCTCTTTCATACTGATGCTCGATAATTGTTTTGATCTCTGAATCTATTTTTGAAGCAGTTGCCTCAGAATAAGGTTTTCCAAAGTTATATTCTGACTGCCCCGAACTGTCGTAATAAGAAATGTTACCAATATTTGGACTCAATCCGTAGATCGTAACCATCGCCTGAGCTCTTTTCGTAACCGTTTCCAGATCCGAAAGCGCACCCGTCGAAATATTATTAAAGATAACCTGCTCTGCAGCTCTACCTCCTAAAGTAGCACACATTTCGTCAAGCATCTGCTCGGTAGTTGTCAATTGTCTTTCTTCCGGAAGATACCAAGCAGCACCTAAAGAACGGCCTCTTGGCACGATTGTAACCTTCAACAGCGGAGATGCATGCTCTACCAACCAGCTGATTGTTGCGTGGCCTGCTTCATGGAAAGCTACTCTTTTCTTCTCTGACGGTTTTATCGCCATGTTTTTCTTTTCAAGACCACCGATGATTCTATCAACAGCATCTAGGAAATCCTGTTTGTTTACCGATTCATGGCTGTTTCTTGCTGCAATTAAAGCCGCTTCGTTACAGACATTTGCAATATCAGCTCCACTAAATCCAGGTGTCTGTTTTGCCAAGAAATCTCTGTCTACCGTATCATCAAGCTTGATCTTCTTCAAATGCACATCGAAGATCTCTCTTCTTTCGTGTAATTCCGGAAGGTCTACATAAACCGAACGGTCAAAACGACCCGCTCTCATTAATGCTTTATCTAATATATCTGCCCGGTTGGTTGCCGCCATTACGATTACATTCACATCGGTTCCAAAACCATCCATTTCGGTAAGCAACTGATTCAATGTATTTTCTCTTTCGTCATTTCCACCCGAAAAATTGTTTTTTCCTCTTGCACGGCCGATAGCATCAATTTCATCAATAAAAATAATTGCCGGAGATTTAGCTTTTGCCTGAGCAAATAAATCTCTTACTCTTGACGCTCCTACTCCTACAAACATTTCCACGAAATCTGAACCGGATAAAGAGAAAAACGGAACTTTAGCTTCACCTGCAACAGCTTTTGCCAACAAGGTTTTACCTGTTCCCGGAGGCCCTACCAAAAGAACACCTTTCGGTATTTTCCCTCCTAATCTTGTGTATTTTTCTGAGTTTTTCAAGAAATCTACCACTTCCTGAACTTCTTCTTTAGCACCTTCTAATCCTGCAACGTCCTTGAATGTTGTCTGAATTTTTTCTTTCTCGTCAAAAAGTTTGGCTTTAGATTTACCTATAGAGAATATTTGTCCTCCAGGACCTCCACCACCTCCCATCTTTCTGAAAAGAATGAAGTAGAATAATCCTAAAATAGCGATCCAGATCAATGCGGAGAATAAAATTTCCGTGAACGGACTTTTTCCTTCTGCATAATCTTTAGAAGTTTTTATAGTCGGATTATCTTTTTTTATTGTTTCAAATTTTTCTAAAAAGAGCTGTAAATCTCCGTATTTAAGGCTGTAATCTGCCTTTGAAGCCATGCTCAGATTTGAAAAAGGATTGTTTGTTTTATCTTCTTTTTTTACTGTCGCCGCTTTTGCAGCTTGTGTTAAAAAAACATCAGCTTTCTGGGCCTGTTTATCAATCAATACATTCTGAACTTTCCCCGTCTGCATTTCTCTGAAGAAAGCATCTTCATCGATAGATTTTGCGTTGTTATCTCCAAAAAAATTTGAGACAAAAAATAACAAAAGAGCTATTATCGCAATCGGAAAAAACCAGTTAAATCCTTTATTATTCATTTATTACTTTTAAAGTTTTTATATTTCATTTTCTATTTTGGTGATTATTGCATCACCCCAAAGTTCTTCAATATCATAATATTCCCTTACCTGCTTCTGGAAAATATGCACCACTACTGTCACATAATCTACCAAAACCCACATGGCGTTTTCGGTACCTTCTACATGCCAAGGTCTGTCCTGAAGCTCGTTTCTTACTTTTTTTTCTACACTTCCTGCTAATGCTGAAACTTGTGTATTTGAGTTTCCACTACATATTATAAATGTTTCTGCTACCGAGTTTTCAATGTTTGAAAGATCAAAAATCATGATATCTTCCCCTTTCACATCTTGGATTGCTTCTACAATTTTATCTATTAGCGCTTGCTTTTCTGCTGTCTTATTCATTAAAATATACTATAATCTGCAAATTTATTGTTTTTCTTTTACTTTAGCCTTACTTTTAGAGCCTTAATGTCTTAAAGTTTTCTTAAATGAGCGAACTATTTTACCTAAAAGAGTGTTCTTCAACTAATGACGAAATATCTCAGGTTTTACTTTATCCAAATACAAATTTTACTGGCCTTTACACTTTTAATCAAAAAAAAGGAAGGGGACAATACGGTAATTCGTGGAGTTTTGTTCCTGAACAGAACTTGGCTTACACATTAGCTGTAAAAACATCATCCGTTGCGCTCACCGACTTTCTGTTCAATTATTATACCGCAATATGCATACAACAATATATTGCCAAAATGACTGAAAACCTCGTAAAGATAAAATGGCCAAACGATATTATTCTTAAAAATAAAAAAATAGCCGGAATTCTGATCGAAAAGAAAAAAATCAATAGCGAAAACTACTTTATCATTGGAGCGGGAATCAATATTTTACAGGAAAAATTTGATAAGATTTCTAATGCAGGATCCATTTTAACGCAAACAGGGAAACAATTTGAACTTAAAGATTTCACAAAAGGACTTCACAATTTTATAATCGAAAAGCTCGAAAACTTTCCGTCTGAAAAGGAAATTTTAAACCAATTTAATTTAAATTTATTTAGGAAAAACGAAATTTCAGTTTTTGAAATCGACGATAAGCGACAAAATGGCATCATAAAATCTGCCGATAAAAATGGAGAATTAGTGATCGAACTGGAAAACGGAACACGTTCTTTTTATCATAAAGAAGTAAAACTGCTTTATTGATTGGCTCTTTTAATATACAAAATCAAGGTAATCGGGAAAAATATAATGTTGGGAAACCACATCGCCAATGCCGGAGACATGCTTTTGTTTTCTGAAACCACTTTTAAGGCTTCAAAGGAAAAAACGAATACAAAGGCCAAAGAAATCCCAATCGCCAGATTGATTCCAAGTCCGCCACGTTTCTTTTGAGAAGATAATGAAAGCGCTAAAAACGTCAACAGAATGATCGAAACAGGCATCGAGGTTCGCTGATAAAGCTCATTAAGATGCGTATTCAAGTTGCTGTTTCCTTTTTCTTTTTCTCTGTCGATAAATTTTACAAGCTCGGGAGTCGTTTTATTCTGTCCCAAAAGTTCGTTGGGAAACAATTCTTCAGGAGCCTGTCCAAAACTTTTTCTAAGCTCAAAATTTTGCCCAAGCTTTTCGGAATCATCCTTATTAATCGTCTTTTCAAGATAACTATTAAGCACAAACTGCTTTTTTGCAGGATCCCAATACGCATCATTGGCTTTAAGCTCATAAATCATTTTCCGGTTTTTATCAAACTTCTGATAAACAAATCCGTAGCCTCTTTTTTCCTTTTTGTTCCAGGAATTGATAAATATATATTCCGTTTTGCTCAACTGCGCAGAAACGGGAGCTGTGCCTAATATCTTGTCTTTATTGGTCGCATTGTAAGTATAGGCTTCGAGCTCATTTTTTTTAATATTTGCCCAAGGCAAAACGAAATGGTTGACCACAAGAGAAATCACCGCAATAAGCAAAGAAGTTAGCAAATAAGGCTTTGCAAACCTGTGAAAGCTTGCTCCGCTACTGATAATTGCCACAATTTCAGTATTATTTGCCATTCTTGAAGTAAAATAAATTACCGATATAAATACCAAAATCGCTAAAAAGGTAACAACCAGATTAATAATCCAAAAAGGATAAAAGTGAACTAAAAAGTAGCTTAAATCAAGTTTAGGATCAATTTCTGTAGCTCTTTCTATACGCGGAATTTTCTGCTGAACATCAATCACCAAAACAACTATAGACAGCAATATCAACATGAAACCAAAAGTTCCAAGGTATTTTTTTACGATATATTTATCTACAATTTTAAACATTTATTAAAGTCTTTGTCTTAAAACAGGATCAACAGATTTTTTCCATTCATAAAAATCTCCTGCTAAAATATGCTCTCTTGCGACTTTTACCAAATCCAGATAAAAAGCAAGATTATGAATAGAAGCAATCTGTTTTGCCAAATATTCTTTTGATACGAACAAATGACGTACATAAGCTTTTGAATATTCCTGATCTACAAAACTTGTCCCAAACTCATCCAAAGGCGAAAAATCTTTCTTCCACTTTTCATTTTTAAGATTCATCACGCCTTGCCATGTGAAAAGCATTGCATTTCTGGCATTTCTTGTAGGCATCACACAATCCATCATATCAATTCCCAATCCGATAGATTCCAGAATATTCCACGGAGTACCAACGCCCATCAAATATCTTGGCTTATCTTTTGGTAAAATATCGGTCACCTCATCGGTAATTCTGTACATTTCCTCTTCCGGTTCGCCAACAGAAAGTCCGCCGATTGCATTTCCTTCAGCGCCAGCTTCTGCAATAACTTCGGCAGAAATTTTTCTTAAATCTGAATACGTAGAACCTTGAACAATAGGGAAAAATCGTTGCTTGTGACCGTATAATTCAGGATTTTTTTCATTCCAGTCAATACATCTTTTCAACCAGCGATGAGTCATTTCCATGGAAGCTTTTACCTGATTGTATTCGCAAGGATAAGCGACACATTCGTCAAAAGCCATAAAAATATCCGCCCCGATCTGTCTTTGGATTTCCATAGATTTTTCCGGAGTGAATAAATGAACACTTCCGTCAATATGAGATTTGAATTTCACGCCTTCTTCAGACATTTTTCTGGTTCCCGAAAGTGAAAAAACCTGAAATCCGCCTGAATCTGTAAGAATCGGAAGATCCCAATTCATAAATTTGTGCAAACCTCCGGCTTCCTGCATCACCTCCATTCCTGGGCGAAGATACAAGTGATAAGTATTCCCCAAAATAATCTGGGCTTTGATATCATCTTTTAATTCTCTTTGGTGAACTGTTTTTACGCTCGCAACAGTTCCTACAGGCATAAAGATCGGAGTTTTTACAACGCCATGATCGGTCGTCAACTCTCCTGCTCTTGCTTTTCCCTGTGAAGTTTTTTCTATATTAAAAAATTGCTGCATATTATCTGACTAATGTTGGAAGATTTTTATTCTTTTCCATTTTGCTTTTCACAAAACCTTCTGCTTTAGGATCTTTTTTCAGGAGGATTTCCTGTGCTTCCTCTACAATTTTGCTCATCTTTCCCTTTACCACATAATATTTATAGCTTTCTACAAAATCATCAGCTTTCACATTATGGTTTTTAAGGATATATCTTGTTCCGCTTTCTAGGTTTTTATTTTGAAATGTAAAAGTAATCTGATCGTTAACCGCAAGATCTGCAAGAATCTCCGACATTGTACTTTTATCTACGATATTTTTTGGCTTGCTGATATATTCACTGCAGGAAACCAAAAATAAAAACATAAAAAGGCAAATCAGCTTTTTCATATGTAGATATTTATGTTTTTAAGGTTATATGGAATCACCTTCTTTACGGATTTTTTGTTTTTAGAAATAATTATTAATGGCGATTTCATAATTTATTGATTATTGATTTCCATTTTAAATTTAAAACACCAAGCACGGCTTCATGAATAATTCCGCCGTTCATTTTACTTTCACCTAAAATTCTGTTGGTAAAAATAATAGGAACTTCTACAATTTTAAAGCCTTTCTTGAATGCCCTGAATTTCATTTCAATCTGAAAACCGTAGCCTTTCAGTTTTACATTTTCCAGACCGATTTCTTCCAAAACCTTTCTTGAAAAACAGACGAAACCCGCCGTCGTATCATGAATAGGCAATCCTAAAATAATTCTCACATACCTGGAAGCAAAATATGACAATAAAACTCTTCCCATCGGCCAATTGACAACATTCACTCCTTTTGAATAACGCGAGCCAACCGCCATATCTGCATTTAAACAAGCCTCAAAAAGCTTAGGCAAATCGTTGGGATTGTGTGAGAAATCGGCATCCATTTCAAAGATATAATCATAATTGTTTTGCAAAGCCAAATTAAAACCATGAATATAAGCCTTTCCCAAACCGTTTTTGATCTGCCTTATCGACAAGTGAAGCGTATTGGGATATTTTTTCTGCAAATCTTTAACGATATCTGCCGTTTTATCGGGCGAAGAATCGTCTACCACCAAAATATGAAAATCATTTTCTAACGCAAAAACTGCAGAAATTATCTTTTCAATATTTTCCTTTTCATTATATGTTGGGATGATGACGAGCTTTTTCATTTTCAATTTGCAAAGATAGTTTATTAAGCTTTTTATTTTATACAAAATAATCTATAATTTTGCAAAAAATATTCTTTTGCCGTTATCACAAAACTTTACCAACCAAGTAAGAATACCTGAAAATAATGATTGGGTAGTCTTCACGCTTATAGGCTGTCTTTTCCTATATATTTTTATGATGAATATTATAGAAAGAGAGGCCAATCTGAGAGATTTTCTGCTACAGAAATATTTTGACTCGAGCAACAACCTTCCAAGCTGGATCATTACGTCTTGTGTAACGACATTGAGCCTGGCTGTATTGGTTTCACAATACATTCCTATCGTTCCTGAATATGTTGCCAAATTGCAGCTTTTTGGTTACCAGCTCAACAAATTTGGATATTGTCTAATCATAATTTCATTATTTTATTTTCTGCGGACAGCTTTAGGTTATTTATTTTACAATAGCATCGGAGACGGGAAAAAATGGAATATTTTCTACTTTACCTCCACCAAATTCTA
Organism: Chryseobacterium sp. GQ58; assembly: GCF_059758895.1. NCBI lineage: Bacteria > Pseudomonadati > Bacteroidota > Flavobacteriia > Flavobacteriales > Weeksellaceae > Chryseobacterium > Chryseobacterium sp. GQ58. The sequence continues at coordinate 548,945 of NZ_JCAXEH010000001.1, read as the reverse complement.
CTTTATTTTGTCGGTTTTAGTAATAATCCTGTGTGTTACCCACTATTATTTCCCTATTGACAGAAATAATGCATTTTTATACTATTTATATTTTTTTGTATTCGTATTTATTTTTAAGGTTTTTTTCTATTTATTTCACAGAAACAATATATTACCACAAAAATGGTATTATAAATTTTTGTATATTTGCACCCTCCAAATAGCACCTTTACTAATGCTTTGGAAGTTATTATTTATTTAATAAAAGTACATGATGAGAATAAAGTCTATATTGGTTTCTCAACCAGCGCCTAGTGAGTCTTCTCCATACCTGGACATTGCAAAGAAGGAAAAAATAAAGATTGATTTCCGTCCTTTTATCCACGTTGAAGGGGTAGACAATAAAGAACTAAGAACACAAAAAATAGATTTGACACAATATACAGGTATCGTTTTTACCAGTAAAAATGCTATTGATCACTATTTCAGGCTTGCAGAAGAGCTTAGATTTTCTGTACCGGATACGATGAGATATATCTGTCAGTCTGAAGCGATTGCCAATTATCTTCAAAAGCATATTGTTTACAGAAAAAGAAAAATCAGCTTCGGAGAAAAAATATTTGCGGATCTTTTGCCGTTATTCAAAAAATTTCCTTCTGAAAAATATCTATTGCCTTCATCCGATGTATTAAGCCCGGATATTACTAAAACTTTGGATTCTGCCAACATAGACTGGACCAGAGCAATAATGTATAGAACGGTTTGCAGCGATTTAACGGATATTAAAATTAAAGATTACGATATGCTGATCTTTTTCAGTCCACAAGGAATCAAATCTTTGCAGCAAAACTTCCCAGATTTTGCGCAGGATGAAACAAAAATAGGTGTTTTTGGAAATACCACTTTAGCAGCAGCCGAAGAGGCGGGTCTAAGAGTAGATCTGATGGCTCCTACAAAAGAAACTCCGTCGATGACGATGGCACTTGAAAAATACGTTAAAACGCTTCACAAATAGTTTTAACAATAAATAAATAACAGCCGTCTTTTCAAAAAGGAAAGATGGCTTTTTTTTAATTAGATTTGAATAAGAATTATAGTAAATGAAAGCTCCACAGGCAAAAAAAATAGAATACACAATAGAAACTCACGGGGATAAAAGGACCGATCCTTATTTCTGGATGAAGGAAAGAGAAAATCCTGAAGTTTTACAATATCTTGAAGAAGAGAATGCGTATGCTGATGAAATGATGAAAGATACCGAAGCTTTTCAGGAAGAGCTTTACGAAGAGATGAAAGCGAGATACAAAAAAGACGACGAGTCGCTGCCGTATTTTTTCAATAAGTATTGGTATATCGTGCGCTATGAAGAAGGAAAAGAATATCCTATTTTTTGCAGAAGATATCAAACTTTAGAAAATCCTGAAGAGATCATTTTAGATGTCAATATCCTTGCGGAAGGCGAAGAGTTTTTTGAAGTTGCCAATGTTGCGGTAAGCCCGAATAATGAATTGGCTTCTTTCTCATCTGATAATGTAGGAAGAAGAATTTATACTTTAAATTTTAAAAACCTGAAAACCGGCGAAACTCTTCCCGATACAATAGAAAACACAACCGGAAAAGCCGTTTGGGCAAATGACAATGAACATGTTTTTTATGTCACAAAAGATGAAAGCCTTCGTGCTTATAAAGTTTTCAGGCACCGTTTGGGAACAAATACTTCAGAAGATGTTTTGGTTTTTCATGAGAAAGATGAAACTTTTGATGTGAATGTTTTCAAGACCAAATCTTTAGAATATATCTTCATTGCAAGTTCAAGCACAATCTCTGACGAGCACCATTTTTTGCCTTCGGATAATGTTTTTGCAGAACTAAAAGTGATACAACCGAGAATTGACGATCTGGAATATTCTGTAGAACATTACGGTGACGAGTTTTATATCATTACCAATATCGACGATGCTACCAATTTCAAAATTGTAAAAACAAAAATCGACAATTGCGGTATGGAATTTTGGGTAGACGTCATTCCGCATCGTGACGAGGTTTTATTGGAAGGTTTTGAAATATTTAAAGATTATCTTGTTCTCGAAGAAAGAGAAAAGGGCCTTTTGCAGATCAAAATCATTGAAGAAAAAACACAGGACTCTTATTATTTAATATTTTCAGATCCCACATATACGACGTACATCAGCATCAATTTAGAATTTGACACCGAAATATTGCGTTTTGGTTATACTTCTTTGACGCAGCCAAGCTCAACTTACGAATATAACATGAAAGATAAAACCACCAAACTACTGAAACAGCAGGAAGTTTTGGGTGGGAAATTTTTACCTGAAAATTATATTTCCGAAAGAATTTGGGCAGAATCAAGAGACGGAGTCGCAAAAATTCCTATTTCTCTGGTTTATCATAAAGACACCAAAAAATCTGCAGATACTCCTCTTCTTTTATATGGCTACGGAAGTTATGGGCACACCGTTGATGCAAGTTTTTCCAATGTAAGGCTGTCACTTTTGGACCGCAATTTTATTTATGCAATTGCTCACATCCGGGGCGGAGAATATTTGGGCAGAGAATGGTATGAAGAAGGAAAAATGCTATTTAAGAAAAATACTTTTTTTGACTTTATTGATGCCGGAAAACATTTAATTAAAGAAAATTACACGTCTTCAAAACATTTGTACGCAATGGGCGGAAGCGCAGGCGGCCTTTTGGTGGGAGCCGTTGTAAATTACGAACCGCATCTTTTCAACGGAATTGTAGCACAGGTGCCTTTTGTAGATGTTGTGACAACAATGTTGGACGACACGATCCCTTTAACGACGGGGGAATACGATGAATGGGGAAATCCAAGTGACGAAGAATATTATTATTATATGAAGGAATATTCGCCTTACGATAATGTAGAAGCAAAAGAATATCCGCATATGTTGATTACAACCGGCTTTCACGATTCTCAGGTTCAGTATTGGGAGCCTGCAAAATGGACTGCAAAATTGAGAGAATTGAAAACAGATAATAATCTTTTGTTATTTAAAACCGACATGAGCGCAGGCCACGGCGGAGCAAGCGGAAGGTTTGAATCTTTGAAAGAAGACGCATTGGAATACGCTTTTTTACTAAAGCTTGAAAACAAAATATAATCCTACAAAATCATTTTGACATGACAGAATCAGAATTATGGGCAAAGGTTGAAGAATTTTTTGTAATAAATTTTGACACAGAAAAACATCCGCAAATAGATACTATTTTATTTTTAATAGGCGTTCAGGAACTTGGAAGCGGCCAACAGAAATACACCAAAGACGACAAGCTCAATATTTTGCATATTGCCGTTTGCCGTTTATTGGAACCTTTCGGATATTTCAAATTTTCGCATTACGACAAAGACGGATATCCGCATTTTGAGGAAACAGAAAAGCTTCCCGAACTGAAACCAAACGAGCAGCAGCTTCTGATGAAAAAAGCAATTGTTCATTATTTTCAGGAGGAAAACCTTATATAATTATTTTTAAACCATTAAGATTTGATTTAGGAATTAAGTTTAATTAAGATGAAAACACACAGATTTAGCTTAATGCGCAAAGCAAACTTAATATTCTCAACAACTTAATAATAATCTTAATGGTTTAAAAAATTTAAGAATTACTGATTTTTCAAAATCTCTTCCAATTGATTAAGGCCTGTTTTAAAACCTTCTTCAAAGCCCATTTCGAGCTGTTTTTTCATGTCTTCTTCCGACTCAAAATGCAGATTAAACGAAACTTTCGTTCCTTCTTCAACGCCGGTAAAGCCGATCAGCCATTTTGTCTGCGGAAAATTTTCATCAATTTTTTGATTTTCGTCGCAGAAAGCATCAAGTCCGTCGAAACTTCTGTGCTCGGTAATTTCGCCATATTTAACCAAAGAATACACTTTTTCTCCTTCCGGGCCAATCATTGCGTAATGCCAGATTCCGTTTTCTTCGAAATCCATTTTTACAGTTTCACATTTCCAGGGTTTTGGTGCCCACCATTGATCGATAAGTTCAGATTTGGTAAAATAATCCCATACTTTTGAAACTTCAACATCATATATTTTCATAACATAAATGCTTTTTGAGTCAAAATCTTTATTAAAAACAATTTTTGATTCCATATTAAATTTTTATTTAAAATTAGAAAATCCTTAGATAACAATACTTTTCATAAGACAAGAAATGATGAATTTATAAAAAAATGTTAAAAAACACGTTTTTAAGAAAACCAACACAATTTTTCGGCGCGTTTTTTGTTTATATCGTCGTGAAATATTTAATTTTAACATTTGTAATTACAAATCATAATATGCAATGAATAACAAATTCATCCCAATAATATCAGTTTTTATGACAATTTCATTGATTGTCTTTGTTACGTTGCAGTTTTACTGGCTCAAGGGATATTATGGCGCCTTGGAACAGGATTTTTCCAGCAAAGTATATACCGCTCTCGAAAATACCTCAAAAACCGTTTCTGAAATCGAAGTTGACAAACTTCTGAACGAAAACTATGAAAATTTCAGGAACAATATCCTTGCAAACAGCAAGCAGCCTTCTTTGACAACCATTCAGCAGGTAGAAGATTCCGGAACTCAAAGACAGATTATTTATGCTAAAAACCTTATTGACCAAAAGCAGCTTCCTACAAAAAGAGGCGATTCTTTGAGCTTGACCACTTTATATACTGATGAAGCTATTTATAAATTAAAAAGAGATACAACACAAAGAGAGCAGCTTACAAATGAAATCAATCAGGACATTCAAACCGGTGACTGGGGAATGAAAGAGTTTGTAAAAGTAAATGGCAATAATCTTCCGATCGGCGAAAGAGTAAACCAAAAAATATTGGATTCCGTCATTACAAAAGAACTGAAAATGAAGGGAATTACCGCAAATTTCGGATTTGGTGTTACTGATAAAAATAATAAGCTAACCAAAATAGTCAATAAAGTTTTTCAGGATAAGAAAGACAACAATATGTATACTTATCCGCTGTTTACAGACACAAAAGATCGCACTTTATACACTTTGGCCTTGGTTTTTCCTAAAAAAGAATATTCTTTGGCGATGAATAACTGGCCGATGCTTTTGGGAACATTTCTTTCGTTGCTTACGATCTTGGGAATTTATATTATTTCCATTAATTATATGATGAGGCAGAAAAAAATTGCGGAAATAAAAACAGACTTTATCAACAATATGTCGCACGAGTTTAAAACTCCTTTGGCAACTATTTCCGTTGCAACAGATTCTTTGGCAAATGATAAAATTGCTACAAATCCTGAAAAAGTAAGATATTATTCGGGTCTTATCAAACAGGAAAATCTGAGAATGAAAAAACAGGTGGAAAACGTTCTAAATATGTCAAAACTCGAAAGAAATGAAGTGAAATTATTCTTAAGAGAAACCAACGTAAGAGAATTGATAAAACGGACAACCGAATCATTTGGACTTATAGTTACGCAGAGAAACGGGTCGCTTACTCAAGAATTCACCGCAGATAAATACACATTCAAAATTGATGAATTTCATATATCAAATATGCTTGTGAACCTTTTGGATAATGCCAACAAATATTCTCCCGAAGCTCCTGAAATCAAAGTAAAAACCAAAAACGAAGGCAATTGGTACGTCATTGAAATTTCAGATAAAGGAATGGGAATGGAAACCGAAAATAAAATCAAGATTTTTGAAAAATTCTTCAGAGAAGAAACAGGAAATATTCACAATGTAAAAGGTCAGGGATTAGGACTTTCGTATGTGAAGAAAATTATCGAACTCCATAAAGGCCAGGTAATTGTAGATTCACAAAAAGAAAAAGGAAGCACATTTATTATCAAACTTCCGATGGTATAATTATTTAAAACTAAAAGCAAAATATTATAAACAAGTACAATTAAATTTATTTTTAATTATTAATCATTAAAATTATGAGTAACAGAATATTATTAGTAGAAGACGACCAGAGTTTCGGAGCGGTATTGAAGGATTATTTAAGCATAAACAATTTCGAAGTAACGCTTGCTACAGATGGCGAACAGGGTCTTAAAGAATTTACAGAAAACGAATTCGACATCTGTATTTTCGACGTAATGATGCCTAAAAAAGATGGTTTTTCATTAGCCGAAGACGTGAAAAAAATTGATAAAAATACGCCGATCATATTCCTTACCGCAAGAAATATGAGAGAAGATATTTTGAAAGGATACCAGTTGGGAGCCGACGATTATATCACGAAGCCATTCGACACCGAACTACTTTTGTATAAAATAAAAGCTATTCTTCAAAGAAGTTCTACTTTGGAAAACGAGGAGCAGGAGCAGTTCAAAATCAGCAATATTTTCTTTGATTCTATGCTGAGACAATTAAGAGTTGGTGATAACGAGTACAAGCTTTCACCGAAAGAAAACGAACTTTTAAAGCTTCTTTGCCTTCACAGAAACGACTTTATGCCAAGAGACCTTGCCTTAAGAAAAATCTGGAAAAAGGAGAACTATTTCACCGCAAGAAGTATGGATGTGTATATTGCTAAACTGAGAAAACTCTTGAAAGATGACGAAGGTTTAGAAATCATCAACGTTCATGGTGAAGGTTTCAGACTTTTGGTTAAAAACTAAAAGAACAATAAAATATTTAACATAATATATAAATTAGCAAAGCATTTCAAAATGTTTTGCTAATTTTGTTTCTTACGATTAGTTTTTGATATGAAAAATATATTTTTAGGAATAATTACAGCAGGAATTTTAACTGTTGCCTGTAAAAAAGACGAAAAGCCAACTTACATAAAAGAGGAAGCAGACGCTCAACAGCCAGCTGCCGCAATTAACAATACGCCGCAACCGTCATTATTGAATCAAGCTGGAATCCAGACAGCCACACCCAATAATTCACCAGTTGCTGCAACAGCACACGGAATGAATCCTGCACACGGACAACCGGGTCACCGATGTGATATTCCTGTCGGGCAACCGTTAAATAACTCTACTGCTCCTGCGCAGGCTCCCAATACACAAAACATTACGGTTGATGGGAATAATACCATCCAAATAGATCCGAATGCTGTAAGCCCCGGAAAAGTAATGGTTGACAACAAAGGGAAACAAGTGAAAACTGCACCAGGCATGAATCCGCCACACGGTGAGCCCGGACATAGATGCGACATTGCCGTTGGGCAGCCTTTGAGCAGCAAGCCTGCGCCACAACCAGCTCCAACGCAGAATATACAAACTCAAACCGTTCCGACCACTCCGGCTCCGCAACCTGTTGTTGCCAACAATACAGGTCCAAAACCAAAAAACAACCCTGCACATGGTGAGCCTTGGCATGATTGCGCTAAAAAAGTAGGTGACCCACTTTAATTTATTTTTGTAAATTTGCAGCGTGAAGCAACTGCAGGTTTTATTAATTATCTTTTGTCTAGGAATTTTTCTTGTTCCTAAAGATAATTTCTATGCCCAAATTTCACAGCAAAATTGCTGTAAAATGGATTTTAAATCAGACAGTTGCTGTGATAAAGATCATAACAGTCACAATGAGAAAGATGAAAAATCTTCTTGCAATGATGATTGCTGTTCTTCTTGCATGGCTTGCTATACATTTGTTGAAAATCTTTCCGGTAAAGCAATTTTTGTTGAGTTATCGTTATTTCAAACTGATAAAAACGTACTTTTTCAATATTCCGATCCTTATATTTCGGATAGTTTAGAAGATATTTGGCAGCCGCCGAAACTGGGTTAATTATGTTCTGATCATTCATTAATTACAATGAATCTTTTTTAATTAATCTAAATTTTAAACAAAATGAAATTATATATCACCAAGATATTTCTTGGCTTATTCCTGTTATTTACACCATTTATATTTGCTCAAAATCTCGATAAAAGTCAGTTCCAGGTAAAGGGAAACTGCGAAATGTGTAAGGAAAGAATCGAAACAACTGCATTAAATGCCGGTGCGTCCGCTGCAAGATATTCTATCGATAATCAAACACTTACATTAGAAACGAAAGAAAATATTTCTCCTGAAGAAATTTTAAAGAAAGTTGCCGAAGCTGGACATGACAACGAAAAATTCCGTTCTTCTGATAATACCTACGAAAGTCTTCCGGGATGCTGTCATTATGAAAGAGATGCTCCGAAAACCGCTTCTGTGACAGAAAATCATGACCAATCCAAAAACGACAACGAATTTTTCGTCAAAGGAAACTGCGGTTCGTGTAAAGCAAGAATTGAAAAAGCAGCGAAAGATGCCGGAGCCAATTCGGCAAACTGGGAAGCAGAAAAACAAACTGTTTCTTTAGATTTTGACCATTCTAAAACTTCGGCAGATAAAATTCTTAAAAAAATTGCTGAAGTTGGTCACGACAACGAAATGTATAAATCTTCAGATTCGGTTTATAAAAATCTTCCAGAATGTTGCCTTTACGACAGAGATATTCCGATGGGCGCGAAAAATCCAAAAGTACATTTTGAGGAAGTTGAAACACACAACAAATCAGAAGATCACAATAATCATTCAGATTCTGAGCAAACAAAAAGTAATCAGGAAACGGAAATAGCAGAAGTAAAATTGTCTGCTTCAAAAGCCGCAACTTCCATTAATAAAAAAGAAGCCGGACTGGTTTTTAATATTGATAAGAAGGAATTGCTGAAGGCCGCATGCTGTAATTTATCTGAAAGTTTTGAGACCAACGCAACGGTAGATGTGTCTTTCAATAACGCAGTTACGGGAACCAAGCAACTGAAAATGTTGGGTTTGGATCAAAAATATACAAGCTTAACGAAAGAGCTTTTGCCTGAAATTCGAGGTTTGGCATCAGCTTACGGTCTAAATTTTATTCCGGGAAGATGGATCGAAAGTATTCAGCTTACAAAAGGCGGAAGCACCGTTACAAACGGCTACGAAAGCATTACAGGCCAAATCAATACAGAATTGATTAAGCAATCTGAAAAATCGGAAACTTCTTTGAATTTATTTTCAGATTTTAATGGGCGTGCGGAAGCCAACATCACTCACGTCGAGCCTATCAACGATCACTGGACTCAGACATTTTTGCTTCATGGAAACGGAACTTTTGGGGATACCGACATGAATGACGACGGCTTTCTTGACAGACCAAAAGGAACACAAATTAACGCTGCTTATTTGCTGAATTTCAATGATTTGGAAAAAACTGGGTTTGGTTCGCATTTCGGAATTAATTTTGTAAAAGATGAAAGAATTGCCGGACAAACTGCTTTTAACAAACGAATTGACCAGGATGAGCAATCGGCTTATGGAGTTGGAATTGATATTTCGAGATTTCAGGCTTGGAACAAAACAGGATATGTTTTCAAAGGAAAACCTTATCAAAGTTTAGGCTGGATGAATCAGTATGTTTATCATCAGCAAGACAGCTTTTTTGGCCTTCGGAATTATTCAGGAAAACAGCACACTTATTATTCAAATTTAATTTTTGAAAGCATCATCGGAAACACCAATCATAAATATAAAACCGGAGCAAGCTTCATGTATGACGGTTATGAAGAAGATTATTTAACTGATAACTTCAAAAGAAATGAAATCGTTCCCGGTATTTTTGCTGAATATACTTTAACAGGTTTAAAATATACTTTAGTTGCAGGAGCAAGAGCAGATTTTCACAATTTGGCAGGAACTCAATTCACGCCCAGATTGAATTTTAAATATGATTTTACGCCGCAAACAATCTTAAGGCTTTCTGCTGGAAGAGGTTTCAGAACGGCTAATGTTTTTGCAGAAAACCAACAGTATTTTGCCTCAAATCGTAAAATCCAAGTTTTGCAGAATGGCGGAAATATTTATGGCTTAAAACCTGAAATTGCATGGAATTACGGCGCGAGTTTACAGCAGGAATTCAGAATCTTTGGAAAAAAATCTACAATTGTGGCAGATTTTTTCAGAACAGACTTCCAGGATCAGGTTTTGGTAGATCTAGACCGGTCGCCTCAACAATTAACTTTTTATAATCTGAACGGAAAATCTTTTGCAAATAGTTTTCAGACCCAATGGGATTTTACACCTTTTAAGAATTTTGATGTGAGGCTGGCTTACAAATATTACGATGTTCAGGCCGATTACATTGATGGAAGAAGAGAAATTCCATTTATGGCAAAACACAGAGGTTTTGTGAATTTAGCCTATGCAACAAACAAAAATAATAAAGGCGGATTCTGGAGTTTTGATACGACGTTGAATGTTGTCGGAAAACAAAGGCTTCCGAATACGACAAGCAATCCTGCGGAATTTCAGATTCCTGCTTATTCGGAATCGTATGCAGTTTTGAATGCACAGATTTCAAGAAACTTTAACCAAAAAATCAGAGCCTATTTTGGCGGTGAAAATCTGACTTCTTATTATCAGAAAAATGCAATCATCGATTTTAAAAATCCATTCGGTAATTATTTTGATGGCGGCATGGTTTACGCACCAATCATGAAAGCCAATTTTTATGTAGGTTTGGATGTAAGCTTTTAAAAAATTTTATTAAACATTTATAATTAAAATTAAGCATGATTCCAATTATTTAATAGTAATGAGATCATGCTTTTTTGTATTTTTATATTCAATTTAACATAACAAAATTATTAATTATGAAGCGTAACGCAACAGCCGTTTGGAACGGTACCGTAAAAGAAGGAAAAGGACATTTAACAACACAAAGCACAACCTTAAACCAAACTCAATATTCTTTCAGCAGCCGTTTTGAAGAAGGTGTAGGAACAAACCCTGAAGAATTATTGGCAGCAGCTCATGCAGGCTGTTTTACCATGAAATTGAGCGCAGAGCTTTCTCAAGCCGGCTTTACACCGGAAGAATTGACTACAAAATCTGTAATCACTTTAGATCCTAGCGTTGGAAAAATTACAAAATCTGAATTGACTTTAACAGCAAAAATTCCCGGAATTTCCGAGGAAGAGTTTCAGAAATATGCTAAAATCGCCGAAGAAGGTTGTCCCGTAAGTGCAGCTTTCAACTTTGAAATTACTTTGAATGCTACTTTAGCTTAAATATAATTAAATCTTAATCTGAATTGCTAAGCGATTCAGATTTATTTTATCTTAAAATATACCGATTGGTATATTTTTGTATATTTGCATGATGATGTCTAAAGCAGAAAAGACAAAACAGTACATTATTGAGAAATCGGCAACTTTGTTTAACACCAAAGGTTACACAACTACGTCGCTTTCCGACATCACAAAAGCTACAGGCCTCACGAAAGGAAGCATTTATGGCAACTTTGAAAATAAAGATGAAGTGGCTTTGGAAGTTTATAAATACAATTCGGGGTTGTTGAAAAGAAATCTGTCAAAATCTTTTGGTGATGAGTTTCCTTCTTCGCTTGACAAATTGCATGCATTCGTGGCTTTTTACCGTAAAAACTGGAATTTCGTGTTCTCAAACGGTGGCTGTCCGCTGATGAATGCAGCTACGGAATCTGACGACACCTTTCCAAATCTCAAAAATCAGGTGAAAATATCTTTCGAAGAATGGATCTCGAAAATTTCAGATACTATTAAGCTGGGACAAAAAAATGGAGAATTTAATTTTGAAATAAATTCCGAAGAATACGCATCGCTGTTTATCATGCAGATCGAAGGCGGAATCCTGCTTTCTAAAACAACAGGCAACGAAAACTTTCTAAACCTTGCATTGGACAGAGTTTTATATATTATTGATAAAGAAATAAAAATAATTCAATCATAAAAAATTATGGATAAATTAGAAAAGCTGAAAACTTTTATCGGAAAAGAGTTTTCAGAATCGCCATCACCTTTTATGCGCTGGCTCAATCCTGTTGTAATTTCGGCAGAAGAAGGAAAGATAGAATTTAAATATACGGTAAGACCAGAATGGCTGAATCCCATGGGAAACCTTCATGGCGGCGTAACTGCAGCAATTATGGATGATATTATCGGCGCAACTATGTTTTCTTTGAACGAAAAATCATTCATTACAACCATCAGTAATGTGATCGATTATTTTTCAACAGCAAAAGAAAATGATGATATTGTAGCCGAAACCAAAATAATTAAAAGAGGAAAGCAATTTGTAAATGCTCAATGCGAAATCTGGAATGCCGATAAAACACGCCTGATCGCAAGAGGCACATCCAATTTATTTAAAATCAATAATTAAATATGAAATCGCTTTGGATTTAGAATAAAATTAAAATTCCGGCGATAACATATGATCTTTAAAACAATAGAATCTACATATGAAAAGAGTTGTCATTACAGGATTGGGTGCCGTAACGCCTTTGGGAAATAATGTCGGAGATTTTTGGCAAAACAGTATCAACGGAAAAAGCGGATCTTGTTTAATCACGCATTTCAATACAGAAAAACACAAAGTTCATTTTGCATGTGAAGTGAAAGATTTTGATGCAAAAGTTCATTTAACGCACAACGAAATCAAAAGAAGCGATCTTTTTACACAATACGCATTATACTCTTCAGCGGAAGCCATTCTGGATTCAGGATTTGAAATTGAAAATATGGATCCTTTCGATGTAGGTGTAATCTGGGGAACCGGGCAAGGCGGAATGTGGACTTTCGAAAGTGAAGTCATGGAATTCACAAAAGGAGACGGAACGCCGCGCTTTAATCCTTTTTTCGTTCCTAAATTTATAGCAAATATGGCGTCAGGAATGATTTCAATGAAATTTGGACTGCAGGGAATCAATTACACAACCGTATCTGCCTGCGCCACCGGAAATACAGCAATCATGGATGCTTTTAATTATATTCGTTTGGGGAAAGCTAAAATAATTGTCAGTGGTGGTTCTGAAGCGGCAATCACTCCGGCCTCAGTTGGCGGCTTTTCTATCATGAAAGCCATGTCGACCAGAAATGATGACTTTTCAACAGCCAGTCGACCTTATGATGCAGAACGTGATGGTTTTGTAATGGGTGAAGGCGCTGGAGCATTGATTTTGGAAGAATATGAGCACGCAAAAGCTCGTGGCGCAAAAATCTACGCAGAATTGGTGGGGGCTGCAATGACAGCCGATGCTTATCACATGACCGCACCTCATCCTGACGGCGTCGGTGCAATCAAAGCAATGCAGCTGGCGCTTGATGAAGCAGCAGTGAATGTTGAAGATATTGATTATTTAAATCCGCATGCTACTTCTACTCCATTAGGTGATTTGGTTGAATTAAAAGGAATTAATAAATTGTTTAAAGGCAGTAAAAATCTTGATATAAGCGCGACAAAATCAATGACCGGACATTTATTAGGTGCTGCCGGAGCCGTGGAAGCCATTCTTTCGATAAAGGCTATTGAAAATGGAATCATTCCTCCAACTATTAATCTTCATAAGATTGATGAAAATATTTCAAAAGACGTAAATATCGTTTTTGGAGAAGCCAAAGAAAAGAACATAAACTTTGCATTAAGCAACGCTTTTGGATTTGGAGGCCATAATGCTACTTTGATCTTTAAAAAGTTTACATCGTAATATTTACTTTTTCAATGGAAAATATATCATAAGCTCAATCAAGAATTTTAATAAAAAAGCAGTCAAATTTTGACTGCTTTTTTATTAAAATGTTATGTTGTTTATGCTTTCAACCATTCCGAAGATGAAAGATAATTTTGATCAGGATAATAAATGAAAAGGCAATTTCTTCCTTTTATTGTATTAATGATTGGCTGCGTCAAATCTCTTGGTACAGCGGGGCAACCCCAACTTCTTCCAATTCTTTTGTGCATTGCCGCAAACTCTTCACTTACATAATCTGCTCCGTGCATCACCACCGCTCTTTTGTATGCTGCATCATTATATCCTTTATCCATTCCCAGCAGTTTCAACGAATATCCGTTGTCTCCATTGTATGTTGCGTCTGTAATATAAAATCCTATACTGCTTTGAAGTGAGCTTTCTGTATTCGAAAAATTTGTCGCAAATTCTTCTCCCGTATTTTTTCCGTGGGCAACCAATGAATTGAATAATACTTTTTTATCATTCAGATCAATTACCCAAAGTCTTTTGCTGTTCGAAGACATAGAAAAATCGCATATTGTCAATAAATGCGCATCCTGGTCAAGCATTCCTGCTTTTTTTAAATTTTCAAATCCTAATAAAGCTGCTGAAAAAGCATCAAAATTAATTTTATGATCTGCTTCAAATAAGATTGAGTTATATAATTCTTCGGAAGAACTTACATTTTTTTCGTTATTTACAGATTTTGTTTCAACTACAGTTTCTATTTTTTTTGTGTTGATATTATCATTTTTTACATTTAATTTTTCCGGAGAAAGGTAAAATGAAGTAGTGATAATATATGCAACACCTAATAAGCTATATAATCCTTTCATTAAATATTTTTGTTATTCACTTTAGTGGTGCAAAATTATAAAAACATAATTATCAAACAGTTAAATCTAGAAACTTTAACTCAATTTAGGACTTTTTAACATCAATTCGGCAACCTATTTTAGAAAAAATCTATCAAAAATCAATATTCGATATGAAAAACAAGTCGGTTTTATACCATTTTTATGTATAATATACTATATTTTAGTAACCTGAAATTGAAACAATAATTAAAAACACATCTGATGTCTCAAAAAAAACTTGGCGAATGGTACGCTACGGCTATTTGCGGAAATGATATTACTTCATCTGTTTTATATGTATCTGCTCTTACGATTGGTGTTGCCGGGCAATATGCCTGGATTTCTCTGCTTATGGTCGCAGGAACTCTTTTTCTGTTCCGGAAAATTTACAGTGAAGTTGTAGGCGCGCTTCCCTTAAATGGAGGAGCTTACAACGTATTACTCAACTCATCTTCAAAAAATAACGCCGCTATTGCCGCCACGCTTACCATATTATCTTATATGGCGACCGCAGTGATTTCAGCATCCGAAGGAATGCATTATTTACATCATATTTTCCCGAGCTTTAATGTGATAATTGCGACATTTGGACTCTTGCTTTTGTTCTTATTTCTTACTATTCAGGGGATTTCGGAAAGCGCAATTGTGGCCTTAATTATCTTTATATTACACATAACCTGTATGTTGGTTCTGGTTATATTCTGCAGCATTTTTATATTTCAGCACGGCATAAGTTTTTTTATTGAAAACTGGCATTCACCTTTAGAATCAGGAGGAATTTTTAAAGCTTTAATATTAGGATTTAGCGCTGCAATGCTCGGAATTTCAGGTTTTGAAAGCTCTGCTAACTTTGTGGAAGAACAAAAAGCAGGAGTTTTCCCGAAAACTTTAAAAAATATGTGGATTGCCGTTTCGGTTCTCAATCCTTTGATGGCTATTTTAGCAATAGGAATCATGCCGCTTTCTGAAGTGAATGAATATAAAAATTCTTTCCTTTCACACATGGCCGAACTTACAGGCGGAAAAACACTCGCCACGATTATTTCGATAAATGCCGTTCTGGTTTTGAGTGGAGCCGTTCTTACTTCTTTCGTTGGTGTAAATGGTTTAATTAAAAGAATGACGCTTGATAGAATTCTTCCCAATTATTTTTTAAAAGAAAACAAAAAAGGAAGCACGTACAGGATTTTAATATTATTCTTTTTACTTTGTGTATCGGTACTTTTCGTTACAAAAGGAGAAATTGGTCCTTTGGCAGGTGTTTATGCCTTATCATTTCTTACCGTAATGGCTTTTTTTGCAATTGGAAACATATTACTGAAAATTCGTCGGGCAAGGCTTCCGAGACCGGAATATGCATCTCCAATTTCGGTATTAATAGCCTTAATTGCTGTTATAATCGCGATCTACGGAAATATAAAAACAAAACCGGAGTATTTGCTAACTTTTCTTACTTATTTCCTTCCTTCGGTATTGATCGTTTCTGCAATGCTTGCACGTAAAGATATTATGTTTTTTATCGTAAAAACTCTTAAATCTACCAATCGAACCTACAGAAAACATATCATTAAAAGCGAAAGATCTCTCAGCAGTTCTATCAAAAGACTTACCGAACAGCAGTTTGTATTTTTCTCTAAAGGAGATGATATTTCTACATTAAATAAAGTGATGATGTATCTTCATGAAAACGAAGTGACCAACAGAATAAAAATAGTATCTGTTTTGGAAGAATATCAAAAACCTACAGACCAGTTCCTTTCAGATTTTGATGCGTTGGACAGAGCATATCCTGAAGTTGACATGGAATATATTATCGAGCAAGGGCAATTCACACCACAGAAAGTAGATGAACTTAGCAATCGTTGGAATATCCCGAAGAATTTTATGTTTATTTCTTCGCCTGGAGATCGATTCAGCCACAGAGTTGAAGATTTAGGAGGCGTAAGACTTATTCTGTAACTTTATATAAATGCTGAAATATTCAGCATTTATTTTTTATATGCTATTTTTGAGAAAGTGTGGATTGTTTTTTGATGTAATATTTTTTAAAAATATCAGTTTCACCGTTAATTTTTGATGATATGAATGATGAAGCTAAAAGAAAACAGCTAAGAAAATATAAAGCTTTTGCCACAGGATTGTTTGTCTTGATGGCAATCGTTTTTATTATAATGACAATTTTCCAGAAGACAAATGACTCACATTGGATCGGATACGTGCGGGCATTTTCCGAGGCGGCGATGGTTGGCGCTTTGGCCGATTGGTTTGCGGTGACGGCACTTTTCCGTCATCCGATGGGATTGCCAATTCCGCACACAAATCTTATCGAAAACAGCAAAGAAAGATTGGGAGACAATCTGGGAAGTTTTGTTGTATCAAATTTTCTTTCGCCACAAAATATCCGGCCTTATATTCAAAAATTAAAAGTATCAAGCTTTGTCGGAGAATGGCTCGCAAAAGAGAAAAATCAAGAAATTTTAATTAAAAATCTTTCGGATATTGTTTTAGATATTCTTAATAAACTTGATGATTCTGAAGTAAGTCATTTTATCAGCAAAAAAGTGTCGGAAATGACCGATAATATAAAACTCAACGCGATTATAGGAAACGGAATCAATTACCTTTTAGATAAAAATGACCATCAAAGAATTGTCACCAATCTTTCAAAACAGATCAAAGAATATATCATTGAAAACGATGAAATGATTCAGGAGCGCGTGAAAAAAGGAAGCTATTCTTTTATTCCTTCTTTTGTTGATAATAAAATCGCCGAGAAAATCTCCAGCGGACTTTCAGATTTTTTTAAGGAAGTGGAAGAAAATCCGGAACACGAAATCCGGGATTTGATCACAAAAAAAATCTATGAATTTTCTTCTGATTTAAAAGAAGATCCGAAGTGGGAAAATGAATTTAAAGACATCAAAAACAATCTCCTGAAAAACGACAAATTAAATGAATATTCTAATGACATTTGGATTTCTATCAAAAAAACATTGATGAAAGAATTGCAGGATGAAAAGTCTTCGCTAAAGAATTATTTGTCCAAAAATCTGAATGAATTCTCTCAAAACCTGAAAACCGACGAAAGTCTTCAGAACAAAATCGATCATTGGGTTCGTGTGACGGCTTACAAATATATTCTGAAAAACACGCATCAATTCGGAAACCTCATCAGCTCAACCGTCGGAAACTGGCAAGGAAAAGAATTGAGCGAAAAGCTTGAATTGGAAGTAGGAAAAGATCTTCAGTTTATTCGCGTAAACGGAACTTTGGTTGGTGGATTGGTCGGTTTGATTATTTATACGGTTTCGCATTTTTTCCTTTGATAGAAAAATAAAACTAAATCCAAACCATGAAAAAACTTTTAACTTTCCTTATTTTATTTAATTTCATCCTTACTTTCTGTCAAAAAATTGATCTGAAAAGCGTGACTGATTCTTCACAAATCTTCAAAGGAGAAATTGCAGGAATGCCGGTTACAATGCAGCTGAATTACAAAGGAATTGTAGACTGCAGCCAATATCAGCATTTTGTGGAAGGCTGGTATTATTACGACAAATATCAAAAGAAAATCGCCTTGTCGGGAATTTATGATCACGGGAATCTGTATCTCTATAATTTCGGGAAAAAGCAAAAACAAAACTTTAAAATTCTCCAGGCAAAAATCACTTCACCACAAAAAATTGAAAAAACAGACAGCATTGCAAAAACATTGAAACCTAAAGAAATTATTGAATTTAAAAACGGTAATTCCGGCCAAGAAATCGCAGGTAACTTTTATTTAGGCAATAAAATTCATGATGCGAAATTGTTCACTAAAAACAATATGATTTATCGTTTCAACAATTACTTAATCCTTCCAAATAATAAAAAAATCAACACCTTTGATTTTATTGATAAACATGGCGGAAACGAATTGGTTTCTTACAAATCTGATCAATCGGGAAACAGAATTTTATTATATTTTGAACGTACTTCAAACTTTAACGCCTGCGGAATGTGTGGCGCAAGCGATGGTGAAAAAGGGTATCGTGTTTTATATTTCACAAGCACATGGAACTATAAAAAATATGAAGAATTTCTCACGGAAAGTTGCCTTGAAAACATTTATGAAACAAAAAAAATAACAACAAAAAATCCTGATATTTTGAAATTTAAGATAGAAAAAACAAAGACAATTCCCGCTTATATTTTAACAGTTGACACCAAAAATGCTACGGTTTTGAAGTCAAAATAATTACTTTGCAATTCTGCTTGCTCTCGTTAAAATTTCTTTATTGATATCATTAATCAATTGTGGGCCTTCATAGATAAATCCAGTGTACAGCTGAATCAAACTTGCACCGGCATCCAGTTTTTCAATCGCATCTTTTGCAGAATGAATTCCTCCGACACCGATAATCGGGAAAGCTCTGTTGCTTTTTTCGGAAAGATATTTTATCATTGCGGTACTTCTTTCTCGGATCGGTTTTCCGCTTAATCCGCCGTTTCCAATTTGTGCTAAACCTTCAGGAGATGTTTTTAATCCTTCTCTGTTTACGGATGTATTTGAAACGACAATTCCATCGATTTTTGTTTCTGCAATCAGTTCGATAATTTCATCAAGTTGCTGATTATTTAAATCCGGAGCGATTTTTAAAAGAATTGGTTTTTGAGTTGATTTTGTTTGATTGATTTTCTTTACTTCGGTAATCAATTCTCGCAGGTAATCAACATCTTCCAGTTTGGCGTGGCTTCCGACATTCGGGCAGCTTACATTCAGCACAAAATAATCTACATACGGATGCAGACCTTCAAAGCAGTCTAAATAATCTTGCGTGTAATTTTCAGGCGTTGTATTGGTGTTTTTTCCGATGTTTCCGCCGATGATGATTTTGCCTTTGTTGCTTTTCAACTTTTCGATGGCAGCTTCCAAACCTTCATTATTGAAGCCCATTCGGTTGATAATTCCACCATCTTCTATAAGACGAAACAGTCGTTTTTTAGGATTCCCGGCTTGTGCCTTTGGAGTAACAGTTCCTATTTCTACAAATCCGAATCCTAAATCACCTAATTCGTTGAACAAAACAGCATTTTTATCAAAACCTGCCGCCAAACCAACCGGATTTTTAAATTTCAGTCCGAAAACTTCTCTTTCCAAACGTTTGTCTTCAATAGGTTTCGGGAAAAATAATCTGGTAATAAATCCGAAATTTTTAAGCATCGAAAAAGTAAAATGATGCACATCTTCAGGATCAAATTTAAAAAGAATCGGGCGAATCAGCGATTTGTACATGCCTTGTTTTTGGTGTACAAAGATAAGGGATTTTTGGAACTTTTTTTATTGGAAAAAACTATTGGGATTATTTTAGACTCAAAGTATATTATAGCCCTGATTGCAGCGACATCCTTTTGCGGAACGAAGTGGAGCAAAAGATACAGCGGAAAGCAGGTTCTCGGCTCCTAAAAAAAATAGTCCTAAATAGTAATAAAATTTTCTACATTCGTAAAACAGGAAAGTTTAAAAATTATGACAGACTATTTTAGCTTTTTCAAATCATTGATCATTATTTCCATCATTGCCGGCGCGCTTACTTTGGCCGCTACAGATCCTAAAAAACACCGGACAGTAAGAATATTATTATTGATTGTTGCCTCCATTTTATTGATTGTCGGTTTGGGAGGATACTTTTTAATGACTATATCCAATGTGGGTTCGTATCGATATTAATATTTTCAGATAAAAAACATTATTTTTGCACTTCAGACGTAAAAAGAATTATGGCAAAGCAAGAAGATGTTTTCAAGAAAGTGATTTCTCACGCTAAGGAATATGGTTTTATTTTCCCTTCAAGTGAGATCTACGACGGTTTATCCGCTGTTTATGATTATGGACAAAATGGTGCAGAACTGAAAAATAATATCAAACAATATTGGTGGAAAGCAATGGTACAGCTGAACGAAAATATTGTAGGTATTGATTCGGCGATCCTTATGCATCCTACTACTTGGAAAGCTTCGGGCCACGTTGACGCATTCAACGATCCTTTGATTGACAATAAAGATTCTAAAAAACGTTTCAGAGCAGACGTTTTAGTTGAAGATTACTGCGCCAAAATCGAAGATAAAGAAAATAAGGAAATCGAAAAAGCAGCAAAAAGATTCGGTGATTCTTTTGATAAAGCTCAATTTGAAGCTACAAATCCAAAAATCTTGGAATATCGCGCAAAAAGAGAAACCATTCTGACAAGATTAGCAAAATCTCTGGAAAATGAAGACCTTGCTGATGTAAAATCCTTAATTGAAGAATTGGAAATTGCCGATCCCGACACAGGTTCCAGAAACTGGACTGAAGTAAGACAATTCAACTTAATGTTTGGAACTAAATTGGGTGCTTCTGCAGATTCTGCGATGGATCTTTATTTAAGACCCGAAACTGCGCAGGGAATTTTTGTGAATTTCTTAAACGTACAAAAAACTTCACGCCACAGACTTCCTTTTGGTATTGCTCAAATCGGAAAAGCTTTTAGAAATGAAATCGTTGCGAGACAGTTTATTTTCAGAATGCGCGAATTTGAACAGATGGAAATGCAATTTTTTGTTGCTCCGGGAACTGAGCTGGAATTCTATGAACAATGGAAACAAAAACGTCTGAACTGGCATTTGGCTCTTGGTTTAGGTAATGAAAATTACAGATTTCATGACCATGAGAAGTTGGCGCATTATGCGAATGCTGCAGCGGATATTGAGTTTAATTTCCCATTTGGATTTAAAGAACTGGAAGGTATTCACTCAAGAACAGATTTCGATTTGAAAGCGCATGAAGAATTCTCGGGAAGAAAACTTCAGTTTTTCGATCCGGAAAGAAATGAAAATTATGTTCCTTATGTGGTGGAAACTTCGGTTGGTTTAGACAGATTATTCCTTTCAATTTTTGCTCATTGTTTAAGAGACGAAACGTTGGAAGACGGTTCGGAAAGAACAGTTTTGTCGTTGCCTCCAGCTTTAGCGCCAATTAAAGCGGCTATTCTTCCTTTAATGAAAAAAGACGGCTTAGCGGAATATGCAGAAAATATCTTCAATGATCTGAAATATGATTTCAACTTATTCTATGAAGAAAAAGACGCGATCGGAAAACGCTACAGAAGACAAGACGCGATCGGAACGCCTTATTGTATCACAATCGATCACGATTCTCTTACAGACCATACAGTGACGATAAGAGACAGAGACACGATGCAGCAGGAAAGAGTTCCCGTTTCCGAATTGAGACGAATCATCGACGAGAAAACAAACTTCAGAAATTTACTTTCTAAAATATAATCACAAAGCCTTGAGAAATTTTCAGGGCTTTTTTTATTTTTATAAAAATCAGATAAAATTTTTTCTATTTTTGGGAAAATTTAATCATGAAAAAAATCTTATTAATAGCTTTTGGTTTAGCACAAGCTTTATATTATTCTCAAACTCAGGATTTGGCTTCATTGGCTTCCGGCGAGCATTTGGGAATGAATGCTTTGTTTGATGACAATGATAATCTTTACGGATATGTTTCTTTATATTCTTATGGGAAATCTGGGGATCATTCAAAAAAATTCGAATATGTGATTTTAGATAAAAACCTCAACCCTATCGCGAACAAAGAGTTTGAAGGCGATGTCACGGCCGGAGGATATCTGGGTTATATAGATTTTCGAAAAAAAGTCATTTTGCGTCCAAGTTCTTTAGATTATTCTACGGTGAAAATGAAAGAGCTTTTCACACCGCGTTCCATGGAAATTGATCTGGCAACAAATACAATTCAGCGGAAAGCTTATTATGATTATGATAACGGCGTTTTTAAAGATATTAATCAGCCTAAAAACTGGAAAGAAGCCAGAAAAGAAAACAAAGAAGAAAAGAAAGAAAAAGGCTACAACTATTATTCTACCGTTTTTGAAATCAAAGAAGGCGGATTTCTCGCTCTTGAATTCAACGATTATGGAAAATATGTAAGCAACAACGCTCTGATTAAATTTGATGACAATAAAAACGAAATCTGGAGATACAAATACAACACAAGCGGCGACAAGAAAAACAGCGAAAAAATCAATCTTATAGACAAAAATGAAAAATATATTTATTTTATTCTTGAGAAAAAAAATTCGGACACAAAATCATTCAGCCTTCTTGTTTTAGATATGCAAACAGGAAAAGAAATTGCTGCAAAAGCCATTACTGGACTTTCTGACGATACTTTGGATAATATTACAAGTTTTTCTTCTGTCACAAGAAACTTGGATAATGATAAAACTTTTGACGACAAAATAGTAATTCTCGGTCGTAATTACGAAAACAAATTGGGCGTAGGTTTTGCGAGACTAATTGTTGATAAAAATACATTTGAGATCGATACAAAAAAGATAAATTACGCACCGGACTTATCATCATACATTCCAAAAATAGACAAATTAGGATATGTTGAAAAGAGTTATCATCTTCAGCCGCGCGACGTTTTTTTCCTGAAAGACGGCAGCGTAGGAATTCTTCTGGAAAAATATAAGTTAGATTTTAACACAGGCGCCGGCAAAACGACAGATTTAGTTTATGTATTTACCGATAAAGATTTTAAAGTAAAAGGTGCAAAAATCTTTGACAAGGAAAAATCTTTGTCTACAAGCGATTATTTGTTTTCTCAATATCTCAATGACGGCAATGATGTTGTCTTCTTTTTCAGAGATTATCAAAAAGATAAAGAAACGAAACAGAAAAGCTGGAAACTATTTATAAACACGCTTATCAACGGAAATTTCAAGCAGGAAACCGTTCCTATTTCGGAGAAAGATTCTTACGCCGTGATCCCGTACGTCGGGAAAGAAGGATATATTCTTTTACAGGAATACAATAAAAAAGAAAAGTTTAATAAAATACGTCTCGAAAGACTTAACTACTAAAAAAAGAATCCTGATTCGCATCAGGATTCTTTGGTATTATAATATTCTGCAATATTTTTAATTTCTTCTAAGCTCAAATTCCACATAAAACTGAGAAATTGCTGGTAACTTTCACTTTGATCTTTGGGCTCTACCCGATCCAGATATCGGTTTAAATTATAGTTTTTCCTTGCTTCATATATTTTGGCAAAACATTTTCCGAGCCATTTTCTATAATACTGCTCTTCTTCATTATCCTGCAAAAACTGCAATGAAGCATAAATACCCAATCCGTAATCTTCAGAATGATAAAAATTGGGAAGAATTTCCATTCTTGCTGTTTTTTCTATTAAACGAAAATTTTCTGTAGGTTTTTGAGGCTGCAGATCTGTTTTTAATTCAGGAAACGTGTTCTTCAGCTTTTCTATCCGAAGAGCCATTTCCGGATGAGAAGACAAAGAATCTTTGTTCAGCTTTTCTTTATAATGATTGTAATTGTACAGCGAAAAGTCTTCCTTCTTCATCCATTTTTCCTTAAAAGCCTGTTTCGGAAGATCAAAATATTTTTTATATGTTTCCATCTTCAGTTTTCTGGGCGAGATTGTGTCAAAATCTTTCAGCTTTTGCAATGCGTTGACATATTCAGCTTTTTTAAAATCAGAATTTTTAAAAATTATATATCCTAAAGAATCGGCCTGCATTTCATTATTCCTTCTTTCAGCGCCTTTTTTATAAACTCTGTTTTTAAGAATATCGAATGCTTTCTTATTTTTGTTTTCCGCAGAAGATTTTATATTTTGTACCGTAATTTTATCCAGTTGATTTTGCTGAATGATATCAAGAAAAGTTTTCAGAGAATGCTGTTCTATATTGTGTCCCAACTCATGCGAAATAATAGCCGCGATTTGATCATCATTATCCAGCCAGTTAAAAAGTCCCATATTGATTACGAAAGTTCCGTCTGCAAGGCAAAAAGCATTGGGAGTATTGTCTCTCGCAACCAGTATTTTGAGGTTTTTCGGTATTTGCGAATTGTTTTTCCGTAAGCTTTCGATCAGGCTATTTGCCTTTTCGTCAAATATTGAAGTGAAAATAAAATCTTTGTTCTCAACCTGCTTTTCAAAATCTTTGCCGAATTCCTTATAAATTTTAGATAATTCGTTGCCCGTCTTACCTGAATATTTAGCTTTAAGATCTTTAATTAAAAACTCATTACTCGCTGAAAATTTCTTTAAAAATTCTTTCCTTTTCAGATAATCTGCTGTGTCAACAGACTTGTAAACCTGCGCAAAATTATTTGTAGAAAACAAAGCCAATAATAAAATGATATAAATTCTAATCATATTTTCATCAATAAAAACAAAAATAATTCATTTGACAGTACATTTATAATTTTCTTTTCAAAATTATTCTAAATTTGTTTAAGATCATTTTTGTATGACAATTCTATTATATTTCATTGCTTTTATTGTTGCTGCGGCGGCTTTATTTTATCTTTTCGGATATGCGTATTTATTCAGCGGAATTTCTAAAACCTATTTGCGGGGAAAAATGAGCGCCAATATCGACGATGGCAAGTTTTTTCTAAGCAATATCATTCATACAACCTCACCGAAAGCATGGGAAAAAGATCCTGAATTTAATAAAAAAGAATTGCCAACAGAAATATCCGGTGATCTTCAAAATTCAAATACCGCCTCTTTTTTGGTCATAAAAAACGGAAAATTATTGCATGAGCAATATTGGAACGGCTATACTGCGCTTTCAAAAACCAATTCTTTTTCAATGGCAAAGGCGGTTACGGTAATGCTTTTAGGAAAAGCTTTGGAAGAAAAAAAAATAAAAAGTATTGACACAAAATTTTCTGATCTTTTTGAAGAATTTAAAATCAAACCTTTCGGGAAAGATCTTACGCTGAAGCAGCTCGCTCAAATGGAATCCGGACTGGATTGGGACGAAAATTATAAAAATCCGTTTTTGCCTAATGCTAAAGCATATTACGGACGAAGCCTGATGAAAGCTACCTTTTCCAGGAGATTTAAAGAGCAGCCCGGAAAAAGATTCGAATACCAAAGCGGATCAACACAATTATTAGGTTTTGCGTTAAGAAAAGTATTAAATCAATCTTTATCAAGCTATTTATCAGAGAAATTTTGGATTCCTTTAGGAATGGAACAAAATGCAGAATGGAGCGTCGATGAAAACGGAATGGAAAAAACGTATTGCTGCATCCACTCCAACTCAAGAGATTTTGCAAAATTGGGACAATTGTTTTTAGACGGCGGAAAAGTGAATGAAAAGCAGGTTTTAAATTCAGCTTTTATTGAACAAATGAAAACCGCAACCCAAAAATCTGAAGAAATCTACGGCATGGGCTTTTGGATCAATAATGACAATCCTATTAAACATTATTATTTTTTAGGACTTCAAGGGCAATATATAATTATGATTCCGGAATATGAAATGGTAATCGTGAGAACCGGAAGTTATAATAACCTACCAAAAACCGACCGCGGAAGACCCGATCAGGTAAAATTTATTGTAAACGAAACCGTAAAATTCTTTCAATAAATATGGAAAAGTACAATCCGAAAGTTGATGAATATATTGAGAAATCGGCTGATTTTGCAAAACCAATTCTAAACCACATCCGCGAAACGGTGCACGAATGTTGCTCCGAAGCGGAAGAAGCCATAAATGGAAATTTCCGACTTTCATGTACAAAGGTAAAATCCTCTGTTCGATGGTTGCCTTTAAGCAATATTGCAGCATGGGTTTCTGGCTTCACGATGATATGCAGACGATCAAAAACCTGGAAACTGATGCAGAAAAAACCAATATGTTTAGTCTGGGAAAGATCACAAAAATGGAGGATCTGCCATCAAAACCTCAACTGAAAAAAATAATTCTGGAAGCGATTGAGCTTACCGACATGGGTGTTACGATGAAAAGAGCTGCACCAACGAAAACAGAAACTGCAATTCCGGATTATTTCCAAAAAGCGTTAAGCGAAAATAAAAAAACACTGGAAATTTTCGAAAAAGCGTCTCCTTCATTCAGAAAAGAATATGTCAATTGGATCACCGACGCCAAAACAGAAACCACCAGAAATAAAAGAATAGAACAAGCGCTGGAATGGATCTCCGAAGGAAAAGGAAGAAACTGGAAATATGAGAAAAAGTGATTTAAAGTTATGAATTATGAGCTATGAGTTATAAGTTTTGAGTTAAACTTTTAACCGAAAAATTTAGTGGAACCTAAAATTTGCTTCAGTGAGCGTATTATTTTTCAAAAAAGCTTCATATTCCGGAGACATTTGCGTGCGGCCGAAAGTATTTTTTCCGCTCATGCTTCCGAGGCGTACTTTATCTTTCCCGTACTTTTTATTCATCGCATCCATCGCTTTCATGACCGGCAAATGCTGATTTTGGGCATCTTCTTCAAACAAATTAATTAACCTTTCGTTTTCAGGAACAAAATCATTCACGATAACGCCCGCTTTTTTATAATGAAATCCTTCTTTAAAAATAGTTTCGAAAAGCTCATGCACCACTCTTCCTATAATTATTGAAGAATTGGTAGGATTTGGCAAAACTCGTGTGGCGGCATTGCAATATTCCGGTAAATCTTTTCGAAAACGGTTGGTCTGAACGAATACTGTTACCATTTTGCAACAGGTATTCTGCTTTCGCAATCTTTCCGAACAATACATCCCGAAAGTCTCAACACGCTCGCGCACGTCTTCTTTTTTAGCAAGCATTTCCATAAAACTTCTGGTCACAGCGATAGATTTTTTCGGAGACGGTGAATCGAGCTCGAGCTGACGTATTCCTTTTAATTCATTAATCATTCTGACGCCATGAATTCCCATGATTTTGCGAACCCACATTTCAGGTTTTTGAAGCAAATCCCAAGCCTTATAAACTCCGGCGTCATTCATTTTCATACGTAATCTTCGGCCTATTCCCCAAACGTCGCCTATTTCAAGCCATTTTAATGCTTTTTCGATTTTTTCCGGAGTATCTAAAATGTAAACTCCATTAAACTTTTCGGGATATTTTTTTACAATCCTGTTGGCAACTTTACATAAAGTTTTTGTTGCTGCAATTCCTATGCTTACAGGGATTTTCGTTTCTTTCTGAATTTCATTTCGAATTTCTAAGCAGTAATCGTGAATGTTGACATATTTAAAACCTTTTAAATCCAGAAAAAGCTCGTCAATACTGTAAACTTCATAATCAGATTTCGTTACAAAAGATTTAGCAACATTAATAACCTGCTGACTTTTAGCATTATAAAGCTCAAACTTTGCAGAAAAACTCTTCACATCATGTTGTTTAAAAAGCTCTTTGTATTTGAATGCCGGCGCTGCCATCGGAATGCCTAAATCCTGGGCTTCTTTGCTTCGGGATACAACGCAGCCATCGTTGTTGGAAAGCACCACAACGGGTTTGTTTTCAAGTGAAGGATCCAAAGTTCTTTCACAAGAAACAAAAAAATTATTGCAATCTACTAAAGCATACATGGAATGAATATTGACATACAAAATTATAACTTTAAAATATAAATATTGTGTTTCATTTAAACTTTAACATAATATTTAAATATTTGATTATCAAGTGTATATTAAAATTAAAACACGCCAAGTTTTGTCGTATCCTGTGTCTACATTTGCTTTTTAACAACAAAAATTATGGTTATGGATAAAGTGACTTTACAAAGAATCGAAAAACTGCATCCTTTGGTAAGAGACGAAGTGAAGCAGATCATTAAAGAATGTGATGAAGCTCTCAGCGGAAGAGCCAAAGTAAGAATTACGCAAGGGCTGAGAAGTTTTGAAGAACAGGAAAAACTGTATGCGATCGGAAGAATAACAGCCGGGAAAAAAGTAACCAACGCTAAAGCCGGACAAAGCATTCACAATTATGGCCTTGCGGTAGATATTTGTTTAATTATAGATGGGAAAATAGCGAGTTGGGACACCGCAAAAGATTGGGATAATGACCAAGTTGCAGACTGGTACGAATGCGTAAAAATCTTTGCAAAACACGGCTGGAACTGGGGTGGAAACTGGAAAACTTTCAAAGATCTTCCGCATTTTGAAAAGAAAAGTATTCCTGGAAAAAAAGAAATTGTAAAAACCAGCTGGAGAACCCTTGCCAAGATGGAAAGGGATAAAAGTGGGTATATTATTGTATAATTTCTTTCTTATTAAAATCCAAACACGTCAACTTCTGTCGCTTCCCCGCCCTACATTTGCTTTACAAGATAACACCGAAAAGCAATGAAAAAGACAACCATTCTTTCTTTGGACGGGGGCGGAATAAGAGGTATTATTACTTGCATTATTTTACGCTACATAGAAGAGCAACTACAATATTATGATAAACCGACAGCTAAGCTTGGGGATTATTTTGATCTTGTAGCAGGAAGCAGCACAGGCGCATTGATCGCTTCCATTATTCTATGTCCCGATGAACACCGGAAAGCAAAATATTCTATTCAGAAAGGATTAGAATTATATGCTGAAAAAGGTGGCGACATATTCCAGGTATCTTTTTGGGAGAAATTGATTAATCCGTTTGGATTGCTTAATGAAAGAATTTCCCGGGAAGCACTTGAAAAAAACCTGAACGACTTTTTTGGGCAGCTTGAACTTAAAGAATTAATAAAACCTTGTTTAATAACCAGCTATGATATTGAAAACCGAAGAGCCAAACTTTTCAACTCGTATAAGGCGAGTCTGAGTATTGATAATTTTTATGTAAAAGACATTTGCAGAGCTACCTCAGCCGCGCCTACTTATTTTAGCCCGGTTCAGATCAAATCGATGTACGGGCAAGTTTTCAGTTTGATTGACGGCGGTATGTATGCCAATAATCCCGCACTTTGCGCTTACGCTGAAGCCAGAAAAACACCTTTTGCAGAAATCCTAAAAAATCATCAAAAAGCTAATTATCCGAATGTAAACGACATGATCATCGTTTCTATAGGAACGGGAATTGAATCCAGACCTTATTCTTTTAAAAAGCTTGAAAAGGCAGGGAAAATAGGTTGGGTAAATCCTATTATTGACATTTTGATGTCTGCAAATGCTGAAACTGTTGATTACCAATTGTGTCAGATGTTCCAGACTTTAGGGCAGAGAAATCAGAAAAATTATTACAGACTAAACCCTTCGTTGAAGAACGCCTCACCAGGAATGGATAATGTAAGAAGATCAAATATAGAAAACCTGATACAAGCCGGACTGAGTTACATTGATGACAATAAGGAAGTTTTAAATCAGATTGTTCAGAAATTAATTAAAAATAAAATATAAGCTTTTATGCTTATAAATAGCCAATATAAGCTAATTAAATTATATTTTAAAAAAGATTTAAACACGTCACGTTTTGACGTCTTCCGCTTCTACATTTGAAGTATAACAAAAACACAAAAATCAATTAAAAATTTTAAAAAAGACTTTTGAAATTCAGCATTGAGAAATGTTGAGCAGCTGGAAATATGTTCAAATTTTAACCAATAATTAAAACACAAGATATGGAAACACCAAATCACAACGCCGACCAGATCTTCGATACAGAGCAATATTCTATCGAATGGAGCGATATTGAAAACGAAGAAATAGATTATGAAAACTACCTGAATGAGATTGAAAGCTTCTTCCGGGAAGATTTTGAAAATGACATTTTAGAAGAAGAAATATATCAATAAAGTTTTAAACACGTCAAGTTCTGTCGCTTTCCAGCATTACTTTTAAAGTATAGTTAAAAACACAAAACAATCATTTAAAATTTATAAAAAGCCTTTGAACTCCATCATTCACAAAATGCTGGACAGCAAGAACTGTGTTTAAAAATAAACAATAAAACATTAAACAATGAAAAATTAAAAGTTTTGGAGGATATCCTTTGCCGGAAACCACCCTAAAAAATAAGGCTGAAAATCTGAAGGAATTCTAATAAAAAGAGACTTCAAAAAATAATTTTAAAAATTTAAATATTACGCAAATGAAATCAAAAGAAGAGTTAAAAAATTTCTTCGAAAACGGAGATATACCAAAGCAAGAAGAGTTTTGGGAATGGCAGGATTCTTATTGGCACAAAGATGAAAAACTTCCCGTAAGCGCAGTAGATTTATCCACAAAAGCAGATTTGGTGGGTGGAAAAGTTCCGGCTTCGCAATTGCCTGATACGCACGAAAGCTACACATTATCAGATGTTATGACTAGAGGCAATATTGCAAATACGGAATTAAAATTCCACGATAATGCAAAGTTATGGTATGACTTGCCAACATTTTCATATTATTTTAATAGTGGAAAATCTGCAGCATCAACAGGTAAATACAATACAGGAATAGGTTGGGGAGTATTATCTTCTTTAACAACTGGATATGAAAATGTGGGAGTAGGCTCTCAATCTCTAGAAAAGTTAACCACCGGTTTTAATAATTCAGGATTAGGTCTTTATTCCTTAGGTAAACTTACAACAGGAGGTGCAAATTCAGCAATAGGATATTCTTCTTTCTATAATACAACAACCGGCAATTCAAATACAGGATTGGGTTCTTATTCAGGATTTTTAAATGTGGGTGGTTCGAGCAACTGTTATTTGGGAACCTATTCTGGACAAAATTTAACTAACGGAAATAATAATACTTTTGTGGGTAGTGGTTCCGGAAGAAATCATGGAAAAACCACAACTTCAGGAGCTTGGGGACACAATACCTTTATAGGTTATAATGCTGCTTACACCTCTCATGCTATGGGTACATGGGGTGATAACAACCTAGTAATTGGGGCCAATGCACCTTTAGGAAGTGGAGAAAGCAATAGACTTGTTATTCATTCTCAAATGTCTTCTACAAGACATGATCAAACATTACCATTGATATCAGGAAATTTTGCTTCGAGATATTTGAGTATAGGAGGAACATTTAATGTGAATCCTGCTTATGTTGCTGATTCATCTGCTGATTCCACATATGATCATTTAATATCTTTCAACAATACATCCGGAAATTTTGGCAAAACTTCACTTGAAAATTTCAAGAATTCTATTAAAAGGCCTTATAAGGTTTATTCTGCACTGCTTGAATTCAATCAAACAACTTTGGAATCCCAGTTTAGAGTTTTGGAAAATACCATTGGAGATATTGTATGGACCAAAATAGATACAGGACGGTATCAAGGAGTTTTATCCGCAGCATTTTCCCGTAACCAAACCTTGATTACCACCGGAATGAACGAATTCACAGAAATGTCTTCTTGCACATATCTTGATAACAACACACTTCTTTTAAGGCTTGCAAATTCAGGCGGTGATTTAATCGACATTGGCGGCCAATGCGGAACAATTGAGATTCGGGTTTATTAGACTTTATAACTAAACCTTAAACACATTAAATAAAATAATACAATTAAAATGACAACAAACAATAAAAACAACGCTTCACAAACGCTTTTCAGGTTTGTAAGCTTAAGAAACCCACAATTAACAGAAACTAAGGCTGACAATTTAGGGTTTATTCACAGACCAAAGGACTTGCCAAGCTTTTTTGACAATAATGTTCCCGAGAATGATTCTGCAATTGCAAAATTTCAGGCAATGGAAAGCTCTTCAGAATCTTTCATTGCGACAGGTTTTGAAAACGAAACTCAAATTGAGTCTGGTGCTTTAGCTGAAGCGCTAAAACTGGGAAGAAAGATCGCTAAAAGAGAAGTTCTTTCAGATGCGGATAGAGATTATGCAGTGATATTGCATGACAACATGACTCAGGATCAATATAAAGCTTTGTGGGATAATCTCATGTTCCAGACTGTAAGACAGAGTGATTTTTATGTGAAAGAAGCTATCATACACATTCTAAAAGCTATTCATTACGGATATGCGTGCCAATTGCAGCCTACCGAAGAGCTTAAGAAAATCAATGGTGAAGATTTAAAGGCAAAATCTTTGGAAGCTAAAGTGGTTTTACCATTAAGATTCTTCGGAGACGGAAAGGATTATACCAATTCGCCAACTACAAACAAATCATTCACCGTTGGACAATCAGCCGTCGGATCCGAAGATCCTATTAATGTACAACTTCCAATTGGCATTCAGGAACAGCTAAAAGCAGAAGGTGAAAAAATTTCGGAACTTTCGGGTCTCGGTTTAGGAAAGCAAAGCTTAGAAACACTTAAGGCAGAATTAGAAAAAATACAAAAGTCATATTATAAGATTAAAAATAAGGCTTACGAGGCTGCTTATAAAGAATATGTAGAAGCATATCAACCACAAATTGACGAATACAACAGAAGATCGGAGGAAATTGAAGCAAGCATTGATGCAGGAGCAACAGAAGAAGAAATCCGTGCGATGTATGAAGAATTAGGTGAATTAAATGTTCCTGAATTTATTTTCAATTATAAAGATGAACTTAATTTTGGCGACTTTAAAGCAAAGCTTTCTTTAGATTCTTTAAAGCTATTTGTAAGTATTTTTACGGATGCTGGTGAAAGAGAGTTAGCTTTTTCAGTTATTGATGTTATTTCTGACCGAAGTTTACAATTAGGCGAAAACATCGTTAATATCGATCAGGAATATGACACTTACACTGAGGTTTTTGAAGAATTAGCTGAAAGACTTAGCGTTCAGACTCAATCTTTATTCGAAAAGACAATCCTTAATGAGAAAGTGTATGCCAATTTGGGCGGAGTTCTGGTTCCGGTAAGTAATAGCCCAAACAATTCATTAAATAATATTTCAAGAACATATTATTTAAGAGCTAATCAATCAAATGGAACCGCAAGTTATGCAACGTTTTATTACCAGGCAGAAAGTAACGCTTGGGGAACAGCTACTGCCAAAGTTTATGCCATTACATCGGTTGGTGAGTTTACGGAAAACTATTCCAACATCAGCGTAGCTAATAACAAAGTGACTTTCCCTGCTATTTTGGTCAATAAATATCAAAAAGATATTAGGCTTTTAAGAATACAAATATTCTTCAGTAATGGCGAAGAAGCCAATCTGGAATTTTCAGGGGTACAACTAGAAACTCCTTACACAGGTGTTTTATATACTGAAAGAACTAAAGACCCAATCGGAGGCGGAAGCACTCCAAAACCGGGAACTTTTATTCCTAAACATTTTGGCGTTAAAAGATTGGGAATTGCGGATTATTTAAAAGTCGAGCAAAGTGTGCATGCGTATGTTCCGGGAGAAGTTTCCAATATTGAAAACGTAATGGCAAGCGAATTACGCCATAAGTCATCTGTTTCCAGGGATTATTCTGAAATCACAGATACAACTTCGGAATCTATTGAAACAGAAAAGATTTCTGACACTACAAAAGCTGACAGAAATGAAATGCAAACTGAAGTTGCGAAAGAAATCGACAAACAACAAAGTATTACAGCAAATACAAGATTCAGTTATGGAGCAGGCAAAACATTCTTCGAAATTGGAGCTGGTTATGCCAACAATACGGCTCAACATGACAGCACAAGACAGGCTGTAGCAAAATCTCAGGAAATTACTGAGCGAGCAATGGAGAGAGTTCTTACGAAAATCAACAAAGAGCGTGTTCAGAAAATCATTAAAGAATATACTGAAACCAATGTACATGAATTTGACAACCGAGGGAAAGTGACGGACACCAACAATCCTGACGCGGCTCAACCAAAACACATTACGGGAGTTTACAGATGGGTTGATAAAAAAATGAAGAATCAAATCTACAACTATGGAAAACGTACCATGTTTGAGTTTATGATTCCTGAGCCGGCAAAGCTTCATCGTTTAGCTGCTTTTGTTAGCAAAGAAACCCTTACAGAGCCTATAGATCCGAGAAAAGCTCCAAGACCTAATACAATGGCTGATCCTAAATCTGCTACTAAAGATCTATTAGAATATTGGGCTAATATTTATGGGGTAACATTAAACCCTCTTCCTGAACTAACAAAGTCTCTTAATATTGGGCGACAAGATTTTAGAGGAAATGATGGAAGTATACTAATTACGATCCCCGCAAACTATGTTGCAAAATCTGCAAGCATTATGTTTCAACATAGTAGGGATAGGCATGGTATCACTGGAAACAAATCCCAATCTTTACACTTTAGTAATTTTAACGGTGGTGAATTCCATTCTACAAGCACTCGTAGTTACGAGCCAACTAGTGGAAGTAAAAATACCGGATTTTTTGCAGTGAATATTACGGGACAATATAATTATACATTTAGAGGAGAGAATTTAAACGGCGGTAACTTTGCATTTAATTTTAATTGCGAGCTTTCACAGTCATTTTTAGAAGCCTGGAAACAGGAAAGTTTCGATGCCATTATTAAAGCATACGAATCTGCTTATACAGACTTTTTAGCTAAGCAAAAAGAAGCAGATGAAAAAGCAAAACAACAAGAAGCAGAAAATAAAGAAAAACTATCAGTCTTTTATCGTGATATAGAGCGGGTAATCCTTAAACACAACTGTATTACTTACTTATTACAGGATTATTTAAATGTTTTGGGCCAAAAGTTTACTAACGGAGATCAAATGAAAAATTTCGAAGTGATTTTGGGTGAAAAACTAGAGCAATACACTGCTTTAGCCAAATTTATGGAACAGGCATTTGAATGGGAAATCATGGATTACACATTCTATCCATATTATTGGGCACATCGTGATGAATGGCAAAAAATGTATTTATCAGAAAATGCAGATCCTTTGTTCAGAAGTTTCTTACAGTCCGGTATGGCAAGAGTAATTGTTACCGTGAAGCCGGGCTTTGAAGACGCTGTACAATTCTTCATGTCAACCGGAAGAATCTGGAATGGCGGTGAAGTACCTGTGATCGGAGATCCAATGTACATGTCTATCGTAGATGAGATGAGACAACCAACCGGAAAGCCACAAGGTAAATACTGGATTTCAAGAATCCCAACCGTATTAACTATTTTACAAGCTCAATCTGTTGGATTGGAAGTAGAACAGCCTCTTCCTATTTTCCCTGAAGATGAACCGCAAAACTGTGAAAATCCAAAAGAATTGGAAACTGCAACTTCTTTTACTAAAGATGATATAAGAATGCAAGGAACAGGTGATGATAAAACAACGCTTGGATAGAATTAATTATTCTGAAATGGCGGTCA
The DNA here is from genome assembly GCF_059758895.1 of Chryseobacterium sp. GQ58. NCBI lineage: Bacteria > Pseudomonadati > Bacteroidota > Flavobacteriia > Flavobacteriales > Weeksellaceae > Chryseobacterium > Chryseobacterium sp. GQ58. The sequence goes on along the minus strand of NZ_JCAXEH010000001.1, from coordinate 513,547 downwards.
TTGCCGCCATTTCTATTTTTAATATTAAAAATTTATAAAATGAAACCAATAAAAGCATTAGGATTAAAAAATACAGTGGAGAATATGAATACATTAAAAAGTACCAAAGATAAAAAATATGTCTTAAATGGAAATTGGGTATCTAAAAATGTAACCTTCGGAAATAAAGCAAAATTCAGATTTTTATTAAGTAACGAAGTAAGATTAAATGGATGGGTGATAATTACTCTAATGAGAGTACGTGATAATTTTTTTGATGAAGAATTATTATCTGAAGAAATTAGAATTACAAATAGAGCAATGGAGAAGGATTTTTTAATGACAGAAGACCTAATAGATTATTTAGATATTAAGGACATTAGAGAGAATAAAGGGCTAAAATTCTATTGTAAAGTAACATATTTAGATGACACTTATGAGTTTGAAGAAAAAACACCTCTAGAAATTAGATTTAAACCAGACTCTTGTACTGGGGCAAATGAATATTTAGAAGAGGATAATTTTCCATACAAAAGTAAAGTTTTTGAAAAAATTTCTGAAATATCAGATATAATAAACTATTTTGCTTTAAAACATAATGTTCCAAAAATTGCTGTAGCGGGAGCAATTGCAGATGAGTACAATGCAGTAATCAAACCAGGGAGAAATATATTAGACTGGTTTCAAGATGGTGTGGTAGATTTATATCCTGAAATATATATAAAACTAACGAAAAATATGATTTCTGATAGTGAAACAATAACAAAACTAAGAAATCCTACTATGAATGATTTAGGTATTGGAAACATAAAACTAGATAATGCAAAAAAAATATATGATTTAATGCCCACAGAATTTGACAATATCAACTGGGGATACGAGGATTTAGTAGAATATTTGAATACAAATATTGGATGCGTACACTTCGCCTCGTTAACAATTAAGATTGCTCAATCATTATTTAGCAAGTATATTAATAATTATTCTGATTGCACAAAAGAAGCAGTTTTAATAACTTTTTATAAACAGGGTCCTAAGTATTTTAATAGATTTTACAAAAAATTACAAAGTAATCCGCAAGCTAATGTTTTACCTGGAGAAGGTAGTCGTGTTGCAATGCAAAGAAATAGAATATTAAAAGCTTTAAATACAAAACTTTGATTATCTTTTTAATATATTTGATAAAAATAAGACTATGGAAATATTATTATATTTATCACTCATTTTTGTAATTGCAAATTTATTTTATTTTTTATTTTTCAATAAAGTCAATCAAAGAAGAAAGTTATTCATATTTGTAATTATAGGTTTATTCATAAATTTAATTTTTAATATATATAACAATCATGGATATTCATTAAAAGATATTATTTTAGGCTCTTTAATTTTTCCTATTACTATAATTTTCTTTTTTGGCATACATACTGCAATAAAAAAAATTAAATATGTTAATAATTATATATCATATATGTTAGTTTTTTCATTAATAGCTTTCTTTTTGATAATTATTTACATCTATTTTCTGTCTTCATTATTTGAAATATAAAATTCATTATTCAAAATCTGGATTATGAACTAATAACCAATCCGCAAAAGCAAAATGTTTTTGCGGATTATTTTCAGTAATACAAAATCTCCCGCTGCCGCACGATTCTATCGTGTGGCTTTTTCTTTTAAAACTTCACCGTATTAACCATTTTACAAGCTCAATCTGTAGGATTGGAAGTACAACAGCCGCTTCCTATTTTCCCTGAAGATGAACCGCAAAACTGTGAAAATCCAAAAGAATTGGAAACTGCGACTTCTTTTACGAAAGATGATATCAGATTAGAAGGAACTGGTGATGATAAAACAACACTTGGATAGAATTAATTATTCTGAAATGGCGGTCATTGCCGCCATTTCTATTTTTAATATTAAAAAATTACAAAAATGAGTGCAATAAAAAGATTAGGAATTACAAAAACAAAAGCATTAGAAAAAAGTGATATTGATACAAATATTGAACTTGAAAACTCTCTCTTTCATGTAGTGAATTTTAAAGAAAACTTATTATCAATTTCTCAAAAATATAAAATATCTCCTAATGAGTTAAAAAAAATTAATGGATTAAAAGAAGATATATTATATTTAGGACAAGTAATTAATTTGCAAAATAAAAATATAATAAAAAATTTTGAAACACTAAATAATGAAAAGGAATTTAGAAAAAAAATAAATAAAACAAATGTTTCACCTAAAGATTTACTTATTAATAATGTAAAATATAAATCTAGAATATCCTTTCGAAAGTTTTAAACTCAGAGACAGATATTACATGAATTTTGGCTTTACAGGAAACTTTATTTTAGAAGATGGATTAAATTATTGTCTCAATGCTATATGTTGGATTGAACATCATGAATGTTATGAAACACATGTACAAGGAACATTAAAGACCCATTTTATTTATATTAATGTTTTTTACATAAATAAACTTGGCGAAGTTATTTTTGGAAAACAAATACATTTAAATTTTAAAACTCAAGCTCAGAAAGTTCCTAATTCAGGTGCTTATGCCTATGAGATAAAATTGTTAACTGATATTCAAAAAACAGTGCATCCATACTTATCAAAAGGTAAAAAATTACACGAAGAAATATTTATTGAAAAAAAATATAAATTTGCAGGAGGTGCCGAGTTTGATATTTCTGACAATGATATTGCTTATAATGTATTAAAAAATGCTTCTATTAATAATAGAATAGGCGATACTAATTGTATTTATTCTGCCGTGGGGGACAAAAAAGAAGAGTTTGAAAATATATTAGATTGGATTTCAATTGCTGCTATTCCTTTTGAAGTTCCTATAAAGTTTATAAAGCCTTTACAAAAAGTATTAGAGTTTATAGCTTATGCAAGTGATTTAGATTCAAAGGTTAAATTAGTAGATAAACTTTTTGATATGAGAGGCCCTTTTCCCCTTTCCTTAATATATCTAACTTCATATGCCCTCGAACCATTTGTAGATCCATACGGAACAACAATTGGAGGCTACAAACAAGTACAGAAAGGAAAAACAATAACATATGAGAACGATTTTATAATGGAAGAAATTTTAACTATATTACAAAATGATATTACAGAAAAAAACCTCACATAAAATGAAAAAATTCTTGCTTTTACTCGTAATTGTTTTTTTAAATTCCTGCGAAAAAGAATTACACCCTATTATTGATTCCGATCTCAAATCAATTAATCAAGTTAGGCAGTTAGGACTATATGAATATGATAAAATTGGTGTAGATACAAACAAGGATAAAACTATTTTTTTCTCTAATATTAAACCTGATTATATTTTGAAAGACAGAAAGGATTATCCTTTAGGAAGGTTAAGAAGTTATTCATCAAAAAATTCAGAAGTATTAAAATATTTTGACCAAGAGCTTAAAAATGAGTTTATTTACTATCAATTTCGAAATGATTCATTAATATCGAGACTATATATTATTGATAATTTTTTAAAAGAAAATGTGCAAGTTACAAAACTTAATAAAGTAAAGAAGATTCTTGATTCTTTGAAAATTAATTACAGTTCCACGGGCTCGTATGAAAACTTACTTAGAAATAAATTTAACTATAAAACGCCTACAACAGATGATGTTTTTTTAATCAACAATAAATATCCTGCAATAATACATGCAACACCAAAATTATTTTATATAGAGGTTTTTTATAATAAGAATGATAATTTTAATTCAATTTGGAGATTAGAAAAATAAATATGTGTTGAGCATTCCCCCTACGCTACCACGCGACTCAACCGCGTGGTTTTTTTATTTCCAATCTGCTTTATAAAAACATACAATGATAAGTTTAAATTACAAATTTTACAATACTAAAGGCTTGTAAATGAACAGCTATCTTATGGGTAAATTTATACATTTATCTGCGAATTTCGACTATCCTTTAGCAGATATATTAGATCACTATAATTTCGCCTATGCAAACGTTCCTCATTTCACTGATGAAAAAGAATATAAAACCCCACCCTATAAAAGGCAATCATACAGCCCTGAACTGGCTGCCAATGATCTTCCTTAGTTTATTCCTATCTTCTTGTCAGAAAACAAAATACCCGTGGCAACCGGGAATTTCGGCGCCAAATATTATCCTATTGGAGGTGTCAAAATTAATTTTGGCAATGCAGGACATGGAAGCCTTACCAATTTTGATAATGGATGGGGAAACGAATATGGAGGAGTAGTGTCGGGTGCGAAATATAAAGAAATTCCTAAAGATATATATATTGAATATTATAGCGCCGTAAATAATTTAAAATACCAAGGTAAAGTTTCTCTTCCACAAGAAAAGATACTTAATTTATTTCGTGAATATAAAATTGATAATAATAATTTTGCTCATTTAGTGGTAGGCATGGCTCCTGGCGGTTGGATAAGAGTATGGTTTACAACCATTAATGAACAAATAGAAGTAACAAAAAGTCAGTTAAAAGGAAAAGAAGACAATACCATTGGTATTGGGTTTAGAGAAAAAAAATCTGATTATTGGAAAAAATATATAGATTATTGGCAACATCACGGAATTCCCTACGAAGCTTGGGAAAATAACGAAAAAGAGTATAACTATGACATTAAATTTATATCAAAAAATAGTGATGCTAAACTAGACAGAAGTTATGTAGTTTCTGCAGATGGCTGGTATTCTTCGTTTTACACTGAAAAACAACCAGATAATATTAATAATATTTCGAATAACGGCAGAAAAGATAAAATTCCGGTTCGCCTTTCAGTATCATGGCAAGACAAAACGACAGGACAGTATTATGACACTAATATTGTAATGCCAAAAACGTTGAAAAACCTATTCAACAAAACATATATTCCTGATAAAAAACACACTTACAGTAATTTTATCATAGAATTAGAAAACAATAAGCAGCATACCGTTGTTTACTTAAAAACAAAAGATAAAACAATAAAACTTCTAAGGTTTAAAGGAGAGCTTTCTACAAAAGAAAATCAAGATTTTGGAGATTATACTTATGCAAATGATATAGAATATTTCATTCCTTAATTTCCACAGACGAAATTAAAAACCCATCCTAAAGAGAATCTTACAATCCTTAAGTTAGTTATGATAACTACTGTCAACATGACGCTCATAAAAATTTCGAAAATAGAAGAGTAAATACGTTTTCGATATAGAAAAGGTACAGCGGTGATACAGCGACAGTATCAGGATAAAATGACAACCCAATCTTTTTTATACTAAACTTATCCACAATAATAAAACACGACATCTTTTGTCGCATTAAGCGCATATATTTGTTTTAGAAAATTATCAATGAAACGCTTGCGTTCCATTCGACCAAATTAAAATGCAGTGGAAGCTGCAAACATAAATATATCCGAATGAAAAAAGATTTTTACCTTACAAGATATGCCTTAATCATTAAGAAATTAGAAAGTTCTCCGGCTACGTATTCGCAGTTGGAGGACTATCTTCTTAATTCTTTTGAATTTCAGGATGCAGGAATCAAGAGTTATTCTATTCGTACTTTACAAAGAGATATTCGTGAGATTTCGGATCTTTTTAATCTTTCCATTCACAACAAAAAGAAAGGCGACAACCGATATTATATCGAAAGCCGTCCGACAATGGAAGTGGATGAGTACAACCAAAAACTTCTCGAATCTTTCCAGGTAAGCAACGCTTTAAATCTTCATCCGGATTTTTCAGATTTTATTTTCTTTGAAAGCAGAAAGCCGACTGGTGTAGAACACTTTTATGATCTTTTCTTTGCCATCCGTAATAAAAGAGTGGTGACTTTTGAACATTATAATTACAAAAATAAGCTGATGACTTCCCGAAAAGTTCATCCTTTGGCTTTGAAAGAATCTAAAGGCCGATGGTACCTGATCGCCATTGATACAAAAGACAAGGCTTTAAAGTCTTTTGGTTTGGACCGGATCAATTATTTGGACGTTTCTGCCGGTAAATTCAGGGAAAAATATAAATTTAACTTCAGGGAACATTTTAAAAACGCTTTTGGCGTAATGAATTTAACCGAACAGAATCCTCAAAAAATTGTTATGAAATGTAGCAGACATCAGGGCGAATATATTAAAAGCTTCCCGCTTCATCAATCTCAAAAAGAAACTATGGAAACTCCTAAAGAAATCTTTTTTGAGTTTTTCCTTCATCCGACTTACGACTTTATGCAGGAGATTCTGTCATACGGAAAAGAAGTGACAGTTTTGGAACCTAAATCTTTAGTTCATGAGATCCGGACTCATTTATCCGCTTCGTTGTCTAATTATTCGGAAGAATAAATGCATCTGTAATTTCATTTTTTTGATTACTTTTACATAAATATATCAAGATTGAAATCAGCATTTCTATGTCTTTTCTGTTTCATTTCTTCCTTTTGTTTTTCGCAACAGACGGAAGAGTTTAAATTGGTAAAAAACTACTACAATCAGCATCGAAGCATGTTGGGTACTGAGTTTAAGAAAAAGTTTGATGCAGAAACAAATAATCTCAACAAAGCTTCCATCAGACAGGATTTTCTCTTTTTCATGAAAAAAATGGACAGCATAGAAAATGCAGCTTTGGTCGGTGCTTTACTTAAAGTTAAAAATACCGAGGATCTTAGTAATCTTCATCTTCAAACAAATAAAAAGCCTTCCGCAGACAATAGCGAAATCTTTCCCACCACCGAAAAAAACGCAGATTATCCTGGTGGGATCAATGCTTTACGAGAGGAAGTGGCCACAATTTTCTATACGGAAGCAGTATATTCTGAAACCAATCCTGTAAAAACCAACGTTGCTTTTGTGGTAGAAAAAGACGGAACAATAAGTAATGTAAAAGCGGAAGGCGATAATTTCACCTTCAATCGGCAGGCAGAGATTGCCTTATATTCTGTTTCAAAGAAATTTTCACCGGCGGTAATTAAAGGAAATCCTGTACGATATCGTTTCAGACTTCCTTTAACATTAAATATTGATTAACCTATCAGATTTTTCTTTCCTGTTTTGTTTTAATGTTTATTTTTGGCAAAAAACTATATGAAACAATTCTACTTGTTATTTTCCTTCATTTTGGGAACATTAATCATGCAGGCACAGGAAACTGAAAAACAGAGAAAGAACGACATTCTTGCAGATCCTGTTTTGTTGATCGCTGTTCCGTTGGCGAACGTGACTTACGAAAGACTAATTTCCGAAAACAAAGGCATCGGCGTCAATGCAATGATTACACTCGACCGCACAGACAACAGATTTTCACAATTTTCCGCATTTTACAGGATGTATTTCGGTAAAAAATATGCGTCAGGCTTTTTCCTTGAGGGTTTTATTCCGGTGACTAGCGAAGAAAACGATATTTATAGTTACACTTATGATGATATCAACGGTTATTACTACACATCTTCTGTCGACAAAGGTAATTTTACAACTGTCGGTATCGGCTTTGGAGTTGGCGGCAAGTGGATATTGAGAAACAATCTGGTTATCGAAGCAAGCGGTGGTATTGCAAGAAGGTTCGGGGACAGAGACAAGCATTATTTTGAAGAAGTGACAGGGAAAATCATGGGCGGTATCGGATATCGTTTCTAATTTTTTAAAAAAATATTAATGAAAAGCTTAGTTTTGTACTAAGCTTTTATTTTATGTTTACCGACGAATATTTTATGAAGATGGCCCTTCAGGAGGCACAAACCGCATTGGAAAAAGATGAGGTTCCTGTTGGATGCGTGGTCGTTTCCAACAACCGGGTGATTGCAAAATCTCATAACCTTACTGAAACACTGAACGATGTAACAGCACACGCCGAAATGCAAGCAATCACTTCCGCAGCCAATTTCTTAGGTGGAAAATATTTACTCAACTGCACTTTGTATGTGACTTTAGAACCTTGTGTGATGTGTTCGGGAGCGCTTTCTTGGTCGCAGATTTCAAAAGTTGTCATTGGATCAAGAGACGAGCAACGCGGATTTATCAATAAAAATCTTTCGCTTCACCCAAAAACAGAAATCATAACCGGAGTCATGGAAAATGAATGCTCCTCGATCGTAAAAGAGTTTTTTAAATCAAAAAGATAGAGGTCAAACAAAGGTGGGACTGAATTTTAATATTATAAACCTTAAATATCTTTCCCCAGAAAATACAATCCTTTTAAAGTATGTAGTCTGTCTGCAATATGTATTTTTTCTGTTAAAGGCTTGTATACATGAGAAACTCCGCCGGTTGCGATGACAAAGCAGTCGTCATTCACCTCATCATTGATGCGGTCGATAAAACCTTCTACCATTCCAAGAAAACCGTACACCATTCCGCTTTGCATACAGCTAATGGTATCAAGTCCTAAAACAGTTTTTGGCTTCACCAGTTCAATTTCTGGAAGTTGGGCGGTCTGACTGATCAAAGAATTTAATGATGTTATAATTCCCGGTGCGATAATGACTCCTAAAGTTTCACCGCTTTCTGCAACGCAGCTCGCAGTAAGCGCCGTTCCGAAATCTAAAACAATTTTTTTTCTGTCAGGATACATATTATGGGCTGCAACGAGATTGGCGTAAATATCTGTTCCCATTTGCTTAGACTTTGCAATGACCTCCGACGGTGTATTGCGGTCAACCATTACAGGAATAATACCATGAATTTTTCTTATTGCTGAATTGATTTCCCTCGTCAGCTGAGGAACGACAGAACCAATGATAATTTTTTCAATCTTTTTAGGATCGATTTTATAGGTTTGATACAAAATCAACATCTGACCATGCAACTCGTCTGCGGTTCTGTACGGTTTTGTATTGATGACCCAAGAAATATCACAATTGTCATCATCAAAAAGGCCAAATCTGATATTGCTGTTTCCAACATTGATTACGATAGAGTTCATTAAATAGATTTTCGGATGTAAAATTAAGAATTTTCACAAAAAAGAGCCTTTTAATATTTGTAAATTAAAATAATTGAAGATTAAAAAAACTCCTTCCCTCAAAAAACTTCTGTTTGCAACCTACACAACTTCTCCGGAAGTCGCAAACTAAGGAATATCAGTCTGCAAATCAAAAGTTTGTCCTTTATCAGGATTTCTTTGCCAATAAAGATTTACGGCTTCAAAACCATTAAACATATTTTTAAAATTGACATTCAGCGTTCCGTTTAAAGTAAATTTTTCTGTTTTATCGTTTCCAAAACCAATCACACCGTCAAAAGTGTTGGTTTTTTTCTTTTCCATAAAAAGATAAATCTGTGTAGAATCTTTCGTGAAAAGAGTTTGCGGTTGCCTTTCTAATGCAACAAAAGGATGATTTTGAAAATTTTTGTTGATGGCCAGAAGATTCTTATCACGTTGTTTGTCTCTTCCCGACATCTCTGGTAGTTTAAAAAGAGGTGTTTGTGACTACTGGAGAACTCCGGAAGTCTCACGCAAGTTGTGGGAAACAAAATACAAACTCAGGTGATTACAAACAGCGTTGTTTTTAATTAAATACAGTTTACATTTCATTAAAACAAACAAAATCCCCAAAGAAAAACTCTTTGGGGATTATTTTTATTCATTTAGCTAAAACTATTTCACTTCAACAAAGTTATTCTCAGGATTTATATCCGCCATTCTCTGACTGAAATCTATTCCTAATAATGACAATTGAGATTTTGTGTAAGGAACTGTCAATGTATATTCTTTTTGCGTCCAAGGCCAGTATTTTTCTGTCGTAAAGTCACCGTAGCCGTCTTTCTGTTTCCAGGTGTGCGTCATATTCATCGGGATGTAATAAGTGAAGATTTTTTTATCGGTCGTCATCACAGAAAAATCAATAGGCATCGGAACCTGGCCGTTGTTTAGCAAAGTTATCGTTGTAGATTTTGCGCCGTATTTTACATCTTTAATTCCATAATCAATTGTTTTTGTGGTGTTGATCCAATAGTGATGAAACCACTTCAGATCCATCCCCGAAACTTTCTGTGCGATGTGAAGGAAATCTCTGTCGGTAGGATGTTTCAAGCTCCACTCTTTGAAATATTCTGTCATGATCTTTTCTAAATTCTGCTCTCCAACGATGTATCCCAATTGAACCAAATATAATTCGCCTTTTACATAACTTGCAAAGCTATACGCCGTCCCATTGTCGTGATGGTCGCCAAGCCAAACTGCAGGCTCTTCAATTCCTCTTTGTACAATACTTCGGTAAGCGTTTATTTTATCAACAAAAGGATTTGGTCGCTCGTCTTTTGGCGGAAACAACTGATGCATCACGATGCTTTCGGCATAACTTGTAAAGCCTTCATCCATCCACGGTCTCAGCGGCTCGTTGGTCGCCAGCATTTGCTGATACCATGAGTGGCCACCTTCATGTACCATCAATCCCATTAAATCTTCAAGGTTTTTAGCTTCACCTAAAATCATCGTACACATTCCGTATTCCATGCCGCCGTCTCCGCCCTGAATGAAAGCGTAGCTTGGATATGCATACTTTCCGAATCTTGAATTCATGATCTGGAAAAATTTTGTCACATAAGGTTTTGCTTCACTCCAAACTTTAGTCTTTTCATTTTTCTGATAAACCAAATGTACTTTCGGACCTTGCGGAACATCAAAGCTTTCCACCGAATAATCTCTGTCTGCTGCCCAAGCAAAATCTAATATGTTTTTAGCAGTCCATTTCCAGGTTGCTTTGTTTTTATCTGCTTTTATTTTGGCATTGGCATCGTAACCTTTTACTTCTGTAGGGTTTTCAAGAATACCTCCGGCTCCGATTACATAATCTTTATTAATTTTAATAGTGACTTCAAAATCTGCAAACGGCGCATGAAATTCTCTTCCAACATAATCGAAAGTTGCCCATCCGTCATAATCGTATTCTGCAATTTTAGGATACCATTGCGTCATAGTCATCTCCACGCCTTCACGGTTGTTTCTTCCGCTTCTTCTTATTTGTTGCGGAATAACAGCGTCCCATTCCATCGTGAATATTGTGTTTGAATTGGGCTTGATGGATTCATTTAAATAAACCTTCATTACGGTTTCCTGAATTTCAAATTTCAATTCTTTACCGTTTTGTTTGATCCAATGTATATTCTGTGCGCCTTCCTGATCTTTCGGAATCGATGCCAATCTCGAAACACCGTCTTTCTGCAATCTGGAATCACCATTCTTCCCTTGTCCGGCAACCCGCTGATCCATCATAGAATTTGGCTTAAAAGCATTCCAGTAAAGATGAAAATACACGACATTCAATTCGTCCGGTGAATTGTTGGTATAATGTAATGTTTGATTTCCCTGATAAGTAAATTTTTCTGCATTGACGTCAATATCCATTTTATACTTTGCAGATTGCTGATAATAAGCATTCTGCTGCGCCTGAAATTGTGAAAAGATAAACGCAAACAGGATTGCAATCGTTTTTTTCATTTAAAATTTATTTTTTCTAAAGGTATGTAATTTTTGAAAAAAGGTAAAATGTTGAGTTTTGATGAGGTTGTATGTTATCGCAGATTTTAGCCGTAAATATCTTAATCACAAATAAATATATGCTAATTTGTTTTTTAATTCAATAGCTTTTTAATCAAAGTAATTTGTCCTAAATGATAATAGCAATGCTCAATCGTCCCGTCGATATTTCTTAAATAAGTTCCGTATTTTTCGTCAACAAAAACTTCATTCATTTTAGAATCAGGCATTTGCTCCAGTAAGGCTGCGAACTTTTCAGAATCATTCCAAAGCTTATTCAATAATGTTTCCCACTGTTTTTGAGATTCAATCGGAGGAAGATCAAAACTGTATTTGTCTTTAATTTCCAGATTACCGCCTTCAAAAACATTGAGAATCCCTGCGATATAATAATCAATGTGAAAAGTGAGCATGGCAATTGTATTTAAATCCGCAACTTTCGTTGTTGCCTGTTGCCAAGTGACGTTTGAAAGCTGATCTTTAAAATTGGTATTGGCGATCCACAAGCCATCAAGTAAAACCTCGCGGAATCTTTTTGCTAATTGTGAAGTTGAACTCATCTCTTTAGTTTTAATAATTTAAATATAATATTTTTAGTGAATTGTTTAAATAAAAAAACCTCAAATGCAAAACACTTGAGGCTATTCTTTATAAATTAGTTCAATTACTTCTTTTCAGCAACCTTTGCAGCACTATCAAAAATCTTTTCCAAAATCTTCAATGTGATCAAATAAGTTGGCTTCACTCCCGTAAGTCCTAAACCACCTGAAGAAAGCGTACTTCCCGTCTCCAAAGGATTATCTGAAGCGTAATAAGCGTAACAAACGAAAAGATCCGGTGCAATATGATGCCTGATTTTCGATGCCACCTGAATTGCTTTTTGATAATGCGCGCCTTCCATTTCAAGACCAATTGCCTTCCATGAAGTATTCATAAAATAGGATAAAATATCTCTGTTTTGAAGTGAAGTTCCTAAAACGGTAATCATTGTACCTTCAAAAGCCTGCAATTCATCATCTTCAAAATCTTCAAGCTTTAAAGCGTTTTCAAAAGGATAATTATCTGCTGTTCCTTCAAAAATGTGAGAAGTCGGGATCATAATATCGCCTTTCGCACCAGACAGAATTCCTGCTTTTCCCATAATGGAAACAGATTTCACTTTCATCATGTATACTTCGCCTTTCTGCTCAAACGGACGCAACAATTCGTCCATTACTTCAAAAGCCTGCTCGCCAAAAGCATAGTCAAAAACCAAAACTACATCATCTCCCGAAAACTTTGCTCCGCTGAATGGTGTGTTTTTAAGATCTATTTTGCTCAAATCGATGATCTGAACATCAATATTGCTTCCGCTTTTATCATCAATATAAATTAAGCCTTGTTCCAAAGCATATTTCAATACTTTATCGCGAAGGTCTTTTTTGTTTGAAATGTCCTGGTAAAGCTTATAATCTACTTCTTTGGTTTGCTTTTTCTTTAAGGCATCATTGGCGTAAAGCATATTTTTCACCGAATGCATGTTTGCCGAAATAATATGCAGCGGACGCATGTGAAGATCGTTTTCAAATAAAACTTCTTTAACTTTATTGGCCCATTTTTCTCCGAAATAATGATGCCCTACTCTTTCTTTGAGGATCGCACTGAAATGTATTTCTCTTTCACGACTCTGCTTAGCGTCTTCGAGGCTTACTTTTCCTAGATTATAAATGATTTTGAATAGCCGATCCGGATTGTCATCGTCTCCAAAAGTATTGTAAGCGTTCAAGGTTTCATCAAAAGTCCTTCCTATTAAAGAAGAAAGATGAATCAAAGCAACTTCTTTTTCTCTTCTGCTGAATTTCTTTTCACCTTTTACCACTTCTTCGATGATCTTAAAAGCTCGTGTCGGCTTCCAGTTTTCTTCCTGAACAAAAGCCAGATTGCGGATTTTATCTGCTTCTATAAATAAGAATGTTAAATGCGTAAGAATATCATAAATCTCGGAACGTCCCAAAAGAACTTCAATATTCATTTGGTGCTCGTCTATTCTGTAGCAGTTTCTTCTTCTCTTTTTCGGAACAATGGGTTCGAAACTTCCTTTATCAAAACCTTCATCAGATGTAAGATGAATAAAAGCACATTCTTCAATTCCTTCCGGAAGCCTGTCTAAAACATACATCAAACCATCCAGCTCCAATTTGCTCGGAACATTCATGGTGCCATAAATTTCGGGATTGATGATCTTTAACAAGCTTCTGATACTTTCTCCAGAAACTCCCGCCGGCTTGAAAAAACCTCTGTAAAAAAGGTGTCTCATAGAGATATACAATCTTTCAATTGCCTCGGTGGTTTCTCTTGCTCTAGAATTTGTCATAAAATAAATTTCACACAAATATACAAAATCTGCTCTCAAGTTATTTTAAGGATGTTTTAAATAAATTTGTGAATATTGATATAATGTTACTAAAAAGTTGTTTTTGTCATTCTGACGAAGGAAGAATCTTATCCATGCTTTAGATTCTTCACTCTACTTCGTTCCATTCAGAATGACAGAAGAACAATTATATAATATAGAGATATTCTCAACAGTTTTAACCTTCAATTCTAACTTTAAACTCAATTCGCCCCTTCCAAGAACTAAATCTTTTTTTGAAATTCATTTAAAAACAAAATCACCCCTAAATTTTTAGGGTAAAAAAGTTTTCAATTCGTTTTTTTTGTAACTTTGCCCCATAAATATTACACCAATATGTCAACTTTAAGATTCAAAGCTTTAGAAACCTTACCATTCAAGGACTTTAGAAAAGATAATTCTATTGAAGTTCCTGTGAAATTATCAGAGTTATTCTGTCAGAATGTTTTCTCAGAAGAAACAATGAGAGAATATTTAACGAAAGAAGCGTTCCAATCTATTTTGGATGCGATGAAAAAAGGAACTAAAATCCAAAGACACATTGCAGATCAGGTAGCAGTTGCTATGAAAGACTGGGCAATGAGCAAAGGTGTTACTCATTATACTCACTGGTTTCAGCCTTTGACAGGAAGTACTGCCGAAAAGCACGATTCTTTCTTCACACCAATCGAAGGCGGAAGAGCCATTGAAAGATTTAGCGGCGGGATGCTGATTCAGCAAGAGCCGGATGCTTCTTCTTTCCCGAACGGCGGAATCAGAAACACTTTCGAAGCAAGAGGTTATACCGCTTGGGATCCAACTTCTCCAGCCTTCATTATGGGAACTACTTTGTGTATTCCTTCTATTTTTATCTCTTATACAGGTGAAACTTTAGATTACAAGGCGCCACTTTTAAGAGCTTTGAACGCTGTAGATGAAGCTGCAACAAACGTAATGCAGTATTTTGACAAAAATGTAACAAAAGTAACTCCTACTTTAGGTTGGGAGCAAGAATATTTTCTGGTTGATTCTGCATTGTATCAATCTCGTCCGGATTTAGTTTTAACAGGTAAAACATTATTGGGCCATTCTCCTGCAAAAGGACAACAATTGGATGACCATTATTTTGGTTCTATTCCTACAAGAGTAATGAATTTCATGAAAGAGTTGGAAATCGAATGTATGAAATTGGGGATTCCTGTAACGACAAGACACAACGAAGTAGCTCCAAATCAATTTGAGCTTGCACCAATGTTTGAAGAAGTAAACGTTGCTGTTGACCACAATTCTTTGTTGATGGACGTTATGGCAAGAATCGCTCACAGACACCATTTTCATATTTTATTCCACGAAAAGCCATTCGCGGGAGTAAACGGAAGCGGAAAGCACAACAACTGGTCTTTGGCAACCAATACAGGTGAAAACCTATTAAGCCCGGGGAAAAATCCTAAGAAAAACTTACAGTTTTTAACTTTCTTCGTGAATGCAATTAAGGCTGTTCATGAATATGCAGATCTTTTGAGAGCAAGCATTGCTTCGGCAAGTAACGACCACAGATTGGGAGCCAACGAAGCGCCGCCGGCAATTATTTCCGTATTTATCGGAAGCCAGCTTTTCAGAGTTTTGGAAGAGCTTGAAAAAGTAACGGAAGGGAAGCTTTCACCGGACGAAAAAACAGATTTAAAACTAAACGTCGTTGGTAAAATTCCTGAAATCTTATTGGATAATACAGATAGAAACAGAACTTCGCCATTTGCATTTACAGGAAATAAATTCGAAATCAGAGCGGTTGGTTCTTCTGCAAACTGTGCAGAATCAATGACCGTTATGAATACAATCGCTGCAAAACAATTAAACGATTTCAAAAAAGAAGTTGATGCTTTAATAGAAAACGGCCTTAAAAAGGATGAAGCGATATTCAATGTTTTAAGAGAGTATATCAAGCAGTGTAAAAACATTATGTTTGAAGGTGACGGATATTCTGACGATTGGGCAAAAGAAGCTGAAGTAAGAGGTTTGAATAACTGGAAAACGACTCCTGAAGCTTTGAAGCAGGAAATGAATCAGAAATTCCTTGATCTTTATGAAGAAATCGGAATATTCAATCACAGAGAAGTTGAGGCAAGAAACGAAATCAAATTAGAGAAATATTCAACCGTTATTGATATTGAAGCAAGAGTTTTGAGTGATATCGCAAGAAACCACATTATTCCTTCCGCTTTAAACTATCAAAACAGATTGATTGAAAACGTAAAAGGCCTTAAAGAAATCTTCGGAGATAAGGAATTTAAAACTTTAGCAAAAGAGCAAATCAGCTTAATTACTCAGATTTCTGAAAATATTTCTAAAATAAAATTAGGTGTTGAAAATCTTATGAAAGCCAGACAAGACGCAAAAGCAGTGTCTGACAGCCAAAAGCAGGCAGAAGATTATTGCAACAAAGTAATCCCCTTATTCGATGGAATCAGAGAAGCATCCGATGATCTTGAGATGATGGTAGACGATGAACTTTGGCCAATGACAAAATACAGAGAACTGTTGTTTACAAGATAATTTGCAGACATTTTACATACATAAATTCCCTGAATTATTTCAGGGAATTTTTTGCCCTTAATCTGGAATGATACAATTTCAAAGATTTACAATTAAAAAGATTGTTTTTCTGTTAAAAAATCTTAATAAAAAAAACCGCTCAATCACCAAAAAAGGGACGTAGCGGTTTGTTTTTTTTTAACATACCTAATTTATATGTTAAAATGTGTTAAATAAAGAACCTGATAATAATCATATCGGGACACTTTTGGAAGGAATATCTACTTTTGTAATGCTTTAGAGAAATAAATATACCTTTTTAACACGATAATCAAATATATATGAAGAAAAGAGTTTTGTTTTATTTAGTTGCTTTCGTTTCTACAATATCACTACAATCTTGCGTTACTAATTACGTAGTCTCAAAACCGGCAACTTATGCTAAAGAATACAAAACAGATGCCAAACTTGCCGCCATTGATACTAAAATGGAAAACGATAAAAAGTTGCTAATCAACTCTTTTATCTCTGAAAAGGCGCTTGCTATATCTAATGCTAAAAATTCTTTAAAAAATTCTGAAATCGCAAAAGCGATCAAATATAATAAGACAATTGATAATATCTTGACAGAAGCAGAAACTTATCTTGGAACGCCGTACAGATACGGAGGAATGACAAGAAAAGGAATCGACTGTTCAGCTTTTGTATTATCGGTTTTTGGAGCAGCAGCGGGACTTACATTGCCAAGAGTAGCAGCTTCTCAAGCACAGCAAGGTGAAAGAATAGAAAAAGAAAACCTTCAGAAAGGAGATCTTATTTTCTTCTCACAAGGAAAAAGAATTTCTCATGTAGGAATTGTAGAAGATGTAACGGAAGAAGGAGAAATCAAATTCATCCATGCAGCTACTTCAAAAGGCGTAATGATCTCTTCACTGAATGATTCTTATTGGGGACCAAGATACAGATTTGCAAAAAGAGTGATCAGCGAAAACACTGAAAACATGAATAACTTAGCGACTAGTTTATAAACTTAAATAATTGATTTAGATAAATGAAGCCATCAGAATTCTGATGGCTTTAATTTTTTGTAAACATTTCGTCAAATTTCTTTTAAAAAAGTAACATTGAATATTTTTTGTATCTTAAGGTCTGTCAATAATGACGTAATTATTAAAACTATTTGTTATGAAAAAATTATCAAGAAAAGATCTTAAAAACATTCAGGGAAGCGGTTATTGCCCAAGCTGCCCGCCTGGCCCGTACGGGCCAGGAATGCCACAATCTTGTGAAGCTTACCATCAACTACCGCAATGCTGTAAGAGTAAGGTTTTTGTTCACAGTGATTGTTCTATTGGACAGCCATTGAACTAAAGAATAATTTGATTGAAGACTGCAATGCAGTCTTTTTTAGGCTAAAAGAATCAGCTGTTTTTATCAATTTCTATATCATACTGACGCAAGAGTCCATCAATTTCAGAAAGAGAAAATTTTGTCTTCTTAAGCTTGTTTGTGTCCGGGTTTATTGAATAATTGAAAGACGTTCTCAAATCTGCTTTTTCAAGATTCGTATTTTCAAAAATGGCTCCGGAAAGATCACAATTGGAAAATACTGCATACGAAAGGTCGCATTCGGTAAAATCAACTTCAATGAGCTTTGAATATTTAAAATTGGTTTTCCTGATTGCTGTTTTATAAAAGGCAGAATTATCCAACGAACATTCATCAAAACGAAATGACAGACCAAATTGATTGCAGTCGTCAAAAGGCATCCCAAACATTTTGCATCCTTTAAAAACAACATCACGGAATGCGGCTCCGATAAGTTTTGTCATGCTTAAATTACATTCTACAAACTCGCAATCGGTAAATTTGAATTGAGACAAATCTGCATATTCAAAATTACAGTTTTTAAAGTTGCAGCTTTCGTATTCACCTTTAGATAAAGGAGATTTGATGAAATCTGTATTTTCGTAGTTTTGATCTAAAATGTAAGTTTCATTCATGATTATTATTGTCTCGTCGATTTCAGATTAAGTAGATTTTAATTTTAGAAGTAAGGGAATGTTTTTAACTTCAAGCCTTGAATTTCCTCTTCCAAATTTAAACCAAGCTGTTTTTATCTGCGTAATTTAGCTTAAAGAAAATAAAAGTCATAATCGAAAAGGCAAGTAAAGAACTTCCTCCATAACTGAAAAATGGTAACGGAATCCCAACCGTTGGAAACAAGCCCATAACCATTCCTAAATTGATAGAAAAGTGCATCAGCAATATTGACGCAAACGAATATCCGAAAACTCGGTTAAAAGTAGATTTCTGCTGTTCGGCGAGATAATAAATCCTTCCGATGAAGATCATGTAGCAAAGTACCAATATTGAACTTCCTAAAAAGCCCCATTCTTCACCAACGGTGCAAAAAATATAGTCGGTTTCCTGCTCGGGAACGAATTTCCCTTGTGTAACGGAACCTTCACGATAGCCTTTTCCTGTTAATCCTCCGGACCCGATTGCGGTTTTAGAATATAATAAGTTGTATCCGGAAGTATCTCTGAAAGCCTTTTCACCTTTGTATAAAACTTCGATTCTTTCTCTCTGGTGTTTTGGCATTTTTTCTAAGACATAAGGCGTCGCAAAAGCTAATCCACACAACAATATGATTGATCCTGCAATACTTGAAATTGAAATCACATCCCAGCTCATTTTGTAATAATTTAAAAAAATTAAAATTGCTGCAATGAGAACAATTCCAATTACTACAAAAATCGGATTTACCGCCAAAGAAATCAAAAATACACCCGCAAAAAGGAATCCTACGCCAAACAACCATCCGCTCAAGCCTTCTCGGTACAAAGCAATAAAAAACGCTGTAAAAACCAATAATGAACCAACATCCGGAATTGCCAAAACGACAACTGCAGGAACTCCCACAATAGCTAAAGTAGTTAAAAATGATTTTCTGTTTTTCAAATTAAAATCCGGTCCGGAAACATAATTGGCAAGCATCAATGCCGTTCCTATTTTTGAAAATTCTACAGGCTGCATCGTAAAACCTCCGAATTTGTACCAGTTTCTTTGTCCTAAAATCTCCGTCCCGAAAGGGAAAAGCCCAATCAATAACAAAACTCCGCCAATATAAATAATGGCAGACATATTTTCGAAAAACTTGCTACGGCTAAAGAATATTAATAAACCAACAAATAAAGAAATCCCGAAAAATATCAACTGTTTTTTTCCTAAACCTTCATCTACACTGTAAATGTTGGCTATGGCAAAAATGCACAGCAAAAAATATAAGCCAAGTCCTAATTTGTCTAATCCTTCCGTCCACTTCATGGTTTCTTGGTTTTATTGGTTTCAGCTTTTGTAGAATTCTTTAGTCTTTCTTTTGCTTTTTTAATTAAATTCAGACTATCCTGAATTCTTTTACGCTTAATAGAATCTTTATCTGGCTCTACATACAAACCTTTGCGTTTCAGATCGGCGACCCATTGTCTTTTATATTCAGGCATAAAGCTCGAAGTCACCATTTTTTTGTAAAGATGTTCCCTTTTTACGTCTCCGGTAATATATTTTTCAGCAATAACCGTACAAGCGGGGCCAGCCCATGTTGCACCAAATCCAGCATGTTCCATGACGGCGACCACTACAATTTTAGGTTTATCGGCAGGAGCTACCAAAACAAAAATTGAATTATCCTTTCCCTGTGGAACCTGCGCTGTTCCTGTTTTTGCCAATTGAGTAAAATCGTTTGATTTTAAGCCTCTTGCGGTTCCTGCCAAAACCACAGCTTCCATACCTTTTAAAACTGGCCCAAAATGCTTAGGATCAACTAAAGTTTTATGTTTTACTTTAAATCTAGGGTCGGGATTTGGCTTTCCGTCAATAGATTTTACGATATGTGGCGTGTAATACCAGCCTTTGTTGGCAATCGCTGCCACATAATTTGCCAGTTGCAAAGGTGTCACCATCACATCACCCTGCCCCATTCCATTGTAAATGGCGCCTGTTGACATTTCATCCCAGTTTTTATAATCTTTCTTCGAAGAACCGTTTGCTTTAATTATTGCTTTAAATCTTCTTTCATAAAAATCCCCAGAAGGTATCCTACCTTTTGCACCAACTGCAAAATCATTATTCAAATATTCTCCAACACCGAAACTGCTCATTATTTTTTTCCATTCATCAACTCCTTTTGATGGATTTCCAGGATATTTTTTAATTATCGCAATAAATGCATATGTAAAAAAACAGTTACTGGAAACCTGAATTGACGGAATCAATGGATCCGCACCACCATGCCCTTTAATCCGTTTACCTTTGTAATAAAATCCGCCACCACAAGGGAAAATAGTATTTTCATCCATCACACCCATTTGCATTGCAGCCAAAGCAGTCAACAATTTAAATGTAGAACCCGGCGGATAAGCAGCCTGCAAAGATCTGTCGAAGGTTGGTTTATTTTCGTAAATGGTATCTTTTGATAATGCGTATAAGTTTTTTGATTTATTGGGTCCGGTAAAAAGATTCGGATCAATATCCGGTCCTGTTGCAGCCACTAAAACTTCACCATTATTGGGATCTATTGCTACAATGGCTCCATGCTTGTTGACGAGCATTTCTTCTGCCATTCGCTGCAAATCATAATCGATCGTCAAAGTAATATCTTTTCCCGTAACAACATCGCGGTCTAAACTTCCTTCTTTATAAGGGCCAACATTTCGCAGTTTGATGTCTTTCTGAATGTATTTTATTCCTTTAATCCCTCGAAGCTCTTTTTCATAAGCTTTTTCCACACCTGTTTTACCTATCAGGTCACCGGGAAGATAATATGTGGAATCTTTTTTAATTTCTCTGTCATTGACTTCGCTTGTATATCCCAAAAGATTTCCTGACGTAGAAACTTCGTACTGTCTTTGCGGACGCTGAACAATGCTGAAAGCCGGATATTTGAATATAATTTCCTGAACTCTTGCAATATCTTCTCTGCTGAGGTCTTTAATGAAAGTCATTGGCGTGAGCCTGGAATAATATTTTTCTTTTTTAATATCGTTGATTCTTTTAATGAAATCTTTTTTATCAATCTTCATTAAATTACAAAATCCAACGGTATCAAAATCGGGCTTCATCAGCGCATGAGTAAAAGAAATTTCGTAAGCCGGCTGATTTCCAACCAGAATTTTTCCGTTTCGGTCGAAAATAACTCCTCTTTGGGGAATTACATATTCTGTTTTAATGGAAGTATTGGCCGCATTAAGCGCATAACGGTCTGTAAACAACTGTAAATAAGAAAGTCTTGCAATGAAAATCAAAGCAATGATGACAAGAACGGAAAAGATTTTTAAATAGCGTGTGTTCAAACTTTTTGTTTGATTTTAAATATTAATGCGTAAACAATGATAAATATAAAGGAAATTACACTAGTTACCAACACATTAAGCAAGATTTCAAAAATTCTGCTGAATTTGAAAAACTCGATATACTGCACAAAAAGCTGATGCAGAAAAATACTAGAAAAAAGAAACAGCAAAAACTGCGACCATTGCAAAGACTGAAAAGAAAAGAAATCGGTCGATGTATCTGTGGAAGATCTGAAAATCAGTGTTCTGTAATAAGCAATCAAAGTGGTGGCAAAAGCATTAATACCGCCGGAATGTAAAAAAGTATCAATCGCCAAACCTATCAAAAAACTTAAAGCTAAAAACTGATATTTATTTCTGAAAAAAGGATAAAACATGACAAAAACAGGATACAAAACCGGCGTATATTTTCCGAAAAGCGTGATCCTGTTCAAAACAAATATTTGTAATGCAACAAGAAAAATCATGATCAAAAGATCTGTAAATAACGTCCTGCTAATCATTCTTCTTTTTTTATTACAGCCTGTAAGGTATCGCTGATTTTCTGAACTTCCGCTTTTTTGAGGTTTTTCACAACATAAACTTTACTTAAAGCCCCCATTTTTTCGCTTAGCTCAACAGAAATATCCCAAAAACCTGTTTTATTATCCACTGTATATCCTGCAACCGTCCCGATCATTACTCCTTTTGGGAAAATAGCTGATTTTCCGTCGGTTACAACGCTGTCACCCACTTTTATCGAAACATATTTTGGCACGTCCGCCAAGTGCATCACGCGGGAATTATCACCTCTCCATGTCAAAGTCCCAAAATAACCTGAATTTTTCAAAGCGGCATTGATTCTGATTTTATTTACACTCAAAACAGATTGTACCAATGCATAGCTGTCGGTAGAATTGATCACGATACCTGCAATTCCTTTTGGAGCCATTACGCCCATTTGAGGAAATACTCCGTCTCGCTTTCCGCGGTTGATTGTAAAATAATTATTTCTGCGGTTGATGCTGTTAAAAACAATTTCGCCATCTACAAAAGTATAGATCTGGCCACCGCCCAAAGTATCATGCACTTTTCTGAAAACAGGTTTTTTTACTCCTTCTTTTCCGTAAAGCTGAGTCATTAAAGCTTTATTCTGTGCAACAAGATCTTCATTGATTTGTTTTAGCTTAAGATAAGAAACTCCTTCATCAATATATCCGGAAACCCAAGAATTAAAAGCAGCCGTCTGACCCGCAAGCCAAGATCGTTGCATCGCGTTTTTAGAGAATATCAAAACAAGAGCAATACTTTGCAGGAAAATAAAGAAGACAAAAAGAGCATTCTTCGAAAATAATCTCAGCAAAAATCCCATTCAGATAAAAAGTCGTAAAAAGTTAAAATTATTTGATTAAGAAATTGAATTTATCCATATTCTTAAGTGCGATTCCCGTTCCTCTAACAACAGCTCTTAAAGGATCTTCTGCCACAAATACAGGAAGTCCTGTTTTCTTGTGAAGTCTGTCTGCTAAGCCTCTCAACAAAGCACCGCCACCTGCAAGATAAATACCTGTTTTGTAAATATCGGCAGCCAACTCCGGAGGAGTAAGAGAAAGTGTTTCCATTACAGAATCTTCAATTCTGATGATCGATTTGTCAAGAGCACGGGCAATTTCCTTATAGCCAACCATTATTTCTTTTGGTTTTCCTGTAATAAGGTCTCTACCCTGTACCGGAATATCGTCGATATCAACATCAAGATCTTCAACCGCAGAACCAACCTCTATTTTCACTCTTTCAGCAGTTCTTTCTCCGATATATAAATTGTGATGTGTTCTCAGGAAATAAGCAATATCATTGGTAAATACGTCACCTGCAATTTTTACAGATTTATCGCAAACAATACCTCCCAAAGCAACGACAGCAATTTCTGTCGTACCGCCACCTATATCGATGATCATATTACCTTCAGGTTTTTGTACATCAATCCCAACTCCTATTGCAGCAGCCATTGGCTCATAAATCAGTCTTACTTCTTTTGCGTTTACTTTCTGAGCAGAATCTCTTACCGCTCTTTTTTCAACTTCTGTAATACCGGACGGAATACAGATTACAATTCTTAAAGCAGGTTGAATGAATCTTCCTTTGATTCCGGGAATCTTTTTAATAAACTCCTTGATCATGTGCTCAGAAGCATGAAAATCTGCAATCACGCCATCTTTCAAAGGACGGATTGTTTTGATATCTTCGTGAGTTTTACCCTGCATATGTTTAGCCTGTTCACCTACAGCAATCGGCTTACCAGTTGATCGTTCAATTGCAACAATTGAAGGTTGGTCAATAACAATTTTGTTATTGTGTATGATAAGCGTGTTGGCAGTTCCCAGGTCTATCGCAATCTCTTGCGTAAACATATCGAATATACTCATAATTTTGTCCAGATTTATGGTACAAAGATATAAATTAAACAGTACTAATGAACAGTATGTTGTATATTAATTTGGTTAAAATTTTATTAAAATTTATATTTTCATTTAATACATATTATTTGCTTTAAAATCTAATGTAATCTAAATTATAATTTATAGCTTTTCACGATAATTATCATATACAGTTTCACAGGAACCTTATGTAAAAAAACTGTAAATTTGCGATTGCTTATGATACAGTATTCTAATATACATCAGACGTCAAATTTCGCTGTACTTTCTATCAGTTTTGAAAAGGCAGATGTTGAAACAAGAGGAAAATTCGCTTTTTTTGATGAGAATATCAAAAATTTTGTCACCCGGATTCACGATGAAAATTTAGGGGATGCATTTGTGGTCTCTACCTGCAACAGGACAGAAATCTACACCACGACCACCAATTATCTTTTGATCGCTGAAGAATACTGTAAAACAATCGGCGTCAATTTGTCGGATTTTCTTCAGTTTGCCAATATTCTGACGATGGAAGAAGCGCTGCAGCATCTTTTCAGAGTGGCCGCAGGTTTAGAAAGCCAGATTATCGGTGATTTTGAAATTATCGGGCAGATCAAAAAAGCATACGCAAGATTTAAAAAAGAAAGAAAAAACTCAAATCCTTTTTTGGAAAGAGCAATTAATTCTGCAATTCAGATTTCAAAAAAAATAAAAAACGAAACAGCAATATCAAACGGTGCAGCTTCTGTTTCTTATGCCGCGGTACATTATATTTTAAATAATCAGAAAAGAATTACCGAAAAAAACATTTTGCTTCTCGGAGTTGGAGAAATTGGTCAAAATACGGTTGAAAATTTAGTAAAACATGTTTATCAGCCTAAAATAAAAATTGCCAACAGAACTCAGGAAAAGGCCGCAAAAATTTCTGAAAAATACAACATCCCAAATATCGATTACGCTAATTTTGATAAGGAATTAAAAAATACAGACATATTGATTGTTGCAACAGGAGCAAGAACACCGATTGTCAACAAATCTCATTTTCCAAACGGAAAAGAAACTTTGGTGATCGATCTTTCGATCCCAAATAATGTCGAAAAAAATGTTTCTGAAATCGAAAACGTCACTTTGATTGATGTTGATGAATTGTCAAAACAGATTCAGGAAACCATTCAGCAAAGAGAAAAAGAGATCCCGAAAGCCGAAAAAATAATCAAGGAAATGACGAAAGACTTCCTTGAATGGGAAAAAAAGAGAAAGCTGGCGCCCAACATTCATCACTTCAAGGCGGTCTTAAAAAACATGGAACGCAACGAAATGCACAATTTTTACAGAAAAAATAAGTACATCAATATCAACGACATGGAGCTTTCTGATAAAATGATTCAGAAAATTACCAACCGTTTTGCAAAATATATCATCGATAATCCTCAAAAAGCCGAAGAAATTAGTAAATTAATGCACGAAATTTTAGTTGAACAACCAAACAACGAATTCAATGAAAAGCATTAGGATAGGAACCCGAAATTCGGCACTTGCGCTTTGGCAGGCCAGAGAAGTTGCAAGGCATTTACAAAACAGAAATTATCTTACAGATATTGTCCCGATCGTTTCTTCGGGAGATAAAAATCTGAATCAACCTTTGTATTCTTTAGGAATCACAGGCGTTTTTACAAGAGATCTTGACATCGCATTACTGAATGACGAAATAGATATTGCCGTACATTCTTTAAAAGATGTGCCCACTCAACTTCCCGAAAATATAGAGCTCATCGCCCATCTAGAAAGAGATTATCCGCAAGATGTGCTGATAAGAAGAGAATCTGCTGAAAACAAAGACTTCCATGAGCTGAAGTTGGCAACAAGCAGCTTAAGAAGAAGAGCTTTTTGGCTAAAACATTATCCTGATACCGAATTTTTTGATATTCGCGGAAATATTCAGACACGACTTCAAAAACTGGAAGAGCAAAATTTTGATGCAACTATTTTATCGTTAGCCGGCATCAAAAGGATGAATATGGATATCAATTACGAAATGCTTCCGGTGATGATTCCTGCGGCTTCGCAAGGTGTAATCACAATTGCTGGGCATTCTGATAAAAAAGAGATCAACGAAATCGTAAGCCAAATCAATCATAAGCAAACTCAGATTTGTGTGGAAATTGAAAGGAATTTCCTGAGCACTTTAGAAGGCGGTTGTACGGCTCCGATTGGCGCTTTTGCAGAAAAAATTGAAAATCAGATCCGCTTCAAAGGAGCTCTTTGCTCACTTGACGGCAAAAACTATATCGCCATTGATGAAAATTTTGAATATAATGATCAGGAAAATTTCGGGAAAAAATTTGCCAATATCGTTTTAGAAAATGGCGGAAGAGAATTGATGACCGAGATAAAGACTCAAATTTAATTTTCAAATATTAATCCAAACACGATCCTATTATTTACGGTAAAAAAGTCGATAAAGCTTTTTCATGAATAAAATAAACCTTTAAAGATCATCTTGAAACATAAAAAAGAAAAACTAAAAGCATATTAATAAAGAATTTTATCAATAAAATTTTATATCGAGTAATATTTATTACTAATTTAGCTAATTAAACATTAAATAGCCAAACATTAATGAATATGAATAAAATTTTACTTTTAACATCCGTCTTATTAGCCGGACAGTTTTATGCACAATACAGCATCAACAATATTACTGAAGTTCCTTTTCAAAGAAACTTGCCAGCCGATAAACCGGCAGAGATGATTGCTGCAGACTTCAACAATGACGGCAATATGGACGTAGTTGTGGATGGGGATTTAGCAATGAATCAATCAGGTTATATAGAATTTAATTCTAAACCTTTATTTTTTTCAGGTGATAGCTCGGGTAATCTTACTCTTTTAACCACAACCTTTGTCCACCCCGGAAACTCGTCTTTTATATGTGATACTGCCGATTACAATGAGGATGGTTTTACAGATATATTGGTTGCTGACTTTTGGGGAAACGGCATGCGGCTGTACAACGGAAATGGCAACTTTACTTTTACTTTAGCACATGATTTACCTACCGGAACGCATGGTGCCAAAGGAAAATTTAGCGATTTTGATCAGGATGGAGATTTAGATATTGTCAATATAAGTTCAGGATCCGGCGCAAGAGTTGCCTTACATATTTTTGAAAATACAGGAAATGTTTTTAATAAATCGAGTTTTGTAGGTATTGGCAATGCATCTTTTCAGGAAGATTATGGCTTCAATCCTGTTTTTTTTATTGTTGATGTTAACAGAGACAATCGTCTTGACGTAATCAGTTTTTCTCATCACCGAGGAGTTGGTGGGGCAAGAATGAACAGCTGGGCACAGAATGCAGATAAAAGCTTTACAGCAGAAATCCAAATCGTTCCTCATGACATGAACGACACTGGAAATGAACGATATACATACTGGATCAAAGATATAAACAGTGACACTTATAAAGATCTTCTTTTTTTAGATGATATGGGTGACAAAAATGTAAAAGGTGCCTATTCAGAGGTCCAAACCCCTCATTTTGGAACATTTTCCAACCTTGCAGGACCTTCCATTGGTGGAGATTTTTTGGGTTATTTTCTTCAAAAAGCAGTTTGGGGAGACGTTGACAACGACGGTGAAGAAGATTTAGTAACCCACAACAGATCGTGGATGCTTCCAAGTCAAAACAATTTAGAAGTAATAAAAGACCCTTTGAACATCAATGGAAATTTCAGCAGGCTTACGTTGGATATGGGAACCAAAGATATTGAAAAATACGGGCATGGATTACTTTTGACAGATCTTGATAACGACAGTGATTTAGAACTAATCTCTTTGGGCAATGATAACATTTTACGAATATTCAACAATAGCACAAAAACATTGACTCTTTCCGAAGAAACATGCTTGGAAGAAGAAATCAAAATATTTCCCAATCCTGCTAAAGAATATATAAGGTTGGATTTGTGTGAATCCCAGTCTAAAAACATTCGGAATATTCAGATTTATGCCATGAATGGTGATCTTATCGGGACCGTTCCACAATCAGAATGGAGTGGAAATATTTCTACTTCCTGGCTCATTCCCGGCGCTTATCTGCTTCATATAGAATTGGCTAACGGTAAAAGTTTCAGCAAAAAATTTTTAAAAGAATAAAAAAGAAAATCATGAAAACATACTCGGCAGGTATATCAATTTTATGATTTACCTGCTTTTTTATGTTGATAAATATATTTCATGCTAAATCCTGACCTTTTATTCAAAAAGATAATACTGTAAAGCTTTCAATCATCTAAAAAATAGCATATTGGGTATTCTACAAATGAATTCGTACTTTTGTAAAAAAGCCTTGATTGATAAGATTTAGATGATAAATTAATTTAAAAAACACAAGCTAATGAAAATTTTATTTACCAAAAACATAGACCAAGATTATGTTTCTGAAAAGTTGGGAGAGGATATTAAGATTGATTGTGTGGAAGTAATAAAAATCCATCCGCTCGCAGTAAAGCCTTTTAATTTAAAAAACTATTCTTTAATTTTCACAAGCATAAACGGAGTTATTTCTTTTTTTAAAAACAACTTTAAACCCAACGAAGATTTCGTTCAGAAGAATTACAACAAAATTTATTGTGTAGGCGAAAAAGCCAAAAGAGAGTTAAGAAAAAACGGTTTCGGAACTTTTAAAGTTTTAAATAATGCCGATGCGCTTTCCAAGTTTATTATCGACAAATGTCCACACGAAAAATTTATCCATTTCTGCGGAAACATTGCTTTGGATGTTTTAGATAAAGGTTTTCCGCTTGAAAATATTAATTATAAAAAAGTGCCCGTTTATACAACTGAAGAGATCAATCCGATGATAACTGAAAAATATCATGCTGCCGTTTTTTTTAGTCCGAGCGGAGTTCGTAGCTTTGCAAGGAGAAACTCTTTTGACGAAATGAAAATTTTCTCAATAGGGCAAACAACCTCAAATGAATTAAAAAAATACACCCAAAACAAAATTTTTACTTCTTCAGAAAACACTTTAAAATCTGTTTTGGAAATAATAAAAACAAACATTTAAAAACATAAAGAAATGAAAAAATTAGCAGGATTATTATTAGCGTTTACATTAGCTCTCTCATGTGCAGAGCAAAAAGAAAGTAAAAACTCAGCCATTCCTTATTCTGAAGCGAAAAATTATTTTCTTAAAAATGATGCTGAAGACAACGGCAACGATTTTATCAAAATAGAATCGCAGGAAGATTTTGACAAATTCTTTGGCGCCGCAGCCAGAATGGGAGAAAACGGAACTCCCACAAACATTGACTTTTCAAAAGATTACGTGATTGTTTTAATAACAAAACCAACGACAAAAACCACTGATATTGTTGTAAAAGACATCACAAAAGAAAAAGACAATGTAGTGATCACCTATTCTGTAAGTGAAGGTGCAGAAAACTCTTACACGATAAAGCCAGTAAAAATACTTGTTGTCAGCAAAGAAAATGATGGCAATATTAGTTTAAATAAATTATGATAAAAAACGACCTCTATTTAAAAGCACTTCGCGGCGAAACCGTAGAAAGGCCTCCGGTGTGGATGATGAGACAGGCCGGCAGATACTTACCGGAATTCATTGCTCTTCGCGATAAATACGACTTTTTCACAAGATGCCAGACTCCCGAGTTGGCTTCCGAAATCACCGTACAGCCGATCAGAAGATATCCTTTGGACGCCGCAATTCTTTTTTCAGATATTTTGGTGGTTCCTCAAGCGATGGGAATCGATTTTAAGATGAAGGAAAATGTTGGCCCTTGGCTGGACAATCCGATCAGAACCATGGAAGAAGTGCAGAATGTGGTCGTTCCTGATGTGAATGATACTTTAGGGTACGTATTTGACGCCATCGAACTGACATTGCATAAACTAGACAATGAAATTCCATTGATCGGCTTTGCAGGTTCGCCTTGGACGATTCTGTGCTATTGCGTGGAAGGAAAAGGAAGTAAAGCTTTTGATATCGCCAAATCGTTTTGTTTCCAACAGCCTGAAGCTGCGCATTTATTGCTTCAAAAAATTACAGATACTACAATTGCTTATCTTAAAAGAAAAGTAGAAAAAGGAGTTTCTGCTGTTCAGGTTTTCGATTCTTGGGGCGGAATGCTTTCTCCGGCAGATTATCAGGAATTTTCCTGGAAATATATCAATCAGATTGTTGAAGCTTTAAGTCCGTTGACACACGTTGTCGTTTTTGGAAAAGGCTGCTGGTTTGCTTTGGAAGAAATGACCATGTCGCCGGTTTCAGCTTTAGGTGTTGATTGGACGATCAAGCCCGAATTGGCCAGAACTTTGACTAATCACACAATGACTCTTCAAGGGAATTTTGATCCTGCAAGATTGCATTCAACTCCGGAAACGATCAAGAAAATGGTGAATGAAATGATCAACCGTTTCGGAAAAGACAGATATATTGCCAATTTAGGACACGGAATTTTACCTAATATTCCTTTGGAAAATGCGGAAGCATTTATCCGAGCGGTTGTGGATTGGAAACCGAATAATTAATATTCTAAGCTGAAAAGCTTTTAAAAATAAAATCCCTTTCAATAAAAACTGAAAGGGATTTTTTATGAAGAAAAAATTAAGTTCTTAATTAATCTCTGTAATGAAATTTTCTTTTGATTTTCTTACTTTTGTAAGGTTTACAAGCCAATCATTTTCTGGATTTCTGTAGCCTAAAGGTAAGAGAAGAACACTTTTCAGGCCTTTTTCTTTTAGGTTTAGAATCTTGTCTACTTCTTCCGGAGAAAAGCCTTCCATTGGTGTAGAATCTACACCTTCAAAAGCTGCCGCAATAATTGCTGCACTGAAAGAAATATAAGCCTGCTTTGCTGCATGATTGAAATTTTCTTCCGCCGGCCTTAGAGGATACATTCCTAAAAGCTGCTGTCTGTAGTTTTCCCAGCCTTCATTTTTAAAACCACGAATTTCGTTGGTCAGATCAAACATATTGTTGATTCTTTCTGCCGTATAATTGTCCCAAGCGGCAAAAACCAAAAGATGCGAGCAATCGGTAATCTGTGGCTGATTCCATGCGTGAGGCTTGAGCTGTTCTTTCACTTCCTGATTGGTAATCACGATGATCTCAAAAGGCTGCAAACCGCTTGAAGTAGGCGCTAATCTTGCAGCTTCCAATATTTTATCTATTTTTTCCTGAGGAACTTTTTCCCCATTCATTGCTTTTGTTGCAAATCTCCAGTTTAATTTTTCTATTAATTCCATAAAATTAAATTTAACCGGACAAAATTAATTCAAACAAACAGAAAAAATAGCGTAAAAATACAATCTGAAATATTGCTAAAATCTATAATGTAACAAATATTATTACAATTCAATTACTTACGCCAACATTCTTTGTGCTTTTTTCACACCTTCCACCAACAAATCAATTTCTTCAAACGTATTATAAACTGCAAAACTTGCACGAACGGTTCCGGCAATCGCGAAGAAATCCATGATTGGTTGCGTACAATGATGTCCTGTTCTTACCGCAATACCCATCTTATCGAGAATCATTCCCACATCCGAAGAAATACCGATGCCTTCCAGATTGAAAGAAACTACGCCTGTTCTGTTTGCTTTTTCGCCATACACTTTCAAACCTTCTATTTCCAAAAGCTGTTTTTGAGCGTAATCAAGTAATTTATTTTCGTGATTCTGTATCGTTGAATGACCAACTTTTTCTATAAAATCAACTGCTGCGCCTAAAGCTATATTTCCACCAACATTGGGCGTTCCTGCTTCATATTTAAAAGGCAAGGCCGCATAAGTAGTTCCGTCAAAAGAACAAGTTGCAATCATTTCTCCTCCGCCGTGAAAAGGTGGCAATTCTTCAAGAATTTCCTGCTTTCCGTATAAAATGCCGGTTCCCATCGGAGCATACATTTTATGGCCTGAAAATACAAAGAAATCGCAATCCAAAGCCTGAACGTCAATTTTAAAATGCGGTGCCGACTGAGCTCCGTCAATGACAATATAGGCGTTTGAGTTTTTTCTTGTTTTAGCAATAATTTCTTCAATCGGATTTACAATTCCCAAAGCATTTGAAACGTGATTTACAGATACAACCTTCGTTTTTTCGTTTAAAAACTGATCCAAATAATCTAGTTGAAGAATTCCGTTTTCATCAATCGGAATTACACGAAGTTTTGCTCCGGTTCTTTCGCAAAGCAATTGCCACGGAACGATATTCGAATGATGCTCCAAATAAGAAATGATAATCTCATCATCTTTTTTTAATTTCTGAGTTAAAATATAAGAGATGAGGTTTATTCCTTCCGTTGTTCCTTTTGTGAAGATCACTTCAAAATCATACTTTGCATTAATAAATTTTTGGATTTTTCTTCTTGAAAGCTCCATTTCTTCGGTAGCCAACTGACTTAAAGTATGAATTCCACGGTGAACATTAGCATTAAGCTCTGTATAATATTGATTCCAAACTTCTAAAACCGAATTTGGCTTCTGGGATGTCGCTGCATTGTCTAAGTAAACCAATGGCTTACCGTTCACTTCCTGATTTAATATAGAAAACTGACTTCTTATTTCTTGAATGTCAAACATTTATTAAAATTTTTATTTAAAGCTCCTTTATTTAGAACGCCTCAAATTTACGCCTTTTTTCCGAAAAGAATTGGACCTAAAAACATGATAGATTTAATCTAAAAAACAAAAACCTGCCAAATAAATTGACAGGTTTTATATTGTGATTAAGAAAATTTCTTATTCAGCTGCTGCTTCTTCAGTTGCAGGAGCTCCTCCTTCAGCTACAACTTCTTCTTCATCGTCATCATCAGCCGTTGCACCACCTTTCGCAGCATTTCTAGACATTTTAACAGCTACTACAACTGCATTGTCTGGATGTACGAAAGAATAACCTTCAGTTTTGATACCTCCAACATAAAGTTTGTTACCAATTTTAAGAGAAGTAATATCTACTACGATCTCATCCGGCAAGTTTGCAGGAATAGCTTTTACTTTCAACTTTCTGAAAGACTGACGTAAAACACCACCAGCTACAACACCTTTAGAACGACCTGTAACTCTTACCGGAACCTCCATAACAACTGGCTTATCATCAGATAGTTGATAGAAATCTGCGTGAAGAATTTTGTCTGTAATCGGGTGGAACTGAATATCCTGAAGAACCGCAGGAATTACCTGCCCGTCAACCTCAATAGATACCGTGTGTGCTTCAGGAGTATATACCAAACCTTTGAAAGCTTTCTCTGCTGCAGAGAAGTTCAATGGCTCGCCACCTCCGTAAACAACACAAGGAACTAATTCAGCATCACGTAAAGCTTTTGTCGACTTTTTGCCCACGCTTTCTCTTTTTGTACCTTGAATTGTAATTGATTTCATTTATAAATAATTTAAAAAAATTTTAGATTTTAATTTGCAAAACATTAATTATCAATTAGATAACAAACTTACTGCTAATTGACTGATGCTCGTGTACCATCTTCATAACGTCAGCAAATAATGGGGCGCAAGATAGCACTTTTATTTTAGATGACAAGCCATTTTTTACAGGAATTGAGTCAGTTACAATAACTTCCAGCAATTGTGAGCTCTCAATATTGTCATAAGCCTTTCCTGAAAGTACTCCGTGAGTCGCCATTGCTCTTACAGATTTTGCTCCTTTTTCCATCAGGATATCTGCAGCTTTGCAAAGCGTTCCTGCAGTATCAATCATGTCATCGATAAGAATTACGTTTTTACCTTCAACATCTCCAATAAGGAACATTTCTTCTACAACGTTTGCTTTTTTTCTTTCTTTATAAGCAATTACTACGTCGGCTCCAATGTGACCAGCATAGTTTTTTGCTCTTTTTGCACCTCCCATATCCGGAGAAGCAATCGTAAGATTATCCAGATTAAGATTTTTGATATAATCTACAAAAATTGTAGAGGCATACAAATGATCCACAGGAATTTCGAAGAATCCCTGAATCTGATCCGCATGCAGATCCATCGTCATAATTCTCGTTGCTCCGGCAGCAGTTAAAAGATTTGCCACCAATTTTGCCCCAATAGGTGCTCTTGGCTTGTCTTTTCTGTCTTGTCTTGCAAGTCCAAAGTAAGGAAGTACAACAGTAATGCTTTTCGCAGAAGCTCTTTTCGCAGCGTCAATCATTAGAAGAAGTTCTAAAAGATTATCCGCCGGTGGAAATGTAGATCCGATTAGGAAAACCCTTCCTCCTCTTACAGATTCGTCCAAAACAGGTTCAAATTCCCCGTCACTGAACTCCTGAAAGTTGATTTTCCCTAATTCTTTCCCATAATACTGGGCAATTTTTTCTGCTAGGTCCTTACTCGTCCTTGTAGAAAATAGATAACTTAACTGATCGGCCATTTTTACTTTTTAAAAGATTTGCAAATTTAAAAAAAAACCACAAGAATAAGTCTTGTGGTTTCTTTTTTTTATTTTTCTCCCTTTTTATGGGAATGTAACCCCTGAATATTTATTTGGATCTACCTGAGGCAATGTAGATTTATATTTCATGTTTATTGCTTTGATAAATTCATTGGCAACAATTGCGTAACCCCTTCCTGTAAGGTGAACTCCGTCTAAAGAGAAAGTACCGCCTGTTACAAATGTGGCTGTATATTTCACTCCATTCCATGAAATTCCTGATTTAGAATTTAATTCAACCATTTTCGCATTCATATCAACAAAAGCAAGACCTTTCGATTCTGCCAGAGATTTAATTGTAGTATTATATGCCGCTGTAGCTGTTAATACTTTAGCCGCCTCGGCTTCTGTAAGTACCAACTTGTCTTCCAAAGGACTTGAAGTTCCTCCACCTGTCGTAAGAACAGCACTTGCCGTTAATAATATATAATCTTTTGCAGTAGTCTGTCTAAGTTTCGGAAGCCCCGGTACCGCTGTTAAATCCTTATCTGATATTACAGCTCCATTGGCAACAGCTCCAGCCGTGAATTTGATTAATCTTTTCTGATATTCCGCATCATTGATCGCTCCTAAGGATTTTGCCTGAGCCAATCCTGCATTATATGATGCATAAGCACTACTTAACTGAGTAACTTGTGCGTTTGTAAGGTTTGCGAGCGGCATAGATGGCACCCTTGTAAAGAAAGGGACACTGGTAACATTTGGAATATTTGCAACAACACCTTTTCTTGTGGTACCAGCAGGAAATATTGTACCAACTAAAGCTGTATAAGTATTTGTAAACCCTACGCCCACAGCTCCATCAACAGGAGTGATAGGATTGCTTCCATCTCCACCACTTGTTGCATATCCTAAAACGTCATTATTTCCAATCCATAATGAAACAAAAGTTGGATTTTGAGCTAAGGCGTCACCTACAACAGATGCAGTAGTTGAAGAAGCAAATCTTACAAAGTATGGGTTTGCAAGACCTATCGGAAGTCCAGCTTGATTCCCATAACCCGGAGCCAACAAATGTGAAACTTTAGCACCCGGAACTCCCATGTTTTGGTATGGGCCTCCGGAAACAACATTATCTAAAGCAGCAGCAGGAGCTGAAGGTACGGGAGATAAAGAACCATTTACCATAGTTAAGTTAAGTTTCCCTGGGAAACCAGGCAATCCAATAAATCCTCCTGTATTATTTGGCATTAAAGGTTGTTTAAACTCTCCTCCTCCTGCAAGTTTCATCTGCATTGCGATCATACTTGGAAAAGATTCATTCTGTCCGTCTAAGTAAAGAGCCCCATCTCTGTAACCTGAAGTTAAAGAATTACCTAGAGCAACATATTTAGTAAAATCTGCTTCACCCTTGGTTACGGCAATGTCCTGTACGTCTGTATCAAAATCTGTTTCGCAGCTTGTTGTGAAAAACAACGCCGAAACAGCAAGTGTAGATATTATTATTTTTTTCATAATTTCAAATTAAAAAGGATTGTAAGATAAACCTAAACCAAAGTAAAACGCTTTTGCTTTTGCTTGTCCGTAAAAGCCAAGGTAATCGTTTTTCACATCTCTGCTTTGCGGCATAACATATCCACCGGCAACATCAACTCCGAATTGCTTAAATTTAAATCCTAAACCTCCCGTAAGTACAAAAGAATCGAAAGAAGGCGTTTCAGGGATAAAGTTTTCATCATCATAAGGAGATTCATCATAATAAGCTCCTAAACGTCCAAACACCATATTGCTGAACATATATTGAGTTCCCAATCTGAATGTTTTCGAGTTTTTAAAGTTTTTAGGCGCAACAAGCACGGTAGGATCAGCCTGATTTCCGATTGGAGCATTCTCAAAATCCAATGTCAGCTGGCTGTATCTTTCCCAACCATGATAATTAAAGTCCGCAGAGATTAACCATTTTGGAGTTACTTTGTAGGTCAAACCAATCGTATATTCTTCAACAAGCGGTAAAGTAGCAGTAAAGCCGTCTTGTCCTGCTGCATTTAAACCCAATAAACCGTTGATTGTATTCTGCGCCGGAAATTTGAAAGTCGCTGTTCCCTCTTTTGCTTTCATATCAACAGCCGAACGGTATGCAATACTTACATCAAGCTTTTCATCCGGTCTGAAATAGAAACCAAAACCAAAGCCATGACCACTTGCTTTTTCGTCATTAATATTTACAGTTCCTCCAAATTGGGTTACTGCTTTATCCCAGTTTACTTTTCCTTTAGCATAAATATAACTTGCCCCGAAAGACAGCCAATCTGACATTTTCACAGAAACCATGGGTTGGAAATAAAAACTTTTTAATTCTAATTTTTGCACCATTTCTCTTCCTTCCCAATCGTAAGGATACTGAATTGTACTTCCGAAAGGTGTGGAAAAACTAAAACCTATTGATAATTTATCGATAGGCTTATAAGCTACGGCAGCATAAATAGGCGTTCCTATAGGATTATCTGTTTCTGTACTCTGTAAAGTATTTAAATTCTGAAAAGTAACTTTATTACTCGCTCCAAAACCTCCTGCAACGATACTCAATTTTGAAGGAATGAATGACATACCTGCCGGGTTAAAGAATGCAACACTCGCATCTTCAGCATGAGCACTGGTATGTGCCATTGCCAATTGCTTTACCCCTTGCAACGAAACCCTAAAGCCTCCCGCATAAGATAAAACCCCAGCCAACAAAGCAGTTGATACTAATATTTTTTTCATAGACTATTATTATATAAGTCAAATATAAAATTATTTTAAATACACTTGTTAATAATTCTTAATATTTTAAACATTACCTTAAAAGAAAATTATGTTTAAAATAGCACTTTAGAAAAACGGCTGATTAAGTAGCTATTTATAAACCAATTAAGGGAAAAACAATTAATATTTCAGATTTTTGTTTAATGTTAAACATTTGAGGAAATTAATATTTCCTATTTTTGGAATTATATAAAGATAAAAATCAATAAATTTGCAAGATTAAATAAATTATAATATGAGTTGTGGATGCAAAACATCCGGCGATTCTGCACATTCTTGCGGAACGAAATCCGCGAATGGTTGTGAAAGTGTAAATACCTGTGGTAATAGTTATAAATTAAGTGTTTTCGATTGGTTATCTAACGTTCAGAATCCTGCACCCAACAGGTGTGATTTTGTGGAAGTTAGGTTTAAAAATGACAGAAAATCATTTTATAAAAATGTAAACAATATTCCTTTACATATAGGTAGCGTAGTAACAGTAGAATCTAGCCCCGGACACGATGTAGGTGTGGTAAGTCTCACCGGAGAATTAGTGAAAATTCAGATGAAAAAGAAAAAGTTTTCAGATGAAGGATCATTCAAAATATACAGATTGGCCAACCAAAAGGACATAGAAGTCTGGCAGGAAGCCCGAAAAAAAGAAGAAAGCGTAAAAATTGAAGCCCGAAAAATATCTCACAGAATTGGTCTTGAAATGAAGATCACAGACGTGGAATATCAGGGCGATGCCTCAAAAATTACTTTTTATTACACCGCTGATAACCGAGTGGATTTCAGACTGTTAATAAAAGAATTTGCAGGAACTTTCAGGACGAAAATCGATATGAAGCAGATCGGTTTCAGACAGGAAGCCGCAAAAATCGGTGGGATTGGCTCGTGCGGAAGAGAATTGTGCTGTTCGACATGGTTGACAGATTTCAGGTCGGTAAACACGAATGTAGCAAGATACCAGCAATTAAGCATCAATCCTCAGAAGTTAGCGGGACAATGCGGAAAACTGAAATGCTGTTTGAACTATGAATTAGACAGTTATTTGGATGCGTTAAGTCATTTCCCTTCTTCATCTACAATGTTGGACACGGAAAAAGGAAGAGCTTTTTGTATAAAAATCGATGTTTTCAAAAAGAAAATGTGGTTTGCTTACGTTGATAGTTCAATGGCTTGGTATGATTTTGATATCGATTTAGTTAAAAAACTAATTACACAAAACAAAAAAGGCGAAAGAATACTTCCGCTTGAAGATTTGAAGGTGCCGGATATCGCTTTGCCAAGTGTAGATCTTATTCAGGAGAACAATGTTGATAGATTTGAAAAGAAAGGCAGAGGAGGTTTCAACAAAAACAGAAATCAAAATCAGAATCAGGGACCGAGAAAAGATCGTCCGGAAAGGAATGACAGAAGTGACAGACCTCAAAAAACTGATCGCCCAGCAACTGAAAGGCCGGCAAATTCTGACAGACCAAGAAATACAAACCCGAATGCAAAGCCTAATCAGAACCCAAACCAGCGTCCGCCAAAGCAGCAACAGCCAAAGGTTCAGTTAGAAAAAACTGAGGCTAATGTAAATCCTGAGCAGAAACCACAACCTCCAAAAAAGAAATTTAAAAAGAAATTTCCGCCCAAAAAAGACAACGATGCATAAAGTTTTAGGTTTATTAATGTTTATTTTTTTATTCGGATGCAGCACTTCAGGCGAAGATGTGATCATGAATCCTATTGATAATAAATGGAATAAGAAAACCGAACAAAAATTTAAACTTGAAATTACGGATCCTCAAAATCCTAAAAATATTATATTTGTTGTACGGAATAATAATGAATATCCTTACAGCAATATCAGATTTATTGTTAATTTTAAAAACCCGAAAAGCAAAATCTCTCAGGTTGACACGCTGAACTACATTCTTGCAAAACCGAATGGAGAATGGCTTGGAACAGGTTTTGGCGAGGTGAAGGAAACTTTATTTCAATATAAAACAAATTATAAATTTCCGGAAAAAGGAACCTATGAAGTTGGCGTCATGCAGGCAATGAGAAACGAAAACCTTCCGGGAATTGAAGATATAGGTATAAAAGTAGAAACGGCAAAACCGTAATTATACACATGGAAGAAAATAAAAAAAATACAGGAAATCGCGGGAAAACTTTTCCTCTTCCTCCTAAAAAAAATAACTCATGGAAAAAGTGGGTGAAATTTATCTGGATTGGCCTTATCGCTGTAGTTTTAGGAATTTCATCTCTTTTCTTCGCTGTTTCCCAAGGCTTTCTTGGTGAAATGCCCGATGTGAAAGAGCTTGAAAACCCTGATATTTTTGTGGCCTCAGAAATCATCTCTTCTGACGGAGTAATTTTGGGCAAATTCGAGAAAGAAAAAACCCAGCCAATTGAATACAAAGACCTTCCTCCTTATTTGATCTATGCCCTCCAGGCAAAAGAAGATGAGCGTTTTAAGGAACATTCCGGTATCGATTTGCAATCCGTTGTAAGAGCAGTAGCTTATGGAGGTAAAAGAGGTGGTGGTTCTACCATTACCCAACAGCTTGCCAAATTATTATTTACCGGCGGAGCATCTCAGAATAAAGTACAAAGAGCCTTTCAAAAGCTTAAGGAATGGGTAGTTGCAGTAAGTTTGGAAAGAAGATACACAAAAGAAGAAATAATAACATTATATTTCAACAAGTTTGATTTTCTATACAACGCCAACGGTATAGAAATGGCATCAAAAATATATTTTAACAAAACAACCAAAGAACTTACGCTTCCGGAGGCTGCCATGTTTGTAGCGATGCTCGAAAATCCCGTTAAAAATAATCCGATGAGAAATAGTGAAAGGGCTAAACTCAGAAGAGATGTTGTTTTGGAACAAATGTTAAAGACAGGATATATCGACCAGACGACTTATGATAAGGCAGTTTCAACAGAAATATCAATTGACTATCATCCTATTAAAAACATTAATGATGATTATTCTGCTTATTACAAATTTTACCTGAAAAAAGAAATTGACAAGTATCTTGTTGATTACGAAAAAGAAACAGGTAAAAAAATGAACCTTTATAAAGACGGCCTTAAAATATTCGTAACCTTAGATTCTAAAATGCAAAAATATGCCGAGGAATCTATTAAAGAACATTTAACAGATCTTCAGAAAAGATTTGATAATGAACAGCGAGGTAGAAAAAACAGACCATTCTATTATATTGATGATAAGCAGGTAAATAACATTATGATGCAGGCCGTAAAAAGAACAGGCCGCTATAAACAGCTTGAAAGAGCCGGCGTGTCTCAAGATTCTATAATAATGGAATTCAAGAAGCCTATAAAAATGTCCCGTTTTACTTGGAACGGAGAAGAAGAGGTGGAAATGTCTCCTTGGGATTCTATCAGATATCACAAACAAATTGCACAAGCCGGCTTAATGTCTATGGTTCCCGGAACAGGAGAAATCAAAGCTTGGGTTGGCGGGATCAACTGGCAGCATTTCCAATATGATCATATCAAGCAAGGAAAAAGACAGGTTGGTTCAACATTTAAGCCTTTTGTATATGCAACAGCTATTATGAAATTAGGTTTAACACCATGTTCCACGATTTCAAATGCGAGCTTCAACAAAGGAAGTTATCATGTTCCCGGAAGAGGCGGTATGCTTACTTTAAAAGACGCTTTAGCACATTCTCAAAACCCTGTGGCGCTTCGCCTTGCTGAGATGGCAGGTACGAAAAGTGTTATTCAGACTGCACGAGATTTGGGTGTTACAGAAGAAATTTCTACCAGTTTGCCAATGGCTTTAGGTACATCAGATATTACGATTTACGAAATGTTGGGTGCTTACAGTACTTTTGCTAATTATGGTAATTACAATAAACCCGAAATGATCTGGAGAATTGAAGATGCAAACGGAAGGGTAATCAAAGAAGTAAATGCAGAGCCAAAAGAAGTAATGAATCCAAACTACGCTTACACCATGATCGAACTGATGAAAGGTGTTGCCCAATACGGAACAGCTTCGGGTGAACTTGGAAGAAAAGGTGTTTCAAAAGATATAGAAATTGCCGGTAAAACAGGAACAACGCAGAACAACTCAGACGGTTGGTTTATGGGGATCACTCCAAAATTGGCTACCGGAACATGGGTTGGCTGGGAAGACAGAGCGACTCACTTCTACGGAACGGGCGAAGGACAAGGTGCAAAAATGGCATTACCAATTTGGGCTATTTTTATGAAAAAAGTTTGGGCAGACAAAAGCCTGAAAATTTCTCCTGACGATAAATTTATAAAACCTACCGACTGGAAAGACGGATGTACCAATTTGCAAGGACTCAGAGGCGGATATGGTGATGATGGCGGACTTCAGACTATTGATGAAATTAAAAATCCAAGACCTGTAGAGCCAACACAAAAGAATCCTGGCAAAAAAGAAGAAAATGTAAACGAAAACCTCAATACAAGCGAAGATATAGATTTTAATAAATAAAAATTCTTATCATAATCATAAGGCCTTTCAATGATTGAAAGGCCTTTTTTTTGCTTTGTTTTAATATATTTGAATATTATGAATCTTAAGAATATTACACAGCCTTTTATAGAAATTTTTCCGGGAGATCTTTCCAGAAACCCTGTTCAGAGAGCAACTCCAAAAGTTCTGTTTGCTACCATTGATCCGGTTGGATTTGATCATCCGGAATTAATTGTTTTTAACGAAAAACATTCCGAAGAAATAGGTTTAGGCCAACTTGAAGAAAAAGATATTGATTTTCTTGTCGGAAATAATTTACCTGAAAATATAAAGACTTATGCCACAGCCTATGCAGGACATCAGTTTGGAAACTGGGCGGGACAGTTGGGTGATGGAAGAGCAATTTTGGCGGGAGAAATCGCCAACGAAAAAGGTGAAAAAACAGAAATCCAGTGGAAAGGCGCTGGCGCAACACCATATTCAAGACATGCAGACGGAAGAGCAGTTTTAAGATCATCGGTTCGCGAATATCTGATGAGCGAGGCCATGCATCATTTAGGAATTCCGACAACAAGAGGCTTAAGTTTATGCTTTACAGGTGAAAAAGTAGTTCGTGATATGATGTACAGCGGAAATCCTCAGGAAGAAAAAGGCGCCGTAATCATAAGAACAGCAGAAAGTTTTTTGCGATTCGGTCATTTCGAATTGATGTCTGCCCAAAAAGAAATCGGAACCTTACAAAAGCTTACAGATTTTACTATTAAAAATTATTTTCAAAACATCACTTCCGAAGGTGAACAAAAATATAAGGATTTCTTCCAAGAAGTTTGTACTAAAACGGCAGATTTAATGGTTGAATGGTTCAGAGTAGGTTTCGTACACGGCGTGATGAATACCGATAATATGTCGATTCTTAGTTTGACTATTGATTATGGCCCATTTTCTATGATGGATGAGTATGATCTTAATTTCACTCCAAACACAACAGATTTACCCGGAAGACGATATGCTTTCGGAAAGCAGGGACAAATCTCGCAATGGAATCTTTGGCAGCTCGCCAATGCACTTTTTCCTTTAATAAAAGATGAAAAGTTCCTTGAAGAAACTTTAAACAGCTACGGAAATTATTTTTGGGAAGCTCATGATAAAATGCTTTGCAAAAAATTTGGTTTTGATAAAATGCAGCAAACAGATGAAGAACTTTTCACAAACTGGCAAGGGCTTATGCAGGAACTTCAGTTTGATTATACTTTGTTTTTTAATTTATTGGAAAAATTGGACAACATATCTGATGTAAAGAAAGATTTTCAGGAAATTTCATACGGTTTTTTAGATGAAACAAAACTAAAAAAGCTTGAAGATTTTATAGCTAAATATAAGTTGCGACTTGAAAAAAACACAATTTCAAAAGGTGAATCTTTAGCTTTAATGAAAAAAACAAATCCTAAATTCCTACTTAGAAATTATCTCCTTTTTGAATGCATTGAAGAAATCAACAACGAAAAAAAAGATATGCTTGAAAAACTGACAAAAGCATTGGAAAACCCTTATGAAGAAGTTTTTCCTGAGTTTTCAGTGAGAAGACCTTCAGGCTATGACGACGTTTCAGGATGTTCGATGTTATCATGTAGCTCATAATATTAATTTATTGTTGCGTAATTAATAAAATAATTATAATTTAGTTACATAATTACAATAAATTTAATGTTATGAAAACAAAACTATTTTTGATTTTATTATTGTCGGCTTTCTTTTCAAAAGCTCAGGTTTTAACAGAAACATTTCAAGGAACAGTATTTCCTCCTTCAGGATGGACGACTGGTACTACACAACCAACCAGACCATGGGGGTTTACCACTGTAATTTTCAATACTGCCGGGCAAACAACATTTAATATTACCGGAGGAAAATCAGCAGGTATTGGCTGGATCGCAGGAGCAAATGACGCTCATTTAACTAGCCCTAGTTTTAGTCTTGCAGGTTTTGCGTCTGCTTCACTGACATTTAAGGCAAAAATAGGATATGAATACATGGTGGCCCCAAATCCAAACGGTGACCTGAAAGTTGAAGTTTCTACCAATGGATCCACCTGGACTCAAGTATGGGTTGAGGAAAATTACGGTCTTTATACAGACTATGAAACTTTAAATATCACAGTAAACTTAACCCCTTATGTTGGGCAAACTAACGTAAAGATAAGATTCCGCTATGTAGCGACCGATGCTGACAGTTTATCACTTGATGATGTTGTGGTGACGGGATCAGCAACGCTTGCAACTGCTGAAGCATCAAAATCAAAAACAACAAGCATTTATCCAAACCCGACGAAAGGAGAAATCACCATTAAAACTGATAAAAAGATAAAATCTTCTACAATAGTTGATTTTTCGGGTAAATCAGTTTTAAAAACGGATTCGAAAAAAGTAAATATGTCATCTCTTCCAAAAGGAACCTATTTAATGAATATCGAATTTGAAGACGGAAGCACGTCTACCGAAAAAATAATTAAGGATTAAAATTTATTCTTACCAATTATTATAAACTCACCGGATTTCGGTGAGTTTTTTATTTTATTTTTGCAGAAAATTAAACCGTGTCTATAAAATCAA
This sequence comes from Chryseobacterium sp. GQ58, assembly GCF_059758895.1. Classification (NCBI taxonomy): domain Bacteria; kingdom Pseudomonadati; phylum Bacteroidota; class Flavobacteriia; order Flavobacteriales; family Weeksellaceae; genus Chryseobacterium; species Chryseobacterium sp. GQ58. Next base: position 469,174 of record NZ_JCAXEH010000001.1, on the reverse strand, counting down.
AATTTATAAACTTTTTTAAAATAGTTTTTCCATCAACCTTTATTGAATTGGGAATTTTTATATTTTTCCTTGTGGCTTACGGTATTTTAGGCTCGTACATTGCTATTAATTACAGAATTATTTTTGACAGCAGAATTCCCTGGGACGCTTATTTTAGCTTTGACAATAAGGCAATCGTAATGACCGGAGGAAGCTTTGAAAGACATCCGCTTTCTTATTATTTTTTCAATTGGATCAGAGAATTTGCTTTGTTATTTACAAATGGTAAAACTGATGTGAATTTTCGCCTGATTCTGGCATGGATGAGCAATATAATAATCAGCTTAAGTTTGGTTCAGGTTTTTAAATATCTAAAAAATATCGTCAATTTACCTTTGATGATAAGTTTATTAATTGTTTTCTTTTTCAGTATTTTTTCGACAAACATTCTGCTTTCATTCACTCCTGAAACCTATACTTATACTTTATTTTTGTTGATTTTATTTAATTATTACACAGCAATTAAATTCAAAAAAGACGGTAAAATTGCCGGTTCGGCTCTTGTTTTGGGCGCAATTACAATTGGCGGACTTACGGTGACCAACATTGTGAAGGTCTTTATACCTGTAATTTTCGAAAAAAACTTGTTTAAAAGCTGGAAAAAATTTGGAAATGCTGTGTTTAGGGTTGCCCTTTCGTGTGTGGTTTTTATTCTTTTATATTTAAACAGAATTGATTTTAAATACCAAAATATTCTTTCAAAATCCGGCCAGCAATATGAAAAATTTTCCAATGTAAAATCGACTCCGATTTGGGACATGATTTACTCTTACTTTTTCGGCGGAAATATCCTTTTTCCGAGTTTTTTCATTCGTGAAAAACACAATATGAAAGGGTTTTATTTTAAGGCGGTTTTCATGGAAGTTTATTCGTCTTTATTTCCTTATGTTTTTATCGGAATAATTTTGATCTTAATTCTTTGGAGTTATTTCAAGAACTTTAAAAACAGGCTTATACAGGTATTAATGCTTTCTTTTTTTGTTGACATTTTGATTCATTGCATCTTCAGATTTGGGCTTCACACTTCTTACATCTACGGCGGACACTTTATTTTTGTGTATCCTTTTATGCTTGGCTGGCTGTTTTTTGCCTATAAAAATTCTCCAAAAAAAATGTCTTTTCTTTTATTGGTAATCGGCATTTTGTGCGTCTATTTGCTGCTCAATAATTATCATAGAATGATTGATTTTTTTAGCTTTTTAAATCAATATTACCAATAAAAAAAGTGCTGAGAATTTATTTTTTTCTCAGCACTTTTTATTTATATAAAATCTTTATTTTGCTTCTGCACAGAAAATTCTGTACTGTATCGCAATTGCAGATTTGAAATATTCTCTCACTCTCGAAAGATCCGCGGAAGCACTTTGTTTCGTAAAATAACTTCCGGCAAGAATTTTATAATTCGGTCTTAAAGAAGCATCTGTTTCAACTTTCAGATTTGGGAATCTTTTTCTGAAATAAGCTTTCACTTCATTCGCTTCATCATTGCTTTTCACCGTTGTAATCTGAATTTTATATCCTAAAATTCTAGGATTTTTCCTACAAATCTCAGCATTGGTCAATTCTCTGCTGGGAACATAAATTTTGGCAGGCCTTGTTGGTGCTTCTTCATTATCCGATGAATTATTTACAGCCACTCTTGCACATTTCTCTTCCAGATTGGCCATTGCATCATTCACACGGGAATCCATCGTCATGATAAGTTCAGTCCCGGACAAGGTATCTTTCTTTACAACCTGTTGGGCTTCAACAGTATAAAATCCTAAGAAAGAAAACAGCGAAAATATTTTAATGAAATTTCTCATTTAAACTTGTTTCTGCAAATTTATAATATTTAAAAAATATAGCAACCATAGTTATTTAGAATAATTACAAATTAAACGGAAATGACATTTTCCCTTTTGCTTATGCCGTTAAATTCCTGTTAAAAATATTATTTTTGCGGAATTGATTACAGTTTCAATATTTACTAACATAAGATAATTTAAATGATTAGTTGGAGAAAGCATTACAAAAAAGGGCTGATTGCAATAGGTTTATTGTTATCGACAAGTGCTTCAATTTACGGGCAAGATGGCGATCCTAAAAATGGCGAAAAACTTTTTAAGGCAAATTGTACGGCATGTCACGCTTTGGATAAACAAGTTATCGGGCCTGCGCTGGGAGGTGTGGTAGACAGACTTAAAACTGAGCAAGGACTAGATACAGATTGGCTGCACAAGTGGATCAAGGATAACAAATCTCTCAGAGCTTCTGGTGATAAATATGCCAATGAAATTTTTGAAAAATTCAACAAGACTGAAATGCAGGTCTTTCCAAATCTTACAGATAAGGATGTTGACGACATTTTAGCTTATACAACTAATCCTCCGGCACCAGAGCCGGCTGCTGATCCTGCCGCTGCAACAGCTACAGATGCCGCCGCAAACGCACCAGCAGACAAAACAACTACAAATATTGTTATTATTTCACTTTTAGCTATTGCAGGTCTTTTAGTTTGGATCTTAATCAAACTAAGACAGCTGGTTAAATTGGGACAATCAGAAGATTTAGCCGGACTTAATGAGTCAAGAGTAAAATCTTTCAGTGAAATCTATGAAAAATATCACTACATTGGTAAAGGATTATTAGCCGTTCTAGCTATTTTAGCGATGTATGGAGTCTGGAACTGGATCATGTGGATCGGTGTTTACAAAGGATATAAGCCTGAACAGCCTATTTATTTCTCTCACAAAATCCACGCTGGAGAACAAAAAATCGATTGTCAATTGTGTCACTCAAGTGCAAAATATGGTAAGGTTTCTGAAATTCCTTCTATGAACGTTTGTATGAACTGTCACAGAACAATCTCCGAATACAACGGTAAATATCTTGAGCCAGGAAAAGACAAAGCATTCTATGACGGAGAAATCCAAAAAATATATGCCGCAACAGGTTGGGATCCTGAAAAACAACAATACACAGGAAAAACAACCCCTGTAGAATGGACAAGAATCCACAATATGCCGGATTTCGTTTACTTCAACCACTCTCAGCACGTAGTAGCAGGTGAGCAGGCGATTATCAATTCTTTCAATAAAAAGAATCCTGACAACAAAATTGATGTTGTATGTAAAGCATGTCACGGAAAAATTGATACAATGAATGTGGTACAAATGGCAAACGACTTCACTATGGGATGGTGTATCGAATGTCACAGAACTACTGAAGTTGATATGAACAACGGTTATAATAAAGAATACTTCAAAAATCTACACGAAAAGCTTAAAAAGCAATACCCTCAAGATGGCGGTAAGATTACGGTAGATGCGATTGGAGGTCTTGAGTGTGGTAAATGTCATTATTAATAACTAAAAAATTAGAAGTATAAAATGGCTTCAAACAAAATACAATTTAGAAGTATTCACGAACTTAAAGACCCAGCTTTGAATGGTAAGTTGGCACTTAAAGAGTTCCAAGAAGAAATTCCGGTAGAAGATTTCTTAGGAAATGCAGAAAAAAGTGATGCTAGTACAACAAGAAGAGATTTCTTAAAGTTATTGGGATTCTCTACTGCAGCAGTTACTTTAGCAGCTTGTGAGGCTCCGGTAATCAAAACAATTCCTTATGTGGTAAAGCCGCATGATATTATTCCGGGGGTTCCGAATTATTACGCTTCAACATATTTTGACGGTTACGATTTCGCAAGTGTTTTAGTAAAAACCAGAGAAGGAAGACCAATCAAAATTGATCCGAATCCGGCAGCCGGAGATTTAGGTAAAACTAATGCAAGAGCTCAGGCAAGTGTACTTTCTCTTTATGATAACGACAAAGTAAAACAGCCTAAACTTGAAGGAAAAAACGAAACTTTCGATAAAGTAGATGATTTTGTAATCAAAGGATTAAATGAAGCTCAGGCTTCAGGTAAGAGAATTGTCGTATTGTCTCACTCTTTTGCTTCACCTACATTCAAAAAACTATTTGCAGAATTTAAAGTAAAATATCCTGCCGCTGAGTTGGTAACTTATGATGCGATTCCTTACGCTGCTGCTTTAGATGCCGCACAGGAAGTATTCGGACAGAGAGCATTACCTGTTTATGACCTTAAGGGTTCTGAGTTGGTAGTGGGATTCCAGGCAGATTTCTTAGGAGAATACAACGCAGCAAGTTTAGAATCTTCTTACGCTGCTGCAAGAAAGCCGGGAACGAACATGTTGAGACACATTCAGGTGGAATCAAACATGTCATTAACTGGTGCTAATGCAGATTCAAGATACAGATTAAAGCCAAGCGCAGTAAACAAAACTTTGGTTGAAGTTTACAACGCAATCGTTGGAGGTGGCTCTTCAGATAAATTAGCTAACGAGATTGCTAAAGAATTATCCACAAAAGGCAGCAAAGCTGTTGTTTTCGCTGACGGCTCTAAAGGCGCACAGGTTTTAGCTCACTTAGTCAACCAAAAATTAGGTTCAGTAGCTTTCACTGGTAAAGCAAACTTCCTGAAAGAGTTTGACAAAGCAAGATTCCAGGAATTTTTAGGATGGGTAAATGCAGGGCAAGTTGGAGTATTAATTACCAACAACGTAGATCCTATTTATTCTTATCACAAAGGTCAGGATTTCAAAAAATCTTTAGCTAAAGTTCCTTATGTAATTGCAGTTACAGATAAGAAAAACGAAATGTATAAAGCAGCGAAAGCTGTGATTCCTGTAGCAAACTGGCTAGAATCTTGGGGTGACATGCAGCCTCAGTCGGGAGTTTATACATTAATGCAGCCAACGATCCAAAAGATCTACAAATCAAGACAGATTGAAGAGTCTTTATTGGTTTGGAAAAACGGTAAAAACAATGCTGCAAACAATTATTACGATTACTTAAAAGCGAATTCAGCTTCTCTGCTTGGAGGAACTTCATTCAACAAAGCTTTATATAATGGTGTTATTGCTTCCACTGATGCGACAACATTATCTTATGCAGGCGGAAACGCTGCACAAGCTGTTGCTGAACTAGGAAACTTTAAGCCTGCAGATTTAGAATTAGTTTTATATACAAAGACTTCAATCGGAGACGGAACGCAGGCAAACAACCCTTGGCTGCAGGAATTACCGGATCCGTTGACAAGAATGTCTTGGGATAATTATTTGACGATTTCTCCAAAAGATGCAGAAAGATTAGAAATAGAAAATGATCTGAATGCAAGAATGCAGTTGGACGGTTCTATCGTAAACCTTACTGTAAACGGAGTAACAATAGAAAATGTTCCTGTATTTATTCAGCCGGGTCAGGCAGACGGATCAGTAGGTCTTGCGCTTGGTTATGGTAAAAAAGATTCAGGAGCAACAGCAGATACAGGTGTAAATGCTTATCCTCTATTTGACGGATCAAACCTTACTGTTTCTAACGTTAAGATAGAAAAAACAGGTGAAAGCCACGAGTTTGCAGGTATTCAGCTTCAAAATACCTTAATGGGGCGTTATGAAATTGCTAAAGAAGTTCCTTTAACGGAATATTTAAATGTAGCATTCGATGACGAGCAGCACGGTTGGAACAAGCCTTTGGAATATCACACAATCAGCGGTGCACTTCCGGCGGGTAAAATTGACCTTTGGGATGCATTCGATGATACAGACGGGCCTCACTTTAACTTATCAATCGATCTAAACTCTTGTACAGGTTGTGGATCATGTATCATTGCTTGCCAGGCAGAGAACAACGTTCCTGTTGTAGGTAAAGAAGAGATCAGAATGTCCAGAGATATGTATTGGTTGAGGATCGACCGTTACTATTCTGCTAAAGAAACAATCGAAACTAAAGAAGGTGTTGAAAGAGGATTAAATGTTCCTCAGTTATATGATATTTTAATTCAGCCAAACGAAAGTCCTGATGTGATTTTCCAGCCGGTAATGTGTCAGCACTGTAACCACGCTCCTTGTGAAACTGTATGTCCGGTTGCGGCTACTTCACACGGTAAGCAAGGTCAAAACCACATGGCTTACAACAGATGTATCGGTACAAGATATTGTGCAAACAACTGCCCATACAAAGTAAGACGTTTCAACTGGTTTACATATAACTTAAATGACAAGTTCGATTTCAATATGAATAACGATCTTGGAAGAATGGTACTTAATCCTGATGTTGTTACAAGAACAAGAGGGGTGATGGAGAAATGTTCAATGTGTATCCAAATGACTCAAACTACTATTCTTGAAGCTAAAAAAGAGAACAGAGTGGTAAAAGACGGAGAATTCCAGACTGCATGTGCAAAAGCTTGTACTACAGGATCTATCCAGTTTGGAGACATGAATGACAAAGAATCTAAAGTGAGAGAATTGTATTCTAATAACAGAAGATATTATTTACTTGAAGAGATCGGAACAAAACCAAACGTGTTCTATCATACTAAAGTAAGAAACAGAGTAGAAAATAAAGTTTAAATAATAAATAGGTAAAAAATGTCAGGACATTACGAAGCTCCGATAAGGGAACCTCTGATTATTGGTCACAAAACTTATCACGATATCACAGAAGATATTGCACGACCTATCGAAGAAAGAGCAGGAAAACTATGGTGGATATCACTATACGCAGCCTTAGTTCTTTTCATCTATGGATTCGGCTGTATCGCCTACACTATCGGAACAGGTATTGGAGCATGGGGGCTTAACAGAACTATTAACTGGGGTTGGGATATTACCAACTTCGTATGGTGGGTAGGTATCGGTCACGCCGGAACACTTATCTCCGCAGTATTATTATTATTTAGACAACGTTGGAGAATGTCTGTAAACCGTTCTGCGGAAGCGATGACGATCTTCGCAGTTGTACAGGCAGCAATCTTCCCGGTGATTCACATGGGTAGAGTTTGGGTAGGATATTGGGTATTCCCTCTTCCTAACCAGTTTGGTTCTCTTTGGGGGAACTTCAACTCTCCTCTACTTTGGGACGTATTTGCAATCTCTACGTATTTCTCAGTATCTACAGTATTCTGGTTTATGGGATTGATTCCTGACTTTGCAATGATCAGAGACAGAGCAAAAACTCCTTGGACAAGAAAAATTTATACATTCCTGGCTTTCGGTTGGGGTGGTAAAGCAAAACACTGGCAGAGATTCGAAGAATTATCTTTGGTTCTTGCAGGTTTGGCTACTCCACTGGTATTCTCGGTACACACTACGGTATCTTTTGACTTTGCTACTTCAGTGATTAAAGGATGGCACTCTACGATCTATCCTCCTTACTTCGTTGCAGGAGCAATCTTCTCAGGATTTGCAATGGTACAAACACTATTGTTAATTGCTAGAAAAGTTTGTCACTTAGAAGATTACATCACAATGTATCATATCGAAATTATGAACATCGTAATCATCTTAACAGGTGGTATGGTAACTGTAGCTTACGGAACAGAATATTTCATCGGATGGTACTCTGGTTCTAGATATGAAGACTTTACTTACCTTTCTCCGGGTGCTGCAACAGGACCTTACTGGTGGGCATTCTGGGCATTGATCACTTGTAATTTGATTATCCCTGCATTATTCTGGTTTAAGAGAATAAGAACAAATATTATTGCAACATTTATTATCGCGTTGATTATCAACATCGGGATGTGGTTCGAGCGTTTTGACATCATCGTTATCAACCTTTCAAGAGATTACTTGCCAGGATCTTGGACGATGTTTAAACCAACCATCATTGATGTAGGTGTATATTTAGGAACAATCGGATTCTTCTCTGTATTATTCTTATTGTACGCAAGAACGTTCCCTGTGATTGCACAGGCCGAATTAAAATCGATTTTGAAAATCTCAGGTGAAACTTATAAAGCAAAAGAAGGAGATGAGCACCACTAAAATTGTATACGGACTTTATGCTGATGACGACGATTTAATGAACGGCGTTAAGGCATTCAACGATAAAGGAATCGCAATAAACGAAGTTTATACTCCATTCCCTGTTCACGGACTTGATAAGGCTTTAGGTTTAAAGAAAACAAGAATTTCTGATGCTGCATTTATTTACGCAATTTATGGCGTCACTATAGGCTCTTTGGTAACTTGGTATGTAATGAATCATGACTGGCCTCAGAATATTGGAGGTAAACCGGCTTTCGATTGGGCACACAACATGCCTGCATTCGTAGTTCCGATGTTTGAATTAATGGTATTCTGTGCAGCTCACATGATGTCTTTGACTTTCTTGGTAAGAAACAAAATGTATCCTGGTGCTCCGGCTCAAAACCCGGATCCTAGAACTACAGATGATAAATTCATGATGGAATTTATTACTGATGATGTAGAATCTGTAAAACAGTTACTTGTAGATACAGGAGTGGAAGAAATAACCGTTAAAGATGCTTAAAATGAAAAGAAATATTTTAAAAATTACAGCGGTTTTAGGTTTAACTACAGTTTTACTTAATTCTTGCGGACCAAACGAAAATGCACCTTTAGTATATTTCCCGGATATGTACTTTCCGGTTGCCTACGATCCGTTGATGAAAGCTCAGGATGCATATTCCGATCATGAAAATGAAATCCCTGCATTTGTAGGACGTAATGGCGCTACAGGTCTTGCCCCGGTGGAAGGCTCTGTTGCTCAAAATAAAGACGGAATTCTTGCACAAGGCATTCTTCCAAAAACTCCGGAAGCATATAACGCAGGCTACGACGCTTCAAAATCTGTTACAGCTTCTCCTTTAAATCCAGCTAATGCTGCGAAAGATATAGAAAGAGGTAAAATATTATTTGATCGTACTTGTGCTGCATGCCACGGAACTGGAGGCGACGGACAAGGGCCAATCGTTCAAAGCGGAGCATATTCTGGTGTGCCAAATTATGCAGACAGAGAAATTACTGTAGGTTCTGTTCATTATGTATTAACTAACGGTAGAAACGCAATGGGTTCTTATGCAGGTCAGCTAAATCCCGGAGACAGATGGAGAGTTGCAATGTATGTGATGAATGCTTTCAAAAAAGGCGCAGCACCGGCAGCAGCTTCAGCTACAGCAGCAAAAACAGATTCTACCGCAACTAAAAAATAACAAAAGAAATGTATAGTTTTTCACCAAAATTAAAATCAACTTCTATAATACTTCTTGTTGTAGGTTTAGTTCTATTTGGGATTGGTTATTTTATGAATCATGGAATAACTACTGAAAAGATTGAACATATGATGGAAGCAGTTCATTCTTCCGGTCACGATGCACCTACTCACTCTAGTGAAATGGTAGGGCCACAGGATCATGCTTCACATTTGGAACATGCAACTATGCAGATCCACAATCAGCCTTTGGCATCTTTACATTTCGTAGCGGTATTTTTCTTCGGAGTAAGCTGTGCAGTTTTATTTTTCTACTGTATTCAGCATGCAGCTCACGCAGGATGGCCAATTATCATTACAAGAGTAATGGAGGCTATTGCTTCTTATATCCCTTGGGGTGGTGCTATTCTGATTATTTTAATGATATTAAATATCACTCACAACGGCCACTTATTCCATTGGATGGATCCTGAATTGACAGATCCAAATTCTGCTCATTTTGATGTGATCTTATTTGAAAAGAAGAGATTTTTAAATATTCCTTTCTACGCAATAAGAACAATAATTTATGTTGCAGGAGCATCTTTCTTCGCTTGGAAACTAAAAGCGCAGTCTAAAAAAGTAGACGATACAAAATCTAAAGTAGATTATCAAATGCTTTACAGATGGGCTGTAGGTTATATCGCATTCTTCGGGTTTGCTTCAGCAGCTTGGGCTTGGGATTGGTTGATGTCTATTGACCCACACTGGTATTCTACAATGTATATCTGGTATTCAATGGTTAGCTGCCTTTCAAGTGGTATCGCGGTAATTATTTTACTAAGTGTATATCTTAAGAAAAACGGATTTTTACCACAATTCAATGATAATCACTTGCACGATTTAGGAGTATTCCTTTTCGCTACAAGTATGCTTTGGACCTACACATGGTTTGCACAGTTTATGTTGTATTGGTATGCAAACGTGCCGGAAGAGGTTAATTACTTCTTTGGAAGATTCCAGCACTATGGTGTAACATTCTTACCAATGTTGATCGTGAACTTCTTGTTGCCTTTATTAGTATTGGTAAGCAGCAGCATCAAGAGAAATTACAAAGTGGTTACTACAATGGCAGTAGTTGTTATCTTCGGTCACCTTTTGGATTATTTCAATATGGTAATGCCGGGAACAGTTGGTCCTTTCTGGAAAACGCCTGAAGTACTTTTATTAGTTGTAGGTTCTATCCTATTTGTATCAGGACTGTTTATCTTTACGGTAATGACTGCATTATCCAAATTAAAATTAATTCCGACAGGTAACCCTTACCTTCACGAATCTGAAATTTATGAATATCCTTTCTAAGGATTCGTAACAAAATAAAATAATAAAAGACTGATTATAATAATCGGTCTTTTTTTGTTTTTAAGGCAACTATTTTAAAGTTTTGCTGTCTTATTAATAGAGAAATTTAAACTAATCAAAAAATTAACCATGAAAAAAACTAATGTCCTTATTCTGCTTTTACTTGTGTTGTTCAACTTTTTCAATGCACAGACTATTACTTTCATTTCAGAAAAAACAAATAAGCCGCTTCCAAAGGTTTCTGTTTTCGGAAACGACGGCAGCATTGTCGCCTATTCTGATATTGATGGCAAAATAGACAAAGAATCATTAAATCCGTCACAGGAAAAGTTTCAGCTTGTTTATGATAACTTTTTGCTGGCGACACTTTCTTATGCAGAAATCAACAAAGATGTTGTAAAGCTCAGCGACAGGATAAAAGAAATCGAAACGGTAACTATTAAAAACAACAAACCTGCAAAATATATTTTTGTTAAAGGAAATTTCAATACGTATGTCACCATCAATAATAAGCTTAATTGCTATGCTGACGGAATTATAACTTACATTTTCGACAACAAAACAAAAAAACTCAAAAGTACCAATGTTGAGCAATATCGAATCTATAGGCTGGAAAATGCAAAAAATGAAAAAAAAGAAACAGGATCTTGGGATTACAACTCTTTTCTTGAGCTTCCCAAACTAAAAAATGTAGGAAATATTGAAGATTTCAAACAAAAAAATACAAAACTGAAAGAACTCAAAGGAAACAGTAAAGACGAGATCGAAATCACAGGAGAAGCGTTGCAACAAAAGGAGTTGGCACTTTTCGGTTATCGTTTGTATGATATTAAAGGAATTCTGAATGTATCTTATGAAAAAGATTCTAAAAAAGACATTCGTGATTTTCTTGAGTATAACGAAATAAAAATGATAAAGCTGAAACATAAAACCGAGCCGGATTATACACAGGTAAAAACATATACTAATTTCTATCCTACAGAATTGGATTTCAGTGATAATAATGACATCGAAAAAGTAAAATTCTCTTCCAATAACAGCAATTACACAACAACATTCTGGAAAGATTCTTCATTTCCGAACATGCAAAGTATTTTCAGCTCGTTTTTCAAAGAAGATTTGAAAGAAAAAGAAAACAAAAAATAAAAAATCTGTATTACTAAAGGTTTTACTAAATTTGCAACAAACCATTAAAAAATGAAAAAGCTTACTTTTATTTTACTTTTTAGTTTGCTGCTTTTTACGGCCTGTAAAAAAGATCATGTTGATGCAACCACTACACAGACTTTGCAGTCGAGCATTAATGATATGGCCTCAAGTCTTCCCACAATTAAACAGATTAAATTTAATGAAGCTCTATATATTTTAAAAACATTCGGTGTTGAAGCCGAAGGCGATGTGAATGAGCTAAAAGCTTTGGGACAATTAATTAACGGAAAAAAAGTTCCTGAAATACTGTCAATGGCAGATCAGGTTGCTCAGCAAAACGGTATCGAATGGGCAAGTACAGCTCCGCCATCATTAGGAGAAATGAATATTTTTGGCGACGAAAAAGCCAAAGAAAGTGATCCGAATGATATAAAAGCAAGCTCTTTAAGTATCATAACAAGACCTTCAGGTGATACCGGAAGTGGGCCGACTTCGCTTCAGATTATTCCGAGATTGGTAGATAATGCAGAGAAGCCAATTTCTTTCAACAGTGCTGCTTTAGAAACAACTTTGGAAGTTTTCAGTAACGGCGTAAGGCTATTAACTTCAAAAAACCTGATGCAGGATAATAATTTCAGAGGTTTTACATTAAAATATTCATCTTTATTGGCTTCAAAAATTGTTGACAATAAAATAGACATTACCGTTTCCGTAAAAACAACGGCAAAAACTTTTAAAATGTCTAAAATCGGGATTGATGTAAATCCTTCTGCACTGAAAGTTCCTGAAGTTCCTAAAATTGATTCAACGTCTGTAATTGAAGATCCGAATGCAGTTATTAATCCGAATAATCCTACAGGAACAATACCAGGAACAACTGATCCGAATGCACAGCCAAAACAACCTGCTGATCCCAAAAATACGGTAAGCAAATTTTTAAATAATGTAAGTTCTCAAAACTTAAAAGCTGCATACGATGCATCAAGCAATCCAAATTGGGGAAGTTATGAATCATTCTCAAATCCTACATCTGGTTTTGGAGCAGTGAAAAATGTAAGCGTAAAAAATATTACAACCAATGCATCAAATCCAAATCTTGCAAGTGTAAATGCAACTTATGATGTTACAGATAAAAACGGCAGAACAACATCTCTGAAAGCCACATTTGGACTTAAAAACGTAAACGGAGAATGGAAAATTTCAAGCTACAAGATAAACCCCTAAAAAATGGCTTCGCAGGAACTGATCAATAAACTAGAAAATACCATTGAAAATATCGCAGACTTTCCGATTTCAGGAATACAGTTTAAAGATATTTCACCAATTTTTTTAGATCCGAAATTGTACGAAGAAGTCATTGATGATTTAGTACAATTCAGTAAAGGAAAAATAGATGCTGTTTGCGGAATTGAAAGTCGCGGCTATCTTTTTGGGATCGCAATCGCAGTGGCATTGGACGTTCCGTTTATTTTAATAAGAAAAAAAGGGAAACTTCCACCACCTATTGTTTCAGAAAAATATGATCTGGAATATGGAAGCGCCGAAATCGAAACCCGCGAAGGACAGATCAAAAAAGGTCAGAGAATTTTAATTCACGATGATCTTCTGGCAACAGGCGGAACTACAGAAGCAGCAGCCAAATTAGTAGAAAAACAAGGTGCAAAAGTAGTTCAGTTTAGTTTTTTAATTGGCTTAAAAAGCTTAAACGGTGACGAAAAACTGAAGAAATTCAATGCAGAAATTTATCATACTTTAGAATATTAAGATTAAAAAAATACATTTAGACTAAAGAATTTATAATTAGTTTAATAATACCATCAAAGTATTTTGTAAATCATTCAGAAACAATTAAATTTGCAATTCAATTTTTAAGAATTTATGGCAAAATTGGGAAAAAAGGCTCAACAAGAGCAAGAAGGTAAAGAAACGGTGGAATTCTTTAAAGACCTCGACAGAGAAGCTTTAAACACAGAAAGATTCCTTGAAAAATATCAAAAACCATTAAGCATTGCTTTTGGAGTTTTAGTTTTGGGAGTTTTAGGCTTTTTCGGATACCAGCAGTTTGTGGTGGCTCCAAAAAACGAAGAAGCTATGAAAACATATCTGGCTGCACAGAAAAACCTTGCAGAAGGAAAAGAAAAAGAAGCTTTAGGTGGAAAATCTGCTGCTAATCCCGGTTTTTTAGGCACTTACAACGAGTTTTCTTCAACAGACATCGGTAAACTGGCAGCATATAATGCAGGTTTATTGAAGTTTAAAGAAGGAAAATTTCAGGAAGCTTTTGATCTTTTAGATAAATTTTCATCTGATAATAAAACATTGATGGCCATGAAATATGGTGCAATGGCTGATGCAAAATCGGGTCTTAATAAAAACGAAGAAGCTTTGGCATTATTGGATAAAGCAGCTTCTGCTTCTGATGATCCTTATACGACTTATTATTTCACTAGAAAAGCAGGTATTTTAGCTTTAGGAATGAAGAAAAATGCTGAGGCTAAAAAATATTTTGCAACGATTGACGAAAAATATCAGGACTACGACAACGGAATGTCTGATGCATATATTGAAATGGCTAAATATTTAAACTAAGAACATGGCAACAGTTAATCTTTCAGATTACAAGCCACTTAATATAACCAATGCCGAAGATTTTTCTATCGGCATTGTTTTTTCTGAGTGGAATGACTTTGTAACCTACAATCTTCGTGATGCAGCTCTGGAAATCCTTGAAAAAGAAGGTGTAAAATCTGAAAACATCAGATTATTTCCCGTTCCCGGCGCTTTTGAATTAAATTATGCAAGCATGCAGCTTTGCAAAGAACGTAAATATGATGCCATAATCGCAATTGGCTGTGTAATAAGAGGTGAAACTCCGCATTTTGATTTTGTATGCTCGGCAGTTGCTCAGGGAATTAAAGACTGTAATATTTTAACAGACACACCAACAATTTTTTGCGTATTGACAGACGACACAAAAGAGCAATCTATTGCAAGAAGCGGCGGTGACCTTGGGAACAAAGGTGTAGAAGCAGCCGTGACAGCTTTAAACATGATTAAATTTAAAAGAGGTCTTTCCGGCAGAAAAGGAAATATCGGTTTTGGAAATTCTCAGGTCTAAATGATTTCCGTATAAAGAATATTTTTAACTTTACCTGTAAAATTATTTATTATGAAATGGACAGAAGACAGAAGCGGAAACGTTGATGACAGAAGAGGATCCGGTGGTGGAGGCGCAATTGTAGGCGGAGGATTGGGAACCTTGATTATTGCTGCCATCGTATTTTTCCTTGGTGGTGATCCTTCGGCAATACTTTCTTCAGGCGGAAATTCTGCTCCTCAGACAGAGCAGAGACAACTCAACCAAAATGAGCTGCAAGTTGGTGAATTTATCAAAATGATCACCGCAGAAAATGAAGAAACCTGGACTAAAATTTTCGCAGAAAACGGAATGCAATATCAGCCAGCAACTGTAGTTTTATTTAAAACGGCTACGCAATCTGGTTGTGGAACCGCACAAGCAGCAATGGGACCTTTTTATTGCCCGGCAGATCAATCTGTTTATATGGATATGAGTTTTTTTAATGAACTTCAGAATCAATTTGGGGCTAAAGTGACAGAATTTACGATTGCTTATGTAATGGCTCACGAAATGGGACACCATGTTCAGAATCTTTTAGGAACTTTAGATAAAACAGATCAGTTGAGACGAAGCGGAAGGTATTCGGAAGCTGAACTCAATAAAGTCTCTGTAGCTACAGAACTTCAGGCCGATTTTTATGCTGGTCTTTGGTCAAGATATACAGGCGACAGGGAAAAATCTTTTATTGAGCCGGGCGATCTTGAATCTGCAGTAAATGCTGCCGCGGCAGTTGGTGACGACAATATTCAGAAAAGATCACAAGGATATGTAAATCAAGAAAGCTTTACACACGGCTCATCGGCGCAACGTCAGGAATGGTTTATGAAAGGATATAATTCCGGTGACATCAGACAGGGAGATACCTTTAATCAACTTTTAAAATAAAAAAAGGTCTGAAGATAATTTCTTCAGACCTTTTTTATTATTTCAGTTCAATAGGATTGCTGTTTTTCTTTACTTCTTCTTTTGCCCTCTCTTCCATTCTTTTTCTCATGTCGGCAGGATTTGAATTGTTGCTTCTTGGACTCGCTATTCTTCCGCCTCCGCCTTGATTCATAAAAGACATCGGGTCTGTTTTGAATTTTTCCTGTTGTTTTACGAAATCGTTTCTTTTTACTTTCATTACGGTTCCAAATTGTCTCATTTCAGGAAAATCGTCAATTTTGTAGTTTTTCATTAAATCAAAAGAATAATCACTTTCAGAATCTTCAATTTTTACAATTAAACCGGGAAGTCCTGTGAATTTATACGGTCCGTCCTGATACGGAAGATCAGTTGTAAACCATGCAATCCACTTCCTTCCACCAAAGTCTGTTTCTGCTTTCTGTACTTTATAATCTCCAATTTTTGTGGTTTCAGAGCTTATTTTCCAGTTTATTGGTCGATCTTCTTCATAAGTATAATTGTCTCTTCCTATTCTGTCTTTAAAATAGGTTTTTTGATTTTTCTTGTCTTTTTCTACGGAATAGTTGATGCTTGACCGGAGATTTTCAATCTGATCTCGGTTGATACTGCTTCTTCCGCCACCACTTTGAAAAGCTTTTCTCATAATAGAATCTCTTTTGATTCTGTTTTCAGAATAAAATAACGATTTTTCGGCTGAAATATCTAAATAAGCATTCTCTGTTTTCACATCATTTTTATCATTTGCGTCAGGCTTCATGGTTACCTGATACACAAATCTGTTGGTTTGCGCAAAAGCAGTCTGCATAAATAGCATAAACGCAATAATCCCTATTTTTTTCATTTTCTCCTGATTTATAGTTTTGATTTTAAAACATTGACAAAGTTAAACTTATCAATAATAAAAATAGTTAAAAATAAAAATCCTAATTTTTATATACTGATTATTGTTCGTATTTTTGCATCATTAAATCAGTCTAAATAAATACAATGATAAAGGTTTCAGATCATGCAAAGGAAAAAGCCATTCAACTGATGACAGAAGATGGTTTTGATCCGGCAGAAGATTATATACGAGTAGGGGTAAAAAGCGGAGGTTGCTCAGGTTTGGAGTATGTTTTAGGTTTTGACAACAAAAAAACAGAATCAGACCAGGTTTTTGAAGACAATAATATAAAAATTGTTGTAGAAAAAAAGTCAATTCTTTATTTAGCGGGCACTATCCTGGAATACTCGGGTGGATTGAATGGGAAAGGATTTGTTTTTAACAATCCTAATGCAGCCAGAACGTGTGGTTGTGGTGAGAGTTTTAGCTTATAATTAGAAGTTAGAAAACTGAGTTTAGAAATTAGCAAAAATTGTTAAGTCTAAACGTAAATCTAACATCTAAAAACTATCAAAATGAGTAAATATACTGAAGACGATTTACGCGTCGATTTAGAAAATAAAAAATACGAGTTCGGCTGGGAAACGGATATCGATTACGAAGATTTCCCAATTGGATTGAATGAGGACATTGTCCGTGCTATTTCTGCTAAAAAAGAAGAGCCGGAATGGATGACAGAATGGCGTTTGGAATCATTTAAAATATGGCTCAAAATGACGGAGCCAACCTGGGCAAACATTAATTATGTGAAACCGGACTTTCAGGCAATCCGTTATTATGCCGCTCCAAAAGTAAAGCCGGAACTGGCAAGTCTGGACGAAGTAGATCCGGAATTGATTGCAACGTTCAAGAAATTAGGAATTAATATCGAAGAACAAAAAAGACTTTCCGGAGTTGCGGTTGATATTGTAATGGATTCCATTTCTGTAAAAACCACATTTCAGGACACTTTAGCAGAAAAAGGAATTATTTTCTGCTCTATTTCAGAAGCGATAAAAAACCATCCTGATCTGGTAAAAAAATACCTTGGAAAAGTAGTTCCGAGAGGTGATAACTTTTATGCAGCACTGAATTCCGCAGTATTTTCTGACGGCAGTTTCTGCTATATTCCAAAAGGCGTAAGATGCCCGATGGAGCTTTCAACATATTTCAGAATAAATCAGGCTGGAACAGGCCAGTTTGAAAGAACTTTGGTAATTGCTGACGAAGGAAGTTATGTATCTTATCTTGAAGGATGTACAGCTCCGTCAAGAGATGAAAATCAGCTTCACGCCGCAGTTGTAGAATTGATTGCTTTAGATAATGCTGAAATTAAATATTCAACCGTTCAAAACTGGTATCCTGGAAATGAAGAAGGAAAAGGAGGTGTTTTCAACTTTGTAACCAAAAGAGGATTGTGCGAAACAAAAGCAAAAATCTCATGGACGCAAGTTGAGACTGGTTCTGCTGTAACCTGGAAATATCCTTCTTGTATCTTAAAAGGTGACGGTTCTATCGGTGAATTCTACTCTATCGCAGTAACCAACAATCATCAATATGCCGATACCGGTACAAAGATGATCCACATCGGAAAGAATACAAAATCAACGATTATTTCTAAAGGAATTTCTGCAGGAAAATCTCAAAACTCATACAGAGGATTAGTAAAAGTAATGCCTTCCGCAAAAGGAGCGAGAAATTTCTCACAATGTGACTCTTTATTGATGGGTAACGAATGCGGTGCGCACACTTTCCCTTACATAGAAATAAAAGATCCAACCGCTCAGCTTGAGCACGAAGCAACTACTTCAAAAATTGGAGAAGATCAGATTTTTTACTGTAACCAAAGAGGAATCGATACCGAAAGAGCAATCGCTTTGATTGTAAACGGTTTCAGTAAGGAAGTTTTAAATAAATTACCAATGGAGTTTGCTATTGAAGCTCAAAAATTATTAGAGATTTCTTTGGAAGGTTCTGTAGGATAATTGTTTTATCGCAAAGTAAAACAAAGATTTTTAACGTTTAAAGCGCTTTAAAGATCAACAAAGGCGCTAAAGCTTAAGAAAGAAATACAATTGGAATTAATTTTCAACCTGTATCTTTGCGAAAAACAACAAATGACAGAAAATGAAATTTCAAAGATTGTATTTGAAAGTGGATTAAAAATTCATAGAAAATTAGGAACAGGATTATTTGAGAACATTTATGAAGAATGCCTATTCTATGAATTACAAAAAACAGGAGTAGCCGTTGAAAGACAAAAGTTCTTGAATATCCAATATGAAGAACTGATTTTAGAAAGAGCTTTTAAAATGGATTTGTTGATTGAAAATAAAGTTGTCTTAGAAATAAAATCAGTTGAAAGCTTAAATAATTTTCATACTTCTCAGTTAAAAAATTACTTAAGATTAGGAAATTATAAATTGGGAATGCTAATGAATTTCAATTCTCAATTATTTAAAAATGGTGTTAAAAGAATTGCAAACGGTTTAGACTAATTGTATTTCGAAAATAAGTGAAACGCCATTGTATAACTTAAAAAATATACGCAATTAAATTAAACTTGTTTAACCTTGCGATAAATTATAACAACAGAATGTTAAAAATTAAAAACTTACATGCCAGAATTGAAGATGGCGCACAAATATTAAAAGGTATTAATCTTGAAATAAAGCCGGGTGAAGTTCATGCTATTATGGGGCCGAACGGAGCCGGAAAATCTACTCTTTCATCAGTAATTGCCGGAAAAGAAGATTACGAAATTACGGAAGGCGAAATAATTTTTCAGGGTGAAAACATCATCGAAGATGCTCCTGAAGAAAGAGCTCACAAAGGGATTTTCCTTTCTTTCCAATATCCTGTTGAAATTCCGGGAGTTTCGGTAACCAACTTCATTAAAGCTGCTTTAAATGAAAACAGAAAAGCAAACGGATTGGAAGATATGTCTGCAAAAGATATGTTGGCAATGATCCGTGAGAAATCTGAAAAGCTGGGAATTAAAAAAGATTTTCTTTCAAGATCACTGAACGAAGGATTTTCCGGAGGTGAAAAGAAGAGAAACGAAATTTTCCAGATGATGATGCTAAATCCTAAATTGGCGATTCTTGACGAAACAGATTCAGGATTGGATATCGATGCATTAAGAATTGTTGCAGACGGTGTCAACCAGTTTAAAAACGACGGAAATGCGGTACTTTTGATTACGCATTACCAAAGATTGCTGAATTATATTGAGCCGGATTATGTACACGTTTTAGCAAACGGAAAAATCATTAAGACAGGTGATAAATCTTTAGCATTAGAGCTTGAAGCAAAAGGCTACGACTGGCTTTTGAATTAGTTTGAAATTTGTGATTTGAGATTTAAAATTATGGCTACGATTACTAATTTTGAGAATCTTGAGATTTGGAAGAAATCTAAAGAATTGTGCCAAAAAATTTTTATTTTATTAATTCAAAATCCAAATTGCAGTCAAAATATTAAAAATCAAATCGACCGTTCATCTGCTTCAGTAATGGATAATATTGCAGAAGGTTTTGAAAGGGAAGGTAATAAGGAATTTATCAATTTTCTATCAATGTCAAAGGGTTCTTGCGGTGAAGTCCGCTCACAACTGGTCAGAGCATTTGATAGAAATTTTATTAACGAAAACGAATTTAATGATTTGAAAAACGATCTTACGGATTTGTCTAAAATGATTTCTGGTTTTATGAAATATTTAAAAAGTATTGATCATAATGGAAATAAGTTTCAGCGTCCTTAATTTCAAATTTCAAATCTAAAATTTCAAATTATATAATGAGTTTAAACGAACAAATTTTAAATAACCATACTGAGTTTCTCAATACACTTCGCCATCGTTTTTTGGATGAAAGCAGAGTTCAGGCTTTAGCAAATTTTGCTGAATTAGGTTTTCCTACCAAAAAAGACGAAGAATATAAATATACAAATATCAAAGAAATAACGGAAAAAGAATATAATTTTTTCCCGAAAGAAGGTCATAATATCACCAAAGAACAGCTGGATCAGCTTCATTTGGGCGAAGAAAATTTTGACTGGATTGTTTTTGTAAATGGTAAACTTCACAAAGAACTTTCAAATATTTCTATCGAAAATACAGAGTTTTTGTCTTTCAACTATGCTTTGAATGACGAAAATCACAGAGAAGTTTTTGATAAGTATTTTAACACAATTGCAGCTAAAAATTTAGCTTTTACCAATCTGAATCAGGCTTATTGCAAATACGGATTTTTTCTAAAAGTTCCTAAAAATGTTGTAATAGAAAAGCCTATTCATGTTTTCTATCTCTCTCAAAATCAGGAAGAAAACACTTTCTACAACACAAGAAATTTATTGATTGTAGAAGAAGGAGCAAAAGTAGAAATCATCGAAAGTCATCACAATTTTGACGAAAGTTTCACCTTTACCAATTCTGTGACCGAAATTTTCACTTACCCAAATGCAAAAGCAGATTGGCACAAAGTGCAAAACGATAACGACACTTCTTACATGGTAGATCATACGTTTGCCAGACAGGAAAGAGACAGTTTGACGACGGTAAATACTTTTACTTTTGGCGGAAAACTCGTTAGAAACAATTTAGATTTCATTCATAACGGAGAAAATATCAATTCTTTTATGAACGGAATTACGATTATCGGGAAAGACCAGCTGGTAGATCATCATACGGCGGTACACCACAACACTCCAAATTGTCAGAGTTATCAGAATTACAAAGGTATTTTTAAAGATAAATCTCACGGAGTTTTCAATGGAAAGGTCTTTGTAAATAAGATTGCCCAAAAAACCAATGCTTATCAACAAAACAATAACGTTCTTTTGAGCGAAGGAGCTACAATCGATACGAAGCCCCAGTTGGAAATTTTCGCAGACGATGTGAAATGTTCTCACGGCTGTACGGTTGGTCAATTGAACAAAGATGCTTTATTTTATTTAAGAGCAAGAGGAATTTCTAAAAAAGAAGCTCAAGCCTTGCTTTTATATGCTTTTGCAAACGATGCAATGCAAAATATCGACATTGAACCATTAAAAGTAAAAATTGAACAACTTTTAGCTGAAAAACTTGAAGTTGGTCTTGAATTTTAATTCTGATTTTATATAAAACAACAAAAGCACTTCTTATCCGAAGTGCTTTTTTATTTCTTTATATATATATTAAATTATTTCTTAAGCCAGGATTGCTGAAACTTTTTATCCGAATGCTTCACACCATTATCAATATTATACGCAAAACCAATTCCTAAAGTCTGTTTCAGCTGTGTTTTTTGAATTTGGTTATGATCATACATGAGATCCAATGTTACAATTGATGAGACAAACCTGTTAATTTTCATGTTTAAAAGCATATTGTATGATAAAACCATGCGATCCGGATGATCGAGGTAATTTGAAAATATAGATCCTGTATTGGTCATTTCAATATTTTCCATCAACTTTATTTTATAAATTGCTGAACCCAGAAAACCGATCTGCATCAGGAAAAAATCTCCATTTTCTTTTAAACCGTAATTTCCTGCTAACTGCAATTCTTTATCGAGCACAAAAGTAAACCTTCCGTTGGCCGGACGCAGTGTTACGGTAAGATTTTCGTTTGGCCTGTAAGTAATACCCATACCGGCATTCACATATCCAGGCGCCATAAAATTTGAAATTTTCTTTGCCGAAGGATTGTTTCCGTCTTCAAAACCACCGGAAAATTGCGACAACAAACTTACTCCGGCTGATGCATACCAACTTTTTGAAAACTGTCTCCCGTAATTCGTTGAAAAATTCAGAACATCTTGTGTTTTTCTTGTTCCTAAACCTTTTGTTGTATTTTGTCCATAATTTAAAATAATAATATTTTCCCAAAGGTTGCGGTCTTTTTCATACGTAAGGTTATAGTTTGCGCTTGCAAGCCACCCAACATTATTGGCTCCACCACCAACCCAGTTTGAAAATGCAGCCTGATTGAACATCACACTATTTTTAGCAATTACAGACCAATGCCTCGGCTTTTTAATCGTGTCAACTGCTGCAGAATCGCTGATGACAACCTGTGCAAAAGAATGTACACTCAGATACATAAAAAGTAAAACGAAAATCTTTTTCATAAATCTCAATTTTTCCAACTGCAAAAATAGGAATATAAAGTTAAACACAAAGTTTACACGTTTTCAGAGGTTTATAATAAAACACTTTACGTCATGATTTTAAAACATGATAATTCCTTAAACCTTACTTTTTGTCCTAAATATTTTAAAAAAAATAAAATCATCGACAATTTTTCCGAAATTTATACTTGGCTTTTGATTTGACAGCATTTATATATGTTTAAAAATGTGATTTACAAAAACGCAATCATCAATCCTCTGCTCATGCTGAGTGCCATGTGGTTGGGATACCTTTTACAGATGAATGGCTTTTTTGGAAGTTGCTTTGGGGCGATCATTCCACTTTTGCCGGAAGGTTTATTGGGAATTGTCACCTCGCCCATTCTTCATGGAAGTATAGATCATATCGTAGGAAACTCTATTCCAATCGCCTTCCTGATGTTCCTTTTGTATCAGTTTTATCCTTTGGTTGCCAATAAAGTTTTTATTTTTGGCTGGATTGCGACAGGACTTTTACTTTGGCTTTTGCCTCCGATAGACATTCTGACTGGCGAATATTTGTATACCTGTACCATCGGAGCGAGCGGTGTGGTGTATGTTCTTGCCTTTTTCCTATTTTTTAGCGGAGTTTTTAAATGGAACATGACGCTTCTTACGATCTCTCTTTTGGTCGTTTTATATTATGGTAGTTTAATTTGGGGAATGTTTCCCGAAGAACTTTTCCATACCCTTCACGAGCCAAGCAAAATATCCTGGCAGGCCCATGTGGCAGGCGCAATTGTAGGAAGTATTCTTGCATTAGTTTTTAAAAATGTGGGTGATAAAAAGAAAAGATTCATCTGGGAATTTCCAAATTATTATAGTGAAAAAGATGATAAGCTTTGGCAGGAATATAAAGACAATCATCCGGATGACTTTTTGGAATTACCTTATAAAAAAAGAGACGATATTTGGGATCATTTGGATGAATTGAGGAAAAAATAAATTCTATTTTATTACATTTGAATAAATAAACACAAATGTATTCTGAAGAACATCTCTATTCCATCGCTTTGCGGGAATGTAATTTTATTGGTGATATTAATTTTTTTAAGCTTGTAAATTCTTTTGGCAGCGCTAAAAATGTTTGGGAAACAGCAAAAAAAGAGCTGAACAAAACAAACGGTATCGGAAAAAAAATAATTTCGGATATCGGTAATGCAGACCATCTGAAATTTGCAGAAAAAGAGCTTAATTTCTGTGAGAAAAACAATATTAAAATCAATTTACGACATCAAAACGACTTACCCTTTTTACTTAATGAATGCGATGATGCACCCGCAATTCTCTACCAAAAAGGAAGCTTTGACAGACAAATGAAAACACTCAGCATTGTTGGCACGAGAAACATCACATCTTACGGAAAAAAATTTATTGAAGACTTTTTTGATGAGGTAAAATCGTACGAGTTCATTTCTGTCAGCGGCTTGGCTTTAGGCGTCGACAAAGAAGTTCATGAGCAATCGCTTAAGCATCAAATTCCGACAATTGGCGTTTTGGCTCACGGCTTTCATACTTTTTATCCTTCAAAAAATAAAACTCTTTCACAAAGAATTATTGAAGAAAACGGAGGCTTGCTTACAGAATTTAATTCATCCCGAAAGCCGGACAGAGAAAATTTCATCCAAAGAAACCGAATCGTTGCGGGAGTTTCTTCTTCCACAATTGTTGTAGAAACGGCTTTTGGCGGCGGCTCAATAAGTACTGCAACCTTTGCCGGCAACTACAACAGAGAAGTTTTTGCTCTTCCCGGGAAAATTTCCGACAAATACAGTCAAGGCTGCAATCACCTTATTTTCCAGAACAAAGCTACCGCAATTTCGACAATAAAAGATTTGCTGGATTTGATAGGATTTACTAAACCGACAGAGAAAATTGACGAACTTTTTCCTTCAAACCAATCAACAATTCAATTGTCTGAAAACCAAGAATTAATATATAAAAACATCAAAGAGAATCCGCATATTTCTTTAGATGATTTAGCAGAAAAAATTGCTCTTCCTCCTTATAAAATTTTACCTGTTATTTTAGAGTTGGAGCTTTTGGGGAAAGTAAAATCGTTTTCCGGGAGACAATTTATTGCAATATGATAATTAACGATTTCTTAATATTTCATTGTTTCATATATAACATTTAATTTTTAATAAACTTTGGTTCATAATTATCAATTTAACAATATTCTGTTCCATTATAATTGAATTTTCAGCAAATATTAAATATGCTATTGTGAATCTTGAAAAAAAAATTAAATTTGTTGACATAATATTCAACCTTACTATATGGAACAATATAATATTGACCAGAAGATTCAGGAGTTTATTGCTAAGATAGAGGCAAAAAACCCTAATGAACCGGAATTTCTACAAGCAGTAAAAGAAGTTGCTGTGACAGTAATTCCTTTTATTTTGACAAGAAAAGAATATACCGGCATGAAGCTGCTTGAGAGAATGGCTGAAGCTGAAAGAATTATTATTTTCAGAGTTCCGTGGGTTGATGACAAAGGAGAAATTCAGGTAAACAGAGGTTTCAGAATTCAGATGAATTCTGCAATTGGGCCTTACAAAGGCGGAATCCGTTTCCACCCGACTGTAAACCTTTCTGTGCTTAAATTTTTGGCTTTCGAACAGGTTTTCAAAAACTCTTTGACAACACTTCCGATGGGCGGTGGAAAAGGAGGTTCAGACTTTGATCCGCAAGGAAAATCTGATATGGAAGTAATGCGTTTCTGCCAGGCTTTCATGACTGAATTGTGCAAACATATTGGTCCTGAAACCGACGTTCCTGCAGGTGACATTGGTGTTGGCGCAAGAGAAATCGGATATTTATTCGGGCAATACAAAAAAATGAGAAACGAGTTTACCGGAGTGCTTACAGGAAAAGGGCTTGCTTACGGAGGTTCGTTGATCCGTCCTGAAGCTACAGGATACGGTGTGGTTTACTTTGCCGAGCAAATGCTTAAAACGATCGGACAAACTTTCAAAGATAAAACGGTAACTGTTTCAGGTTTCGGAAACGTAGCTTGGGGAGTTATCAAAAAAGTATACGAATTGGGAGGAAAAGTAGTAACTATTTCAGGACCAGACGGATATATTTATGATAAAGACGGTATCGACGGAGAAAAAATTGATTATTTATTAGAATTAAGATCTTCAGGAAATAACAGAGCCGAAGATTATGCTAAAAAATATCCTTCAGCAGAATTCCATGCGGGAAAACGTCCTTGGGAAATAAAATGTGACGTGGCAATTCCTTCAGCAACACAAAACGAGCTTGATCTGGAAGATGCTAAATTATTGGTTGAAAACGGTTGTATCTGCGTAACAGAAGCTGCCAATATGCCTTCAACTTTGGAAGCGATAAATTATTTCTTAGAAAATAAAGTATTATTCTCTCCTGGGAAAGCTTCAAATGCGGGTGGTGTAGCAACTTCAGGATTGGAGATGACTCAAAACTCAATCCGTCTAAATTGGACTTCTGAAGAAGTAGATGCAAGATTAAAAGAAATCATGATCGGAATCCACAAAGCGTGCAGAGATTACGGAAAAGAGGAAGACGGCTATGTAAACTATGTGAAAGGTGCCAACATCGCCGGCTTCGTGAAAGTAGCAGAAGCAATGCTTGCTCAAGGTGTAGTATAAAATATAAAGTCGGGAAATTTTCCCGACTTTTTTCATAAAGCCTGTTCCCGGGGAAATGGGAAAAAAGTAATAGTGAAAGGAGAAAGTATTGATTGGGTTCAATACTTTTTTATTTTCAATATAAAAATCCTGAAACATTATATTTCAGGATTCCATTTTTACTTATCTAAAAAACTACTTCATTACTTTAACGTCAATTATTATGTTAAATTATCCTTTGAAATAACTTTAACTAAATTTAGAGCAATTTGGAGTTCTTTAATATCAATTACTTATTTAAGCTGTTCATCATTTTTTCAACAAACTCAAAAGCAGCGGGACAGATCACCGTATTTTTCATCATTAAATCATTAATCTGATAGATTTTTTTCCTGTCCGTATGAGGATATTCTCTGCATGCTTTCGGACGAACATCATAAATCGAACAAGTATTGTCTTCATTCAAAAAAAAGCAGGGAAGGTTTTGCAGCACTTTGTCCTGATCTTCATCAACCCTCAAAAATTTAGCTTCAAAATCGGCGGGTTTCATGCGCAGATGTTTAGAAATACGTTCGATGTCTTTTTCCGTATACAGCGGTCCTGTTGTTTTACAGCAATTGGCGCATTGCAGGCAATCTATTTTTTCAAAAACTTCATCATGAGCTTCCTGCACGACATAATCAAGATTTTTAGGTGGTTTCTTTTTTAAGCCATCTAAAAACTTTCTGTGCTCTTTTTGTTTTTGTAAAGCCTGCTTTTTGTAGAATTCTAAATTCATTATTGTTCTTCCTGATGAAGATTAAAATATGGTGCAAAGATAAAATATTGTTTTTATGAAATTTGTCAAGAATAAAATACATACTTACAATCTATTATTAACTAAATTTGATAGATGAAAAAGCTGGAATCAAGAAAAGATATTGAACTTCTTGTTAACAAATTTTACGAAAAAGTAGTTGAAGACGAAACGATCGGGTTTTTCTTCAAAGACATTGTGAAAGTAGATTGGGACAAGCATTTGCCTAAAATGTATTCTTTTTGGGAAAGTATTCTTTTCGGACAAATGAGCTACAAAGGAAATCCTATGCAGGTACATTTTCCGATCAATGAAGTACAGGCAATGGAAAAAAAACATTTTGCCAAATGGCTTGAATTGTGGAAACAGACGATTGAAGAAAATTTCACAGGTGAAAATGCCTCAATGGCTATTACAAAATCTGAAAATATCGCCAATCTTATGGCTTATAAAATGGAAATGGCAAGAAAATTAAAATAACTTTTTGAGTTTTTATTTTGCCGTGTTGTAACTTTAAGGTACAATTACCGTAAAGATATATGCAGCAAGGTTTACCAAAAGCACCGTTCCGTACAAAACATTGGTTTTTCCTCTGCTCAGAGAAAGCATAACGATAAATACAGATAGTGAAAGCAGAATAATATCTTTCTTATCAAGCCCCAAAACTAACGGAATATCGTAAAGAATACAAACGACAGACACCGCAGGAATACTTAATCCTATACTTGCCAATGCAGAACCTAAAGCCAAATTTAAGCTCGACTGGATCTGATTGTTTCTTGCCGCTCTGATTGCCGCCAAACCTTCAGGTAAAAGAATAACTCCGGCAATAATAACACCCACCAATGATTTGGGAGCGCCAATACTTTGCACCATATTTTCAATCGTTCCCGAAAGTCCTTTTGCCATGAGCACAACAATAATAAGACAGATCACCAAAAAGAAAAAGCTTACAATCGCCTGCGTTTTATTGGGCACATAATGTTCAGCAGCATTTTCATCGGTGATTACAAAATAACTTCTGTGTCTTACCGTCTGTACCATTAAAAACACTCCATAAATTACCAGACACGCAATAGACACAAATATTAATTGCGCGTCATTATAAAAAGGGCCGTTGACGCTTGAAGTAAAATTGGGAAGCACCAAAGTAATCACCAAAATTGAAACTATACTCACCAAATAGGTTGTAGCAGAGGTTCTTGCAAAAAATTGTTCATAATATTTGACGCCACCTATTAAAATACAGATACCGATAATTCCGTTGAGAATAATCATTACAGCAGCAAAAACGGTATCTCTTGCCAATGTTATAGCCTGCTCGCCACCGGCGACCATCAAGGAAATAATCAGCGCAACTTCTATAATTGTAATACAAAGTGCCAAAATAATTGTACCATACGGTTCGCCAACTTTATGGGCAACAACTTCGGCATGATGTACTGCCGACAATACACATAAAGTCAATAAAATACCTGCAACGATATCGTAAATCACTCCTTTTCCCATCAATCCGGAGAAATAATAGATAACCGCCAATACAGGAAATATGTAAGTATACTGTAAAAGTTCTTTTAGCTTCATAAGTGTTTGTAAAATACAAAAAATCTATGGCTTTTCAGTTCTTAAAAGAAAATATTAATAATATTTTAATGACACCAAAACTCATAATCCTGAAAATCAGTGAACATATGGAACAGAAGTCCAATACCTATTATTCTTAAATTCCCTTTAAAAATCAGCAGCAAAAAATACACCGCAATAGCATAATATGAATGTAAAAAATGAAAACCGATGCTATTTCTGCCCGGATCAAAGATAGGATCGGCAAATAAGTGATCCAAATCTACCAACATTGTCGCCAAAAGAATAAGGTACACTTTCTTCCAGTTGCTGCGGTAAAAAACAAAAGCAATAACCGCAGGAAAAGCAAGATGCAGAAAATAATGTGTAAATGTTTTCCAAAAGATGCAATCCATCATATTCGTCCTTTAAGATAATCCTGTCGTAGATCTTCGTCCAGTTTTTCGATCGCATATCGGAGACAGGTTCGGGGCATTTCTTTGTAATATTTATTTAAAAAATCAATAAGCTCTGCTTCATTTTTGTTTCCCATCTCCCTCAAAAGCCATCCGTTGGCCTTATGCATTAAATCGTGTGTGTGATTAAGGTTTTGCATAACAAATTCTTTCATTAAATCAAACGAACCTTTTTTCACAAAATACATTGTTCCTACAACAGCGATTCTTTTGTGCCACATTTGGTCGGAAGAAGAAAGCGTTCTAAGTAAATTTTCTTTCTGATTTTCAAAAGCGTAGCGTCCTAAAATTTTGTAGCAGCTTGTGTCTACCAAATCCCAATTGTTGATATATTGAAGATGATTTAAATAAAATTCTACTATTTCATCTTTTATGGCTTGTTCCTTTGCTTTTTCAAATTTAAAAATCAGCATAAAAAGCGCGGTCAATCGATGTTCATGAATTTCTGAAGACAGAATTTCGCTCAGTTCCTCCAAAGATATTTTCTGATGATATTCTTTGGCTACAGTTCTTTGATCGGGAACTTTTACACCAATAAAAATATCGCCTTCGCCGTATTCTCCTTTTCCAGTTTTAAAGAATTTTGGAAAGAATTCTGCTTTTTCGGGAATTGCGAGCTCAAGAAGTGCTTTTTTAATATCTTTTGTGAGATCACTCATCTTTTAATATTTAAATTAATTGCTTTCTTTTAACGGAATACTTTCCTGCTCCTGCTCTTCGGTGGCAATCTTTTTGGGATTGGCAACTTTCCCGATCGTAAGTCCC
This sequence comes from Chryseobacterium sp. GQ58, assembly GCF_059758895.1. Lineage (NCBI taxonomy): Bacteria > Pseudomonadati > Bacteroidota > Flavobacteriia > Flavobacteriales > Weeksellaceae > Chryseobacterium > Chryseobacterium sp. GQ58. Next base: position 439,348 of record NZ_JCAXEH010000001.1, on the reverse strand, counting down.
TGAACAATAATTGAAAAAACAACCACACAATAAGTAATGCTTAAAATAGTGTTGCTGTATTCACTTTTCGGAATCGACATGGCTAAAGCAATAGAAACTCCGCCACGAATCCCTCCCCAGAATAGCACTTTTATTGTCTGCGGACTAAATCTCGTTTTGGATGACATAAATCTTGTAGGTCCCCAAATCGAAATAAATCGCGCAAATAAAACCACAGCAATCGCAACAAGTCCCGGAATAATATAGTGATTCAGGTCTTTTATCATTAATAATTCAAAACCAATGAAAAGGAAAAGAATAGCGTTTAGAATTTCATCAATAAGCTCCCAGAATTTAATCAGGTAATCCTGCGTTATGGATTTCATTTTAAATTTAACATTAAAATTACCCATAAACAATCCTGCAGCAACCATCGTCAAAGGCCCCGAAATATGCATCTGGTGCGCCACGAGATAGCCGCCCATTACAACAGCAAGCGTTACCAAAACAGAGATAATATAATCATCGATCTCGCGCATCAGCCTGGAAGTAACCCAACCTAAAAGAACGCCCAGAAGAAGACCTCCTCCGGCTTCTTTTATTAATAAGATGGTGATGTTTTCAATTCCTAAATCCACCTGCTTTCCTACCGCAAGCTGTAAAACAACCGTAAAAACCACAACTGCCATACCGTCATTGAAAAGAGACTCGCCAGCTACTTTGGTTTCTAAAGATTTTGAAACTTTTGCTTGTTTCAGGATGCTTAAAACCGCAACGGGATCTGTAGGAGAAATCAATGCTCCAAAAACCAGACAGTAAATAAACGGCATTTGTATTCCGACAAGCGGAAGAAGATAAAACATACCAAATCCCACAATAAAAGTTGAGATAACAACTCCTGCCGTAGAAAATATCAGCACCGGCCGGAACTGTTCTTTAAGATCATTAATATTAATATGAATCCCGCCGGCAAAAAGAAGGAAATTAAGCATGGCTCCCATTAAAACTTCGGTAAAATCGATGCTGTTCATCAGATCATTCAAATGCCCAAAAGTTCTCGGAAGAAAGCTTTCACCAAATAAAACAAGAATAATTGAAACTACAATGGCAATCACCATAATGCCAATTGCACTTGGCAGCTTCAAAAATCTGTAATTGATATAAGCGAAAATAGATGCTAAAACGATAAGTACTGAAAATGAATAATATAACTCCAAATGAATATGTTTTAAAAAATTAAGTCTAAATAAAGTATTTTGATATAAATTTTATGTTTGTCTTTTTCCCAAATGTCGACGATACCGTCTTTCAGAGTTTTAGAATGTCGGGTGTAATCTTTTCCTACATTCATAATATTAAGAAAAATATACTCGTCGCCAACATTATTTACCTGAAAAGCTGTTTTTTCAGATTTTCCGTCACCGGAATTTTTTATTGCTTCCGTGAGAAGCCTCAACTGCGTAAAGTGATGTGAAAAATTGCTCACATCTTTCATAGAATCATACGCCCGCAACAGGATGAGAATAATATCAAGATTGGTCGGATCTTTCCCGTAAAGTATTTTACCCAGCCTTATGCAGTTTGCAAAATCATTAGCCTTGAAAGCTTCAGCAAGTTTATCGAAATCCGGTTCTGCGGTAGAAACTTTATTTTTCTTAAAATTTCTACCGTAATAAAGATGCTGCGCCTCTACACTGTCTAAAGATTTTGGATAAGCTTTAAACTTAAAAATAAGCTTTTCTTCGTTGTAAGGTGATTTCGGATTGCTAAGATTTCTTTCAATAGCTTTGAAATCGGGCTTCACCTTTTGACTGAATACAAAAAAAGGAAAAACAATGAAAAAAAACAAAAATTTATATTGCATTAATCTTCTTTTTCTGATTCTTCGTCTTCGTCATTATCAAAATATTCGAAAAGGAAATCATTGTAAGGAAATCTTGAAATATGGATTTTCATGACCTCATCGTAGATCAGTCTTTTCATTTCAGGGAAGTTTTCTTTAGTTAAAGCAGAAATAAAAACAGTCGGATGTTTGGATTTTGCCATCCATGTTCTTCTCCACTCTTCCAGAGAAATATTTTTGTTGGAGCTTGGTGTAAGATCGTCTTCGTCTTTTTTCTGATAACTGAAATCATCAATTTTATTAAAAACCATGATCATTGGTTTTTGATGTGCGTTGATTTCCATTAAAATTTGATTGACAGATTCGATATGATCTTCAAAACTTTCGTGAGAAATATCAACCACATGAATCAGAAGATCTGCCTCACGCACTTCATCCAAAGTAGATTTGAATGATTCTACAAGCTGAGTCGGAAGCTTCCTGATAAAACCTACGGTATCCGTCAAAAGAAAAGGTAAATTTCCGATTACCACTTTTCGAACGGTTGTATCCAAAGTTGCAAAAAGCTTGTTTTCAGCAAAAACTTCAGATTTTGATAAAGCATTCATCAAAGTAGATTTCCCAACGTTGGTATATCCAACTAAAGCGGCTCTCACAACTTTTCCGCGATTGTTTCGTTGGGTTGCCATTTGTCTATCGATGGTTTTCAGCTTTTCTTTTAGCAATGTTATTCTGTCGCGGATGATCCTTCTGTCGGTTTCGATTTCCGTTTCACCGGGACCACGCATTCCGATACCCCCTTTCTGTCTTTCAAGGTGGGTCCACATTCTGGTCAGTCGTGGAAGCAAATATTGATATTGTGCAAGTTCTACCTGCGTTCTTGCATAAGAAGTTTGCGCTCTTTGGGCAAAAATATCAAGAATAAGATTGGTTCTGTCGAGAATTTTCACTTCGGTTTCTCTTTCAATATTTTTGAGTTGAGAAGGTGACAATTCATCATCGAAAATGATTGTTCCTATTTCATTTTCTTTTACATATTCTTTTATTTCCTGGATTTTTCCGCTTCCCACAAAAGTTTTAGAATCGGGCTGAGTCAGTTTTTGAGTAAATCTTCTGTCTACCGTCGCACCGGCCGTATAGGCAAGAAACTCCAGCTCGTCCATATATTCCTGCAGCTTTTCCTCATCCTGATTCTGAGTGACAACTCCCACCAACACTGCTCTTTCGTAATTATGTAGTTTTTTTTCTAGCATTAAAATTGATATAATTTATAAGATTTACAAGATAATATTTTTAATCTTTAGTTCCAAACTAAGTTTTCTTTTTTTCTCATCATTCATAATGTTTTATTGGTTTATTATTTCAATATTATTAATAAATATGTTGCGTTTTCGAGATATTAATCCCAATCTGCCGCAATAAATTTCATTTCATTTCCTTTCTCGTCTGAAAGAGTTAAATGATGTCCTTCAATTGTATAGCTTTTCATGTTTTTAAACTTTTCCATGAAAGCATTTTCCAAATTCATTTCTTCACAAGCCATTTCTGTACTGCCTAATCCGGAAATATTTACCCTTCCATTATTTTTGAATTCAGAAATAAAAAAAATTCGGTTGCACCCCATCGATGCGCTTCCTTTAATTTTTCCGTCTTCTATTTCGTTTGTGAGATTGATTCCAGCTTTATTTTTTATCAGTTCCTGCTTTGTGAATCTGTCAAACGAAACCATCATCCATTCTCTCTGAATATGAGGTTTTTGTTTTTGTAATGGAGAACAATTCAGAACCGAAAACAGACAAAAAATTGCAGAAACAAAGATTATAATGTTTTTCATAATGAAAGCGAACCCATTTTCGTACCAATTAGAGAGAGATTATCGTAAAAATTAGTAAATTAGCCCCACAAAAATTATTTAAAAAAATGAAAAGAATACTTTTACTATTCACTTTCTTATTAAGCTTTGTCCAAATGAGGGCAGACGAAGGGATGTGGCTATTAATGCTCATCAAAAGATTAAATGGTGTTGACATGCAGAAAGAAGGCCTGCATCTTACTCCTGAAGAGATTTATTCTGTAAATAACTCCAGCCTTAAAGATGCTATCGTAAGCTTTGGAGGTTTTTGTACAGGAGAAATCGTTTCAGACAAGGGACTTATTTTCACCAATCACCATTGTGGTTACGGTGCTGTAGCAGCGGCTTCTACTCCTTCAAAAGATTATTTGAAGAACGGGTTTTGGGCTATGAAGGAAAAAGATGAGTTTAATGCAAAAGATCTTTATGTAAGATTTTTGGTAAGAATGGATGATGCTACGCAGAGAATCAATTCTAAATTAAACAACAATATGACCGCAGCTGAAAGAAGAGCTGTGATCGATGCAGAATCTAAAGCAATTCAGACAGAAAACTCTGAAAACGGAAAATATACAGTCGTTGTAAAAGATTTTTTCAACGGAAATGAATTTTATTATTTTGTTTATCAGGATTATAAAGATATCAGATTGGTAGGCGCACCGCCGTCATCTTTAGGGAAATTCGGAGGAGATACAGACAACTGGGAATGGCCAAGACACACGGCAGATTTTACAGTTTTCAGAGTGTATGCAGATGCAGCGGGAAATCCGGCAGAGTTTGCAGCAACCAATGTTCCATTGAAACCTAAACATTTTTTACCGGTTTCTCTTAAAGGAATCAAATCCGGAGATTTTTCTATGATCTTAGGATATCCTGGAAGAACAAACCGTTATCTTACTTCTTACGGAATCCAGCAGATGGTGACCAAAGACTATCCGGCTTGGGTTGAAACTTCAAAATTGGCAATGGATGTCATGAAGAAGTATATGGATAAAGACAAAGCAACTCAATTGGGTTATGCGTCTCAATATGCTTCTGTAGCCAATTATTGGAAAAACAGACAAGGAACAATAGACGCTGTTGAAAAAAACGGAACTATTGCCGATAAGCAAAATCTTGAAAGAACCTACAAACAATGGTCTGTACAACCGGGCAACGAAATGTATGACGGAGTTTTGGAAGATATCGGAGTATATTACAAACAAGTTTCTGACAGAAATGTAGAAAGAAATTATGCTTCACTTTTAACAAGAAATGCTAAATATATTGCATTGGCTTATCAATTGGCTCCGGCTTTGGATGCTTATGCAAAACAAGATATGGCAGGAAGACTTGCTATGAAACCTAAAGTTGAAGATGCTATAAAAAATGCATACGACAACATCAATACAGAACTGGAAGGAGAAATGCTGAACTCATTGGTAAATCTTTACCAAACAAGAGTAAAACCTGATGTTGCTTCTCCAACGATCATGGCTTTGGATGCTAAAACTTTGTCTAATGTTGCTTTTTCATCACTATTTGCCAATAAAACTTCTGTAACCAACTTTATCTTAAACCCAGACCGGTTGAAACTGGATGCAGATCCACTTTTAAAAATTGCAAGAGGAATTGCAGCAGACCAAAAAGCATCAAACGACAGATTTGTAAAAGTTGATGAAAACTTTGCTAATAACAACCGCTTATTCTTGGCAGGTTTGATGAAGGCAATGCCTGAGAAAAAATTCTATCCGGACGCTAACTCTACAATGAGATTGACTTACGGACAAATCGATACTTTGCCTATCAGAGACGACAGAAATTATTTTGGTGTTACTGATAACTACTACACAACAATGGAAGGCTTGGTAGGAAAATATAAAGCTGGCGACGAAGAATTTGATCTTCCACAAAGAGTATTGGCGCTTCAGGGAGCAAAAGACTACGGTCAATATGCTGACAAAGCAGGTTATCTTCCTGTTAACTTTCTTTCAAACAATGATATTACAGGTGGAAACTCTGGTTCTCCGGTAATCGACGGTGACGGAAATCTTATTGGAATCGCATTCGACGGAAATAGTGAAGCTTTAAGTGGAGACATTGTTTTTGAAGATAAATGGCAAAGAACAATCAGCGTTGATATACGTTTTGTATTGTGGACAATCGATAAGTTTGCCGGCGCAAGAAGAATTGTAGACGAATTAAAATTAGTAAAGGATGAAAATACTCCTGCTGACACAGGTAAATCTAAAATAAAAGACGTTCCTGCAAAAAAGAAAAAGAAATAATTTTTTTCTAAATCATATTTAAAACCGTGAAATTAATTTTCACGGTTTTTTTATTGTTGAGTTTTTAGGTTAGACGATCTTGAACGTTTTATACATTCCAAAACTCTCTGTCTAAACTTCTGTATTGTATCGCTTCAGAAATATGATCAGACAAAATGTTTTCAGATCCTTCCAAATCGGCAATTGTTCTTGCTACTTTCAGAATCCTGTCAAATGCTCTTGCAGAAAGGTTCAGTTTTTCCATAGCTTGTTTAATAAGGTTAAATGAGGCGTCATCAAGCTCACAAAACTTTTCAGTTTCTTTAGGACCTATTTGAGCGTTGTAACTGATCTGCAAATCGTTATATCTTTCGTTTTGAATTTCACGGGCCTTTAAAACCCTTTTTCTGATATCTTCACTTTTTTCACCTTTTCTTTTATCCGTCAATTTTTCAAACTCAACTTTTTGCACTTCCACATGAATATCGATTCTGTCTAAAAGTGGTCCCGAAAGCTTATTCATATACCGCTGCATTTCAAAAACAGACGATGTATTATTGGGATCATCGGGGAAATATCCGCTCGGACTCGGATTCATCGAGGCAACCAGCATGAAGCTCGAAGGATAATTAACCGTAAATCTTGCTCTTGAAATTGTAACTTCACGATCTTCCAAAGGTTGTCGCATGACTTCCAAAACCGTTCTTTTAAATTCCGGCATTTCATCTAAAAATAAAACTCCGTTGTGCGCTAAAGAAATTTCACCGGGTTGAGGATAACTTCCGCCGCCAACCAAAGCTACATCCGAAATTGTATGATGTGGTGTTCTAAAGGGACGCACGGTCATTAATGAAGTTTCTTTGCCCATTTTTCCTGCAACGGAATGTATTTTTGTTGTTTCTAAAGCTTCCTTTAAAGTCAGCGGAGGCAAAATACTCGGGACCCTTTTTGCCAACATTGTTTTTCCGCTTCCTGGCGGCCCGATGAGGATAATGTTGTGTCCGCCTGCAGCAGCAACTTCCATTGCCCGCTTTGCAGTTTCTTGTCCTTTCACTTCCGAAAAGTCAAAAGGGAAATTATTAATTTTATCCTGAAACTCTTTCCGTGTGTCTAAAACCACTTTTTCTAGTGCTTTTCCTTCATTAAAAAAATCAATGACTTCTTTAATATTCTCAACACCATAAACATCTAAATTATTTACAATCGCAGCTTCTCTTGTATTTTGTTTCGGTAAAATAATTCCTTTAAATCCTTCTTCCCGAGCCTGAATGGCAATTGGCAAAACACCGCGAATCGGCTGTAAACTTCCGTCCAGAGAAAGTTCGCCCATAATGATATAATCCTGAATATTTTCTCCAAGAATCTGATCCGAAGCCGCCAAAATTCCAATCGCAATACTCAAATCATAAGCTGCTCCTTCTTTACGCAGATCCGCTGGCGCCATATTGATGGTGATTTTCTTTCCAGGAATTTTATAGCCTACGTTTTTCAAAGCTGCAGAAATTCTGTAGCTGCTTTCCTTAATCGCGTTATCCGGTAAACCGACAAGATGATAACCAACACCGCCGGTATCTATATTTACCTCAATGGTAATTGTTTGTGCAGAAACGCCGTGAATTGCGCTGCCGTATATTTTAATCAGCATACATGTGTTTTGTCACAAAAATAATTATATTTTATTCATAAATGCCAAAAATTATATTATAAAAGATTTAAAAACAACAATAAACATTATTAATTTAAATCAAATAACAGCTAAACAATAAAAACGGCGCAAATAAATTTGCGCCGCATCCTATTTATTGAAAAAACTAACTAAAAATCCGTATTCAGGACTTTTTACTTTTTGATAAATTTATTTTTATATACTTTACCTTTTGAATCTTTTGAAACGATAATATAATTTCCCGGAACAAGGGCGCTTACATCAATAGCCTGGTTGTATTTATGATCTTTTTTTTGCAGCACAAGCTTACCCGACATGTCAATAACAGTGACTTCATTGTACATTTTATCAGATTCTTTTCCGATAAATAAAAGTTGTGAAGTTGGGTTTGGATAGATGCTTAAATTATTTTCTTTAGGCTTTGTTTCTCCGGTTGCAAGATTACAAAAGCTCCAGTTTCCAAAGTTTAACTGAATAAAAGCAAAATCACTTAGCATTTCACATTGGCTTGGGCAATATTCCGTACATGCATAAAAACCATATTTCCCTGACTGGCTGGCAATATATGTATCTCCCGTCGCACCCGGTATTATACAAGGTTCTGTAGGAGACGGCGGATTGCTGCTCGGAACACAATTGAACCATGTATGTACTCCATAAACTCCCGGAAATCCGTCATTCAACTCTACTGTTGCTCCGTTGCAAACATTATATTCGCCATTTATTTCCTGATAAGTTCCCGGTGTAAAATTTGCCATCAAAAAAGGCAGCCCGTAAGCATAGCCATCCGCAAGAATCGGTGTGCTTTCTGCTGTACAATCGTTTTCGCTAACTTCTACTTTAAAATAATAAAGCATATCATTAGTTCCATCAATGGTTAAAGTTTGAGAAGTTGCTCCCGGAATTGCGACCCACGGATTTGGATTTGGGGTCTGCCAATTCCATTCTTGCTTGTACCATTGATAATTCGCGTAGGTTTGCGTTGTAGAAAGCACTTCGGTCTCCGTATTGCAAAAAACCACTTTGTCGGCAAACATTGCTCCAAGTCGCGGACTTGTAATTGTCGGTGTACACTGTGCCTTAATATTGAAAAGGCTGAATAACAAAAAAGTTAAAAAAATTAGCTTTGTTTTCATATTATATATTATTTGATGAGTTTATTAATCAATTAACAGCCTGATTCCGAATTTTAAATTAAAATTCAGCGGCTTGTCATTATAAATCGTGTTAAAAGAACTATTATCCTTAAAATGATACCCAATTCCCGGTTCTGCATAAATTCCAATCTTGTCAACAACCTTGAATTGAACGCCCAAAGCGCTATTCACAGAAAGCTGTAATGGCTTTTTATTTATGTTTTCGGTTGTTTCTTCTTTAATTTCGTTGTTTACAATGTATTTCGTTTTAATGTTTCCTGTAATGGCTTTTTCAACCAATCCGCCTGCTGTAACGTAACCTGTAAATCGCCCTTTATTAACAACATTATAATTGATCTGCACCGGAATTCCCAGGTAATGAATTGTCTGGTCGCTTTTAATGAAATAAGAATTGCTCCCGGATTGGAGCTCCGTTGCTAATTTTGTATAATTAATCCCCGTTCCAATTCCCCATTTTTTATTTTTGTCTAAATTTCTAAACACAGAAAGTCCAAAAGTGACAGGAACTTTATGCCGTATTTTTGCATCGATTTGTTGATCTTGATTTGCCAAAAGAATATCCATCAAAGGATTATCTTCATACCCGGCGGTCCAGATTTCATCGCTGATGCTCATCGTGGCACCATTTAATGTGGCATATCCGGGAAACTGCTCAACTGAATTTTTAGATGCATTTCCTGTTAACATACTCAGCATCCAGGTTTTTTTTGAGTCTTTTTTTGCTAATTTTGGGTCTTCATTCAGTTTCTTCTTTTCTTTGGAAAAAATTTCATCAATTTCATCAACTTTATTATCTGATTGATTTTCAACAATTAAACGATCATTAATAACTTTTTCATATTGCTCGATAAGACTCACAATAGATTGATTTTCAGATATATTAATTTTAAAAGCATTTAAATTTTTACTAAAAGTCTGAAAAGAAGCAATATTCTTTGGCGCAGTATTTTTATTTGAAATTATTGAATTTTCGTCAGTATAATTTTTGTATAATTTATCTTTTGAAGCAGTGTTATCCACTTTGGTATTTGAATACTTTTTTTCCTGTTTTATGACTGTATTTACGATCGGCTGAGAAACTTCTTTTTTATAATATTTTTGAAACAATTCTCTTCCGCCAATGAAGAAAACAACGATAGTTGCAGCAATACCGGCCACACGATACCATAAAGTTTTAACATTGTTTTTAGGGGAATTTTTACTTTGGGCTTTTAAATCATTTATAGGAACAACTATCGTTTTGTCTGTTTCCCTGAATAATTCATCCTTAATATCATCCCACAATCCATCCGGAATATCTTCCGCATGATCTTCCATTTTATTGCGCATGTCATTTAACCATTGATTACTCATAATTGCGCTGTTTTTGACATTTTGTATTCTTTAATTTTCTGAACAAGCATTGCTTTAGCTCTATGAAATTGTGATGCGGAAGAATTTTCTGCAATTCCTAAAATTGCCGCAATCTCTTTATGACTTTTCTCTTCAAAGACATACAGATTGAAAACCGTTCTGTAACCATCCGGAAGAGATCGGATCATTTTCATAATCTTCGTTTGCGGGATTTCTTCCAGGTTTGGCTCTTCTTCATCCTCAACATCGGGAATATCAGATTCGGATATACTTAACTTAAAATCTGAGTTTTGCTTAATATATTTTAAAGACTCATTGACTACGATTCTGGTCATCCAAGCTCGCAGCGAACCATTGCCTCTACATTCAAAATTTTCGATTGACCGAAACATTTTAATAAAGCTATTTTGTAAAACATCGTGCACGTCTTCCTTTTCTATAATGTAACGTGAGCATACGGAAGTAAGGTTTCCGGAATAGGCTTCGAAAAGCTCCTTCCAGGCAGTTTCTTCCTTTGACAGAAGACGGTTGGTTAAAATTTGCTCCTTATTTAATTCCATGTACTACACTGATGTGTTACTTAACATAATAATCACAAAAATAGGTTGCCTTTTTTCAAAGCACAACCTATTTTTAACTTAATATTTTAATACTTTACACAATATGGAAAATCATATTTGATTGTTTCAAAAGGAGTTAATACTATTCCGTCCATCGTTATTTTTTCTGCCACCAAACCAAATCTCAAAGACCAGTCTTGTCCTACAAAAAACCCTTTTTGCTTGGCCGCCAATGTTACCACTGTGTTTCTATTGGTTCCGTTTACAGGAATTTGCAGGGTTATTGTTTTTGGTTCAAAGCTCAATTCTATTACATTATGATCGCTATTGATCTTTGATGTATAATCGAGTTTATATTCTACTTTTCCGATTGCTGCTATTGCCGCATCCACCTTTGCAGGATCTTGCACGACTGCTTTTACAATTTCCCTGATCGGAAACTCTTTAAATGTAATTACCGTATCTTTTGCTGTAAATTCAATGATTTTCTCTGTTCCGAGATTTCCTTGCGATGTAATCAGCTTCGCTTTATAATTTCCATTTACATCCGTTAATTTTACGGGTATTATTTCATAATCATCATTACACGAAATCAATGTAAATCCTGCAAATATCAAAACAGCTATAAAAGTTTTAAATGCTATAAATTTTTTCATTTTCTAATTTTATCAGTTAAACATTATTATTTCGAGTACTCATTATATAAATCCTTTTTTTGAAGAATCTTGCATCACCAATTTCATAAAAGGTCTTAACTAATTGGTTTTAAGGCATAAAAATTCATTGTTATAAATTTTTTATGATTTTATTATTTAATACTTTTGCTAAACATTGAATTTTAAACAGAAAAGAATAACACATTTATCAATTCACGATCATGATTATAAAACCAGAAATAACCTGGGCTGATTTTGAAAGAATAGACATCAGAACCGGAACGATCATTTCAGTAAATGATTTTGAGAAAGCCAGAAATCCGTCTTATCAACTAGAAATCGACTTTGGTAATTTAGGAATTAGGAAATCTTCAGCTCAAATTACAGCTCTTTACAGCAAAGAAGATCTGATCGGAAAGCAGATTTTAGCAGTTGTCAACTTTCCTAAAAAACAAATCGCCAATTTTCTCAGCGAATGCCTTGTTTTAGGAGTTTATGGTGAAGATAAAAAAGATGTAACGCTTGTTACAACGTCACTTATTACAAAAAATGGTATGCCTCTAGGATAATGATTTAATGAAACAACAATCCAAAAATTTATACTTCAGTTTGAGTATTAAATTTTAGAAGCTAATTATTAATTAGTATTCCTTATATTTCCAAAACAAAAACACAATTACAAATGATCCAAAGTATTCCTCTTGAAAGAATTCTATTTCTCGATATCGAAACGGTTCCAAATTCAGGCTCATGGAAAGATTTATCTGAAACCGAGAAAAATCTTTGGGACAAAAAGACAAAATTTCAGAGAAAAGAAGAAATTTCAGCAGAAGATTTTTATGAAAAAGCCGGAATTATGGCAGAATTTGGAAGAATCATCTGCATCAGCATCGGTATGCTTGAAAAAAACGATACATTAAAAATCAAAAGCTTTGCAAGTGATGATGAAAAAAAATTATTGATAGAATTTGGTGAAATTTTTAACAGTCCAAGACTTCGAAATGTCATTCTTTGCGCTCATAACGGAAAAGAATTTGATTTCCCGTGGATTGCGAGACGGTTTTTGATTAATGGAATGCAGCCTCCGACACCGTTTCAGATGTTTGGAAAAAAACCTTGGGAAATTCCGCATATCGATACGATGGAACTCTGGAAATTCGGAGATTATAAAAGCTTCATTTCTTTAGAATTGCTGGCTCACGTTTTTGGAGTTCCTACACCTAAAGATGATATCGACGGCTCAATGGTTTCATCAATTTACTACATAGAAAAAGACTTGCAGCGAATAGTGGATTATTGTGAAAAAGATGTCTTAACTTTGGCAAATATTTTCCGGCGTATGCGTCAGGAAGGTTTACTGAAAAGAAATATCAATTTAGATTAAGAAATGAAGTTTACAGACGATCAGATTGCCGATATCGGAGAAGATATTATAAGAATACTGAAAACCGTTTATGATCCGGAAATTCCGGTGGATATTTACGAATTGGGGTTGATTTATGATGTGCAGATTTCTGAAGACGGCGATGTTAAAATTATAATGACATTGACGACTCCCAACTGTCCGGTTGCAGAAACGCTGCCACAGGAAGTGAAAGATAAAGTTGCCGAAGTAGAGCATGTAAAAACCGTTGATTTGGAGCTTACTTTTGAACCGAGCTGGAATAAAGATATGATGAGCGAGGAAGCAAAGTTTGAATTGGGAATGCTTTAAAATTTTGAACAACATAAAAATAAAGGCTGCAATAATTGCAGCTTTTTTATTTTAAACCATTAAGGTAATTTAGGTGTGAAGAATATTAAGGTTAATGGTTGATAAATATTTCTTATATATCTTTTGCAATCTCTTTACCTTCTCTTCTGCTCCATTCACTCCACGATCCTACATATAAGCTTGGAGTTTGAAAACCAGCATGTTCCAAAGCTAAAATCGTGTGACACGCCGTAACCCCCGAGCCACAATGAATAATCAAATTCTTAGGTTTACTCTCCAATAACTTCGAATATTTTTCTTTTAAAACATCAGGTTTCAGGAAATTTCCATTTTCATCAAGATTTTCAGAAAAAGGAATATTGATCGCTCCGGGAATATGCCCCGCAACCAAATCAATCGGTTCAGATTCACCTTTGTAACGGTAAGCATCTCTTACATCAATTACAGTTGAAAAATTGTTTGTTAATTGATTTTCAACAACTTCTAAGCTTGAAACAGGAAGAAGCCAATTCTCTTTTTTAATTAATCCTGTTTTTTCAAAAGTTTCTTCACCTGAAGAAAACTCAAGATTATTTTTTTCCGCAGCCTGAAATCCTCCATCCAAAACCTGGACATTATTTAAACCAAAAGACTTCAGCATCCACCAAGCTCTTGCCGCTGCATTTGCGCCGTTTTTATCATCATAAATAACAACGTGCGAATCTTCTGAAATGCCAAGATTTGAAATCTTTTCTGCAAATTTTTCAACACTTGGAAGCGGATGTCTTCCACCAAAAGCTGCATCTTCACCTATTTCAGCCAAATCTTTGTCAAGATCAATGAATCTTGCTCCTTTTATGTGTTTGATTAAATAGTTTTGATAAACATCTTTTCCTACTCTTGCGTCGAGAATGATGAGGTTTTTATTTTGAAGATTTTTTAATTCGTTTGGGGAAATTATTGGCGACATTCTGAGTTTGGTTTTAAATTTTTCTCGCAGATTTAGCAAATTATACGGATTGAAATTAATCTTTACATTATTTAAAAATGAAAAATATCCTTCGCTTTGTTATAAGAGCTTTCGAAGTTTAATAAATTCAATTTATGTGGAGCTTTTTCTACGCTCATGAAATTGATAACCTGTTCTGTTGGCATATTTCCTACCAAATCATCTTTCGCCATCGGACAGCCGCCAATTCCTTTGATTGCGCTGTCAAATCTTCGGCAACCTTCATCGTAAGCTGCTTTCAATTTTGAGTAAGAATCTTCGTAGCGATTGTGGAAATGTGCTCCAAAGTCTATTTCAGGATATTTTGAAGGTATTTTTTCAAATAAAAGAGAGATTGTTTCCGGCGTTGCAACTCCCGTTGTATCAGAAAGTAAGATGTTTTTAATTCCAATTTCCGAAAATCTTTTTGCCCAAAAATCTACATCTTCCCACTTCCACATTTCGCCGTACGGATTTCCAAATGCCATTGAAAAATAGATGTTCAGTTCTTTGCCTTCACTTTTTGTCAGTTCAAGCATTTTTACAATATCATTAAAAGCTTCTTCCTGATTTTTGTTGGTATTTCTATGTTGAAAAGTTTCGGAAATAGAAAATGGAAACCCCAAAATATCTACAGACTGATGTTTCAATGCTTTTTCGGCGCCTCTGTAATTTCCAATGATTGCAGAAACTTTAGTTTTGGAACGAGATTTATCAATATTCTCGGCAACTTCAGCAGAATCAGCCATTTGCGGAATTGCTTTTGGTGAAACAAAGCTCACGCAATCCAGCACATCAAAACCAACATCCATCAAGGAGTTGATATAATCTATCTTTTTTGCGGTCGGGATAAATTCTCCCCAACCTTGCATGGCATCTCTAGGACATTCAGTAAGAAACATTTCTTTTTGGTTTTTCTCAAATATAATAAAACTAAACAATTTAATCTCAATGTGAGCAAAGCTAACATTATTTTGATTTACAGGACTTTATATCTTATTCAAAATTTCAATGACTTATATTCTGTTACAAATAACTTATTCTGAGCATCAAATTTGCTAACTTTGTTAAAATTTAAGACATCCAATGAGTACAATAGAATTCAACCCAATGTGGAAAGAAAAGTTACTGAACCGTTTTTTAAGCTATGTAAAAATATATTCAACAAGCGATGCCGAAAGTGAAGCAACACCTTCAACACCTCAACAGTGGGATATTGCAAAATATATTGTTGAAGAGCTGAAAACAATAGGTTTAGAAGATGTTTCGATTGATGACAACGGTTATATTATGGCATATGTTCCTTCAAATCTTGAAAATGACGACAGACCAACCATTGGATTTATTTCGCATTATGATACTTCCCCGGATTTCAGCGGTGAAAATGTAAAACCTCAGGTTTGGGAAAATTATGCGGGTCAAGATTTAATTTTAAATACAGAAACCAACTTTACGCTATCTCCTACAAAGTTTGAAAGTTTAAACAAATATATTGGTCAAACTTTAATTACAACAGACGGAAATACGCTTTTAGGAGCTGATGACAAAGCCGGCTGTGCAGAAATCGTAACGGCTGCAGAATATTTAATCGCTCATCCTGAAATCAAACACGGAAGAATTGCAGTTGGATTCACGCCTGATGAAGAGATCGGAAGAGGCGCTCATAAATTTGATGTGGCAAAATTCGGTGCCGAATGGGCTTATACAATGGATGGAAGCGAAGTTGGAGAATTGGAATATGAAAATTTTAATGCTGCTGGAGCGGTTGTAAAAATCCACGGACTGAGCGTGCATCCTGGTTATGCTTTCGGAAAAATGGTAAATGCCAATCTTTTGGCTGCAGAATTTATACAGTCTCTTCCTGCGAACGAAACTCCTTCTACAACAAAAGGATTTGACGGATTTTATCATTTGATGGATGTAACGTCTGATGTTTCAGAGTGTAAACTTCAATATATCATTCGTGATCATGATGAAGAGAAATTTGAAGCCAGAAAGAAATTCATGGAAGAAAAAGTTGCTGAGTTTAATCAAAAACATGGTGAAAAAACCGCCGAAGTGGAGATTAAAGAACAATACCGCAACATGAAACAGCAGTTTGAAGGTAAAATGCACATCATCGATCTTGCTGCAAAAGCAATGAAAGAAGCCGGAATTGAGCCTAAAATAAAAGCGATAAGAGGCGGAACCGATGGAGCGCAATTATCTTACATGGGACTTCCTTGCCCAAACATTTTTGCCGGCGGAATCAACTTTCACGGGCCTTACGAATATGTAGCATTGGAAAGTATGGAGAAAGCAGTTGAAGTAATTGTGAATATTGTGAAGGCGTAGGAATTTTTAATTATATATAAAATAATCCATCCCAGTTGTGAGACGGATTATTTGTTTTATTGCTCAAAGTAATGGCATTTAATACAGATCTTCAATATGATATGTCTTTTCATTAAACTGAAAAGAATCGTTTTTATGCAAACCCTTCATATTGGCATAAATAGGCGCCTGACTTGAAATCCCAACAATGGTTGTGCCGTCAATCTCAATTTTGTCTGATGAAATACTGATAAAAAAAGTCAAATGATCGGTGACCACAATTGCTCCGGGAGACACATCATGATTCTCTGTCGAAATATCTAGCTGATTCAGGTAATTTAATTCTTTTTGTGCAAAGGCGAGTTCCTTTTCCAAAGCATGTAAAACGTCGAGTTTGTTACTTTGTCGATCTTCAGTTTGGCTTGCCGATGCGTTTCTAGTGAAAGTATCGGCTTGCATATCGGTAGCACGCTGCGTATAGTTTTCTATTAAGTCTTGCTGCTTTTGAATACACGCTTGCAACACTTCTTTTTTATTGATTTTGCTTTTCATCTTGTTTTTTTATTGCTATCAAGCCCCAAATATAGAATATTTTTCCAGGATAAGATGATTAAGATTTAGATTTTATACTTAAGGTTGTGGAAAAAGGCACACGGAAACCTTTACAATAGACAGCGTTTCAATGACTACTTTGAGTTCGGAGCTCAGACAATCGTGCTTTTTGCTCAAACATCGGAGTAATATGCTTAGTTATTGGAGCTAAAAGCTTCACTTCTCGACCTCAAAACCGTATTCTTGAAGTATTTTACTCGGATCTTTCGTGTTTAAGCTTCATTATTCAGGTATTTTATTCAAAATATCGAGTATTGAGCAAAAAAGGCAAACAAAAAACCACTACAAACTGCAGTGGCTTCAAAAATATTTAAATTAAATTAATCGTTTTGTTGATTGCCTAGAAAAGCATCCCAGCCTTGCGCGGTTAAAGCAACCAATTGATTTGAACCTCTCGCCACCATATAATTTCCATCTTCTTTTTCAACGGCATGCCCGATAATGGTAAAATCCGGATGGTTTTTGATTTTATCGAAATCATCTGGCGAAATGGTGAATAACAATTCATAATCTTCACCTCCACTTAATGCGGTCATTACAGGATTTAGATTCATTTCATCAGCAGTAGAAATCGTAAGGCTATCCATCGGGATCTTTTCTTCATACAATCTGAAACTTACTCTTGATTGATCTGAAAGATGAAGGATTTCTGAGGCCAAACCGTCGGAAATGTCAATCATAGAAGTTGGTTTGATATCCAATTGTTCTAAAATCCCTTTCACATCAGTTCTTGCTTCCGGTTTTAGCTGTCGTTCCAAAATATAATCGTAGCCTTCCATTTCGGGCTGCATATTCGGATCGGCAAGGAAAACAGCGTGCTCTCTTTCCAGAATCTGAAGTCCCATATATGCTCCGCCCAAATCGCCGCTCACAACAAGCAGATCATTTGGTTTTGCGCCGTTTCGTTTCACTAAATTTTCTTCATCTTCAATTCCAACAGCCGTAATGCTCATTACCAGTCCTGAATTTGAGCTTGTGGTATCGCCGCCGATTAAATCGACTTTGTAACGGTTACAAGCCGCCTGAATTCCGTCATAAATTTCTTCTAAAGCCTCCACCGGAAAACGGTTTGAAACTGCCAGAGAAACCAAAATCTGTGTTGGTGTTGCATTCATTGCTGCAATATCACTCAGATTCACAACCACCGCTTTATAGCCCAAATGTTTCAACGGAACATATCCCAAATTGAAATGTACTCCTTCTGCCAAAACATCAGTCGTCAAAACCACTTTCTTATTTCCGGGGTTAATTACTGCTGCATCGTCCCCAATCCCAATTTCCGAAGATTCGTTGGATAGCGGAAAAAATTCCGTTAAATGCTTTATAAGCCCGAATTCCCCTAATTTGGAGATTGGCGTTAATTCCTGAGATTTATCTTCAAACATATCTTTATAATAATGAGTAATTGCTAATGAGTAATTTTAAAGTAACTTAAATTTTAAGTTCTAAACATTGAATTTTACTGGATCAATATTTTCCGGACGGAAAGGAAGTTTTTTAAAATCTTCTCTCGTCATAACAATGGTTTCCGCAGTTTTATATTTATTCATTGCTTCGATCACATCATCCGGCGGAGTCGTCATTTTTCTCAACATGGTATCGATCCAAACTCCGGTAGCTTCTGAAGTTGCACAGTGTGATCCGTCGGCAAGATAAAACTTGTGCACAAAACGATAAATGGCAGCATCTTCTGCACATCCATCGATTTCAAGACTTACAATCACAACCTGATCTGCAAATATTTCTTTAAAAAAAGAAAATCTTTCATGCATGATTACGGGACCAATTCCCCAACGGCTCATTTGCGTAACTCCCATTTTTTCTTTTTTCATAAAAGCCATTCGGGTTTGAGCGCAATATTGCACGTAAGAAGAGTTTGCAAGATGTTTGTTGGCGTCAAGGTCGCTCCAGCGCACTTCAAATTTATGGTAAAATATCATTTAGAAATCTGTTTTAGAATAATTAAATATAATTCTCAAAATTACTCAAATAAGATGGTTTATAAAAATTGTACTTTTGGAAAAATAATCTTCAGCATAGGATTACATATTTATGAAACAAATTATCATTATCGGAGGCGGTGCGGCAGGTTTTTTCTGTGCAGCAAATCTCGACGAAACCCAATATAAAATTACAATTCTCGAGCAAAACTCAGACGTTCTTCAGAAAGTAAAAATTTCCGGAGGCGGACGATGCAATGTCACTCACGCCTGCTTTGATCCGAAAGAGTTGGTTCAGTTTTATCCTCGCGGAAATAAGGAATTATTGAGCGTTTTCACAAAATTTCAGCCGGGCGACACAATGGAATGGTTCGATCAACGAAAAGTTTCGTTAAAGATAGAAAATGACAACAGGGTTTTCCCGGAAAGCAATTCTTCACAGACAATCATCAATACTTTTCAGAGCGAAATTCAGCAGAAAAATGTTGAAGTAAAAACAAAATGCTCGGTAAAAGAAATTGAAAAGCAAAACGAAAAATATGTCGTAAAAACAAGTTTGGGAGATTTCCCGGCCGATTATGTGATTTACACAACGGGAAGTTCTCCGAAATCATTAAAAATGATTCAGAATTTGGGGCATAAAATTATTGATTTGGTTCCATCGCTTTTTACGTTTAATATTAAAGATGACTTGTTAAAAGATTTAGCTGGAACAAGTTTTGAAATGGCAGAAACGTCTATTCCAAAATTAAAAACGGAAGAAAGTGGGCCTTTGCTCATTACACATTGGGGACTTTCCGGGCCTGCAATATTGAAAATTTCAGCTTGGGAAGCAATAAATTTGGCGAAAGTAAAATACAATTTCGAGATCGAAGTCAATTTTATTTCAAAAGATATTGACGATGCAGAAGAATTGTTTCAGAATTTTAAAGTCTCAAATCCGAAAAAAACAATCGGGCAGTCTAAAATTTTTGAAGTGACAAACAGATTCTGGCAAAGAATTTTGGAAGTTTCAAAGGTTGATCTTAATAAACAGATCGCCAATATTTCAGGAAAAGAAATGCATGCGATTTTGGAAAATTTATGTAAAAAAAAGTTTAACGTGACCGGAAAATCGACTTTTAAAGATGAATTTGTGACCGCCGGAGGTGTAGATTTAAAGGAAATTAATTTTAAAAATATGTCTTCAAAACTTCTTCCAAATTTCTATATTGCAGGTGAAGTTTTAAATATTGATGCTGTAACCGGTGGATTCAATTTTCAGGCTTGCTGGAGCGAAGCATGGCTGATTGCGCAGGATTTGAATTCCAAATGATTTTTAAAATATCACACTTGTCATTCTGAATGAAACGAAGTGAAAATGAAGAATCTCTAATATCATTGCTTAGATTCTTCCTTCGTCAGAATGACAAACTGAACGCATATTAAAGCACAAGTTATTAAATGCTTTTAGTCTAAAAACATCTTCAATTTAAATTATTTTTGAAATTCTTTTGTATTTGATAATAAACATAAAGCAATATACATCCCACTGCGTAACACAAAATATCAATCCAGGAAAATGAATTTCCGATCACAATATACATCACACTTCCAGGCTGGAAACCCAACTTTTCTGCAACATTGAAAAACTGAGCAAACTCAACGAGACAGGAAAACAAGAAAGTGCCTAAAATCAACTTTTGATCATTTATTTTTACAAAACTTTTAACGAAAGCAAACACAAGAATCACCACAATAATATCGCCCAGATATGCTCTGATAAAAAAACTGTTTTTAAGTTTTGTTGCGATAAGGACTTCAATGAAGAAGATAAGAAGCGTTAAAAGAAAATATTTCAGGCTAAATTTAAATTTCATCATTTTAAAAGTCCAAAGCTGTTGTTTGAAAAAAGCGGGCTAAAGCCCGCTCCGTTGAATATTTAATTCTATAAAATTATTTTTTCACTTTAATTGTACATCCGATTGCAACTGTTTTTTCCTGTTTTACAGGCTTTCCCTGAATCAATGCGTCAAGTGCATTTCGTACATAATGTTCCGAAACATCATCTGGATTTTCATAATTGTTGTCTATTGCACCAATATATTTCACTATGTTTTTATCGCCTTGTTTTTGCAGAATAAATACATGCGGAGTTTTGGTGGCTCCATATTGCGGATAAATCTTTTGCCCTTCATCTACCAAATACGGGAAGGTAAAACCTTTTTCTTTTGCTCTTCCCACCATTTGCTCAAAATCGTCTTCCGGCTGTACATTCGGATCATTCGGGTTGATTGCAATGACAGGATATCCGTTTTGTTTATACTTTTGATCGAGCTCTATAATCCGGTCTTCATATTTTTTCGCGTAAGGACAATGGTTGCATGTAAAAATCACGATGAAGCCTTTTGCTTCTTTAAAATCACTTAAAGAAACCATCTTTCCGTCAATATTTTTTAGTTTAAAATCTGTAGCGGCGTCACCAACTTTATAGCCTTTGGCTTCAGTTTTTTTCTGTTTTGGCTCTTCGTTGTTATTTTTATCTGTCGCCGTAAAACTCAGCATACAGAGACCGAATATAACAGCTGTTATTAAAGTTTTTAAATTCTTCATATTATTATAAATTTTTATTGATTGTATTTTCCAGTTCTTCTTTGCTCATTTCTCCATCATTAAAGTGCGCTTTTTTACCGTTTTTATAGAAAATCGTCACCGGAATGTTCCCGTCCCAATTTTCTTCGAACTTAGGAATCCAAGTATTCATTCTTTTGATGTCGTCAAGCAAAACAACTTCTGCGGTTAGATTTTTATTTTTAATGAAATTCAGAACTCTTTCTTTATCTTTTGCACGGTCCAAAGAAACCAAAAGCATCTTAAATTGAGGATTGTTTTTATGTTTTTCGTTGACTTCCATAAAGTGCGGAAGCTCTTTCACGCAAGGCGCACAAGTTGTAGACCAAAAGTTTACAACTAAAGTTTTATCTTTTTCTTTTTCAATACGTTTTTCCAGTTCTTCATATTTTATCATCGAAATATCTTTCTGGCCTTGCGCATGATAAAAAGACAGCCCAAATATTAAAATTAATAATCCTAAAAAATTTTTCATTCTCAAAATTACTAAAAACGATCGATAAGTTAATGATAAACAATTTGTTAAACTTTGTTAATAATTTTAGGATCAATTAGATAATTTAGCTTTTAAATAACTTATTTTTGCTGAAACTACATTATGAAAAGCAATATTTAAATTAGTTTCTAAGTATTGAGTTGGTACCATCTTTGCTCAACTTTTCGCAATTTTTAATGTATTTCTAAACCTTAAATAATGAAAAAGACGATTTTTTTATTCGCAATATTTTTTAGTGTTTTACTTTTTTCTCAGGAAAAAAACAATCAGGATGTGGTTCAGAACACGATATACAACAGCCCCGATTACAAAATCCTGCAAAAGAAAATGAATATGAAAGATGTCGTTTTATCTGCTGATACAAAACCTGAATTTCCGGGTGGTTTTGATGTTTTTAGCCGCAGGTTTTTTGAAAACATGCCGACAATTGACATGAAACAAAACCAAAAGTTAGACACACGAATTTATTTTATCGTCGAAAAAAACGGATATGTAAGGAATGTTGCGGCAACAGGAAGCGACAAAAAGCATATTGAGGCAGCCGAGTTGGGTGTCAGAAGAATATTTATAAGATGGAAACCGGCAACAAAAGACGGAAAACCAGTGCGTTATCTTTATAGTTTTCCGTTGTCTGCAAAAAAATATAATTAACCTCCAATCATCTTTTTAATAGAATTCAGCTTCATTAAGGCTTCAATTGGTGTCAAAGTATTGATGTCTATTTTCGTCAATTCTTCACGAATATTCTCCAAAACAGGATCATCCAGCTGAAAGAAAGAAAGCTGCATATTTTCGTCAGTCACTTTTTTGATGCTTTCGGAAGAATTATTTTGAGAACGGCTTGCTTCGAGAGTTTTCAGAATTTCTGTGGCTCGGTTGACGACTTTTGACGGCATTCCGGCCAGCTTTGCAACATGAATACCAAAACTGTGTTCGCTTCCGCCCGGAATCAGTTTTCTTAAAAAGATAATATTTCCTTTATTCTCCTGAATTGAAACGTGGAAGTTTTTCACACGCTCAAAATTCACGGTCATTTCATTTAATTCATGATAATGCGTCGCAAATAAAGTTTTTGCCTGCGTCGGATGCTGATGAAGATATTCCGCAATCGCCCAAGCAATGGAAACTCCGTCGTAAGTGGACGTTCCACGACCGATTTCATCCAATAAGATCAGGCTTCGTTCAGAGATATTATTCAGAATATTCGCCGCTTCGTTCATTTCCACCATAAAAGTTGATTCGCCTGCAGAAATATTATCTGTTGCACCAACTCTTGTGAAAATTTTATCTAAAATCCCTATTTCAGCATGTTTAGCAGGAACAAAACTTCCGATTTGTGCCATTAAACAAACAATTGCAGTTTGGCGTAAAATTGCGGATTTACCAGCCATGTTCGGTCCCGTAACCATGATAATCTGTTGAGAATCCTTATCCAAATAAATATCATTCGGAATATATTTTTCGCCTAAAGGAAGCGCATTTTCGATAATCGGATGTCGTGCTTCTTTCAGGTCGATGGAAAAAGTTTCCGTTAAAACAGGTTTTGTATAGCTTTCAGAAACAGCTAATTCCGACAAACCGACCGCAACATCAAGCTGAGCAATTATATTCGAATTTTCCTGAATCTGATCAATATAAATCATTGTTTCAGAACAAACATTTCTGTACAATTGATTCTCCAAAACCCCTATTTTTTCCTCCGCGCCAAGAATCTGGCTTTCGTATTCCTTTAATTCTTCCGTGATGTAACGTTCGGCGTTTACCAGCGTTTGCTTTCTCAGCCAATCGCCCGGAACTTTATCTTTATGTGTGTTTCTTACTTCAATGTAATATCCGAAAACATTATTAAAATCAATTTTAAGGCTTGTAATGCCGGTTCGTTCAATTTCCCTTTGGCACATTTCGTCAAGAAAACCACGGCCTTTCGTCTGAAGTCCTCTTAATCTGTCAAGTTCCTCAGAAATACCTTCTTTAATGACATTTCCTTTTGCAAGATTTACAGGAAGCTCGTCATTCAAATGATTTTGAAGACATTTTATTAATTCGTCTTGATCATATAAAGGTTCCAGCCAAGCCAAAACATCGGCATGCGGATGAAGTAATTCCTTAATTTTTTTAATATTAATCAGGCTTTGTCGCAAATAACCTAATTCTTTAGGTGAAATCTTTTCGGCTGCCAATTTCCCCATCAATCGATCCAGATCTGAAATGGATCTTAAAAGCTGGCAAATTTCATATTTAAGACTTTCATTTTCGTTTAAAAAATCAATCAGAGAAAGTCTTCTGTTGATTTCATTGACTGATTTTAAAGGTAAAATAATTCTTCTTCTCAACAATCTTCCGCCCATCGGGGTTGAAGTTTTATCAATAATATCCAATAAAGATTTTCCTTGCGGATTGCTCGGATAAACGATTTCTAAATTTCTCAACGTAAAATTATCCATCATCAGAAAATCTTCCTGTGGAATAATCTGAATCTTTGTGATGTGCGCCAACAAATTATGATGCGTATCTTCAACCAAATAAGCAAAAATGGCTCCTGCAGCCGTAATTGCCAGCGGTTGGTTTTCAACGCCAAAACCTTTTAATGAATTGGTTTTAAAATGATTCGTCAGTTTTTCGTAGGCAAAATTATATTGATATGCCCAGTCTTCAAGCTTGAAAATGCTTTTGTTTTTAAGCTGCTCCGGAATCTGAACGCTTCTTTGATAAATAATCTCGCTCGGATCAAAAGTATTGACAATATGCAGCAATTTTTCCAAGCTTCCTTCACTTACTAAAAACTCTCCCGTGGAAATATCAACCAAAGCGATTCCGAATTTTTCTTTTTCTTTATGAAGAGAAAGCAGGAAGTTGTTCTTTTTTGAATTTAAAACCTGGTCATTGAAAGTGACTCCGGGAGTGACCAACTCTGTAACGCCACGTTTTACAATTCCTTTTACGGTTTTCGGATCTTCCAATTGATCGCAAATTGCAACACGAAGCCCGGCTCTCACCAATTTTGGCAAATAAGAATCTACAGAATGATGTGGAAAACCGGCCAATTCGATATGTCCGTCGCCATTTGCTCTTTTGGTAAGAACAATTCCTAAAATCTGTGAAGTTCTAACGGCGTCCTGCCCAAAAGTTTCGTAAAAATCTCCCACTCTGAATAGTAAAAGCGCATCCGGATATTTCGCCTTGATGGTATTGTACTGAGTCATTAAAGGAGTTTCTTTCTTCGTCGCCTTTGCCATTAAATATTGTCTTAAATTTAGGTTGGTAAAAGTATGAAATAAAATAGAAGGATTAAAACGCTTTGGAAAACTGGCGTTTAAAAATATAGAATAGTTTCCCGCTGATTTCTCGGGACTGAAAGATTGATTGACTATTTTAACGCAAAGATTTATTTAAAATAGCATATAATCAAGGAGCAAAGATGAATCAACAAGTTGATTTGTTTAAGCTTTGCATAATCATTCGGATAAATTCTGTCATTTGTAGGAAATAAGCTCTATTTTTTTATAGATTTTCTTTGGAATTTTTCTAAAGCTTCCGAACTTTTTTCATACGCCCACTTTTGTTTGTAATTGACCCATCTGGATTTGAATAATTTCCGCATTACTTTATCCGTATATCTCATTACGAAAACATGATACAACATTTTGGCAAAAACTTTAGGTTTGTTGGGAAGCGCTCGAAGTGACATTGAAAAGCCCGGCTCCAAATATCTGTTGAAATGCCAAAACGCTCCCGGAATGAAAAGCGCATCGCCATGTTCCATAAAAATCTCGTAACCTTTTGCGTATTTTAAAGCAGGAAATTTTTCATAATCGGGATTTTCAAAATCTAAATCATAAACCGTATGCACGGATAACGGAACTTTATATAAAAACTTCGATTGCTGCTGATCAAAAAGCAATATTCTTTTTTTTCCTTCAAAATGAAAATGCATAAAATCTCCCAAATCAACATCATAATGCATCAAAACATGAGCATCACTTCCCCCGAAAAATAAAGTCGGAAGCCTTTTGAAAAACTTTATTCCCAAATCCGGATAAGTGAAGTTTTTAAGAAGTTCAGGAAGCCTGTCGGTAATGATATAAAAGAAAATACGCAAATCCGAAGGTTTAGATTTTATCGTGTCTATATAATCTTTCATTTTCATGTGCGTAACGGGGGCATCCGAACTTTTAGAAGCATTTGCGGGTTTGTTGTCATACAGCGGAACTTCCTGTTCGCCGGCTTTTTCCTTAATAAAATCAAAGTTCCATTTATCAAAAGCATCCCAACGGCTCGCAAAATTTTTAATCAAAAGCGGTTTTTGTTTCCTGAAATAGTTTTTCTGAAAATCTTCTTTTGTAATATCACTTACTACATCTACATTTTGGAGGATCATTCGTTTTATTATTTAATGCAAAATAAAAATACTATTTTTTTGAAATTTATAAAAATTTATCTTTGCATCACACAATTCGCCAATGAGAGTTTACAACACAAAACATTTCATCAAAATACTTTTCAGCTTACACAAAAGCGACACTTTGAAAATACTTTTTCCATCGATGCTTTTGGTGGGAGTTTATTCTTATGGCGTGCAATATCTGGAAGTAGAATATTTTCATCTTACTTCAAAATCCGGAATCAGCAATGTGGGAATGATCCATTCTTTGCTGGGTTTTGTATTGTCTTTATTATTGGTTTTCAGGACCAACACAGCGTATGACAGATGGTGGGAAGGGAGAAAGCTTTGGGGAAAACTGGTAAATGACACCCGAAATTTTGCAGTAAAAATCAACACTATTTTAGGAGAAGATGATGTGAAAAACCGTGAGCAGATTTGTAAATACCTGAAATTTTTTCCGCACTTTTTAGCTAAACATCTTTCTCAGGAATCTACCAGACTCGCTTTGGACGAAGATTATTCTGAAATTGAAAAACATTTAAAACATCATGCGCCTACAGAAATTGTTTATTTTCTGACTCACAAACTGCATCAGCTAAAAAAAGAAGGAAAAATGTCTGATATTGAAATGCTGTATTTAGACACCCAGATTTCAGGCTTTCTGGATGTTTGCGGCGGGTGCGAAAGAATAAAAAACACTCCGATTCCGTATTCTTATTCTTCTTTTGTGAAAAAATTTATTATTCTTTATGTTTTGGCTTTGCCTGTTGCTTATGTGATCAATATTGGTCTTTTTATGGTTCCGCTGACGGTTTTTGTATATTACGTTTTGATGAGCTTAGAAATTATTGCTGAAGAAATTGAAGATCCTTTCAACAATGATGAAAACGACATTCCAATGGAAGCTATTGCTCAGAATATTGAAAAAAATGTACATCAGATCATGGGAATTAAATAACCGGAGAAATCCGCAATAGAATAAGAATTCGTAAATAATAACAGAATAAACAAATCATATTTTGGTAAATAAATTAAAGCTGGAAGAACTCAACAGAATAGATGTCGAAACTTTTAAAAAAGTGGAGAAAATTCCGTTGGTCGTTGTTTTAGACAATATAAGAAGCATGCATAATGTCGGCGCGACTTTCAGAACGGCAGATGCTTTTTTGGTTCAGAAAATCATCCTTTGCGGAATCACGCCACAGCCGCCACACCGCGAGATTCACAAAGCGGCTTTGGGCGCAACGGAAAGTGTAGACTGGTCGCATGAAGCAGATATTAATGTTACAATCAATGATTTAAAAAGTCAGGGGTTTGAAATTATCGGAATCGAACAAACCACAAAAAGCCGCATGATTACAGATTTCAGCATTAATAAAGAAAAAAAATATGCCGTGATTTTGGGTAATGAAGTGGAAGGAATCAGCGATGAAGCGTTGCAGAATATTGATTCATTTATTGAAATTCCGCAATTGGGAACCAAGCATTCGTTAAATGTAAGTGTATGCGGCGGAATCGTGATGTGGGAGTTTGCAAAAGCTCTAAGAATTAAATAATATTTATTTTTAAAATTAAGTCCTTGAAGTCTTTGCTAAGTGGAACGCCTTTGTTTATCTTAAAAACATTTTGTAGTCAAAAAAGATCTTCGCGAACTTTGCGTTTAAATTAGACATTGCAACGAAAAAAAATAGTTTTTAAAATCTGCAAATACTAAAAATAAAAAAACTGCAAGTGCCTAAAAGACAGTGCAGTTTGAAATAAATCTAATAAAAAGTAAAAATGAAAGGCGACAAAGATACTTTATTTTTCTTTTCAGGCAAATTTTTAAACGGCTTTTTCTCGTCTTTTTGAAAAAAAATATTTGTTTTACAAGAAGGTTTCATTTAAAATTTTATAAATTAGCACAATGTTTATCAAGGACTATATCTCAAAAGATTTTCCGTGTTTTCAGCTGACTGATTCTATCGAATCAGCAAGAGAGACATTAGAAGCCTTCGGATATACACATATCTTTATCAAAAAATCCGGCCATTTTTACGGTGCCATTGCCAAAGACTTTCTTTATGAAGAAGACGGAACTTTGAAAGACCTTGAGCATCAGATAGAACGTTTTGCGATTCTTGAAGACAACAATATTATGGACAGCATCCGTTTGTTTTATACCTTTAACGCAAACGTAATTCCTGTCATTAATAAAAACGAAAAATATCTTGGATATATCTGTTGTGATGATGTTTTTCAGACCTTTTCAAAATATCCTCTTTTTTCGGAAACCGGTGCAATTCTTACGATAGAAACTCCGGCAAGGAAATATTCTATGACAGAAATTGCCAATATCGTTGAAAGCAACAATTCGAAATTCTACGGCGGATTTATCAATTTTATGTCTGATGAGTTCATTCATGTAACCATAAAAATCAGTAATGAAAACTTGGCTTCCATTGATGCAACTTTTGACCGATATGATTACAGAATCGTTGAAAAATATTATTCTGACGAAAAAACAGATCTTTTCAAAGACCGATTAGGGTTTTTACAAAAATTTATCGAAATATAACATGAAGGCAGCCATATATTCTCAGAAAAAAGATCTTGATACTTTTTTATATTTAAGCAAATTTATTTCTGAACTTGAAGGCAGAGGCGTACAATCTGTTTTATTTTACGAAATGGCCGAAGCACTTCAGTTTTCAAAAATTTTTGATACTTTCAGTACAAAACAAGATCTTATTGATAAAGAAATTGATCTTTTTTTCACTTTTGGCGGCGACGGAACCATCGTAAATTCTTTAACTTTCATTGAAGATTTGGAAATTCCGATCGTTGGTGTAAATACCGGAAGATTAGGCTTTTTGGCAAGTTTTACCAAAGAAGAAGCTTTCAAAGAGCTTGATGCTATTTTAAAAGGTGATGTAAAAACCAGCCGAAGATCCGTAATAGAAGTTGTTTCACCAAGATCTGACGAATTTTTCCCGTATGCATTAAATGATGTTACCATTTCGAGAAAAGAAACCACATCAATGGTAACGGTAGATTCATATATTAATAATGAGTTTTTAAATGTTTTCTGGGGCGACGGCGTGATTGTATCAACTCCGACAGGTTCCACCGCTTATTCTTTGAGTTGCGGCGGCCCTATTATTTCTCCGAATAACGAAAACTTTGTCATCACCCCGATCGCGCCGCACAATCTCAACGTAAGGCCTTTGGTAGTAAATGATAAGGTGGAAATAAAATTCAAAGTGGAAAGCAGAGTTCCGCAATATTCGCTTTCTTTGGATTCAAGATTAATTCATATTGAAACTGATAAAGAAATCATCATTAAAAAGGCTGATTTTCAGATTTTGCTGGTTCAGCCGAATAATTTAAGTTTCTATGAAACCATTCGTCAAAAATTACTTTGGGGAAAAGACAAAAGAAATTAGTAATTTCTCAAAAATTATTACCTTTACAAGAATTTTCAAACATCATAATATTTTATAAAAAGTAAAACATGAGCAGAATTTTCCCGGCAGGAGTTGCCACAGGACAGTTAGTTACAGATATTTTCCAGTATGCAAAAGAAAATAAATTTGCATTGCCTGCAGTGAATGTTATAGGATCCAGCAACGTAAACGCAGTAATGGAAACTGCTGCAAAGCTAAACTCACCTGTAATCATTCAATTTTCTAACGGTGGAGCATCTTTCAACGCTGGAAAAGGACTTAGCAATGACGCTCAGAAATCAGCTATTTTAGGTGGTATTGCTGGCGCAAAACATATTCATACCCTTGCTGAAGCTTACGGAGCAACAGTAATTTTACATACCGACCATGCTGCAAAAAAATTGTTGCCTTGGATCGACGGTTTGATGGATGCAAACGAAGAATTCTTCAAGCAGACAGGAAAATCTCTTTACTCTTCTCATATGCTTGATCTTTCTGAAGAATCTTTAGAAGAAAACCTAGAAGTTTCTGCTGAATATTTTGAAAGAATGGCAAAAATGCAGATGACTTTAGAAGTTGAAATCGGTGTAACAGGAGGTGAAGAAGATGGTGTTGACAATTCTGATGTTGACAATTCCAAATTATATACTCAGCCGGAAGATGTAGCTTATACTTACGAAAAACTAAAAGCTATTTCAGACAACTTCACGATTGCAGCAGCTTTCGGGAATGTACACGGAGTTTACAAGCCAGGAAACGTGGTTCTTACTCCAAAAATTCTTGATAATTCTCAGAAATTTGTTCAGGAGAAATTCGGAACTGGTGAGAAGCCTATCAATTTTGTTTTCCACGGCGGTTCTGGTTCTACTTTAGAAGAAATCAGAGAAGCTATCGAGTACGGAGTTATCAAAATGAATATCGATACCGATCTTCAATTCGCTTACACAGAAGGGATCAGAGATTATATTGTAGACAACGTAGAATATTTGAAAACGCAAATCGGAAACCCTGAAGGAGAAGAAAAACCGAACAAAAAATTCTACGATCCAAGAGTTTGGATCAGAAAAGGTGAAGAAACTTTCTCTAAAAGACTGGTTCGTGCATTTGAAGATTTAAATAACGTAAATACGCTTAAATAAATTATAAATTTTGGTTTATAGATTTTGAATCTTAAATAATTTAAAATCTATAATCCAAAATTCAAAAATCTAAAATTTCATAATGGCAGCATTCGACTGGTTTAAAAGAAAAGCACAAAATATCACCACTTCTACTGATGAGAAAAAAGACGTGCCAAAAGGTCTTTGGCATCAGACGCCATCAGGAAAAGTCGTGGAACACGAAGAACTGAAGAAAAACAACTATGTTTCTCCTGAAGACGGATTTCATGTAAGAATCGGAAGTGCAGAGTTTTTTGACATCCTTTTTGATGAAGGAAAATTCACTGAACTAGATGCTAATGTTGAGAGCATAGATATGCTTAAATTTAAAGATACCAAATCTTATACAGACCGTTTAAAAGAAGTAAAAGCCAAAACTAAACTGACAGATTCCATCAGAAACGCCGTAGGAACCGTAAACGGAACCGAAATGGTCGTTTCATGTATGGATTTTGCTTTTATTGGTGGCTCTTTGGGTTCTGTAATGGGCGAAAAAATCAGAAGAGCGGTAGATTATTGTATTAAAAACAAGCTTCCTTATATGATTATTTGTCAGTCCGGAGGCGCGAGAATGCAGGAAGCAACTTATTCTTTGATGCAATTGGCAAAAGTTCAGGCAAAGCTGGCTCAGCTTTCAGAAGCAGGACTTTTGTACATTGCTTATCTTTGTGATCCTACTTTTGGTGGAATTACCGCATCTTTTGCAATGACCGCAGATATTATCATGGCTGAGCCAAAAGCATTGATCGGGTTTGCCGGGCCAAGAGTGATCCGTGAAACAATCGGAAGAGATTTGCCGGAAGGTTTCCAGACTTCGGAATTCCTTCAGGAAAAAGGTTTTGTAGATTTCATCGTTAAAAGAACTGAAATTAAAGAAATTGTTTCTAAAACTGTAAATTTATTGACAGTAAAAGCTTAGAAATTAAGTAAACAATATTTAATCTCTCTCTATTTTGGGAGAGATTTTTATTTTATGAGGACATTTAAAGTAATTTTCAACACGATAAAAAGCATGAGTTTTAAGAAAATTCTTAAGCTTTTATCTGCTGTTTTACCTCATCCTCTTTTTTCAATTTTAAGCTTTTATGCAACGGCCAGAGCTTTTTCTATCGCACAAAAACTGTATCCCGAAACGGCTTCCAAAAATGGCGAAGGAAATGCTTTCAGACATGCACTTTGGTGTTGTTTTATCATGATGTACTGCAGCAAGATTTCGTCACCTGAAAAAGCATTGGATTTCTGTAAAAAAATTACAGATCTGCATGAAGAACTGTTTCCCAATGAACCTTTGGAAACGAAAATGGACCTTCACAATAATAAAATCGGGATGGATTATTTCATGGAGATTCTTCCGGGAATTCATCGCCAGTTTTTTGAGAAAAGTTTTTTTATTGATGAATTGAAAAAGAAAACAGCCAATGCAAAAGTCCTGAAAAGTCTGGATGATGATTTTGAAGGTGAATTGGTATACATTAAAGAAAATAAATCTCAAGATTAAACCATTAAGAAGAATTAAGATAAATCATTCTGATTGTTAAGTTTTGACTTAATATTCTTAGCTGCTTACAGAATCTTAATGGTTCAAAAAAATAAAAGTTTCAGTTTTTTTACATTTAATTTATTATCTTTTCTAAAAATTAATTTTACATAAATGGTTCTCAGCAGAATTTGGTCAGCCTTCATCATCATCGCCATTGCTATTGCAAGTATAAAATACATCTCATCAAGCCATTACAAAACTATTTTCAACGATATGGTTGTGGGAAATGGCGGCGATACTGTACAAATTGCAACACAAAATATCAATACACTTTCTCCGGTTGTAAAAAACAACCTGATGAAAAAACCTGATTTTGCAGACAACAGAATACATTATAAGACAGATTCTTTACAACAGAATGTAAAAGTTTACCGCATCCAGGAAGCAGACGGCGTTATCGGAACTTCACAAACTGCTGTGGAAATCTGTATTGGCCTGATCGGAATCATGACTTTATTTATGGGATTCATGAGCATTGCAGAAAAGGCAGGCGGAATCAATTTATTAAGCCGTTTTATTCAGCCTTTTTTCTCCAGGTTATTTCCTGAAATCCCTAAAAATCATCCCGCTTTCGGACACATGCTGATGAATTTCAGCGCCAATCTTCTGGGCTTGGATAATGCCGCAACTCCTTTTGGATTGAAAGCGATGGAAAGTTTACAGACTTTAAATCCGAATAAAGAAACAGCCAGCAATTCTCAAATTATGTTTCTCTGCCTTCATGCAGGAGGAATGACTTTGATTCCGGTTTCCATTATTGCAATCAGAGCTTCGATGGGTTCCAAAACTCCGACGGATATTTTTCTTCCGTGTATGATTGCCACTTTTGCAGCCACTTTAGCCGCAATGATTATTGTTTCTTTATATCAGAAAATAAATCTTTTAAAACCCATTGTTCTTGCTTACGTTGGCGGAATTTCAGCATTGATCGCTCTTTTGGTGGTTTATCTGGTGCAATTAAGCAAAGATGAATTAGATATTTTCAGCAAAATTTTAAGTAACGGATTGATTCTCTTTATTTTCTTCGCGATAATTCTCGGAGCCGTTTACAAAAAGATCAACGTTTTTGATGCTTTTATTGATGGCGCAAAAGAAGGTTTCTGGACGTGTGTGAAGATTATTCCGTATTTGGTGGGAATGTTGATCGCTATTTCTCTTTTAAGAACTTCCGGTGTATTTGATGTAATTATTGACGGAATGAAATGGATCGCCAATGCAGCCAATCTTGATTCTAGATTTGTTGACGGGCTTCCGACAGCATTAATCAAGCCTTTATCCGGATCTGGAGCGCGCGGAATGATGGTTGATACGATGGCAACATTCGGAGCGGACAGTTTTCAGGGGAAATTGGCAGCGGTTTTACAAGGAAGTTCAGATACGACGTTTTATGTGATTGCGGTTTATTTTGGAGCCGTAGCCGTGAAGAATACGAGATATACAGTTGTTGCTATGCTTTTGGCTGATTTGGTTGGAGTAATTACTGCAATTGCTTTGGCATATTTGTTTTTTGCGTAATTGTATTTCAACTATGTCTTTGAAACGAGATAAAACTTTTAACCTGAAAAATATAAAATTGGGATTTTTCTTAAAACAATTATCTTTATATGAAATAGTTTTTCTTAGCTTAATTATATTTTTGGAATCCCTTGTTTATTATTTTAAGTCTAATAATATTCACTTAGAAGCTCTAAAAATTATAGGTTCTATAGTTTTTGTAGTTATTTGGTGGGTTCCGATTTCGACTCCATTATCAGAGAAGTTTCGGAATCTATACTTCTCCTTATTTTGGTTTGCAATTTGTATATTTTGGCTTGTAATTCATGCAGACTTTATAACTTCTATTTTGCCTCTTTTTATTTTTATATATACAGAAATTGCTCGTGTACTTTTTAAATGGATTTTTAAATTAGAACCTATTCCATTGCTCGTTTATAGATCTGCTATTCACAGATATAGTAAAATAGAAAACAGAAAATCTAGTCAACATGATTTTGGTTTTAGTATGTTTGTTTTTGTTCTTGGGATTTTTCTTTCCATAGCAATGGCTGCTTTATATACCAATTAGTAATTTAATTAAACTTCAAATACTTTAACCCGTTTAGGATCACAGATAAAGAATTCACATTACGATTAATCCGACAATTAACGCAGGCATTGGAAAAATTGATTTTAGACAAACCTGAAGAAAGTTTAATGCAGAAAGAATTGGATTTTAATTCTTTAATGAAAGATATATTTAAAATAGATTTTACGGAAATTTCTTCAAAGCCGAAAGAAGAGCTGATCGAAATCGTCAACGAAAGACAGGAAAGAGACCACAAAGATTATTACGAAATGCTCGGAAATCTTTTCTATTTCACAGGAATACAAGCCCATAATAATGATTTTCTAGACAAAGCAAAAACGTTTTATGAATTATATTTAAAAACCAGCGGAATTTTTGCACTTCCTGTCATTAACAGAATCAATGAAATCGCCAATAACGAATTTCCCGGCAAACAACAATGATGATTAGGCGATTATATATGGCAAATAAAAACAATAAATATCTACATATAAAATAAAAAAAGCACTTGAATAAAGTGCTTTTGTATTTTTAGAATGTAATTTTATAACTTCCGGTGGATGAAACACTGGCTTTTTCAGCCTTCACGTATTTCTTCACCCAGGAAACCGATGTCGAAACTACACAAGGATCTGAAACACCACCCGAACGCCTTGCAGAAACTACATTTCCGGCTTTATCAACCGTGTAAGAAATCGTGATCGATCCTCCGGCAGAGCAGTTGTGGCTTGGCTGTGCACCGCCTCTCCCCATTGTCCCTGGAATATAACCAACAAGCCTTCGATCTATCCCAACCTTGCTGTCACCGTTTCCATCGCCGCCCAAAGGATCACCGTCATTTCCAATTCCTTCGCCTGTTCCTTGGCTTCCCGCTTTTGTTCCTCTTCCTTTGATGAGGTTTCCAATAGCTGCTGTTCCTTTTCCGTCACCTTTTCCAGTTTTTGAGTTGGCCGTTGTTGCAGAACTTTTAGTTGTTTTTTTTGTAGTAGAGCTCGCTGTAGATTTTTTATTCGATTTAGAATCATCCTTTTTAGGAACGGTAACTTTTGTATTGTTTCCGGTAACTATTTTATCTTTAGTTTCGGTTTTTTTATTTTCAGGTTGCGGTTTAATGATTGTTTTAGGCTCCGCAACATTATTTTCTGTAGGCTCAGAAGTTGTTTCGTCTACTTTTGCGGCTAAGCTTCCTTCCTGATTGGCAGGTTCTTCAATTCCGGCTCCGTTTCTGTTGTCACCGAAATTAATAAGCATTGTTGTTACCAGTTCGGGTTCTTTTTCCCGTTGCGTAGGCTTCATTTTATAAATGAAAACGAACAGCAAAATAGCAGACCAGATAAGTACAGAAAGTACCGCACTTTTTACCTTGTCTCTATTATGTTCGTCTTTGTTTATTACGTAACCTCTCATAATTCTTCTGCTTATTCTTTTACCGTTGCTATTGCGATATTGAGTTTGTTTTTCTCAGCAATTTCCATTAAAAAAACAACATCTTTATGCATTGTGTTTTCATCAGCTCTTATAGTAAATGATTTTGCTGTTTTGTTCTGCAAATTTCCCACAATCGTTTGTTCTACCAATTCTCTGCTTATAGGTTTATCATCTACATAATAAGTTCCGTCCGGCTTTACACTTACGGTCATCGGATTTGGAATATTATCATCTATACTTCCGGTTTGCGGAAGCTTTACTTCAATCGCACTCTGATTAGCCGCTGACGATGTGATCATAAAAAAGATCAGCATCAGCAAGATAACGTCTGTCATCGCTGCCAAACTAAATTCGGGGTGCGCCTTATTTCTTCTTTGAATTTTCATAAGATTCTATAAAGGTTTATTGATGATATCTAAAAATTCTCCGGACACATTCTGTGTTCTCAAAACAAATTTGTCTATTCTTGTCAGCAAAATATTATAGAAAAAATTTGCCGGAATGGCCACCGCCAAACCAACTGCTGTTTGTCCTAATGCCGTATAAATACCTTCGGAAAGCGTTTTTGGTGAAAATGCACCTTCAGCATTAGACAAATCAAAGAACGCAATGATCATCCCGATTACCGTTCCCAAAAGCCCCAACATCGGAGCAATACTTGGAACGACTGCCAAAAGGTTCAGATTTTTTTCCATATTCGCTACTTCTATTTGCGCTTGTGATTCCATTGCGCTTACAATGTCTGAAACGGGTCTTCCTAATCTTGAAATCCCTTTTTCCAAAATTCTGGATTCCGGCGAATTCTGCGTTTTGCAGTAATCTGCAGCCGCTTCTATCTTTCCTTCTTTTATAAAGTCTTCAATATTGTTCATAAAATTGGAATCTGTTTTTGAAGACATCCTTTTTATATAGAAAAATCTTTCAAAAAAAAGATAAACCGAAAAAACACCCAGCGTCAAAACAGTTACCATCACTATTTTAGCGAAGGCTCCACCATGAAACAGGATGTCCCAGAATGAAAATTCAAGTTTTTCAGCAACCACATTAGGCGCAGCAACCTGTGCAAATAAAATCTGAGTAAGTTCTGTTAACAGCATCAATTTGTTTATTTATAATGGTTTTAAACGACAAAAATAAAGGATTATTATCAATTCTTATCTTAAAATAAGCTTAAAAAAAGTCTTAAAACAAAGATAACATCAAAAAAAGCAAATTTCTTTCCAAAAGTCTTGAAAAGAAATTAATATAGTTTAAATCGGGGTAAGATTAATCTTCGTCTACTTCAATAGGCTCCTGCTTAAATTCACATTTTAGCCTGAAAGGTAAAGGATTGTCCGATCCCGTGTAGAAATCATCAATATTTCCTTTCCAGATTACCTGAAGCTCGCCTTCTTCGTTGTTTTCAAAAATAAGATCATTATCATATATAAAAGCATCTTCGTCATCAAAAAGATCAACTTCTGTATAAATCTCATCATCAGCATCATTGATCTGAATGGTTTTCCCTTCAATCTCCGACGAATCTATCGGGAAATCGTAAACTTTCAGCGAAAGCTGAGGAAAATTGTACTGCAAAGAATCGTCATCCACATGATCGAGCCCATCGTCCGTTATGATTTCTACTTCCAGAAAATGTTTTTGATTACTATAAACAGCTTTGCAGTAAGTGCTTTTTATATTGTACTTTAAAGTTTCGTCCGGATGGTAAATTTTTAAAATCCCTTTCATTATTTCTTAAAAAAAGAACAGTAATATATTATGAATGTTAAACGTTTTCAGCAAAGATAAAAAATTGTGTGAATGTTTAAAATATTTTGAAAATTATTTTATTAAAATAAATACTTTCAATCTGTTGTTTTCTAATATTATCTATTTTTGCTGAGTAAAGATACTAAAATGAAAAACATCTTATTTAAAACAATATTAAGTTTATGCTTGGTAATAAGTTTAACAGCCTGCAAAAAAGAAGATTCTCCGCTTACGAAAGTGACGCCAACCAATCTAGATTCTATTGCAGCCAATTATTATGAGCAATACCTGAAACTTTATCCGTTGGAAGCCACTTCGCAAGGAGATTTAAGGTACAACGATCAGCTTCCGATCAATATTGATAAGGATTTTATTTTAGGTGAAATTGCCTTTTATCATTCGATTCAGAAAAAGCTTGAAAATGTAGATTACAAAAGCCTTTCGGATGATGATAAAGTGGTGTATGATGTTTTGGATTATACATTAAAAGACAAGATTGAAGCTTACGCATATCATCCTGAATATATTCCTTTCAGCCAGTTTACAGGTTTACCGCTCAATTTTCCTTTATATGGAAGCGGACAAGGAAGCCAGCCGTTTAACACCGAAAAAGATTATGAAGACTGGCTAAAAAGAATGGAAAAATTCCCGGCATGGATGGATGCTGCTGCACAAAATTTCCGTGAAGGAATTAACAATAAAATAGTTCTGCCAAGAAAACTGGTCATCAAAATGATTCCTCAAATGAGAGCAGAAGAAATTATTTCTCAGGATTTTAAAAAGAATATTTTCTTTGGTCCGGTAAAAAACTTTCCTAAAAATTTCACTAAAGCCCAAAAAGAAAAATATACAGAACTTTATAAAGAAGCTGTTGCGAAAAATATAATTCCTGCATACACAAAAATGGGCGACTTCCTTGAAAAAGAATATTTGCCTAAATCCAGAGAAACAGACGGTTACAACAGTCTTCCGAATGGAAATGAGATTTATCGATATTATGTAAAAAGCTGGACGACAACCGACAAAACACCGGAAGAAATCAACAAAATCGGACAGCAACAAGTGGCGATGCTTCGTTCTGAAATGGAAAAGGTAAAACAGCAGGTTGGCTTTTCCGGAACATTAGAAGAATTTATCAGTTCTGTAAAAACAGATTCTAAAGCGATGCCTTATAAAACCTCGAAAGAAGTTCTGAAGGGTTTTAATGATATTTTAGCTAAAATAACTCCGAAACTGAATACAATGTTCAGCGTAACGCCGAAAACTAAATTTGAAATAAGACAGACCGAAAAATTTCGGGAAGCAAGCGCAAGTGCGGAATATATTCAGGGAACTCCGGACGGTAAAAGGCCAGGCATCTTTTATATGCCCCTTCCCGATCCTTCAAAATTCAATGTAACTTCAGGCATGGAGTCTCTTTTTCTACATGAAGCAATTCCCGGACATCATTATCAGGTTTCTCTACAACAGGAAAATGAAAAGCTTCCAAAATTCATGAGATTTGGGTGGTTTGGCGCTTATGGTGAAGGCTGGGCGCATTATTGTGAGACTTTAGGTCCGGAATTCGGGCTTTATACAGATCCTTATCAGAAAATGGGCTATTTGAGTGATCAGATGTTACGCGCTGTTCGTCTAGTTGTAGATACAGGAATTCATACCGGAAAAATAACCCGAGAAGAAGCCATCACTTATTTCCTTAACAATATCGCTTACGATGAAGCCGGAGCAACTGCCGAAGTTGAAAGATACATGGCAATGCCGGGACAAGCTTTAGGCTATAAAATTGGTTCGTTGAGAATCCGCGAATTGAGAGATAAATACCAAAAAGAGCTTGGAAATAAATTCAGTTTAGCGAAATTTCATGATGAAATTTTAAGTCAGGGCTGTCTTCCTTTAGATGTTCTGAACAGAAAAATGGAGCTTTGGGCGAAGAAGATGAACTAGCTAAAAGCCTTTTATTGAGCAAAAAAATCCCTTTTAAAAGGGATTTTTATTTAATCTTTTCGAACATCAATTTTGTAATAAAATCTTTTTCACCTTTTCCGCGTGCGGGAGAATATTCTCTTCCGTAAAAAATAATCTGAAGGTGAAGTTTGTTCCATACACTTTCCGCCCAAATACTTTTTGCATCTCTTTCGGTTTCAATTACATTCTTTCCTGAAGTCAGTTTCCATTGCTTCATTAATCGGTGAATGTGTGTATCAACAGGAAAAGCAGGAAAGCCAAACGCCTGACTCATCACCACAGAAGCTGTTTTATGACCTACTCCTGGCAAAGCTTCCAACTCTTCGTAGGTTTGTGGCACCACTCCATTATGTCTTTCAAGTAAGAGTTCGGCCATTCTTTTCAGATTTTTGGCTTTCGTGTTTGAAAGTCCTATTTCTTTGATCAATTCTTTTATTTCTGAAACTTCCAGTTGAGCCATTTTTTCCGGTGTTCCGGCAACTTTAAAAAGATTGGGCGTGACTTGATTCACTTTTTTATCGGTCGTTTGTGCGGAAAGCGCAACCGCAACCATTAAAGTAAATGCATCGCTGTGCTCTAAAGGAATGGGAACTTCGGGATATAATTTTTCTAATTCGGACTGAACAAGCTCGGCTCTTTGCTTTTTTGTCATTTAACCATTAAATTTGAGCAAAAATAAATCATTATGCTGAAAGTTGGAGACAAATTACCGGAATTTGAAGGAACAAATCAAGATGGAGAAAAAGTAAACTCATCAAAATTAATTGGAAAAAAGCTAGTTATTTTCTTTTATTCTCAAGCCAATACTCCAACTTGTACTGTTGAAGCATGCAATCTAAGCGATAACTATTCTGAACTCGAAAAAGCAGGATTTCAATTGTTGGGAATAAGTGGAGATTCTGTAAAAAAACAGAAAAATTTTCACAGCAAATTTTCTTTTCCTTATGATCTTATTGCTGATGAAAACCACAAAATTATTGAGAAATTCGGAGTTTGGCAGGAGAAGAAAACTTTTGGCAAAACGTATATGGGAATTGTGCGGACAACTTTTATTTTTGATGAAAAAGGTATTTGCGAAAGAGTAATTGAAAAAGTAACTTCAAAAACCGCTGCTGAACAGATTTTAGAAGGATAGCTTTACAATTATCATTCTGAATGAAACGAAGTGACATGAAGAATCTTTAAATTAGATTCTTCCTTCGTCAGAATGACAAAGAACTGCAAATTACTCTGTTTCAAAATACATCAATTCTTCCGAATCATTTGGAAGTATAACCATTTTTTTGAATTTTAATCCTAATCTTTCAATTAATTTTTGTGAAGAAAAGTTGTCTTTTGTGGTAATCGCGGAAATTTTTTTCAGTCCAAAATCATCCATTCCGATAGATTTTACTTTTTGTGCAGCTTCAAACATATATCCTTTTCCCTCAAATTCTTCTAAAACAGAAAAACCAATATCTACAATTTCCAAACCTTCTCTTTCAAAAATTCCGACGCCGCCTATTTTTTTGTTCCCATCTTTTAAAACAATCAAATAATTTCCGAAACCTAATTTGTCAAATTGCGGCAAAAATTTTTCTTTAATATAATTTTCCGCATCCGAAAAAGAATTGATGTTTCGGTTACCTATAAATTTAATGAATTTTGGCATATTGTAAAGTTCAAAAATAAGATCTGCATCGTCCAAAGACATTGGCCGGATAATCAATCTTTCAGTTTCATAAACTTTATTTTCGCTTTTTGACAGGTTTTTTCTTAGGCTCATCTTGCGGTTCTTCTTTCTTTTCTATTTTTAAAAGACGCGGATTATTGGGGCATTTTTTTGTATACAATTCAATATAAGTTCCGTTGTCTTCCACTTTAGAAATTTTCCCGGAAACTTTATTAACGGTAAGCGTAAAATGTGTTTTCTGATAAGGACATTCTTTGGAAGTAACTTTCCCCAAATCTAAATAATAGTTGGCACTATCTTCATAATAATTTGCGGCAACATCTGTAAACTGTTCGTCGATAATATATCCATCCAAAACCGCTGAAAGTGCCGCTTCTTCAGCATTATCAATTTTACCAATTAATTCTTTAAGGCCGTTGATTTCGGTTATATAATTTAAATTTCCGGCTTTAGAATAAACGATATAATAAAAGCTTTCATCTGCCGGAGCAAGACTAAAACCTGAAAACTGGGGAATATAATCTTTTTTGGTTCCTGAAGTTTTTATTTCTTCATTTCTTCCATAATTATTATAAACTAAAGCCCAAAAATCAATTTTATTATTAGGAACAATTTTTGTCAAAACATTCCGAATATGAAAAGAATTCTTTTTCTGCTGCGCAAGCACGAAGCCTCCAAAGATTAAAAAAAAGATGAAACTTATTTTGATCGTACTTTTTATCATAATTCAAAATGCGGCAGAAATTATGCCAATATTTTACATGAATTTGTCCCCTTTTTTAAGATTTTTTAAATCTAAAACATAATCTTTTATCAACTGATCGTGTTCTCGCGGGCAAATCAGTAAAACTTTTTCTGTATCTACAACAATAAAATCTTTCAACCCGTCTATAACGATTACTTTATTGTTATTTTTCACATGAATAATGTTTCCTTCAGATTGATAGGATAAGCAGTTTTTTGTGTTTACGGAGTTTTGATTTTCATCTTTTGTGCTGTTTTCAAAAACTGAAGTCCAGGTTCCTAGATCGCTCCATCCGAGATCCGCAGGAATTACATAAACATTTTTGGCTTTTTCTAAAATCCCGTTATCTATAGAGATTTTCTGAACTTTAGGATAAATGGTTTCTATACAGCTTTTTTCTGTGTCTGCATTGTATTCGCAAGCGGTAAAATGCTGAGTCATCTCCGGAAGATGTATTTCAAAAGCCTGTTGTATAGATTTTACATTCCAGATAAAAATTCCGGCGTTCCAAAGGAAATCTCCGCTTTCCAGAAAGCTTTTGGCAATTTCGAGAATAGGCTTTTCTGTAAAGGTTTTTACTTTGAAATAATCTGACTTTTTCTTTTCTACAAACTGAATATATCCGTATCCTGTATCCGGCCTTGTCGGCGTGATGCCAAGCGTTACCAAATAATCATTCTTTGATGCCAGATCCAATGCCAGCTCCAGTTTTTCTAAAAATACATCTTCTTTCAGAATCAAATGATCGGCAGGTAAAACCGCCATCGTCGCTTCAGGGTTTATTTCAGCAATTTTATTTGCCATATAAAGATTGCAGGCTGATGTATTCTTCATTAAAGGCTCGCCAACAATATTTTCTTCCGGAATTTCCGGTAACTGCTGATGAGAAAGGCTTACATATTCCTTATTGGTAATTACAAATATATTTTCCTTCGGAATGATTTTGCTTATTCTGTCATAAGTCTGCTGAATCATCGTCCTGCCGGTTCCCAAAATATCCTGAAACTGCTTAGGGAATTTCTGTGTACTCAAGGGCCAGAATCTGCTGCCGATTCCTCCCGCCATAATCACACAGTATTTATCTGATTTTGACATATTTAACTACATTTTTTCACTCTTGCCAAGGGTTTGAAAGAATACTTCCTTCCTGTAGCCAGATTCATACAAAGATAGTTTTTTTTAACAAGACCTTCTAATAAATACTTTTCGTCTCGATAAACAAAAAATTCTCCTTTCTGCATTTCTTCAATGAATTGAAAGCTATCATCATGACTGTCAATGTGGAAAAACTTAACGAGATCCGGGCTCGACATAAAATTTGCTTTCGGAGATTTGGAAAATTTAATAATAATAGGCCTTAAAGCCTCTTCGTAAACCTCAATGCTTTCCAGCAGCATCTGCCTGAAAGTCAGTTTCCATTCGGTTCCGTGTGGTAAAATTCTGCGTCCGTATTTTTCAAAAGCGATAAGATGCGCCAACTCGTGGGTGAGCACAAAGAAAAAAAGTTGAGGCGCTAATGTAGAATTTATTGTTATTTCGTGTGACCGATCCGGAAGTTTGCGATAATCTCCAAGCTTCGAATTTCGGTTTTTAGTAATTTTAATATGAATATAATAATCTGAAAACCATTTCCTTAAATGATCAAGCGTGTTTTGAGGTAAATATTTTTCTAAAGACTGAATAGACATTTTACAAACTTAGCGGAATTCCCGCATAGAAATTTAATAATTTAAGACTGAAAAGATAATTATATTTTGCCTGCTCTACAGAACCTTGCGCATTTGCGTAATTATTTCTTGCGATATTTAAATCATAAATGGTCGTCCTTCCTGCTGCATAGCTTTTATCTGCAAATTCCATTGAAAGTTTTGTACTTTTTTCTGCTTCCAAAGCTGCAAGATAAATTTCATAATTGGCATCAACGTCAAATTGAGCTTGTTGTACACTTTGTCTTATAGTTTGCTTTTGCTGTTCTAAAGTAGTTTTGGCAATGCTTTCATTTATTTTGGATTGCTCAACCTGAAGCTTTGTAATTCCTTTATTAAAAATTGGAATATTCAGAGAAACGCCCGCCTGTTGACCAAAATTGTCTTTATACTGCTGAAAGAATCTGCTTTCACTTACATAAAACTTATCTGACCCTATATTATTCGTATTCAACAAGTTGTTGTAAAAAGTTCCGATTCCCACATTTGCCGTAAGGGTTGGCCAAAATGCTGTTCTTGTCACTTCTGTCTGAGCTTCGGCTGATTTTATTCTGCTTTCTGCAGCTTTAATTTGAGGTTGTTCCTGGTAAGCTGTATTTAAAACCTCATCAACGGATATCAGTTGTGGGCTGAGCTGCTCGGAAACCTCAACATCTTCAACATCGAAATCCTTATAATCTTCCAGCTGTAATAGCTGGGCCAAAGCAAACAAGCTTCTTCCAACATTGATTTCTGCGGTTTTAAGGTTTTGTTTTTCCCGTGCCCACGCAGCTTCGGCTTCAGCCATAATGGTTTGTGCGGTTGTACCTACTTCTGTTGTTATTTTTGCTCTGTCAAACTGCTTTTTAGCATTATCGGTTGCGCTTTGTGCAATTTTTACAATTTCTTTATTCAGCAAAGTTGTCAGATACTGTTGCGCGATCTGCAATGAGATATCATTTTGTATCGTTTCAATATCATATTGGCTTGCTTCTACATCAAACTGCGTTTTTCTGATCGTTTTCTCCAGTCTTCCGTTATTGTAAAGCAAAACATCTGCTCCGATATTGGCGTTATTACTGAATCTGTCATTTCTGATACTTCCCGTTCCGAAAGCAGATTGCCCAAAACTTACGTTGTTCC
This sequence comes from Chryseobacterium sp. GQ58, assembly GCF_059758895.1. NCBI lineage: Bacteria > Pseudomonadati > Bacteroidota > Flavobacteriia > Flavobacteriales > Weeksellaceae > Chryseobacterium > Chryseobacterium sp. GQ58. The sequence goes on along the minus strand of NZ_JCAXEH010000001.1, from coordinate 394,423 downwards.
CCATATTTGCAGAAACCGACGGAAGGTAATTTTTTTGTGCAATTTTCAGATTTACATCCTGAATTTGTTTTGAATATTCATTTTGGATAACCTGTAAATTATGCTTTACGGCATAGTCTACACATTCTCTCAAAGACCACTTTTTCTGTGCATTTGCACCCAGAAAAGTAAATCCCAAAATCATAATCAAAACTTTTTTCATAACGCTTTTTCTACATTAGACGAAAAGAATGCAAAAAAGTTACAATTTTAAAAAAATATTGTTTCATTTTAATGAAAGTTTTGAGAATTTTGCAGCATGACAAACGAACAATATAAAGAAGCCGTTGAATGGCTTTTCGTTCAGGCTCCGAATTATCAGCTCGACGGGGAAAAAGCATATAAACCTGGTTTGGAAAATATTACCAAACTTTGTGCTTTTTTTGACAATCCGCAAGACAAAATAAAATGCATTCATATTGGTGGTACCAACGGAAAAGGCTCTACAAGCAATATGCTGGCTTCCGTGTTACAAGAATCGGGCTTTAAAACCGGATTATATAATTCACCTCATCTTATTGATTTCACGGAACGGATAAAAGTGAACGGTGCAAATTGTGATAAAGAATTTGTCTATCAATTTATTCTTAAGCTAAAAAAACTTCCGGATGACATTCTTCCTTCTTTTTTTGAGTTTACAACAATTATGGCGTTTGAATATTTTTATCAGCAGAAAGTCGATTTTGCCATCATCGAAGTGGGTTTGGGAGGAAGACTGGATTCTACCAATATAATTACACCGTTGATTTCTGCGATCACAAATGTTCAGCTGGATCATCAGAATATTTTGGGAGATACAATCGAAGAAATTGCTTGGGAAAAAGCCGGAATTATTAAACATAATATTCCTGTGATTTTTGGCGATGACACTGAAATTGTAAGAAATATTATTAAAGAAAAAGCTTCCAAAGAAAATTCTGAATTCATTGATGCGACAAGTATCCAAACAAATTTAAAAACAGATTTAAAAGGAAATTATCAGCAAAAAAACATCAAAGTTGTTTTATGTTTAGTTGAAGAATTAAGGAAATTAAATGTAAATATTTCTGATAATATTCTAGAAAAAGGTTTATTGAACGTTCATCAAAATACAGGTTTTATAGGCCGTTGGTTTGAGTTTTCTCAAAACCCGCTGACTATTTGCGATACCGCACACAATCAAGCTGGCTTGGAAGAGGTTTTTTCTCAACTTAATACAATTCCGAAACACAAGCATATTGTTTTAGGTTTTGTAAGTGACAAAAAAATAGATGAAGTGATGAATATTCTGCCTGAAAATTCTGACTTTTATTTTGCCAAACCATCTATCAATCGTGGCCGTCACCCGAAAGATTATGAAAACTTTTTGGTGGAAGCTAAAATTAATTACACGATATTCGATACTGTACAGGAAGCTTATCTTTCTGCAAAACAACAATCTACAGATGATGATCTTATTTTTGTCGGTGGAAGCAACTTTGTAGTAGGAGAATTTTTAGAAAAAAATTTGTCACATAAAGAATAATCGTGTATATTTGCACCACTCAAAACGAGAAATCGTCTAGGGCTCTTAGCTCAGTTGGTTCAGAGCATCTGGTTTACACCCAGAGGGTCGGGGGTTCGAATCCCTCAGGGCCCACAAAAAGGATACTGAAGCCTTTACAAAAATTTCAGGGCTCTTAGCTCAGTTGGTTCAGAGCATCTGGTTTACACCCAGAGGGTCGGGGGTTCGAATCCCTCAGGGCCCACAAAATCTCTCAATGTATTGGGAGATTTTTTTTGTTTTCTGAATATTAAATAAAATCTATCTCAGCTATTTCACGTCTGCAACTTCTCATTGTGAGCAGTCTAGCCTTCCACATATTAGTTTTAGTAGTTTTCAGTATATTTTAGTAGTAAAGCTATTGGTATGACAAGAAGCTAACAAATACCTTTGTTCAACTATTATTCGCAGCTTTATAATTTTCTTAATATTTTAATCTTTATTGCAAACTCACTAGTTATACAGCAAGCATAAGCTTTTTAATAGTACGATTCTACTTACACAAGAATGAATAAGTTAAATCTGATCAAAAATTAGGAAATGAAAAAAAAATTTAGCCTTTTAGCAACAATTCTATTTTATGGTGTTGCTTTTTCCCAAGTGGGCATTAACACGACCAATCCTCAGCAAACATTAGACATCGAAGGTACATTAAGGCTGAGCGACATATCATTACCAAACAAACCCAATTCATCATTGGAATCAATGCCTCTTTATGTAAATTCTAATAATGGGCAGGTACAATATGCACCTCAAGGATTCAATACAACCGTAGGAGGTTATAGGCCGGGAAATAATGTTATCTTAAAAAAATTACCCGTTAAAAACACTTTGGTTCGTGTTAGTTTTGTACATTATGTGGACGAAAGCAACGAGCCAAATGACTCAGAGATCGCCGCATACACTTATGGAGAGTTTACTATAATTGCCACGGACAACAGCAATCCTGTTCACTTTGTTGATGTAAGTATAAAAGGAGCAAATGGATTAGCAAAACCTTTTACAAATCATGGTGACAAAATTACATGGGACAACGGAACACAACTTACAACTACTCTTTCCCTGAATCAGATAACAGGAAATTTATCTCTTTTGGATGAAGCACATACTTTCAGCCATTTTTTTAATTTTTTAGGTGGAATTTAAGGAAGTTTAATTTATCTTTTTTAGCAATAACACAAGTTTGTAAAAGTCTAAATATTTTATTTCAGGATTATCTGAAAGTAAATTATTAATGATCTTTTTTTCGATAAAGCTGTAAAAAAATAAAATCAAAGACCTCAAACCCGCTTTTTTAATTTTTTGTGCAATCTTGTAAACCTTTATATCTTTTATGAAAATATGATTTTCCTTTTTTTGAGAAAGTTGAAATAGAGAATTGATCGCCGTTTCAGTTTTAGCTAGAAAAACATCATTTTGGGTATCGTCAACATGAATGACGGGATTAGTAATTGCTAAAAATTTGACATTTTTAAACTCTAATTTTTTAGCAAAAAAATAATCTTCATACCCATAATTAGTCAACTCTTCATTAAAGGGGAACATATTAAAAACCTCCTTTTTAATAACAAAATTAACAGTCTTAAAAGTCGAAAAATCAGATTTTCCGTTAATAGGAATCTCTCTTTCTAAAGAATATTTATTTCTAAGCGTTTGATAATATTGCGGGGAAATTTTAAAGCTTCCGTAAAGTAAGTCCAATGCGCTGTTTTGGTCGATTTTCTGTATGTAATTGCTTAGAAAATTAGTATTATCTATTTTTACATCACAATCCAGAAACAACAAATACTCTCCTTTCGAATAATTCAAAAAAAGATTTCGAATTTTCGATCGTCCGACATTTTTTTCAAGAAAAATAAAGTTTTTTACTTTATCTGAAAGCTCTTTATTAATAATATTAAATGTCTCATCTGAAGCATCATCAATTAAAATAATTTCTGCATCTATATTATTTTCGTTTATTTCTTTTTTAAGATCTTCAACAAGATTCCGAACATCAAAATTATAAACGGGAATGCATATAGATAGCTTCATTCTTTATATTTTATCAATAATTTGTTGCAAATTGATCTCTTCAAGGCAGGCCCAATCTCCGCGGTAGCATTCTTTATCACCAAAGACCGAACATGGTCTGCAAGTCAAATCCCGGATCTGAACGACATCTTTTTCACTTTGTCCGAACCCTAAAAATCCGGCGTAGGGATGAGTTGATCCCCAAATGGAAACACATCTTGTGCCTACAATACTGGCCAAATGCATATTAGCAGAATCCATTGAAATCATCACTTCAAGTTGTGCGATCCTGTTCAACTCTTCGGAGAGATTGAGTTTTCCCGCGAGACTTTTGGTATTTGGAATTTGTCTTTCCCAGTTTTCAAGGGTTTCAGTTTCTTTTTCTCCGCCACCAAAAAAGTAAACGGTATTCTTTTTCGCTAATATCTTTACAAGTTCAAAAGACTTTTCCAAAGGAAGCATTTTTCCTTTATGTTGAGCAAAAGGAGCAAAGCCAATTCCTTGTTTTTCATTACAAATAGGCTTAAGCTGATGCGAAAGCTGCACATTAAAACCCATGTCCCTGAAAACATCAGCATATCGCTCAACCGTTTTTTTCAGCTGCATCTTTTCCAAATTCCAGACATTGGTAAGATGTTCTTTTTCTTCTTTTCCTTTGTTGATCTTAAAAATCTTTAAGCCTCTTCTTACAAAAATTTTATCCAGGATTTTTGAACGAATCACATCATGAAGGTCTGCAGCGTAATCGGGCTTAAACTCCTTTAAAAGCTCTCTCCCCAATTTTCTGATTCCTAAAAACCCTTTATAATCATCAAAATCAATTCCTTTAAATATTACGTTCGGGATTCCGGTAAATAAATCTTTAAAATTACTTCTTGAAACCATTACGATTTCAACATCCGGATTTTGTTCCAAAAACTCACGAAACACAGGCACTGTCATTGCAACATCACCAAATGCGGAAAAACGATATGCTAAAATTCTTGTCAAGACTAAGATTTTAGTTGATACGCAACAGCATAAAATTTGATCTGTTTTGTCATCGCCATCAATCCGTTGGCTCTGGAAGGTGACAAAAACTCCTGTAATCCGATCGCGGAGATAAATTCGAAATCAGAATCTAAAATCTCCTGCGTTGAATGACCACTATAAATACTTACCAGCAAAGAAACAATGCCTTTTGGCAAAATGCCGTCAGAATCTGCATCGAAAAACAATTTTCCATCTTTAAACTCAGCATCTATCCATACTTTACTTTGGCAGCCTTTGATCAGATTATTATCTGTTTTCTTTTCTTCAGGAAGACCTTTCAGCTCCTTTCCGAGATCGATAATGTACTCATATTTTTGCTCCCAATCTTCAAGAAAAGCAAATTCGTCGATTATTTCCTGCTGTTTTTCTTTAATGGTCATTTCTACAATTTCTTTAGGCAAAGATACGAATTTTAGAGTTTTTATCTTTTTTGTTGAATTTTTGTTAGACTATTAAAATTTTTAAAAATCGCATTAATTAATAAAATATTAAACATATCAATTTTAAAAGAATTTTTTACAATTAAAGATAAATTATTAAAAAATTATAACCAAAAACAAATATTTAGATTCATTTCTTATTTTCCGAAGCTTTTTCAAAAACCTGCAAAAGTTTTATTTCTTCCTTTTCCCAGCAAAGCGCTTTTGATGCCTTTTCAAGTTCAACCAGATAATTTTTTCTTCCTTTATTTAAAATTAAATTGATGGCTTTTGCAATATTTTCAGGCTGGTGATCTTTTATAATTTCTCCAATATCAAATTGACTTTTAATATTCTTCATTTCAGGAAGATCCGACAAAATCAACGGAACCCTTGCCTGAATACAGTCTAAAACTTTATTCGGAAGCGAATAGAGATAACTTTCGCCGCCATTTTCTTCGATGCTCATTCCGACATCCACCGTCGAAGTGATTTTTCTTAAATCTTCCGGCAACAATTTTCCTAAAAACTTAACTTTATCCTGAAGACTTTCTTTTATCACCAAATCTTCGTATTCTTGCTTTTTCGGTCCATCTCCGGCAATTTTAAAAACAATATTTTCAAGATGATGCATGGACAAAATGGCTTTATCAATTCCGCGAAACGGATTGATTGCGCCTTGGTATAAGATTATTTTAGGGTTATTTTCAGGAACATCAATGTCAAAATCAAACTTTCTGGGCGAGTTTTGAACAACAACAGGGTTTACACCATATTTTTTATTAAACCATTTAGCATAGCTTGTGCTGGCTGTGATCATAAAATCAATTTTCGGGATAAGTTTTCCTTGAAGAAATCTCCATATTTTTTGTGAAAGCTTTCCCTGAACGGCTGGCATTTCAGAAAAAATTTCATGGCTGTCAAAAACGAGCGGAATATTCAATTTCTTAGATAAAAGATAATTTGGCAGCAACGCATCAAGATCATTGGCATGAAGAATGGTATTTTCGTCAGCTTTTTTCTTTAATTCTTTATAAAGTTTCCAGTTAAATTCAAAATAAGCTGTTTTTAAAGTCTTCGAATGAAGTTTTATTCTGGAAAAAGGATAAGGTCGCTGCATTTTTTCGGCTCCTTTCCAGTCATTTCCGATCACTTCAACATCATATCCGTTTTCGAAAAGTGTTTGACAGACTTTTTCTATTCTTTGATCCGTATATAAATTGCTGAATGCCGATGTTAAAACCTTTTTTTTGCCCATTAAGCCTTTTTTCCTTTAATTAAATAGTAGGCTTGTACAAAGCAAATCAGCCCATTCGGAATAATTACCGGCCAAAGCATGCCGTTGAAAATGCCATAAATTACAAAACAAATACATCCAATCAGATTAACAATCCGGATATGTCTTAAATTTTTTAAAGCAAAGCTTAAGACAATAAAAACCGAAGCGGCGTATCCTATATAACTGGCAATTTCAGGACTCATAAGGAAAATTTATGGATAACAAACTTAGTCATTTTCAGTAAGATACTAAAACTTTTTTCTGCCATAAAGTCATTAATTGATTTTTGGTAAAATATTTGTAATTTAGTTAGAGAATAAACGATAATTGTTATCGTAGTTCTAATTTGAGAAACAATATTATGGATTATAAGTTTTCACAAGGCTTGAGCCAGGTGTTCAAGCAAAGCAAAAATGAAGCTAAGCGGCTGAAAAGTGAATTTCTTAATACAGAACATCTACTTTTAGGTATTATAAAAACAGAAAACTCTGCGAAAGAAATCCTTCAAAACCTCAATGCCGATTTAACACAAATCAGAAGAAAAATTGAAACTTTAAATACAGCGAGTTTAAATCCTATTTCTGAGGAGGTCACCAATATTTCATTCACCAAAATGGCAGATCATGCCATAAAACGTGCCGAATTAGAATGCCGTCAATATAAAAGCAACGAAATTAATACCGTTCATTTGCTTTTGGGTATTCTATACAAATATGAGGACCCTACTTCAAATATTTTAGGAGCTTATGATATTGATTATGAAGGAGTTTCAAAAGAATATCAGACACTGCTGAAAAATTCCGGACAGGCACCGCAAATGAGTGCTTATGATGATGATGACGACAGAGAAGAATTTGAGCAGATGAGAAAGCCTACAGGAAATTTGGGCTCTGCAAAAAGCAAGACTCCTACTTTGGACAACTTTGGTAGAGATTTGACTTCTTTGGCTAGAGACGGAAAATTGGATCCGGTGATCGGTCGTGAAAAAGAAATTGAGCGGGTTTCACAAATTTTATCAAGAAGAAAGAAAAATAATCCGTTGCTTATCGGTGAGCCTGGAGTTGGTAAATCTGCCATCGCCGAAGGTTTAGCTTTAAGAATTCAACAGAAAAAAGTTTCAAGAGTTCTTTATGGTAAAAGAGTGATTACGCTGGATTTGGCAAGTTTGGTTGCAGGTACAAAATATCGTGGCCAGTTTGAAGAAAGAATGAAAGCCATCATGACGGAACTGGAAAAAAACCGTGATGTAATTCTATTCATCGACGAGCTTCACACCATCGTTGGAGCAGGAAGCTCAACAGGAAGTTTAGATGCTTCCAATATGTTTAAACCTGCTTTGGCAAGAGGTGAAATTCAATGCATCGGTGCAACAACTTTGGATGAATATCGTCAATACATTGAAAAAGACGGGGCTTTAGAAAGAAGATTCCAAAAAGTAATGGTGGAACCAACTTCGATTGATGAAACCATTCAGATTCTGAATCAGATCAAAGATAAATATGAAGAACATCATAATGTAATTTATACTCCGGAAGCAATTTTGGCGTGTGTCAATTTGACATCAAGATATATTACAGACCGTTTTTTACCGGATAAGGCAATTGATGCGATGGATGAAGCAGGATCCCGTGTTTATATCAAAAACATGAAAGTTCCTACCGAAATCATTGATTTTGAGAAGAAAATCGAAGATATCAAAGAATTGAAGCAGAAAGCTGTAAAAGCGCAGGATTATCTTGAAGCGAGAAAATTGAAGGATGAAGAAGAAAGACTTCAAATGGAATTGAATTCTGCTCAGGATCAATGGGATAAAGATGTAAAAGAGAAAAAAGAAACCGTATCTGAAGAAAGTGTTGCCGAAGTAGTTTCTATGATGAGCGGCGTTCCGGTAACGAAAGTCGGTAAAAACGAGCTTGATAAACTAGCTCAGATGGACGATAATATGAACGGAAAAGTTATCGGCCAAGAAGATGCAGTAAAAAAAGTAGTAAAATCGATCCAAAGAAACAGAACAGGTTTAAAAGATCCAAACAGACCAATCGGAACCTTTATTTTCCTTGGTACAACTGGTGTCGGAAAAACTGAGCTCGCAAAAGTAATGGCAAGAGAACTCTTCGATTCTGACGAAGCATTGATCAGAATTGACATGAGTGAATACATGGAAAAATTCGCTGTTTCAAGATTGGTTGGAGCGCCTCCGGGATACGTTGGGTATGAAGAAGGCGGACAATTAACTGAAGCTGTACGAAGAAAACCTTATGCTGTAGTTCTTTTAGATGAGATCGAAAAAGCGCATCCTGATGTATTCAATATTCTGTTACAGATTTTGGATGAAGGCCACGTTACCGACAGTTTAGGTAGAAAAATTGATTTTAGAAATACAATTATTATCCTTACTTCAAACATCGGAACAAGGGATATCAAAGACTTTGGTGATGGTGTAGGATTTGGAACAACTGCTAAGAAATCTAACTCTGATTCAAGAACAAGAAGTACCATTGAAAATGCCCTTAAAAAAGCATTTGCACCGGAATTCTTAAACAGAATTGATGATATTGTGATCTTCAACTCTCTTGAACAGAATGATATTAAAAAAATCATTGATCTTGAATTGAACAAGCTTTACAAAAGACTTGATAAATTAGGATACAAAGTAGAATTGACGGAAGTAGCAAAAGATTTTATTTCTGAAAAAGGCTGGGATAAGGATTTCGGTGCAAGACCACTGAAAAGAGCGATCCAGAAATACATCGAAGATTTATTGGCTGAAATGCTTGTGAATAAACAGCTCAATGAAGGTGAAACTGTAGTTTTAGATCTTAATGAAGCTAAAGACGGACTACAAGGAAAAACTCAGAAGACCAAAAAGTCAGCTGCTGAAAAATCTTAATAATAATTAATTTATAAATAAAAGCATCGGGATTTTCTCGGTGCTTTTTTATTATTCAGAGTTTCTAAACTTAACGATAAAATATATTCAATTAAAATAGTTAGGAAAACTCCTTCGTCTGAATGACAATCGTTGATTTATAATCCCACCACAAAACCAATATTTGGGACCAAACCGCTGGAGAAAATACTTTGATTTTCTTTATACAAAACGTTATACATTAATCCCAATTGCAGAAAAGAATTGTTTCCAATCTGCTGCATATATCCGCCTCCTAAATAAAGAGCCGTTTCTTGCTGATTGGCTTTAAAATCATAAAACTTATCCTTATAATTGATAAAATATTGCTGCAAGTTTCCGCTTACAAAAAAAGATCTTGCAAAATAATAATTCACAAAAGGGCCAACTCCAAACATTGTTGAGCTGTAAAAATCTGAAGTTTGCCAAGAAACACTTCCCACTACTCCACCTTCCAAATTATTGGTGATTTTATATCCCACACGCGGTGAAGCCGAAAGGTAAAACGCAGAATTACTTCCGAAGCCAAGTCCAATTCCGCCTCCAAAAGTCCATTTGTTAGCTTCTGATGAAGGTGTTGATACAGAAACCTGTGAAAATGCAGGTCCGCAAAACATAAGCATAAATAGTAAAGTCAAGTTTTTCATACAATCGTTTTTATCAATGTTTAAATTATCTTTTTTTTCGCAAAAAGTATTATCGTAATTTTGCAAGCGTTAAGATAAAGATAAAAACTTTATCAGAAATAATAGTATGAAAATAGTTGTAGGATTATCGGGCGGTGTCGATTCCAGCGTTGCAGCGTATTTGTTGCAGCAGCAGGGTCATGAAGTTGTGGCTTTGTTTATGAGAAACTGGAATGATGCATCCGTGACTTTGGAAGACGAATGCCCGTGGATTGAAGATAGTAACGATGCCTTGATGGTTGCCCAGAAATTAGGAATCCCGTTTCAGGTGATCGACATGAGCGAATTGTACAAAGAGCGCATCGTAGATTATATGTTTGAGGAATATCAAAAAGGAAGAACTCCGAATCCTGACGTTTTGTGCAACAGAGAAGTAAAATTCGATGTTTTTATGAAAACGGCAATGTCTTTGGGTGCCGACAAGGTTGCAACCGGGCATTATGCAAGAGTAAATTCAACTTTTGATAAAAACGGAAAAGAAATTTTTCATCTTTTAGCAGGAAAAGATAATAATAAGGATCAGTCATATTTTTTGTGTCAGTTGTCTCAGGATCAGTTGTCGAAAGCATTGTTTCCGATTGGTGAATTGACGAAGCCGCAAGTAAGGGAAATCGCAAAAGAAATAGGATTGGTAACGGCTGATAAAAAAGATTCTCAAGGATTGTGCTTTATCGGAAAAGTAAGTTTACCACAATTTTTACAACAGCAATTGGTTCCAAAAGAAGGTAAAATTGTTGAAATTTTTAAAGATTTTCCTTTATTTTCACAAGAAAAACCAGATTTTTCGTCAAAAGAAGAAGAATTAGAATTTTTGAGCCAAAAGATCAATTATAAAAAATCCGACGGAAAAGTAATCGGAAAACATCAAGGCGCTCAATTTTTTACGATTGGGCAAAGCAAAGGTTTAGGAATCGGCGGCCATAAAGAAAGCTGTTTTATTATTTCCAGAGACATGGAAAACAATATCATTTTTGTTGGTGAAAGTCACCGCTTTCCGGGATTGCACAAAAAAGCTTTAAAAATTGATAATTCCGAGCTGCATTGGGTACGTGAAGATATGAAACTGCAAAATGGAGAATCGATGGAAGTAATGGCGAGATTCCGTTACAGACAAGAACTTCAGAAAGCTACAATTTATCAGTTTGAAAATGCTTTTTATGTAGAATTTGAAGAGCTGCAATCGGCAATTGCGGAAGGCCAGTTTGCGGCATGGTATCTTGAAGATGAGCTGATCGGAAGCGGAGTTATTTCGTAAACATATATAAACCCGAAGCTTTTGTTTCGGGTTTTGTTTTATAGAATAAATCTTTAATTATAAACTTAACTTACCAACCAGTCTTTAAAATATTTTACGCGTTCGCGGCTTACTGTAATTTCTTCTTCAGGCTGAAAGTTGAGTTCAACTTTATAATTCGGAGATGTATGAATATTTTTAATATAATCTGAATTGATGATAAACTGCCTATTCACACGGAAAAACTTCTTATCATCCAAAATATTTTCCAGCTCATCCAAAGTAAAATCTGAAGGATAATTCCGGTCTTGAGTTTGCAAATAAACTATTTTGTTTTCACTGAAAAAGCAGCTTATTTCGTGTGTCTGAACGATCTTTAAATTGTAGCCGATCTTCACCAAAACTCTCGACAATGTTGTTTTTTCGGTCTTGATCAACTGCCTTATTTCGTGCGAACTTACCAAATTTCCGGACGGAAGAAATGATTTAAACTTTTCAATAGCTCCGGAAAGATCTTCTTCCAAAATCGGCTTTAGTAAATAATCGATGCTGTTCAGCTTAAACGCTTTCAAAGTATATTGATCAAAAGCCGTTGTATAAATAATGAATGCACTTGTTGGCACTTTCCCGAAAATATCGAATGACAGGCCGTCTCCTAAAACAATGTCTGAAAAAATCAATTGCGGATGTTCGTTTTCGGAAAACCATTCTACGCCTTCTTCTACAGATTCTATATTGGCAACTAATTCTATTTCCGGAAACAAGCTCAACATTCTTTCCAGTTTTCTTGCAGCGGGTTTTTCGTCTTCGATAATTACAGTTCTGATCATTGTTGTGTTTTTAAGTCTGAACAATTTAATCAAAAATAAATAAAGTATTCTTAAAAATCAATTGGTTTTTTAGACTTTTCTTGCTCCATTAATTCTTTTATTTTTTTCTCTTCCCAACTTTTTCCAATTCCAAAAACATTTACCGCATGAAGCGTAAGACCCAATCCCCAACCCAACATTGGCCAGTAAAACCAAAGACTTCCCGGAGAAGTGAGAAGATTAAGAATCAATAAAAACGGGATTACAAGGCAATAAGACGTAAGATTTCCGTAAAACCCTTTTAGTTCTTTTACTCTTTTTGCGGCTTTTTTATAGGCTAAATTTTCATTGTTAAATGTTTCCATGATGTTTTATTTTTAAATTTCCTGATTCAAATTTAGGCATGAAACTTATCCAATTCAACTTTATGTGACCGAATGGTATAATTTTGCAGCTGAATAGTAATTGATATTAATAAATAAAAGGAATCAATTTCTTTGTGGTTTTTTTGTATTCCAGATATTCATCTCCAAACCGCTCTATTAATGCTTTTTCTTCAGTTTTTATTCTATATCTGAAAGCTAAAAAAACAGGAATAAAGGCGAGCACCAAAGAAACCCAATTATTCAGAAATAGCCCCAAGCCAAAAAAGCTCAAAAGCGAAAACGTATAAGAAGGATGCCGAAGATATTTGTAAAATCCTTCTTTTATAATCTCATGATCTTCCTTTATCGAAACATCTACCGTAAAAAACTTTCCCAAAGAACGAATAATAATAAACCTGAAAATGGTTCCGCCTAAAATAAAAAACAGCCCCAAATATTTAATCCAAACATGCTCCGAAATAGGAAACTGAAATTTCTCAGAAACAAAAACCGCACAAAAAACAGATGGAATGATCACAACCCACAAAATATTCAAAGTCGAATTGTCTTTTTTCTGATCGTTTTGCCCCGATTTTAATTTTTGTTTGTAATAAATTTCACTACAAAACCAGAGCAATATCGATCCGTAAAATACCACATCAAGTGTATTCATTTTTTATTTTTTGTCCAAGGAAAATTTAAAATCTGGACAGGGAATTTTTTGTCTGATGAATTTACAATGAATTATGATAAACAAATTGTAAAAAATCAAATCTTTTATTACGAAGTGAAATAAAAAATCCGCAGAAATTTTCTGCGGATTTTTCTTTTATCTTTTACTTGGTTCTTTCTAGTCATTCAGCTTCAAAACAGCCATAAACGCCGATTGTGGGACTTCTACTCTACCAATCTGCTTCATCTTTTTCTTACCTTCTTTTTGCTTTTCAAGAAGTTTTCTCTTTCTTGAAATATCGCCTCCGTAACATTTTGCGGTTACGTCTTTTCTTAAAGCTTTAATGGTTTCTCTTGCGATAACTTTCGCTCCCAAAGCCGCCTGAACAGCAATGTCAAACTGCTGTCTAGGAATCAGTTCGCGAAGTTTTTCACACATTTTCTTACCAATATAATAAGCGTTAGAATCGTGAATCAATGAAGATAAAGCATCCACCATATCACCATTAATCAGAATGTCCATTTTCACCAATTTTGAAGAACGCATTCCGATTGGCGAATAATCGAATGAAGCGTAACCTTTTGAAATAGACTTCAAACGGTCGTAAAAGTCAAAAACCACTTCCGCCAAAGGCATATTGAAAGTCAGTTCGACTCTGTCTGCCGTCAGATAACTTTGGTTAACAATTTCACCTCTTTTTTCGATACATAATGTCATTACTGCACCAACAAAATCTGATTTAGTAATAATAGAAGCTTTAATAAATGGCTCTTCTACTCTGTCCAAAATCGTTGGATCCATCATTTCAGAAGGATTATTAATCAAAATCGGAGTTTCAGGATCTTTTTTGGAATAACCGTGATACGAAACGTTGGGAACTGTTGTGATCACGTCCATATTGAATTCTCTATCCAAACGCTCCTGAACGATTTCCATGTGAAGCATCCCCAAGAATCCGCAACGGAAACCAAAACCTAATGCTGCTGAACTTTCCGGCTCGAAAACCAAAGAAGCATCATTTAATCTTAATTTTTCCAATGAGAATCTTAATTCTTCAAAATCTTCAGATTCAATAGGATAAATTCCGGCAAAAACCATTGGTTTTACTTCCTCAAAACCATCAATCGCTTCAGAAGCCGGATTAACAAAAGAAGTGATTGTATCCCCTACTTTTACCTCACGAGCATCTTTAATCCCGGAAATAATGTAACCTACATCTCCACATTCTATCTTTTTCTTTGGAACCTGCTTTAGCTTTAAAGTACCAACTTCATCAGCACCATATTCTTTTCCTGTAGCGAAGAATTTAATTTTTTCATTTTTAGAAATACTTCCGTTGACAACTTTGAAATAAGCCTCAATTCCTCTAAAAGGATTATAAACAGAGTCAAAAACCAATGCCTGTAATGGAGCATCCGGATTTCCAACCGGAGCCGGAATTCTGCTAACAATCTGCTCCAGCAAATCGTGAACACCTTCACCTGTTTTTCCGGAAACCCTAAGAACATCTTCGTATTTACATCCTAAAAGCCCCATAATTTCATCGGTAACTTCTTCAGGATTTGCAGAAGGAAGATCTATTTTATTAAGAATCGGAATAATTTCCAGATCATTTTCTAAAGCTAAATATAAATTGCTAATTGTTTGTGCCTGAATGCTTTGAGCAGCATCTACAATCAGAAGCGCGCCTTCGCAAGCCGCAATAGAACGGGAAACCTCGTAAGAGAAATCTACGTGTCCCGGTGTATCAATAAGGTTTAAAATATATTTTTCGCCATTAAGCTCATAATCCATCTGGATCGCGTGCGATTTTATCGTAATCCCACGTTCTTTCTCCAAATCCATATCATCCAGCGTCTGAGACTGCAGTTCTCTTTGGGTAACGGTATTGGTATATTCCAATAATCTATCCGCCAAAGTACTTTTACCGTGGTCGATATGGGCGATTATGCAAAAATTTCGTATGTTTTTCATTTAAGAATCTTGTAATTTGCAAAGATAAAAAAAAGAGAGACAATTCGTCTCTCTTAATTTTGTAGTTTAATATTAATTTATAAAAGATAGCAGCTTCTCAGTATAAATTCACTACATAAATTATGTTGTTCTGCAAATATCAATTACATCTGCTCGATAATTACTGTACACAAAGATTTATTTGCGGTTAAAATTAAAGATCTATTAGATCCTTGATTCTGGTATGTAAAAACAGATAAAACATCACCTGTATTACACTTTACAATAGACGTCAATAAACCTGTGTTTATAGCAATAGCGCCTGTGGTAGAAGATTCAGTAAAGTGAGGCAAAGAGCCAACTGGCGGGCCTACAGCATTCTTTCTTACCTGTACATTATACTCAAAACCGGCAATTATATCAGCTTTCTCGTAAGTTAATGTGGTCGTAACGCGATACCATCCATCTTTTGGCACTAGAAATTCGCCTGTATTTGCATTCCAGAAGTTGCCGGCATTTTCATTTTGCGTAGTTGTCCAAGCAGTTACTTTTGTAGATATATTGTTTGGAATATTTTGTCCATTACCTTTGGTGGCAAAAACCCGTATTTTCTTTTCAGTAATTTTTTTGGACAAAGTAGCTGCATCCACTTTTTTTAATTCGCCTTCGTTTCCATATACAGAGATAGAATCTAAATCGGAATGACTGCTAATTGTTTCTATTTCAGAAACTTTGGTATTGCCGTTCACATGAAGAGTAGCTGTTGGTGTTTCCGTATTGATTCCGACCTGAGAATACATAGCTGTAAAATAGAGTGCAAAAATTAAAAAGGCTCCTTTTGAAATACAATTAATTTTAATCATTGTTAAGAATTTTTTAAATATGTTTTCAACAAAGTTAGAATAAATTACATAAAAAATAAATAGATGTGTTTAATTTGTAATTAAAAGCAACGACAAAAGCATTGCTTTTAATGTCTTTGTAAAGGGGATATTTATTAAGATTTTCTAAATAATTAAAATTAAATATTACAGTATAATTCTCTTTTTGGAGATAAAAATGTTTCAATTTAGCGAAGATTAACTGGATTTAAAATAGCCAAATTTTTATTACTTTAACATGCAGGTTTTGTGAGCATAACCAAATTTTTTGAGACTATAAAAAATATACTTTTACAGTATTTGTTCTCTCCAAAAAAAGAAATTTTATCTTAATATTTTATAAGGTTGAGCAAAAATTAAACGAACCTCACAAAAATATTGTAATGGTCGTCAATTATTAAAAAATAAGGCTCTTGTGATTTATATCATCTTTTAGAACGGCTATTATTTCTGTTTTGTATTCCTTTCATTCAGAAGGTTTCTTATTCGAAAAAAACATAAGTTTCTCTTTTTATTTATTATACTTTCCAAAATCTTCAGGCAAAATATAATTTCCTGTAAGCGGATCGATTCCTACTCGATGATATAATGCATTCTGTTTGCGTATTTTCGAGGCAGCAATATCTATTACCGCTACTACCAAACCTCCAATAGCACCTGCGACTCCTGCTCCAACTATAATAGGTGTATTAGACTGAGGAAAGATTTCGTGTTCGGAAGCGGTTATAAAAAAGCCTTCATCATCTTTTTCGATTTCTATCAGGCTTGCGGGTGTCTTTTTATAGGCAATTCCGCTATCGATAATTGCAAAAACATCTTTGCTTAAATTATCATAGCCATCAACTCTTTTTACACCTTTGATTATTCCGTCTTTATTTTTTCTTACCGTAAGTTCTTTATCTGGCTTTTGTTCTGCAAAAGATTTATAATCTCTATAAACACCATCAGTAAATGATTCGGAGTTAAAAATCGGCAAGTTTTCAGATATTACTTTTTGATAGTTTTCGAGATCGACTTCGGATATAGGAATATTCAATCCTGTTTCCATATATGAATCCTTTATAATATTGGCTAATTCTGCTGAGATTCTGGACGCTATAGCTCTGGTAATGTAAGCATGATCTTTTTGTGGGTAATCTTTTGAAATGTTGATTTTTTTTAAAAAATAATATTGATCATTTTTCTTTAAAAAAGTTGACGCTCTCATTTCCAGATGTCCCGTAACTGATCTTTCTGCAGGTATATCGTTGACTTTCAAATATTCCAGCATTATAAAGTAGTTAGTCTTTCCTAGTTCTTTATTATCTTCTAAAAACCAATCTGAAACCAATTTTTCCAGATCATCTTTTTTAAATTTTACCTCATAAGGATCTTTCCTGTGAGAAACGATTCCTATACTTTTATCAGCTCTTTTATCAATAAAAGTAAGTGATAATGCGTCATGATTTTTATCTTTTATACTATTTCTAAGTTCTATAAATTGATTCTGTTGAGCAGAAATAAATACTGAAAATAATAAGAAAAAAACAAACTTAGCCATAGTTGATATTTTACACAAAAGTATGAATTTGGTTTAAATTAAACGACCCCCACAAAAATATTGCAAGGGTCGTCCAACATTAAAAAAATAAACTATTATGATTTTTTATATCATCTTTTAGAACGGCTATTCGTTCTGTTTTGTGGTTTTCTTTCGTTCATCTTATCTCTCATCATGCCTTCAGATTGAAAGAGTTTTAATACTTTTTGACAAGGAATTACGGTCTGCATTTTTTCAGCATACTTCTTTCTGTTGTCTAGTAATTTTTGGCCAACATCAAAACTCTGCTGCAATTTTGCTTTTGCTTCATCATCGCTCAGAGTTTCGGGATTAAAATTAGCATTAAACTGATTTTTAATTTTTTTCTGATTTTCGATATACTCATTATAGAGATTCGTAAATTCGGCTTTATCTTTAGGATCTACATCAAGATTGTCGAGAACCATATTGTTTCTGAACTGCGTAAGAAGTTCTTTTCTTTCTTCAGGAGAAAGATTATTTATAACTTCTTTTCTCTGCTCACGATTCATTTTTTTCCAATCGTAATCTTTGATCTGGGCATTTAAAGCAAACCCGGATATTACAAGAAGTGTAAATAATATTTTTTTCATTTCTCTTTTAATTATATAAATCCAAATAAACATCCTGTGTCGAATTGTTGGCTAGTTCTGCAATTTCAGAACTGGAAAACGAATCCAAATATTCTGCCATCTGAGTTTCTGTCTGTTTTGAAACGGGTTTTACCGTTTGTGGCTTTGTCGCTGTCATTTCGTTGTGTTCAGGCGTGTATACCATTGTTTTTATCTGTTGTTTTTCACTTCTTTGATTGATGTTTTCAACAGAAGTTAAATCTGATTTTAATGTTTCATAAGCGATTTCACTTTCCGTTTTTGGTGCAGATTGATTATCAGCAAGCGTACTTGTCGGATTTGTATCTTCACCGGAATCAGAATATGAATTGTAAACAAATGTTGATCCAAAAATCAAAGCCAGTGATGCAGCCGCCGCATATACCCAGTTTAATTTAAAAACAGGAGCTTTCTTCTTTTCGCTTATTTCAGACATTACTTTTCCCTGAATGTTTTCAAACAAATTGTCGGGTACTTTGTAAATGTTTTTGCGTTCTAGCTTTTCTATATCAAAATCTTTCATCTTCTTGTTTTTCAAAAATTATTTCTCGTAATTTTCTTTAATATATTCTTCAATTTTTTGTTTGGCGTAATGATAATTTGTTTTTAATGTTCCTACCGACATATCAACAATTTTTGATATTTCTTCGTAAGGTAAATCATCATAATACCGCATCATAAATACCAGTTTCTGCTTTTCGGGCAGGCTTTGTATGGCTTTTTGCAGAAAGATCTGTATTTCTTCGGCATCACTTTGCGTATTATCGGCTACGATATTCTGCATATAATATTCAGGATCTTCATCGGTTTTCTGCATTTTTTTCAGCTTATTGATCTGTTGCAACGATTCGTTGGTCGCAATTCTGTACAGCCATGTATACAGCTGGCTATCGTTTTTAAACTGATGAAAATTCTGATAAGCTTTTATAAATGTCTCCTGCAAAGTGTCCTGAGCAAGATCTCCGTCGACGATTATTCTTCTGATGTGCCAATACAATCTACTCTGATAAGCATCCATCAACGCACGAGTACCTTTTTCAAGAGTTCGTGGGTTTTGCATCAGCGCAATAATTTCCGCGTCCTTAATCTTCATAAGATGCTTTCATTGTTTTGGATTACAAAAGTATTTAAAAGTTAAATTACTTATTCAATTTTTAGTCCATTTATTTAATGAATTAAAAAAAATGTTTTAAACAATTACAAACGATGTATCAAACTTCCAACTCCCATCTTCCCGCTTCTTTTCACCAACTCATTACAAAATATTATCTTTGTTAGATGCAAATTGTAATTATAGGTTCCGGAAATGTGGCTTATCATCTGGCAAAAGCTTTTGTTCAGAATAACATTCCATTGGCTCAGATTTTTGGAAGGAATGAAAAAGATTTAAATGAAATTTCCGAAGAATTAAAGATTCCTTATTCCGCAGAAAAACTGGAAGATGCAGATCTGTACATTATTTGTGTGAGCGACAATTCTGTGGAAGATGTTTCTAAAATCATTTCTAAAAAAGATTGTCTGGTTGCGCATACTTCCGGCTCATTACCGAAGGAAATTCTGACAGGAAATTACAAAAAAGCAAGCTTTTATCCTTTGCAGACTTTTTCTAAAACAAAAGAGCTGGATTATTCCAACATTCCGTTTTTTATTGAAACAGAAAACGAAAACGATAAGGCATTATTGTTTGAATTAGCGGGAGGTATTTCGAAAAATGTAATGGAAAGCACTCACGAAAAAAGAAAATATATACATTTGACGGCTGTTTTTGCCTGCAATTTTGTGAATCATCTTTTTTCCAAGGCGAAAGAAATTTCGGATTCTCAGGAAATTCCGTTTGACTATTTTTTACCGTTGATTGACGAAACTGTTCAGAAAATTCATGAAATTGAACCAAAGTCAGCACAAACAGGCCCGGCGGTAAGAAATGACAAGCGGGTTTTACAATTACACGAGCAATTATTAAAAGATGAAAGTCTTGAAATTTATAAAACAATGAATCATTCTATTAAAAAAATGTATGAGCTATAAAGAGAAATTGAAAGATATAAAAGCATTTGTATTTGATGTAGACGGCGTTTTCACAGACGGAAGCGTTTATCTGATGCCAGGCGGAAATATGTGTCGAGTGATGAATGTTTTGGACGGTTATGCTGTAGTTAAAGCATTGAAAAACAATTATTTAATTGGCGTAATTACCGGCGGAAATGATGAAATGGTAAAACACAGAATCAATTATCTCGGAATTGAAGATTACTATGCAAAATCTCACGATAAAATGACTGATTTCGAAGATTTTAAAAAGAAATACAAACTCAAAAAGGAAAATATTCTGAC
This sequence comes from Chryseobacterium sp. GQ58, assembly GCF_059758895.1. Taxonomy (NCBI): domain Bacteria; kingdom Pseudomonadati; phylum Bacteroidota; class Flavobacteriia; order Flavobacteriales; family Weeksellaceae; genus Chryseobacterium; species Chryseobacterium sp. GQ58. Next base: position 374,107 of record NZ_JCAXEH010000001.1, on the reverse strand, counting down.
GATGGGAGACGACATTCCGGATCTGCACATCATGGAAAATTCTGCCATTGCGGCTTGTCCGGAAAATGCAGTTCCTGAAATCAAAGGAATTTCACATTACATTTCACCAAAGCAGGGTGGAAGCGGTGCGGTACGCGATGTAATCGAGCAGGTAATGAAAGTGCAGGGAAAATGGCATGATGACAATACACAATCTGTTTAAAAATTAATATGAAAATACTTTTAGCTTCCCAGTCGCCAAGAAGAAAAGAATTGTTATCCGGCTTGGGATTTGATTTTGAAGTCGTAAAAATTGATTGTGAAGAAATTTTACCAGAAAATATTGAAGTAAAAAATGCAGCGGCTTATTTATCCGAGTTAAAAGCAAATGCATTCCGGAAACTTGAAAATGATGAAATTTTGTTGACTGCAGATACAGTTGTAATTGTTGATAATCAGATTCTTGGGAAGCCAAAAGATGAGGAAGAAGCACGAAAAATGCTTCAGCAACTTACCGGGAAAATACATCACGTTTATACGGGAATTACCATTAAAACTGCAAACAAAACAATTACACAAACCGATGTCGCCGATGTAGAGTTTGATGAAATTACAAATGAAGAAATAGAATATTATATTCAAAACTACAAACCATTCGATAAAGCAGGAAGCTACGGCGTTCAGGAGTGGCTCGGAATGGCAAAAATAAAAAGAATAAACGGCAGCTTTTATACCATCATGGGACTGCCTACTCATTTGGTTTACAAAATTTTAAAAGAATTATAAACAATTTCCAAATAAAATTTTGTTATTTTTACAAAATCATCAAACTGCTTGAATAATAAAAAGCAGATTAGCGAGTTATATTGAATAATGAAAAAAAATATTTTATTCCTTTTGGCTGCGATTATTGTTGTTTCATGCGGTACCAAAGTAAAAAAGCCGGAACAGCGATCAAAGTTTTTAAAAGGTTTTTCCACATATTACAATACACTTTTTAATGCAAAAGATGCTTTGAATAGTGAATTTGAAAACAGAGACAAAGCTCATAAAGATAATTTCTATGCGCCCTATATTCCTATTCTTACTTATGAAGAGCAACCGATAGGAAGTGATTTGGGACAATCTTCTGCTTTTGCGGAAAATTCCATGAAAATGGCAGATATCAACAGATCATCAGGGAGCGAAGGAAGACAGGCGTCAGGAGTTCCCGGGATGCCTACAGGATTGTCGGGTGTAGCACAAAATCAAAATCAGCAGCCTGATGAAAAAGGAGCAACAGCACTTGAAATTGCCGAAGCAAAAGCTTTAAAAGCCATTGGTAAATATTCGGTAATCAAAAAAGGGGAGGAGCAGAATAATACGATTTTTGATGCTTATATTATTTTGGCTCAGTCACGTATTTATCAAGGCAAATCATTGCAGGCTTTGGATGCGCTTAACTACGTTTTCACCCACATGAAAGACGACAAAAGGCTTCCTTTGGCAAGAGTTTATGAAGGTTTAGCCTATGCGCAGCTTAAAGATTATCACAAGTCTGAGGAGATTTTTACCAAGCTTAAAAATGAAAAGCTTAAAAAAGATCATGAGAAACTTTTAAGTATTTATTATGCCGAATCTCTCTTAGATGCAGGAAAAAAAGAAGCCGCAGTAAATGAACTTGACAAGGCTTTTGAACTCAACGGAAACAGAAAACTGAAAAGCAGAATTGCTTTCTTAAGGGGGCAGGTTTTAATGGAGTTGGGGAAAAGTGATCCTGCACGCGAAAGCTTTATGGCCGCTTATAAATATGCCAATGATTTTGAATTTGAAGTAAAATCCCAAATCGAGATCGCTAAAACCTTTAATGGAAAAGGAAATTATGACGGCGCCAGAAAATATTTGGAAGATATCAGCAAAAAGGGGACTTATGGTTCCAGGAAAAATGAATTTTATTATGCTTTAGGTTTAATGGCCAATAAAGCAGGAAAACCTGAAGAAGGACAAGAATATTTCAGAAAGTCTCTTTTGGAAAAAGTTTCGGATCCGCAGGTGCGTGGTTTGGCTTATTACGAAATTGGGAAAAGATATCTGGACAAAAATGATTACATCGGTGCCGGCGCTTATTACGATTCTGCATTAGCTTCGATGACTTACGAGCCATCAAAAGTGCTTTTAAAAGATCAGTCTGAAAACATTAAGAAAATTTCAAAAAATTATTATTTAATAAAGAGAAATGACAGTATTCTGGCATTGGCAAGAATGTCTGATGCACAGAAAACAGATTATTTTGCAAAACATATTGAAAAGCTAAAAGCTAAAGAAGCCAAAGAAGAGCTGGAAAGACAGCGCGCAGAAAGAAATAAAGGATTCGACACCGGAGATTACAACGCCAATTCTTTATTTGCAAACAGCCCAAATACGTTTGAAGATTTCGGAACATCAGCAAAAGGCTTTTATTACGAAAATACAGGAACGGTAAATAAAGGAACCTCAACATTTAAGCAGGTTTGGGGAGACAGAGCTTTGGTGGATAACTGGCGTTATTCTAAAAAGATGTCTACCATTGAAGATCTCAAAAATGAGGCTTTAGGCGTAAGCTCGACACCGGATCCGAGACGTTATGAACCGGCATATTATATTGAGAAGATTCCAAGTGACGCAGGTAAATTGTCTGAACTTAAAAAAGACAGAGACACGGCGTCTTTAGGTTTGGGAATCATGTACCAAAACTATTTTACAAATACTTCTTTGGCAACAAAAACATTATATGATCTTGTTGACGTAAAACCTGAAGAAAAAGTATTGCTGCAGGCTTTGTATGAAATATTTGCAATGAATTATGAGAAAAATCCTCAGGCCGCAGCAAGAGCCAAACAGATGTTGCTGACAGATTATCCGTATACTTCGTATGCAGAATTTGTGAGAAATCCTAAAAACAATACTTTCGTAAAATCTTCACCGGAAGTAGAAAACGAGTATAAAATGGCTTATGCTTTATTCGAATCTGAAAAATTTGCCGAAAGCCAAAGTATAATAGATCAGGCGATCCAGAAAAATCCGAAAGACGCATTGGTTCCGAAGCTTTATTTGTTAAATGCTTTTAATGCAGGAAAATCAAGCGGAAAAGAAGTGATGATTTTGCAGCTTGAACAGATTGTTTTAAATTATGGTAAAACCCCTGAGGGTCTTAAAGCAAAGGAAATGCTTAATTATCTGAAAAGTGAAGTAGGATTTCAGGCAACCGACAATAAAGGAAATACGGTGCAAAAAACTCCCGCCAACAATGCGCCAAGCAAACCGGAAATGTTTAACCAACAAAATCAAAATATACAGTTGCTGAATGATGCTGCATCCGGAAATCAAAAAAATCCGCTGCCAAATAGCTCGCAACCTGTAAATAATGCAATCAAAAGCGAAGTTCCCAAAAAGGCGGGAATGAATATGAATACTCAGAAATTGGAAATGGCAACGCCAGTTCCTGCAACACAAAATAAATAAAGAAAAAATATATAAAGTAATGGACGGAAGAAATTCCGTCCATTTTATGTTTAATGAAGATTTTTGCAAAAGATGTTTTATTGCATTACTTCTTCCAATGTTTTCATGTATTCGTAAGCGGTCATGTCGAATTTTACAGGTACAATTGAGATGTATCCGTTGGCCAAAGCGGTTTCGTCAGCATCTTCAGAATCATCCATATTATTGAAATATCCTGTCAGCCAGTAATATTTTTTTCCGTGCGGGTTTACTCTTTCGTCGAAGCTTTCTTCCCATTTTGCTTTTGCCTGCTTGCAGACTTTTATGCCTTTTATTTCTTCTGTTGTAAGTTTAGGAATATTTACGTTTAGCACAATTCCTCGCGGCATAGGATTTTCCAGAGTTTTTTTTACAATATCCTGAATATATTTTTTTGCCTGCGTAAAATCTGCTTCCCAACTGAAATCGAGTAACGAAAAACCAATCGCCGGAAGACCTTCAACACCGGCTTCCACAGCGGCAGACATCGTTCCCGAATAAATGACATTGATAGAAGAATTCGCTCCGTGATTGATCCCTGAAACAACAATATCGGGTCTTCTTTTTAAAATTTTATCAAGAGCCATTTTTACACAGTCAACAGGAGTTCCGCTGCATGAGAAATCGGTTTGCGGACCATCCAATGTTACTTCTTCATAACTTAAAGTAGAATTAATGGTGATTGCGTGTCCTTTTCCGCTTTGTGGAGAATTGGGAGCTACAACAACTACTTCTCCGATTTCGTTCATAAATTCTACAAGATTTCTAACACCTGGCGCAGTAATTCCGTCATCATTTGTAACCAGAATAAGTGGTCTTTCCATAAAAGATTTAAATTTTAACAAAAATACTTAAAAGTATCCGATAATTGTAAATAAGGTATTAAATTTGATAGTTTGTAACAGTCATTCGATAAACGCTACTTATTGAATGATATTTAAAAGAAATTAATAAAAATATATTACAGATTTATGTGGAAAAATTTTAAACTAAATAAATTTCTACTTCTTATTCCGTTGACAAGTCTTATGTTTTGTTTCAACTCGGCAAAAAATGACGATGAAAAGATGCAGACGATAATGGTGAGCGTTAAAAACACACTTTCATATTTACATTACAGTCCAAAACCAATCAATGACGCTTATTCAAAAGATGTGTACAAGCATTATTTTGAATTGGTGGATCCTGCAAAAAGATATTTTGTGCAGTCGGATATGGATGAATTTGCCAAGCATGAAACAAAGCTTGACGATTATTTGAACATGGGTGATCTATCATTCTATAAATTGACAATCGACAGATTATATCAAAGAGTTGATGAAATTGATAAAATAACACAGGAAATTTTTAGCAAGCCGATCAATTTAGAAGAAGATGAAACATTGACTCTTGAGCCGAAATTAAAGAAAGTACCCGCCAACAAGCAGGAACAATATAATGAATGGAAGAAATTCATCAAATACAATATTCTTCAGGAGATTGAATCGATGAACAGCAAAGAAGAAGCTCAGAAAGAAAAGAAAGATTCTGTTCAGAAACATAAGCTAAAAGACACCATCAAGCTTGAAATCCTTACTCCGGATCAGAAAAAAATAAAAGCGACGGATGAGGTGAAAGATCTTGTAAAAGAAACATTTACAAGGTTTAAGAAAAGAAAAAAAATGGATTGGTTCACGGTTTATATGAATGCTTATACTGAAGTTTTCGATCCGCACACCAATTATTATTCACCAAAAGATAAAGAAGATTTTGACACTCAGTTTAAAGGTTCTATCATCGGTATCGGAGCTCTTATTCAAGAGAAAAAAGGAAACCTGTATTTGGGTGCTTTAACGATTGGCGCGCCGGCCTGGAAGTCTAAACAGCTTTCGGAAGGCGATAAAATTTTAAAAGTAAAATCTACACCGAAAGATGATGCCGTAAATGTTGTAGGAATGTTGGTGGATGAAGCCGTAAGACTCATCAGAGGAGAAAAGGGAACTCCGGTGACTTTGACGGTTCAGAAAAAGGACGGAACGACAAAAGATGTGACATTGGTACGTGAAGAAGTGGCGATTGAAGATACTTTTGCAAGAAGTATTATCATCAATTCTCCAAACGTTAAAAAATATGGTTTCATCAATTTGCCAAGCTTCAACGCAGATTTTGAGAATGATAAAGGAAGAAATGCTTCCGACGATATCAAAAACGAAATCATTAAAATGAAAGCCCAAGGTATTGAAGGTGTAGTTTTAGATCTTAGAAATAATGGAGGCGGATCACTGACGGAAGTTGGTGATATCATGGGGCTTTTCATGAACGCCGGACCTTATGTACAGGTAAAAGACGGAAACGGAAAAATTCAGACCTTAAAAAATAAAAACGAAACTCCGATCTGGACAGGTCCTTTGGTGATTATGCAAAACGAACTTTCAGCTTCGGCTTCAGAAATTTTGGCAGGCGTAATGCAGGATTACGGCAGAGCAGCAGTGATCGGCTCGCCGCAGTCTTTCGGAAAAGGAACAGTACAGACTTTTGTTGATCTTAACAGATTTCTAAATACAGAAGATGATTTTGGGTCTTTAAAGCTGACGATTCAGAAATTCTACAGAATTACGGGAGAATCTACGCAGAGAAAAGGAATTGTTTCGGATATTCAAATGAAAGATTTCTTTACTTATGCAGAGATTGGTGAGAGATATGATGACTTTGCTTTGGCGTGGGATAAAATTCCAAGCGTAAACTTTCAGAAATTAAATTATTTCGATCTTAAAGCTTTAGAAAAAGCAAGCGCTGAAAGAATGGCTAAAAATTCGAATTATCAACTATTGCTGGAATCTGCACAATGGAGAGAGCAATTGGATAAAGAAGAAAGCATTACATTAAATATTAATAAGTTTAATGAACTGATGAAGCAAAGAAAAGCTCAAATTGAGAAATTCAAAGCTTTGACGAAATTTGAAAATGGACTCAAGTTTTCAATGTATCCAAACGAAATTGAAAGAGAGAAAAAAGATGAAGCTTTCAAGAAAAAATCTGAATTGTGGATCAAAAATCTCAAAAAAGATGTTTATCTTCAGGAAGCAATGAATATTATAGCACAAATGAAATAAAAAAAAATTAAAAAACACAAGTGAATGATCAAGTAAATAATTTAAAAGAAAATATAGGGATTACAATCAAGCAAATATTAGAATACGAACTTTTTTCCTTAGGAAAATACAGACTTTCGGTATACGAAATTGTAGGCGCTGTTGCCATTATATTAATAGGATTTATTGCTTCAAGGCTGGTAAAGAAACTTATTTATAAATCAGATAAAATAGACATCGGGAAAAAATTTGCTTTCTCTCAGATATTTCATTATCTCATCGTTATTGTTGTTTTCTTTTTAGCGATAAAGGTTTTAGGAGTTAATATTTCTCCGTTATTATTAGGTTCAGGAGCAATATTGGTAGGAATAGGATTGGGGCTTCAGAATTTATTTTTGGACTTTATTTCTGGAATTATCATTTTAGCAGACCGAACAATAAAGGTGGGCGACGTTATAGATATTGACGGAACGGTAGGGAAGGTGCAGGAAATTAAAATGCGGACGACTACGATTGTTACCAGAGAAAATAAAAGCATTATTTTTCCTAATGCTGCGCTTACAACCAATAAACTGATCAATTTCTCCCACAATGATGAGATTGTATTGTTTGACATCAATGTAGGTGTACATTACAATACAGATCTGGATCTGGTAGAAAGGCTTATGAAAACTGCTGCTTTAGAAAACAGCGATGTACTTAAGGAGCCGGCACCGGTCGTGAGATTAGAAAGTTTCGGAGAAAGCTCATTGGATATGAAAATGTATTACAGCACCAGAAATTTGTTTGGACAGCCTGTTGTACGAAGCAGTATCAGAAAAGCAATACTCACGAAATTCAGGGAAAATAATGTGAATATTCCGTATCCGATCAGGACACTTGATTTCCCTTACGGACAATCTGTAAATGACGATAAAAATAAAAAAGCAGAAAATTGATTCTGCTTTTTTTTATTACTTTATTTCTACACATCCGACTCTTCCACCGGCATTTCCTGTTGGCTGAGTTTGAAAATCATCTGCAGCTGCATGTATAATAAGGCCTTTTCCCATAATGTTTTTAGAATCTTCTACACATTCCAGGCACCATTTATCAGTTTTGAAAGTGAGCTTTGCCTTTCCTTCAGCGTTGGCTTCAAGGTTTCCGATATCTCCCATGTGAAAGCTGTTGTTGCCCCATTTTCCATGATCATGATTTCCGGGATTCCAGTGGCCGCCTGCTGAGGCAGCATCAGGAGCCGAACAATCGCCTTTTTCGTGAATATGCACCGCATGCGTGCCTGGAGTAAGATTGGTAACTTCAAGTTCCATGATTACTTCATTACCATCTTGTGTGAACTTGGCTGTTCCGCCGGTTTGTGTTCCGCTTTTCGCCATAATGTTGTAGGTTTTGCTGGAGCTGCAAGATGCCGCAAATAATGCACAACCAACTACTAATGTTAATGTCTGTAATTTCATTTTATATATTTATGTGGTTTAAGATTATAAATTTAGTTAAAATAAATTTATGTTTCTATTATAGCCATTCAGGACAAAAAAACGACCATTCGGCACAAAAAATTTAGCTCATTGCTCGTTACATTTTAATTTTGTATCAAACTACAGCAATGAAAACTCAAGTCAACAAAATAATATTTCTCGTCACCTTTTTATCTTTCTTGTTAAGTTTTTCTCAGGTAAAGATTTCAGGAAAAGTTACTTTTAAAAATAAAGGAATAAGTGAAATAAATGTAACTTTAAAAAACACATACGATGGAGCAACGACAGATTCGAATGGAAATTTCTCCTTTGAAACATCTGAAAAAGGAAACCAAATATTAACTTTTACCCACCCAAAGTACAACGAAATTGAAAAGCCTATTTTAATCGAAGACAAAGATATTTCTGTAAATGCCGAATTAAAAGAACAAATCAACGAAATCGATGCGGTTGTAATTTCTGCAGGATCTATCGAAGCGAGTGACAAAAAAAGAGCAACAGCTTTGTTGACGCCGATTGATATTTACACAACGGCCGGAGCAGACGGACAAATTTCTTCTGCTTTAAACTATCTTCCGGGCGTGCAAAAAGTAGGTGAAACCGAAGGATTATTTGTTCGTGGCGGCACAGGAACCGAAACTAAAATTTTTATGGATGGAAGCTTAATCAACAATTATTTCTCCAATTCTGTTCCGGGAATTGCAGGAAGAGACCGCTTCAATACTTCACTTTTCAAGGGGAATATATTTTCGAGTGGCGGATATTCTGCTTTGTATGGGCAGGCACTTTCAGGTGCTTTAATGTTGGAAAGTGTAGATCTTCCGGATCAAAGTTCTTATGATTTTGGAGTTTCTCCCATATTTTTAAGCGGCGGTTTTCAGAAATTAAGCGACAATAAAAATTATTCTTTTGGCGCAACAGCAGGTTATTCTATGTTGAACCTGATGCAGGAAATTTTCAGTTTTAATACAGATTTTATTGATGCTCCGCAAGGTTTTAACGGGGATGCGAATTTTTAGGTTTAAAACTAAATCCGGCGGCTTTTTTAAATATTACGGGATGTACGACAGCAATAAAATGGGCGTGAAAACCGAAAGTTTAGAACCTGAATATGATTTTGCTTTGGTAAGATTAAAAGGAAAAAACACTTATCATAACGTATCTTTTAAGCAAAAATTCGGGAAATATCTTTTTAATGCCGCTGCTTCTTATTCTTATAATCAGTCAGACTTAAATTTTTCAACGGAAACAGCTGAAGCCGAATCCGAAAGAACACAATTGCTGAATGACGGAAATTATCTCAATTTTAAAGCAGTTATCGACAGAAAAATCAATAAAATAAGTGCTTTGCGTGGCGGAATTGAACTGAACAGCACCAACGAAAACCTGAAGTTTGACGAAATCAATAAAAACTATCAGGATTTAATTTCTTCAGCTTTTGTGGAAACAGATTTAGGCTTTAGCAACAATTTGTCCGCAAAGATTGGGGTAAGAGCCGAAAATTCTTCTTACTTAAATAAAAACAATATTGCGCCCCGTTTGGCTTTGGCTTATCGTTTTGCAAAAGACTGGACGACTTCTTTCGCTTACGGATTGTTTTATCAAAACCCTGAAAGTAAATACATTAATTCAAATGCAAAATTAGATTTTCAAAAATCGCAGCATTATATTTTTCAGGTTCAAAGATCGGCGGAAGGGCAAAGCTTAAGATTTGAAGCATTTTATAAAAAGTATGATGATTTGATAAAAACCCAGAATATTGCTCCGAACAGCGATCAAAATCAGCAGGTGCAAGCTGCTTTTAATAATAATGGAAATGGTTTTGCAAAAGGGGTGGAATTATTTTGGAGAGACAAAAAAACATTTGAAAACATAGATTATTGGATCAGCTATTCGTTTTTGGACTCTAAAAGAGATTTTCTGAACTATCCGGTGAGTCTAAAGCCAAATTTTGCTGCGGAACACACTCTTTCTGTCGTAGCCAAAAGATTTATTCCTGAATGGAAAACAGGCGTCAATCTTTCTTACACTTATGCAAAAGGACGGCCTTATTACGACATTATCACAGAAAACGACAAAAATATTATCCGAAACGAAGGAAGGTTGAAAGACTACTACGCACTGAATTTAAGCTTTAATTATCTTCCGAATTTAGGAAAAAAAGATGCGAAAGCTTTTACCATTTTTGTGTTGAGCATTTCCAATATTTTAGGAACAAAAAATGTGTATGGATACAATTTTTCGCAAAATGGCAACAGAAGTTCGGCTGTCGTTCCGCCGGTTAATACTTTTGTTTTTGTAGGAATGTTTATCAGTTTCGGAGTGGATAAAACTCAGGATGCAATCAATAATAATCTTTAAAATTCAGTATAAATATTAACATTAAATTTAGAAATTATGAAAAAACATCTTTTAAGTTTGGCTTTGATGATGATGAGCCTAATAACTTTTGCACAAAGCAATTATGAAAAAATAATGACAGAAAAGATCGCTAAAATCGAAACCGGCAAAACTCCGGAAGATTTTCAGACTTTAGGCAACGATTTTCAGAGAATTGCCGAAAAGGAAACCACAAAATGGCAACCAAATTATTATGCAGCTTTTGCTTACATTCAAAAAGGTAGAGCTTTGATGAGCGAAGGAAAAGTGCAGGATTTGGATGCAGTTTCAGATCAGGCTCAAAAGTTTATTGATGCCGCGGAAAGTTTGGAAAAAAATAATTCGGAAATCCATTTGCTTCAAAAAATGGTTTATTCTTTAAAAATGATGGTCAATCCTCAGCAAAGATACATGACGTTTGGAACGAAAGCTCAGGAAGAACTAAAAACGGCAGAAAAACTGGATCCGAATAATCCGAGAGTGACACTAATACAAGCAGAAGACACTTATTTCACGCCGGAACAATATGGAGGAAGCAAAACAAAAGGTTTAGAATTATTTAAAAGTGCGCTGGAAAAATACAATTCTTTCAAACCAAAAACAGGATTGGATCCAAACTGGGGGAAATCCGAAGCGGAATATTTCATCAATCAAGCTCCAAAATAGTTTGAAAACTTTGGACAAAACTTCAAGGCTTGAAAAAAGCTGCAAGGAAGAAATATTTAGTTACATTTAATATCATTTATTTTTGAGGTAAGAATTTAATTATGAAACGAAAAGATCTTGTCATATTACTTTGGATATCTTTTGGAACGACCCTTTTCTTTTTCTTCTTTTTTGATCAGGAAAAGAGCTTGAAGAATTTTGTCATCACTTTTCTTGTTTCATCGATGTATTCTTTCCTTATCGGCGTGGGAAATGGCCTTATAAACGATATTTTAAACAAGAAGTTTCCCTGGTCTGAAGCGACTAACAAAAGAGCGGTTTTAAGTGTAGTTTCAATTTTGATAGCCAATTTTATTCTGGTTTATGTATGTAATTATATCAATTTTGTGATTATCCAAAATTCAGCAACAACAGAGCAATTTTTCTCCGGGAAATACAATTTTATCAATTGGTTTATGGTAAATATTGCTTTGCTTATTTCTGCTTTTCTGCATGCCAAAAGCTTCATGGAAGAGCTGAAAAAGACGTCCAAAAAAGAGGTTGTTGAGCAAAAGTTGATTGCCAAATCTGCCAATGCACAGTTTGAAAGTTTGAAAAATCAGCTTGATCCTCATTTTCTTTTTAATTCTTTGAATGTTTTAAGTTCGTTAATTGATGAAAACCCCAGCCAGGCGCAGAAGTTTACCGCTTCAATGTCAAAGATTTACAGATACGTTTTAGAGCAGAAAGATAAAGAATTGGTCACCGTAGAAGACGAGATTGAGTTTGCAAAAACCTATTGCGATTTGCTGAAAACAAGATTTGAAGACAGCGTAAATTTCGTATTTGACGTAAACAAGGAAGATTATCGAAGGTTTGTCGTGCCGCTTTCGTTGCAGCTTCTTCTTGAAAACTGTATTAAGCATAATTTTGCGACTTCTTCAAAACCATTAATTATTAAGATTTTTTCTGAAAACGACACGCTTTGTATAGAAAATAATTTTCAGGTAAGAGAGCAGATGAAAGAAAGCGCGGGAATTGGACTTGCAAATATTGTTCAGCGGTATGCTTTGCTTACAAAAAGAAATGTTTTTATAGAGAAATCTGAAGATTATTTTAAAGTAAAACTTCCGATTTTATCAGATAAACCAAATATTGTCAATATAAAAACTGAAGATAATGATAAAGCATACGAAAAAGCAAAAAAACGCATGAAAGAAATAAAAGGTTTTTATGGAAACCTGATTTCATATTGTATTGTGATTCCTTTTTTAATAATCATCAACCTTATTACAAGTCCTAAAGATATTTGGTTTTACTTTCCAATGTTGGGTTGGGGATTCGGAGTTGCAACACACGCCTTAAGTGTTTTCTCCATCGGAAAAAGCTGGGAAGAAAAGAAAATAAGACAAATTTTAGAAAAACAAAATAACAATCATGGAAAATAATATTGATCAGGAAATTCGTTATCGTGAAGCGGAAAAAAAAGTGAAAAAGATAAAAGGATTTTATACTCACCTTATGATATGTCTTTTTGTCAATATATTTATAATTGTAGCACAAGCAATCAGCCTGGATTCTGGCGAAAGCTTCTGGCAATGGGATTTGATAAAGCTTCCTTTATTGTGGGGAATTGGTTTGGCCGCACATGGCTTGACTGTTTTTTTGCCTGCTTTTATTTTTGGAAGAGATTGGGAAGAAAGAAAAATCAAAGAATTAATGCTTTTCCCTGTTAAATAATTGACAGAAAGAACCATGATTTCATTCGGATTAAATTCCCAATAATGGTTTTCCAATCCAGCATAGCATCCTCCTAAAGAATTTTCATTCCATATTGTTTGCCATTTATTTTTATCATTAAAAAGAGCTAAGGGAAGGTTTTTAAATTCAGAAAGAATTAATTTTCTACCGGAAATATTTTTTATAAATACCGGAAATGCTTTATACTTTTTGATAGTTTGAGTATCATAATTATATACATATTTTGGTATTGTATTTTTAGTTTTTGCTGTAATTTGAATATTATTTTCCGAAAGAGAATCAAAACTTACAGTTTTTTCACTGTATCTCATTTTGGGAAACTCATCTTGAAAATAGAGTGACATTATTTTTTGTTTATTATTGTCAAAAGAATTTAATTTATAACCTGGTGGAGCTGGTGGAGCAGGAATTAGACTTTGAAAATATTTAACATCAATTTTTGCGGTTTCTTTTCCAATGTAGATTATTCCGGTTCCGCTTTCCCCAATTCCTTCATTAAACTGTTGAAAAGACAATTTCTCATCTTTATGAAAATTCATAACAATATCATCTGCAAAAGTTTTTTCCTCTTTGCAACTTGTAAATAATATGATTAAAACCAAAAAGAATTTATTCATAAAATCTATTTCTAAGAATTTTTAATGTGCAAAAAAACCGTCTCAAATGAGACGGTTTTTTTATTTTATTTTTTCGCATATTTTATCTCCATTGTCTTAAATTCTTTGCCTGTTTTAGAATCCGGACCATACATTTCCATTGTTTGATGCGTGTCATCCACAAAAGTATACACTTCCCTCACATCACAATCTTTTCCCGGTCTGCTCGGATCAGTCATTTTACCTTTAAATTCAATGGATTTGTTTGAAGGATTCCATTCTCCTTCCATAGTCATGATCCCTGTTCCCATGTTGTCGATCCAGGTGCTTACAAATTTCTTTTTGGCATTGTCATATCCTGTAATACTCATTCCTTCAAAAGGCATTCCCATAAAATTTCCTTTATGCTCACTTACCTGATAACGCCCGTCAAAAACCATTTTGTTGGTAGCTTCAGATTTGCTGGTCATAGGTTTTCCGCCATTTTCCATCCACATTGTGGTTTCTCCTGTCCAAACTCCGTCAGATTTTGCCAGCATTTTTTGCATATCGCCCGGAGTTGCGAAGTCCATCCATGCTTTTGTTGCGGTTGCAGAATCTACCGGTTTCCATTCTTGGCTTGCCAAAGAATCTGTTTTGTTTGAATCTTTTACATCTACTTTCGCTTTATCACACGCAATAAGTAGGAATGTTGCTGAAATAGCACAGAATAAGCTTTTCATAATTGTTTAGTTTTAAGTTGTTTATAAAATTAATAAAAATTATTGTGCAAAGAATATTATTTTATTATTGATAACTATTAATTGTAATTTTGTAATCCTAGCGCAATTAAAGAACCTTTTTTAGGGGCTTAATGATGCGGAATTTTTAAAAATATTGTTGAATTATTCAATAAATTCTTATTAAAAATATAAAAGCGGTTTTACAATCTAATGAAGAAGAGGAAATGATGAAACCATTTAAAAACTATTCAAACAATTAATCAAAATGAAAAAACTCACCATATTATCCGGTGCCGGAATCAGCGCCGAAAGCGGAATAAAAACGTTCAGAGACGGAGATGGCCTTTGGGAAAATCATAATGTAACCGATGTGGCCAGTCCGGAAGGGTGGAGGAAAAACAGAGAGTTGGTATTGGAATTCTATAACCAAAGACGTCGCCAGCTTCATGAAGTTGAACCAAATGACGCTCATCAATTGATTGCAGATTTAGAAAAACATTTTGATGTTCAGATTATTACTCAAAACATTGATGATTTGCATGAAAGAGCGGGCTCAAACAATATTATTCATCTTCACGGAGAGTTGTTAAAATCTTGTTCATGCAATAATAAAAAGATGATTTACGAACAAAAAGATGATATCAAAATCGGCGACAAGGCAGAAGACGGTGCGCAATTGCGTCCTTTTATCGTTTGGTTTGGCGAAGATGTGCCTTTATATCAAACGGCGAAAGAAAAGGTGAAAGAGACGGATATTTTGGTCGTTATCGGAACTTCTTTGCAGGTTTATCCTGCTGCCGGATTGATTCATGAGATCAAAGACGATTGCCTGTTGATCGTTATCAATCCAAACGAAACAGAATTCGGATACGGACAAAAAGCTGTTGTAATGAAAGAAACCGCAACAAAAGGAATGAAACTGTTGTTTGATAAACTTGTAAATCTAGCGTAATGTAAGAAGTGTTCTGAAAAACTTAGTGTCATTCTGACGTAAGGAAGAATCTAAATTGCGCAAGATTCTTCACTTCACTTTGTTTCACTCTGAACGACAAGCTTAATATTGATTTCTTTTACCTAAAAAAACACCTTTATGAACTTAAAAAGTTAAAACTTATTCAATAAAAATCTTCTTTATAATCAATCAACAATTCCTAAACTTTAAGTAATTTTAAAGCTTCAAATTCCGCTTCAATGAAACTCAAATATCTGATCATTTTTCTAAGTTCATCTTTATTTTTAGCTCAAAATAATTTTAAAACACCTTTTGAAAAAGGAAATGGAAATCAAACCGTTACTTATGACGAAATGAATTCTTATTATCAGAATTTAGCTAAAAACTTTAATGAAATTCAATATCTCAACAAAGGGGAAGATGATAATGGAAAACCAATTTATGTGGTTGTTTACAATCCTTTTCCTGAAAAAGATTTAGAAAAATTAAGGAAAGATAAAGCAATACTTTTTGTCAACAACGGAATTCATCCCGGCGAACCGGACGGAATTGATGCAACGATGATGCTGATGAAAGATTTGGCAACAAAGAAAATTGAAACGCCGCAAAACTTTATCATTGCAGCAATTTCGGCTTATAATGTGAGCGGAATGCTGAATAAAAGCTCATTTTCAAGAGCCAATCAAAACGGGCCGGAAGAATATGGATTTCGTGGAAATGCCAGAAATTATGACCTGAATAGAGATTTTATCAAAGCAGATTCTAAAAATGCGAGAAGTTTTCAGGAAATTTATCATTGGCTGAAACCTGATGTTTTTATCGACAATCACGTAAGCAACGGAGCAGATTATCAATATACTTTTACATATATTTCAACTTTTAAAGAGCGTTTGGGAATTATTTTAGGCGAATATTTTCACAATGATTTTCAGGCTAAAAACCTTGAAGATTTAAAGAAATTGGGTTACGAAAGCACTCCTTATGTGAATATTCATGGTGATGTTCCGGAAGTTGGTTTTGCGGCTTTTGAAGATTCTCCGAGGTATTCTACAGGCTACACGACGTTGTTCAATTCTTTGGGAACAGTTCCTGAAACGCACATGCTGAAACCTTACGATAAAAGAGTGGATGCGACGTATAAATATATGCTTGTCAACCTTCAAAATTTGGATAAAGATTATAAAAAAATAAAACAGCTTCGATTTGAAAATTTAAACCAATATCAAGCCGGAAAAAAATATGGAATCCGATGGAAAATAGATTCTACAAAATATTCTACAATGGATTTTAAAGGGTATGAAGGAAAATATAAGCCTAGCGAAATTTCCGGGAAACCAAGATTGTTTTATGACAGAAACAAACCTTTTACCAAGAAGATAAAATTGTTTACAACTGCGGTTCCGACAGGTTACATCATCATTCCGAAATATTATGTGATTCCGCAATCGCAATATCGTGTGATTGAAGAATTTAGACGAAATAAAATTCAAATGAAATCTCTTCGTAAAGACAGTACAATCGCGGTAGAATCTTATAGAATTGATGACTTTAAAACTGTAAAAAACCCTTACGAAGGGCATTATCTGCATTTTGAAACAACGGTTGACAAATCCAATAAAGCCCTTGTTTTTTCAGCAGGAGATTATCTTGTTCCGACGAATCAGGAAGGTGTGAAATATATCATTGAAACGCTTGAGCCTGAAGCTTTGGATTCCTTTTTCAACTGGAATTTCTTCGACGGAATTTTGGCTCAGAAAGAATATTATTCAGCTTATATTTTCGAAGATACGGCGGCAGAATTATTAAAAAAAGATAAAGATTTAAAACAAAAGTTTGAAGCTAAAAAATCTTCCGATAAGAATTTTGCAGATGACGGAAAAGCTCAATTGGACTGGATTTACAAAAATTCGCCTTATTTTGAAGAAAAGACTTTCAGGCAATATCCGATTTATAGAATTCTTTAAATTATTTTATTTTAAACCATTAATATTTTTTTAAGGGGTTAAGATCATTAAGTTCAGCTTCGCTTGGCTTGGCTTAAAATCAGAATGATTAATCTTAATAGACTTAAATTCTTAAGAATACTTAATGGTTCAGAAAATCCTATTTTATTAAATAAAAAAGACGCTTCAAATGAAACGTCTTTAGCTTTTATTTTGGCAAACCTCTTTTCAATGCGAAATTGGCTCTTTCAACAGCTTTTTTCTCTTTCCAGTCCATATATTTATTTTTAAAACGGCCTTTCATAAAGTTATCAAAATTCCTCTGAACGGTAAGATTCCATAAAGAATTGGCTTTTACCGCCCAAGATTTGTCCCAGGCACGAAGAGAAATAGAGAAGCTTCCGTCGAGATATTTCATCCAGTGCCACCAACCTGTAGGCATAAATAAAGTATCGCCGTGCTCAAGGAAACATTCGATTCCTTCTACGCCATCCAAAGCGGGAAACTTCGTAAAATCGGGGTTTTCGATGTCAAAATCTTCTAACGCGTATGTTGCAAAAGGTAATTTGTAAAGCCTTTCTTTCCATTTGTATTCAAACAGCAAAACGTGTTTTCTGCCATTAAAATGTGTATGGAAAATATGTGCTAAATCGATGTCATAATGTAAGAAAGTAACCGAGCCTTTTCCACCAAAAAACATCGAAGGAAACTTATCCAGAAAACCGCCCATTAATTCTTTTGGAGAAATATAATCTTCCAATAGTTTGTTGGCTTTTTTTATAGGATCAAAAAAGAAAATTCTCAGATCTGTAGGTTCTCTTTGAATAAGGTCTATATAATCTGCAAATTTCATTTCGGTTGTTGGTGCATTGATAGGAGCTGCAGGATCAGCTTTGGCGCTGTCGTAAAGAGGAACGGTAATGTCTCCAACCACTTCTTTCACATAATCCATCGTCCATTTTTGGTAAGCAGGCCATTTGCGGGCCATATTTTTGATCACGACCGGTCTTCTTGGTTTCAGATATTTTTCACGGAATTCTTCTTGCGTAATATCATCAACAATATCTATAGGTTTTAGAATAACCCCCATTATTATAAATTTTAGGTTACAAAATTATTAAATAAATAAATACCATAAATATTTTAAAATTTTTTTAATCTATGACCTTCATCACATTTAATTCATTCGCGACATTAAAGGAAATAAATAAAGATAATTGTTTTAAAATATTTGGTGTAAAAATTACTTTAAACTAATTAATTTGTATAAAAAATACATCAATATTTGCTGAATTTAATGTATATAATTACCGGAAGTTATTGTGTAGGTTTGTATTATGACACAAATGAGAAATTCGCGACCATTTGCTGCGGCCGCATCAAATGTATTTCTTTAAACGTCATAAAATGATGCATCATCCTGATTGGATTTTTATTCTAGACGAAACTTTCAATTTGGAAAAAAATTATTTATTAATCATTAAACAAAATTTATGAAAAAGAAAATTTTATTCGGTGCTTTGTTCGGCATCATGACATTAATGACAATGTCATTTGCGAAACAACTTCAGGCGATATGGACTTCAACTTGCGGAGTAAAACACTACACAACATTTGCAGAAGGCACATCCCAATCTTTAATGGCTTGGCACATTGCAGAAATTAATGCGGCTGAATGTGGAGGTGTAAAACCAACAGTTAGTTTTAATTAATATAATCTGGGGCGGTAATTTTTCCGCCCCTTTATAAATAATAAATTATGAAAAAGTGTTTTATATTAGTTTTATATTTTTTGTCATTTGCATTTGTTAAGAGCCAAGACGTTGAAATTGAGCCCATAATTAAAGCGACATATCATAGCTCATTAAAATATGGTACAAGCTTTCGTGTGAATCAGCCATTTGTTTTATTGGGAAATACGAAAGACTATTATTTTGCAGGCTACAAAACTTATCTAAAGGATACAGATCAGGAAGAAGTTACCAAAAAAGGAAGTGGAATTACCCTTACAATAGGTGATTATTTTCAGGAAAGAATCATTAAAAAAAATGGAACAACAAGTCTGTTTGGTTTATTCAGGGATGAAAGATTGTTGTATGAAGAAAACGTTACGCTAACATGGGTACTTTATGGCGACACCAAAATTATCAATGGTGTAAAATGTCAAATGGCTGCAACCAATAAATACGGAAGAAGATGGATTGCCTATTTTTCTACAGAACATCAGGTTCCGATAGGACCTTACAAATTCACGGGTTTACCCGGACTGATATTTGAAATTTATGATACAAGAGATGATTATCATTTTACTCTTACAAAGCTGGAGAAATATACCGATGATTTTGAATTTAACCTGAAAGGTTATAAAAAGTTTAATAAAAAGGATTTTTTAAAGGCTTCTTACAATTTAGAATTTACAACTTCCGGATTTCCTTTGGATGCAAGTATGAGAAAAGAATTTGAGGATATATTAGAGAAGAAAAAGAAAAGATACAACAACCCTTTGGAAATAAAACCTTTTGAATAAGCTTCGGCTCCGCTCAGTCAGACAGACCGTAACAGAAACTAAAAATAAATAGCGATGTCAAAAACTGAGCGGAATCGAGGTTTCTAATATTTTTATATTATTTTTTTAAATTTTTGATCAACTCTTCCAATTGAGAACTGATAATTTTTGCAACTTCTGAATCTGTAATATTGATAATAATACCTTGCTGAAAATCATTTTGACCAATTGAATTATCTTTAGTGTCAAAGTAATTGCTCACATAAGATTTTTTTAACTCATCATCAAAAAGATCCTGTATCTTCACCTTAAATATATCTGCCAGCTTCGGAATATACTGAGATTTTATATCCGTCGATTCACTTTCCCAGCTTGTATAGGTATTTCTGTCTATTCCCAGCATATCAGCAACTTCCTGCTGAGAAATTTTTGTCTTGTTTCTTAATCTTTTAAGGTTGGTTCCTACTCCCATGATAAAGGTTGTTTTTACAAATTTATACTTTTCATTAAATAAAAAAGAGAAATTCGTAAAATATTAATTAACAATTAAATAAATTATAACTATTTTTGTAGTGATAAAAAAGAATTGTTTTAACTTTCCCTTTAAAAAAGCATCTTTAATAAAGTGTAACAAAAAACCAGTCTGCATTACTAATTACTCAAATAATAAATTATGAAATTAAAAATTTCCTTATTTCTCATGGTTTTTTTCTCTGTATTGGCTTTCGCTCAGAAAACAATTTCAGGAAAAATTACAGATGAAGACGGTGTGGCGGTCCCAAGTGCAAGCGTAACGATTGAAGAACCAGGTAAAGACGCCATTCTTGCTTATGGAATCACCAATTCGAAAGGAGAATATAAGGTAACATTTACATCTTCAGAATCTAATGTAGATCTGAAAGTAAAAGCCTTCAATCAAAAACCTTTAACAAAGCAGATCAGCAACAGCGACCAGACTTTAAGTTTCCAAATGCTGTCTGAAGCTACAGAAATCAAAGAAGTTCAGTTAAAAACAAAAATGATCACGGCAAGAGGCGACACGATTGCATACGATCTTAAAGCTTTCGACAGCAAAAACGACCGTACTTTGGCAGACGTAATGAAGAAAATTCCGGGAATTGAAGTGAATACCGACGGATCAATTCTTTATCAGGGAAATGCAATCAATAAATTTTATGTCAACGGGAAAGATTTAATGGAAGGCGGTTATGGAACGATCAACAATTCGCTTCCAAAAGATGCCGTACAAAAAGTTGAAGTTCTTGAAAATCATCAACCCGTAAAAATGCTTCAAGGGAAAATACCTTCGGATGCAGCAGCAATCAACATTAAATTGAAAAATGCCGTAACAATGACCGGAAGAGGTGAAGTCGGAACAGGCTTCGGAGATCCATGGCTTTGGAATGTGAAATTAACGCCAATGTTTTTCGGTCAGAAAAGCCAATGGGTTGTCAATTATAAAACCAATAATGTCGGTGAGCAGGTAGAAAATGAAGGGAATATCATCGGTTTCGGAAGCAGTTGGGAAGGTAGAAGAGGAAATGCTTCACAAAATAGTTGGTTGGGTGTAGAAAACGCAAGTGTTCCTAATCTTCCGGTAAGAAGATATTTATTTAATAACGTCCATTACTTATCGGCAAACTATTTAACCAATATTGATAAGAAAAAAGAATGGGAATTGAAGGTAAATGCCAATTATACCAATAACTCGGTTGAAAGAGAATCAAACAGTGTAACAACCGATATTCAGCAGGGAACTCAGTATAGCACAAAGTTTCTAAATAATTTTTACACAGATAAATTAAAAGGAGAATTGATTTTCACTAAGAATGCTAAAAAAGGATTCTTCAAAAATACAACTACATTTTCTCAGTTTTGGAACGCTGACAGAGCTTTCGCAGAAAGAAATGACAAAATAGGTTACAGACAAGGAAATGAGAGTCTACAATCTCCAACTTCATCATTCCAAAACTCTTTAAGCACTATTATTCCCTGGAAAGAGAAAATGGTGAACTTGAAATCTTACATTAATTATCAGGATGATAGTCAGACTTTAGAAATTTCTCCTGCGAATTATTTACAATTCCCTTATAAAGAGCCGGGAAGTACCGCGATTTCTACAATTAATTTTGCTCCAGGAACTTCAGCATTACAAAGCTTCAGAATAAAAACATTAGATACATCGCATTCTGCAAATATCAGTTTTACAACGAAAGGATGGACATTTACTCCGCAAGTGGGAATTGATTTCTCAACAGATCAATTAAATACCAATTTTGACGGAAGTACGCTTACAAATTCTCCTGATTTTGCCAGCTTAGCGTATGAGAATGATTTGAAATTTACAGAAATCACGCCTTCAGCTTCAGTAGGCATCAACTACAAATCTGACGCTTGGAGTGTATTTGCAAATGTTCCTGTGAATTTTAACAATATTAAAGCCGAAGATGCTTTCAGAAACGTATCTAAATCTTTGAATAAAACGACTTTTACACCGAATGCATTTGTTCAATATAGTTTTGCTTCATTTTTTAAAGCAAGTGTAAATGGAAACATCAGCAATAATTTTGGAGACATTCAAACCGCTTACGCAGGATATATTTTAACAAGTCCGGGAGGATTTAATGTGATGGATCCTAAAAACCCTATTCCACAGACAAACTCTAAGAGTGGAAATGCAAGATTGGAGTACAGAAACCCATTGAACAACCTTTTCTTTAATGTAAACTACAGACTAAGTGATACTAAAAATAATTTATTAGCTTCAAGCGCAGTAAACGAATTAGGTTTTAGTGTAGTTGAATATATTGAAAGTGAAAACAAGAGAACCAGCAACGGTTACTATGTAGAAGTAGGAAAATATTTTCCAAAATTTAAGACAAACGCTTCAGTAACCTTTAATGATACAACTTCAAAGTCACAATCTAGAAGAAATGAGCAGGATATCAATACAAAAACAGATGCCAATTCTTTAGGATTTAAATTTAACAATACTTACTTCTCATGGATGAGTGTAGATTTCAATTTTACAAAAACCTGGAATAAACAGTCGAATGGTATTATTAGCAGTGACCTTGGTAAAACAGAAAACTATACCCATAATCTAAATGTGTTTTTCTATCCTTTAGAAAATCATACAGTTGGTTTCTATTGGGATCAGATTAACTCAAATTTAGGTGATACCAGATTGAATAATGGTTTCTTTGATTTATCTTATCAATACACCTGGGCCGCAAAGAAAGTAGATTTCGAATTGAAATGGATGAATATTGCAGACAAAAAAGTATTTGAAAGAATCAGCGTTGGTGATGCTACAATTAGCCGAACAACAATGCAGTTGCGACCAAGCCAAGTTATGCTGGCGGTAAAATTCAACTTTAAATAAAAATAAAAACCAATCTCGAAAAGATTGGTTTTTTTTATAACATTAAAAACTTTGTACGTCAGCTGACGGACCGTAACTTCCCGGAAGCTGAATGTCATTTAGCCTGTAATAAACTCCCAATTGCGCACGGTGATGCGTAATCTGGTCAAGGCTATGACGGATTGCCCCGTATTTCGTCCATGAAGCCAGTTCGTGACCATCGTTTTTCAGCGCCCAACTTGGATTCAGATCATCTTCGGTTGCTTTTTCCAACGCTTCTTTGCTTGCTTTGTAGTTTTCTTCAAATACTTTAAGCAAATCTTCTCTCGTGGTAAGCAAATTAGGCCGCAAATTACTTTTTGCAAAATCAAGTTCCGAACTGTTGAGCATAAAGCCCGCCCATCCGAAAATTTCTGCAATGTGAGTCACAAGATGAGCCATTTTCATGCTTTTTTCGTGTGGCGAGTAATCGTTTTTGTCTTCAGGATAAATTTCGAAGAACTTTTTTGTCGTTTGATATTCGGCTTCAAGTTCATCTTTCAGTTGTTTTAAAGTGTCCATAAAATATTTGTTTTTGGTGGATTAAATTTAAATATTTTAAAGAGAATAAAAGCTGATAATTTTTAATTAAAAAATTCTGTAACAAAATTGTTTAACCGCTAACTAATTATTTAAAGATTATCAAAATGAAAAACTTATTTTCAATATTTTTTATTGCACTTTTTGCCGTTTCAAATGCACAGGAAACAGCAAACCGCTTTTTTTATGAACTGACATATTCTCCGAACAAAGATTCTTTAGAGAAAAAGAATAAGGATATGATGATTCTCGACATTACAAAAGACAAATCTATCTACAGAGATTATCTTGCGGTATCTCAGGATTCACTTTTAAAAGCTGAAGTTGAAGCAATGCAGAAAGCAGGTGTTTTCAAGGATCTTTCGAAATCTTTAAAACAACCAAAATTCTCCCATATCATCACAAAAACTTATCCTTCTATGGAAACATCTTATGCAGATTACATTCTTCAGGATAAGGTAAATTACAAGGAAAGCAAACCTTTTGTATGGAATATTTCTGCAGAAAAGACCAAAATAGGTGAATATAACGCACAAAAAGCAACAACTTCATTTGCCGGGAGAAACTGGACAGCATGGTTTACTACAGAAATTCCTTTTCAGGATGGACCTTATAAATTTAGCGGATTACCCGGCTTAATAGTAAAAGTGGAAGATGATGCTAAAAATTATTCTTGGGAGCTGAAAGGAAATAAAAAAATTGAAGACTATAATCCTGAAAGCTATTCTGAAAAACTGATGAAACAGTTTGGCCAAGGCAAAAATACTCTGGAAGTGAGCAGAGAAAAGTTTGAACAGATGTATGCTGCTTATAAAAAAGATCCTTTTGGAAGCATCAGATCACAATTATCACAGATTCCCGCTGATGCAAAAATGCCCGACGGAACTTCAATGTCACAAATGATGAGAGATGCTGAAGAAAGATTAAAAAAACATCTTAAAGAAAATAATAATTCAATTGAATTGACTGCAACGACAGATACGAAGAAGAAGAAATAAAATTCATTCATACTAAACTATATTAGACAAACCCAATTACTTCACCGTTTTTGGGGTTGTTTTTTATTCACAGAAGGTTATTTAGATTAAATTTAAATAGCGTATATTTGCAGTTACAAAAATATAGGTATTGAAAGATAACTATTTACACAAATTGAGCAGTTTTCCTAAAGATAAATTTGGGAAAATTTTGGGCTATGATAATGATCATCTGAAAATGCCCAACAAAATCATAGAAATGGGGCTTTTACCTGAAACTGTTTTTAGAATTCTGTATCAGGCTCCTTTCAAAGGGCCTCTTTATGTAGAATTTGGCAATGAAAAAAGCCGGATCGCTTTGCGTAAGGAAGAGGGAGATTATATCATTGTAGAAGATTTGGATTAATGCAGGAAAACAATAAAAAGCAGATACTTTTAGTAGGAAACCCGAATGTAGGAAAGTCAACCGTTTTTAATGCGCTTTGCAAAAGAAAACAAAAAACCGGAAACTATGCCGGCGTCACCGTTGCAAGCCATTCCGGGACATATTCTTATAAAAATGAAGAGGTTGAGGTTGTAGATTTGCCCGGTTCATACAGCATTTATCCAAGTTCTGAAGATGAAGCCATCTTTTCAAAGTTTCTATTGGATGAGCAGAAAAATTTTGCCGGCGTTATTTATATCCTCGAAGCTTTAAGCTTAAAAAGAGGCCTTTTATTGTTTCAGCAGATTCAGGATTTGGGCGTTCCGATGATTTTGGTAGTAAACCAGATCGATCAGGCAGAAAGAAGAGGAATAAACATTGATATTCAAAAGTTTTCAGAAGCTTTGGATATCAAAATCATTCAGACCAACGCTAAAGAACAGATAGGAATAGAAGCCATACAAGAAGCTGTTTTAAACAATAATTTTGTAAAAAAAGAAAACCCTTCATTTGAAGTTCCTGCTGAGCATAAAGACTTTTTAGATAAGGTACGTTCTCACAACCATTTTGAGAATGATTATAAAGCATGGATGAGCCTTTCTTTAGGTACAGATCCCGAAAAAATAGATGAAGCAAGCGAGCTTATCAATGAATTTAATTCAAAAAGTTTAGTTCCTAAAAGATTACAGGTTCAGGAAACGGTAAGAAGATATCAGATTGTTGATAAAATTCTGGCAAATGTCATCTCAAAAAAGCCGCAGTTTAAAGAATTGCTGACCGAAAAATTAGACAAAGTTTTAGTCCATAAATTTTGGGGATATATTGTTTTTCTGTTGGTGCTTTTAATTGTTTTTAACAGCGTATTCTTTTTGGCAGAATATCCGATGAACTGGATCGACAGTTTTTTTGCATGGCTTTCGGCTTTCTCGTCCGAACATTTACCGGAAGGCCCCATCAATTCATTGGTTTCTGAAGGAATTGTCCCGGGATTAGGCGGTATTATTATTTTTGCTCCACAGATCGGCATTTTATTATATTTTCTTTATTTATTGGAAGATTCGGGATATATGGCGAGAGTTATTTTCCTGATGGACAGGTTTTTGCGGCCTTTCGGATTAAACGGAAAAAGTATTGTTCCTTTAGTTTCCGGAACAGCTTGTGCAATCCCGGCGGTAATTTCCACAAGGAACATCGAAAACTTAAGAGAAAGATTATTGACGATTCTGGTAACGCCTTTCATGACGTGTTCTGCAAGGCTTCCGGTTTACAGCATTATTATTGGTTTGATTATTTCCGATAAAACTTTTTTAGGAATTCAGTATAAAGCTTTGGTTCTTTTGGGGATGTACCTTTTAGGATTTTTGGTGGCTTTGTTTTCGGCTGCTATTTTGAAAGGATTTATTAAAAATCAAGGCAAAACTTATCTGGTAATGGATTTACCAACCTATAAAAAACCGCTTTTTGGTTATGATTTTAAGATGGTTTTAGGTAAAGTCTGGGATTTTATTACCGGCGCGGGAAAAATTATATTTTTGGTCAGTATTATTATTTGGGTTTTAAGCTATTTTGGTCCAAAACAGAATACAAACGAAATAGTTGCCACCAATGTCGAGCTTGATCATTCCTATCTTGCTAAAATGGGTAAAGCGATAGAGCCGGCAATTGCACCACTTGGTTACGACTGGAAAATGGGCGTCGGGATTCTTACGAGTTTTGTGGCAAGAGAAGTTTTTGTAGGCACGATGTCAACTTTATACAGCCTGGATGATGACGCCCCGGAAGGAAAAGTAATAGATAAAATGAGGCACGATGTGAAACCAAACGGCGAAAAGGTTTTTAGTTTTGCAACGGGTATTTCGGTTCTTTTATTCTATGCGTTTGCCATGCAATGCGTTTCTACGATTGCGGTGGTATATAGAGAAACCAAAAGCTGGAAATGGACTGGCTTTCAGGTTGTGATGATGACCGGTTTGGCATATTTTGTGTCGATGATAGTGTATCAAATCTTAAAATAATAATGGACTCATTAATTTTTCAATACATAGTTATTTTTCTTGTTGTAGCGTTTGCCTGTTATTCTTTATACAGAATTATCAGAAAGAACTTTGCACCGAAAAAATTCAGCTCCAAAAGAACAAACTGTGATAAAGATTGCGGATGTTCGTAGAAATGTAATTTTTGTAGTAATTTTATTCTTAAAAGTAATTTTGAATTTAAAAGCAGTTTCTGTTTTTGTCCTTTGTTTGCTGAGCGTTAATTCAAAAGCACAAACAGACAGCACAAAAATAAAGTCTTACACAGATCAAGTGATGATTCGTGTAAATCTTGATACGAATATAGAAAACTACACATTTTCGGAAGGCGGTGAAGAAAACTTAAATGAAACTATACTTACCATCAACAATAAGACAAAAGCTTCTTTATCCGTTGATTACAGGATTATAAGTGCTACAATATCTTTTGCTCCACAATTTTTTCCTGGAAATAATGATAATGAAAGAAAAGGAAACAGCTCATACACCGATTTCAGATTTAGATTTTTTCCGGACAGATTTGTACAGACGCTTTATTATAAAAACGTGAAAGGATTTTATGTTGAAAATATGCAGGATCTTCTTCCGGGCTGGCAAAATGGAATAGATCCTTATATTAAATTTCCGGATTTGAGGGTTCAGACCTTTGGAGGTTCTACTTCTTATATTTTAAAGAAAGATTTTTCGTTAAAAAGCCTTTATACGCAAGGCGAATGGCAGACAAACAGCAAAGGAAGCTGGGTTCCGTTTTTAGATTATGATTTTACAATTTTCAGCAATACCATTGACGGTTTGAAAAGCAAAGAATATCAATATAATTTTGGGGCAAACATCGGATATTTTTACAATTGGGTAATTGCCGAGAAAGTGAATATTGCGCCTTATTTAACTTTAGGATTTGGCGGGAAGTTTACGAGCTTCAAAGACACTTTAGAAAACGGATCGAAAGGCCCGAAACAAAATGAACAATATGTAACGGCAAAAGGATCGGGAGGCTTACATATCGGTTACAATTCCGATCGCTTTTTATTTGGCGGAAAACTTAACTTTAATGCAACAGCTTATGATGAAAAAGAAAATTCTACCGTTGAAAACAATAATATTTATGGGCTTTTGTATGTTGGTTACCGTTTCCCGCCTCCAAAGGCTTTGAAAAGGAATTATGATAAAATCGAGAAAAAGATTCCTATTTTATAAGTTAGTTGCCTTTTGAGTATCTTTGCATCGGAAAAATTTAAAATAAAGATAATCTGTTTTTCCTAAAGTATTAAAAATAAAAACGCACATTGCATTTACATTAATACCACAAAATTTAAATATAAAAAAATGTCATTAATAAAAAGTATTTCAGGAATTCGCGGAACAATCGGCGGAAAAGTAAATGATAATCTGACACCGCTTGATGTCGTAAAATTTGCTTCTGCTTTCGGAACATGGCTTCAGAATAATAAAAATAAAAGAGATTTGACGCTTGTTATTGGTCGTGATGCTAGAATTTCCGGCTCAATGGTTAATTCTTTGGTGACGGCAACTTTGCAGGGATTGGGAATCAATGTTGTGGATTTAGGACTTTCTACCACGCCGACTGTTGAGATTATGATTCCTGAATTAAATGCAGACGGCGGAATTATTTTGACCGCTTCTCACAATCCGAAACAATGGAATGCCCTGAAATTATTAAATGAAAAAGGAGAATTCATCAGCGGAGAAAACGGTGCTGAAGTTTTAGCTTTGGCAGAAAGTGAAGATTTCGATTATGCCGAAGTGGATGATTTAGGAAAATACGAAACAAGAGATGATGCTTTTGACATTCATATTCAGCAGATTCTTGATTTGCCGATGGTGGATGTTGAAGCCATCAAAGCTAAAAAATATAAAATCGTTTTGGATGCCGTAAATTCTACAGGCGGAATCGCAATTCCGATGCTTTTAGACAAATTAGGCTGTGAAACGGTAAAATTATATTGCGAACCAAACGGACAATTTCCACACAATCCTGAACCTTTGAAAGAGCATTTGGGTGATATTTGCGAATTGGTCATCAAAGAAAATGCAGATTTTGGCGTTGTTGTAGATCCGGATGTCGACAGGCTGGCTTTAGTTGATGAAAAGGGCGAAATGTTTGGTGAAGAATACACTTTGGTTGCCGTTGCAGATTACCTGTTGAAAAACAAAAACGGCGTGGCAATTTCAAATCTTTCTTCAAGCCGTGCTTTGAGAGATGTTGCGAAAACGCACAATTCAGAATATTTTGCAAGCGCCGTTGGCGAAGTGAATGTGGTGAATTTGATGAAAGAAAAAAATGCCGTAATCGGCGGTGAAGGAAACGGAGGAATCATTTATCCTGATTTACATTTCGGAAGAGATTCTTTGGTTGGTGTGGCTTTGTTTTTGACACATCTTGCAAAAGAAAACAAAACGGTTTCCGAGTTGAGAGCCGGATACCCAAGTTATTTCATGGGGAAAAAGAAAATAGAGCTTACGCCGGAAATTAATGTTGATGATCTTTTAACTAAAATGGAAAAAGAGTATCAAAATGAAGAGGTTTCTACAGTTGACGGAGTAAAAATAGATTTTGAAAACAATTGGGTTCACCTTCGTAAGTCGAATACAGAACCTATTATCAGAATATATACAGAAGCAAAATCTCAGGAAGAAGCAGACAAATTGGGTGATGATATGATCGCAAAGATCAGAAGTTTGATTTAATAAAAATTAAAGTTAAATATCGTCATTCTAAAAAATTTATTTATTAACTTTATAGTAATAAGATTTTCAGAACAGAGTATTTGTACATCTCATATCTCAAGTCTTAAATCTTAAACTCACATATATTGGAAGAATATTTTGGAAATGAACTTGTAAAAAAGTTCGAGGAAATGATGGAAAACAATGATCAATTCTACTTCGATACAGAAGAGTTGGAAGACATTATTGTTTATTATCTGGAGTTGGGTGATTTTAATTACGCAGATATTGCGGTGAATTATGGGCTCAAGCTTCATCCCAATTCTTTAGATATCAAGATCAAAAAACTTGAAGTTCTTTTGGAATGGGAAGATTATAATATGGCGAAGGAATTAATCGATGAGTTAAAAGGTTCTTCAATGGAGAATACAGACTTTTTGGTTTGCTACGCAAAATATTATTCGAATTTAGGGAATCCTAGAAAATCTATTGACATTTGCAAAAAAGCTTTAGAATTAAACGAAGAAGAAAACTTCCTTAATAATTTTATTGCAGATGAATATGTGAACTTAGGAGATCCTTTTAACGCTCTTAAACATTATCAACAAGCATTGAAAGACGATCCGACGGATGAATATTCTTTGGAAAACGTGATGATCTGCTTTAGTGATCTGAATAAGAGCGAAGAAGCAATTGCTTTCTTAAATGCTTATATTGATGATTTCCCTTACTCGGAAGTAGCATGGAGCGAATACGGACAATATTACTTCAACAGGAAAAATTATGAAGAAGCCATTAAAGGTTTCGATTATATGCTGGCAATCAATTCCAGCGCTGTTGGTGTATATGCAAGTAAAGCAGCATGTTATGAAGCGTTGGGACAATACAAGAAAGCGGTGGAAGTGTACGAAGAAATGCTTGAGCTGGAATATACAAAAGCATTTACTTTTTATAAAATAGGTTTGTGTTATAAAGCTTTAAAACAACCAATTGTAGCCTTAAATTCTTTTCAGAAATCATTGCGCGAAGATCCGCAGTTTTATCTGTCGATGATGGAGCAATCTTATCTTTACGAAGAAATGGGCGGCATGCCGGAAGCTTTACACTTTGCCAAAGAAGCAACTTTACTGAATGACAGCAACCTTGATTATCAGAAAAGACTGGCGTTTTTGTTCATCGATTCGGGGAAGTTTGAAGAAAGTCTTTCTTGCCTTAAAAAGCTTGTAGATGCCGAGCCTTCAAGGTTTTACAACTGGTATGCTTATACAGAAGTTTTGATGCTTGTCGGAGAATATGAAGAAGCGGTAACGATTTTAAATTTAGCTTTGAAAAGTCACAACAGAGCCGAATTGTATTATCAGCTAAGTAATTGTTATTTTAACTTAAAAAACAACGAAAAAGGTGCTGAAACTCTAGAAAAAGCTTTAGAACTTGATTCTACTTTAGCTTCGGATATGCAGAAAAAATATCCTTACATAAAGGATGAAGTGAAAAAGGTGAAAGCAAAAGTGAAGAAGAAAAACTGATAAGTTGGAAATTAAGATTTATTTTGTCTTAAAATCAAAATGATTGATCTTAACTTCATAACTTAACAAAGCCTTAATGATTCAAAAAAATTAATTTAAATAAATAATCCTGCAGCAATGCGGGATTTATTTTTTAACAACAGTTTTAGCCCTTAAAAAGATCAAACCGGCAAGAATTATACAAGCGCCTACAAATTGTAATAAAGTCAATTTTTCGCCGTCTAAAACGCCCCAAACAATCGCAACAATAGGCATCAGCAAAGTTACAGTAGAAGCAAAAAGTGGAGTTGATACTTTGAGAAGCCTGTAATTCATCATCATTGCCAATCCGGTCCCAAAAACGGAAAGTAAGCCCACAAACATCAGTCCGATCATATTATCTTTTGAAAAAGTAAATTCAGAAACAAAACCTGTCGAAATCAAAGCAATTACAGAAGGTAAAAATAATACGAAAGAAAATACAAAAGCTGATAAAGCGGTTGATGAAATATCTGTCAATTTAGATTTTACCGTTGTTGCGTTTATAGCGTAGCATAAAGTTGCAAAAAGCAGTATTAAAATAGGAAAAACTTTAAAAACAGTCCCTTCACCGCCTCCGAAAGCAAGCATACAAACTCCCGTAAAGCTTATAAAAACTCCAATCATCTGTTTTTTTGTTGTTTCAAATTTCCAGAATAATGTTCCGACTATAATCACAAAAATCGGCATCATTGAATTGACGATTCCGGCAATACTACTGCTGATTTGTGTTTCGGCAATCGGAAATAAAAACATCGGAATAAAATTCCCTGAGAAAGCCGCCAAAAGAAGCCATTTTAAATGTTTTTTCGGAAAAAGCCTGTATTTGGAAATAGCAATAGGCATTAAAATAATTCCCGCAATCAAAACACGCAAGGCTCCCACCTGATAAGGAGTAAAATGGTCCAAAGATTTTTTAATTAAGATAAAAGATGATCCCCAAATGATGCTGAGGACGATCAGAAGAATCCATTTTTCTCTATCCGCGTTCATTATTTTTGTATAAAATTTTTAAAAAATCCTTTTTAGAAATCATCCTTGCTCCCAAACTTTCCAAATGACTTGTGTGTGACTGACAATCAATTAATTCAAGTTCATCTTTATGTGTTTCTACGAAATGAATAAATCCTGCTTTTGAAGCGTTGCTTACTTTCGCAAACATACTTTCTCCACAAAATACATTTCCGATTTTCAAACCATAAAGTCCGCCAACAAGTTCATCATTTTGCCAGACTTCGATACTTTTTGCAAAGCCATATTCATGTAATGTAATAAAAGATTCCATCAATTCATCCGAAAGCCAGGTTCCTTCTTGTCCTTTTCGGTTAATTCTCTGGCAGTTTGCGATAACTTCGCGAAAATTTTGATTTTCAGAAAATGTGAAAACATTATTATTCAGTATTTTCTTCATTGATTTTGAAACCTTTAGTTCGTCAGGAAACAAAACAAATCTCGGATCGGGACACCACCAAAGAATTTCTTCGCCCGGATTATACCATGGAAAAATACCCAACTGATACGCAAACCAAATCCGTTGCAACGACAGATCGCCACCGAAAGCAATAATGCCTTCGTGCCCGTCGTAAACCTGAGGGTCAGGGAATGAAATTTCGTTTTCGTCTAATCGAACCATTTATTAGGGAAAAAAAATCCCACTTAATAAAAAGCAGGATTATATTTGATTTTAATTCTCTTATTAAAAAGGTAAATCGTCGTCTTCGTCTCCGGCAAAAGGATTTTCGTTGGAAACAGGGGAAGAAGATTGAAACGGAGCTGCCTGTGTAGGTTCTGAAGCGTTATCAGAAACCTTTTCTATTCTCCATCCTGTAATAGAGTTAAAATATTTGGTTTCTCCCTGTGGTGAAACCCATTCTCTTCCTCTGATATTGATGCCCACTTTCACATTTTCACCTTCAGTTATATTATCCAATAAGTTTATTTTATCTGATAAAAACTCGATGTTGATAGGCTGGGGATATTGTTCCTGAGTTAAAATAACCATTTCTCTTTTTTGAAAACCACTTGCAAATGTTTGAGTTTCAGAGATTTTCTTTACCGTTCCTTGTAATTCCATATCATAAATATTAACTTTGTAAAAGTAGTAAATTGAAATGTAATAAAAGTATAGTGCGTGCAATTTTGCAAAAAAAAATAAAAAAACTTTTTAAAATTCTTGTAAATAAAAATAATTGCCCTATATTTGCACTCACAAAAACGAAAGAAGTTCTTTAAAACTCAATAATAATGCGGATGTGGTGTAATTGGTAGCCACGCCAGACTTAGGATCTGGTGCCGTGAGGCGTGGGGGTTCGAGTCCCTTCATCCGCACTATATTATGCGAAAATAGCTCAGCTGGTAGAGCACAACCTTGCCAAGGTTGGGGTCGCGGGTTCGAGTCCCGTTTTTCGCTCCACGCCATGCCCTGGTGGTGGAACTGGTAGACACGCAGGACTTAAAATCCTGTGTCCGCAAGGACGTACGGGTTCAAGTCCCGTCTGGGGTACTTAAAAAGACTGTTAATCATTGATTAGCAGTCTTTTTTGTTTATCTATTTTTTTCTCAACTTAATATAGTAAAATTATAAATGAAAAAACTAGTTGTTTCTATTGGATTATTTATAGCAATAAGTATATCTGCTCAAGAAAATAAGTGTGGATTACAAAAATCTGAATTTGATATTTATCGTGTTGATACTGCAGATTTAACATGCATAGCAAAAAATTCTAATAAGAAAAATACTCTATTTTTTACATTTGCGCGTTGGTGTGCTCCTTGTTTATATCATTTACCTAATTTTCTAAATATTGAAAAAGATCACAATGTTGATTTATATGTACTTTTGATTGATTCAGAAGGACATAAAATGATAAAATTAGCAAAAGATTATATTTTAGAAGATTATCCAAATGCTAAAATTTTGGTATTAAAAGATAAGGATAAAAAGAATAGTAAAAAATATAAGGATTTTATTAAAGAAGTTACTCCAAGCCAATTTGAGATGATCCCAGATATGTCAAAATATATAGTATTTAATAATTCTGGAGAAATTCAGTTAGTTACAACGTGGAAAGACAATAAAGAGTATCCTGAATGGAAAGATGACACGTCAACCATAAAAAGGATAGTTTTACCTTTATTAGAAAAAAAATAAATCATAATGCGCTCTCGAATTCGAGAGCGCATCTTTTAATTTGATTGTTCTAATGAAATATTCTTAGCTTTTCTTTCTCTTCACACCATGAAAATCCTTCAAATAAAAAGGCTCAAAATAAGCTGTATCTTCAAAAACTTTATTTTTTATTTTTTCTAAAGTTTTCTTCACCAAATATTGCGCAGACGGATAAATATCTTCATCAAAATCAGCATTCGGAAGCTGCAAAATTTCCTTTGCTTTTTTTGCTCCGTCACCTACAAATAGGACTTTTTTATTTTTAAACTCTTCAAAAGAAAATTCGTCTAAAATTTTAGCTTCAGTCGGATTAATTTCATTTCCTGTATTTCCATCATAAACAGCCGTATAAACCTCCATTCTTCTCGCGTCAACTAAAGGCATTACAAGATCGTAATCTTTGCCTAAAAAAGGCTCAATCATGCTTTCCAAAGAATTGACAGCAATCAATGGTACTTTTAAACCATAACAAAACCCTTTTGCCGAAGCCGCACCAATTCGCAAACCTGTATAAGAACCAGGCCCTTTTCCCAATGAAATAGCTTCAATGTCTTTCATAGAAATTTCTGCTCCCTCCAAAGCCCATTCTACAAAGGCGTGAAGGCTTTCAGATTGTTTATAATTTTCGGAAACTTCTTCGCAAATACACAACAGCTTTTCGTCATCCGAAATGGCAACCGAACAGTTTTTGGAAGAGGTTTCGAGGTATAGGATTTTCATTTGGGTAAAGAATTTTTGCAAATTTATGGCTTTATTTCTACACTTTGCCGGCTCCAAAGTTTCCATGCAGATTTCTTTTTAATCCAGATTTCAAGTAAAGCCAGTTTCATTTCAAATTTTTGATCTTTATAAAGTCCGGAAACATTTACCGTTCTTCTGATGCTTGCAAAGTTTTTATGCTTTTTAAATTCAGAAATTTCAATTTGTTTGATTTTTTTATAAATGACTTTTCTTGAAGCAAAATCTTTTTTAAAATCGTCTAAATTCTGGATCCAACCATTGGAATGACCGAAAGAAACGTCCGAACACAGAATATCAACAATCTTATCATCATTATTCTGCATATATTGATCTAAAAGTGAAATACTTTCAAAAAATTTTGCGTCTTTCTGAGGTATTTTTATGTTCTGACAATTCCAAAAACTTAATGAAAAAAGCAGAAATAAAAGTGATAATTTTTTCAATTTATTTTCTGTAAATCGTTCTGGGTTCACTTTGAGCGCTCGGATAAATTGTCATATCTGAAACCGTAACATGTTGCGGAGCATTCACACAATATGCAATCGCATCAGCAATATCTTCTGCTTTTAAGGCTTCATAACCTGCATAAACTGTTGCCGCTCTTTCCTGATCGCCTTTAAATCTTACTAAAGAAAAGTCTGTAGAAACCGCACCCGGCTGAATATTGGTCACTCTGATTCCAAATTCGGTAAGCTCAATTCTCATCCCCTCAGAAATTACATCAACCGCCTTTTTTGTGGCACAATAAACGACGCCGTTTGCATACGTTTGTCTTGCAGCGACAGAACTTATGTTGATAATATGACCCGAATTTCTTTCTTTCATCATCGGAATCAGCATTTTAGATACATATAAAATTCCTTTTACATTTCCGTCGATCATAGAATCCCAATCTTCCGTACTTCCTGCAGAAAGAGGTTCCAAACCGTGTGCATTTCCTGCATTATTAATCAGAACATCGATGTTTTTCCATTCTTCGGGAAGAGAATTGATGGCATTTTCAACTTCCTCAAGATTTCTGACATCAAACTTTAAACTAAAAACTTCAGTTAAGGCTGATAATTCGTTTTTTACAGATTCTAAAACTTCCGTTCTTCTTCCGCAAATAATGATTCTGTTTCCCTGTTTTGCAAAAAGCTCAGCAGTAGATTTTCCGATTCCGGAAGTGGCTCCGGTAATGAGTATTGTTTTCATTTCTTGTAAAATGTATATCTTAATTGTATAAAATATGTTATCAATTAATTTGCGTCAAACGCTTCAAACGCATCAATGATATGTTCAATAATTAATTTTCCTTTTTCGTCGGGTAGCACCGAAATAATATCAAATCTTGCTTCCAGATTTTTATTAAACTCTTCCAAATAATGATTGGCAGCGGAGACGATTAATGATATTTTCCTTTTGTTTACGGCTTCCTGCGGCAGCATAAAAGCATCAGTTGAGCGCGCTTTTACTTCAGTGATGATGATTAAATTGTCTTTTTCGGCAATAATATCAATTTCGGCTTTCTGAAAACGGAAATTTCTCACAAGAACTTTATAGCCGTTTTTTATCAAATATTCAACCGCTAAATCTTCTGCTATTTTTCCGAATTCGTTGTGTGAAGCCATCTTTTGTGAGTTGTAAGTTTTGAGCGGTTAGATTATTAAAATTCAATTTTAACCTTATTCTCAACCTTCATTTTCACATTTCCGCCAATAATCAACGGCTTATTTTCATGAATATGTCCATTCGGAAAGCCAAAAACTACAGGAAAACTGTACTTTGAGATTCTGTCCGAAATCAGTTGATAAGCAAATTCATCAAAGCTTTCTTCGTAATTTTTATTTTCTTTTTCATCGCCCATATTGGTCATTCCACCAACAATAAATCCTTTGATTTTTCTAAAAACGCCAGCCAGTTCTAAGCTCATCATCATTCGGTCTAATGCATAAAAATTTTCACCAATTTCTTCAATGAATAAAATTTTATCTTTAAAATCAAATGAATATTTCGTTCCTAAAAGCGCATAAACCAAGGCTAAATTTCCTCCAATTAATTCACCTTCAATATTTCCTTTCTTGTTAAATTGATTTGGTTCTAAACTGTATTTCAGTTTTTTTCCTTTTAAAATATCAAAAGTCAGATCATAACTTTCATCGGTAACGCCAAAACTTGAAGTTTTAACCGTTTGCCCGTGAATCGAAGCAAATCCTTTTTTCAACAAATAGCTTTGAATAACGGTATTATCCGAATATCCGATGTACCATTTAGGGTTTTTTGTAAAAGCTTTCAAATCAAGATTCTCAACTAAATGCTGGCATCCGTAACCGCCTCTTGAAGCCCAAATTGCTGAAATTTCAGGATCATTCAAAGCCCAATTGATATCTTCTGTTCGCTGTTCTTCCGTGCCGGCATAATTGTAACCGTTTGCAAATTTTGTATAAAGATTTTCCCCTAAAACAGGCTCAAAACCTTTATTTTTTATCATTTCTAATCCCTTTTCGAGATGCTTTGGATCTACAGCTCCAGCCGGAGAAATGACCGCTATTTTATCGCCTTTTTTAAGAAGTTTTGGAAAAATTATTTTTTTCATTGATTTTTTTTGAATTTCAGTTCTTTTTGCTCTGCTTCTTCCAATTGCTTATCAAACTGATTAAACATTTTAAAACTCTGAAGAAATATGAAAAAACTAAACAGGATCAAAACGACACCAACTCCTTTTCGGATATTATTAGCCAATCTTTGAGTTAATTTATAATGAAACTGCTTGGCAAGAAAAATTTTAACAAAATCGATCATTAGATAAGTAGCAATCACAATTCCTAAATAAAGTATAACGCTTTCAGTATCAGGATATTGGTTTCTCACGCCAATCACTGTAACCAGCCAAAAAAGGATAACACCAACATTGAGAAGATTAAAAAGAAATCCGTTTAAAAAAGTTTTAAAATAATTCTGACTGATCAGTTTTTCTTCTCCCGGCAAGTGCATTTTGGTTCTTGTAACCATCATTATAATTCCGTACGCAAGGATAAGAATCGCCGTAATTCTGTAAAAACCCGGATGTTTATCAATCAAATCAACAATATCCGCGCTTGCATAATAGGCTGCAATAATACATAACAGATCTGCTGTAATAACGCCCAAATCCAATGCTAAAGCGTGTTTCGGGCCTCGTGAAAAACTGGTTTCTATTAAAAGGAAAAAAATAGGACCTATAAAAACCAGGCTCAACATGAAACCCAGACCAATGGCCGAAAATACAAGTTCAAACATCCAATATTTGTTTCTATCCCAAATTTAAAAATTATATTTCTATTTGTCTTTAAAAATGATCTTTTTAAGCTTTTATTTAAAAAATATCTGAAGTTTCAGAACAAAAAAAGACCGCCATTTGGCAGTCTTTTAAATATGTTATTTTCAAACGGAATAATTTATCGCTTAATTTTCATCAACAATCTTAAAATCCAGTTGTTTTTGAATTAAATTGGCCTTTATCACTTTAATATGAACCTGATCTCCCAATTGATATCTTTTTCCTGTTTTGGAACCATAAACCGCATGTGTAGACTTATCATAAGTGTAAGAATCATCCATTAAATCTCTTAATTTTATTAAGCCTTCAGCTCCATTTTCAGGGATTTCTACCCAGAAACCAAATTCGGCCACTCCAGAAATCACTCCTTTGAAGGTTTCTCCCAAATGCTTCTCCATGAACTTTACCTGCATAAACTTGATAGAATCTCTTTCTGCATCGGCTGCCAGCCTTTCTCTTGCGCTGCAATGTTTTGCTTTCTCTTCAAGCTCATTTTTGTCAGGAGACTTTCCGCCATCCAAATAATGCTGAAGCAAACGATGCGCAAGTAAATCCGGATAACGACGAATAGGAGACGTGAAGTGCGAATAATAATCAAAGCCAAGACCGTAATGTCCAATCGGTTCTGTGGAATAGATCGCCTTACTCATGCTTCGCATTGCCAAAGTTTCGATCATATTTTCTTCACCTTTACCTTTTACATCCTGAAGTAGATTATTTAAAGATTCGGCAACTTTTTTGGTATTTGCCAAATCCATTTTATATCCGAAAGTAGAAACAAAATCTCTCAAAGCCTCTAGTTTTGCAGGATCCGGATCATCGTGAATTCTATAAATAAACGTATTGTTATTCGGTTGACCTTTTTTCAAGGAAACAAATTCAGAGACTTTCCTGTTGGCCAAAAGCATAAATTCTTCAATCAAATGATTTGAATCTTTACTTATTTTAAAATAAACTCCGATTGGTTCATTATTTTCATTCAAATTAAAGCGAACTTCACTTCTGTCAAAGGTAATTGCACCGTTTTTAATTCTTTTCTGACGCATGATTTTTGCGAGCTTATCCAGAACTAAAATTTCTTCCGTTAAATCACCTTCTTTAGTTTCAATTCTTTCCTGAGCTTCTTCATAAGTAAATCTTCTGTCCGAATGAATCACGGTTCTTCCAAACCATTGATTTATAACTTCAGCCTGATCATTCATTTCAAAAACTGCGGAAAAAGTAAATTTATCCTCGTTCGGACGAAGTGAACAAACATCATTACTTAAAACTTCGGGCAACATCGGAACAACTCTGTCAACTAAATAAACTGAAGTTGCTCTTTCATACGCTTCATCATCCAACATCGTTCCAGGAACTACATAATGCGAAACATCAGCGATATGAACCCCGATTTCCCAGTTTCCGTTGTCTAATTTTTGAATAGATAAGGCATCATCAAAATCTTTTGCATCTTTTGGGTCAATTGTAAATGTGCAGATTTTACGCATATCTCGGCGTTTTGCAACTTCTTCATCAGTAACTCTTCTGTCGATTTTATCGGCATCTCTTTCCACTTCTTCAGGGAAATCGTAAGGCAAGCCGTATTCTGCTAAAATGGAGTGAATTTCAGTTTCATGTTCTCCAGGCGCACCTAAAACCTGAAGAATTTCGCCTTCCGGGTTTTTATCACCAAGCTTCCATTCGAGCATTTTTACCACTACTTTATTTCCATTTTCAGCGCCGTTGATTTTACCTTTCGGAATAAAAATATCTGTGTTAATGGTTTTTTTATCACACACAACAAACCCGAATTCTTTGTGAGGAACGAGCTGAAAAGTTCCTACAAACTCTGTGCGGCTTCTTTCCAATACTTCAAGCACGGAGCCTTCCATCTTTTTACCTTTAAAATTATAGGTAACAATAAGAACTTTATCGCCTTGTAAAGCGTCTTTCACGTTTTTTGAATGTACGAAAACATCGTCTTTTAAATTTTCTACTTTTACATAGGCGTTTCCAGACTGATTAAAATCTATAATTCCTGTTAAAGTTCCTTCAATATTGAGATTGATGATATATTTTCCTTTTTCTGTTTCTTTGATTCTTTGGTTTGACAAAAGTTTGTGCAAAGCCTGAATCACCAATTCGCGCTGTCTCGGATTTTTATAATCTATTCCGTCTGAGATTTGCTTATAATTGTATATTTTGGTTTGGTTTTGATTCATGAAACTTAGAATCAATCTTCCGATTTCCAAGAGTTTTGAGTCATTTTTCTGACTTATATATTTTTTCTTTTTCATTTTAATAATTCTTTAAATTGAATAATATCAATTTTCTTTCCAAGTCTTTAATAAGTGGATTTTTTTAGTCTGTATAAATTTAATACAAATAAGGAGAAGAGGGAGAAAACCTTTGATAAATGTTGTTTGAGGTTTTAGTGGAATAAATAGACTGGTAATTTCTATTTGATGATGCAAATATAAGGTATTAAAAATAAATAAGTCCTGTAATTTGATTTACAGGACTTTACATTTAGCAGAAAGCAATTTTATCTACTCTGTTTTGATGTCTTCCGCCTTCAAAATCGGTCGAAAGAAAATTATTGACAATCTCAATCGCAACTTCTTTAGAAATAAATCTTGCAGGAATTGAGATCATATTGGCATCGTTGTGTTGTCTCGCCAAAACAGCAATTTCCGGCATCCAGCACAATGCACAACGTATTTTCTGATGCTTATTGGCTGTGATTTGCACACCATTTCCGCTTCCGCAAATAAGGATTCCCAGTTCGCTGTCTCCGTTTTCTACCGATGTTGCTGCAGGATGTACAAAATCCGGATAATCTACACTTTCTGTAGAAAAAGTACCGAAATCCTGAACTTCAAACTGCTCTTCAAGATGTTTTTTGATGATCTCTTTATACTCAAAACCGGCATGATCTCCGGCAATAGCGATCTTTCTTTTCATAATTGATGATGTACTTATTAGATTTATTCTCTACAAATTTAAGTATAAAATATAAATTGTTATTTAATGACTGGTAAAATGTGAAAAGCAGTGTGAATAACTGTGGAAAAC
Source organism: Chryseobacterium sp. GQ58 (assembly GCF_059758895.1). Classification (NCBI taxonomy): domain Bacteria; kingdom Pseudomonadati; phylum Bacteroidota; class Flavobacteriia; order Flavobacteriales; family Weeksellaceae; genus Chryseobacterium; species Chryseobacterium sp. GQ58. The sequence continues at coordinate 332,703 of NZ_JCAXEH010000001.1, read as the reverse complement.
TTTCTCAAACTAATTGTTTTTTGAATACTAAAATTTACTAATGAACTAATGTTACGCAAACTCAATACAAAACTTTCAAAATCTTTCCGGGGATTAATCTTTGTTTTCTCCATAGTAAAGTAACTAATAAAGGGTGTTGTCTAAAAGTTATTAATATCTGTTGATAAGTCTTAAATTATTCACGCTTTCAATAATTTACATTGTGAATTAAATATGAATTGAATTCAAACTATATGTTATGAAGTTTTATCAGAAAAGTTATCCCCGAAATTCACAACACTCAACAACAGCTATCATTCTTTTTTATAAATAAAGAAAAAATAATGTTGATTATTGGATAATAGGATTGTGATAACTTTTTTGAAAACTTTTAGCTTTTTGGATGTTTTGAAAAAGTTTAAAATCTTACATTTGTGAAGAGAAAATTCAAAAATATTTATGAAATCGGCAGGCTTTAGTTTTTCACAACATTTAACCAAAAGTCGATTCCAGATGACCAAGAAAATAATTATAAAGTACATATGAAAACAATCAATGATTTCAATTTCAAAGATAAAAAAGCTTTAGTAAGAGTAGATTTCAATGTTCCGCAGGACGATCAGTTGAAAGTAACGGATAATACAAGAATTGCAGCAGTAAAGCCAACAGTAGAAAAAATCCTTAAAGACGGCGGATCTGTGATTTTAATGACGCATTTGGGCAGGCCAAAAGGAGAAGTAAAAGATGAGTTTTCTCTAAAGCATATCGTAAATGACGTTTCTGAAGTTCTTGGACATGAAGTGAAGTTTGTAGAAGAATCGATCGGTGAAAAGGCAGTAAAAGCTGCTTCTGAACTTCAGGCGGGAGAAATTTTATTGTTAGAAAATCTGCGTTTTCATAGTGAAGAAGAAAAAGGAGATGAAGCATTTGCTGAGCAACTTTCAAAACTTGCTGATGCTTATGTAAATGACGCTTTCGGAACAGCTCACAGAGCGCACGCTTCTACAGCTGTAATTGCTGGTTATTTTCCTTCAACTAAATTTTTCGGTTTATTAATGGAAAATGAATTAAAAGCAATTGATAAAGTTTTAAAAAGTGGTGAAAAGCCCGTTACAGCTATTCTTGGCGGTTCTAAAGTTTCAACTAAAATTACCATTATAGAAAATATTTTACCTGCTGTTGATAATTTAATTATTGGCGGAGGCATGGCCTTTACCTTCATTAAGGCTTTGGGTGGTAAGATTGGAAATTCTTTGGTAGAAGAAGATAAATTACCTTTAGCATTAGAAATTTTAGGTAAAGCAAAAGAGCATAATGTAAAAGTATATTTACCTTCAGACACTGTAATTGCTGAAAGTTTCAGTAATGATGCAGATAGAAAAGAAACTGATATCTATGAAATTCCTGAAGGATGGATGGGACTGGATGCAGGCCCAAGATCTCGCGAGCAGTTTAATGATGTTTTATTAAATTCCAGAACAATTTTATGGAATGGTCCAATCGGAGTTTTTGAAATGTCAAATTTCGCTGCCGGAACTATCGCCCTTGGTGACAGTATTGCGGAAGCAACAAAAATGGGAGCTTTCTCTTTAGTTGGAGGAGGAGACAGTGTAGCTTTTGTAAAGCAGTTTGGCTATGATGAGAAAGTGAGTTACGTTTCTACGGGAGGCGGTGCGATGTTGGAAAGTTTAGAAGGCCTTGAACTTCCCGGTATTGCTGCTATCAATCAATAAATTTTTATAAAAGTATAAAATTTAAGTCTGCTGAATTTCGGCGGACTTTTTTGTTTTTTGAATTAAGTATTTATAATAAAAGATAATTTCTATCTAGTTTGTTTTAAAAATATAGTTTAGCCTAATCTAAAGGTTATAAATTTTAAAAGTTTGAAAATTTAAATTATGTAAGAAATAATTGTTAAAGATTATTTTTCAAAAATTCTAAAAATTGGCTTTCAGAAATAGCTTAAAAATCGATTTTCTATTTTTTTTCGACGATGTATATCAAACTTGAAAATTCGTTGGAAAATAATGCTTTTATGTTAGAAATCGTTCCATGAACAATTGCTTTTAGCCAAAATAGGGGTGATTTTTTGTATTTTTCGCTCAGCATCGAAATATAATAAGAGTCTAAAATCAAAGGTTTAATTTTTCTCATTTTCCAATTTGGCTTCTTTGAAATAAGATTTTCCATACCGTTTTTTGAAAAATGATAAATATGTCTTGGTACATCATAAGCTGCCCAGAAATCTTTATAATGTTTTGCATCGTAAGAAGTAGGGTTGGGAACAGCAATAATTAATAATCCTTTTTCTTTCAATTTTTTATGAAAAATCTCCAACATTTCATCCTGATTTTCGATATGCTCAAAAACATGCCATAATGTAATTGCATCTAAAGTTCCATCCTCAATGTTGGCTAAATTATCGATTATTTTCGCTTTTGATATTTTATTTTGAGCCGCTTTTCTGGCATCTAAATTAGGTTCAAAGCCAAAAGTTTCAAAATCATTTTCTATATATTTAACAAATTCTCCCGCACCGCAACCATAATCCAAAACTTTAGAACTCTTTTTTATTCTATCAATAAGGATTGTTTTTTTGTATTGCAGATTAAAAGATTGTAAAAATTTATATAATTTTTCTTTTAAACTTCCTGAATCCTGATGATGAGAAATGTAATTTTCACTTTCATAATATTTAGAAATATTGGATGGAATAGGAGTGGTTTTATAAACTCCTTTTACATTTATTTCTTTGATTTCAAATATTTCTTGTGAAAGAAAATGATCTTTAATTTTCATGAGTTGTCTGCTATTGTAAAAAATGAAATTTGAAACTAATTAGCCTCAAATCTCATATTAATTTTCAAAATTATTAAATGTTTCACGTGAAACATGTTACTTTATCTGCCTAAATAAACCATTAAAACATTAATATCAGCAGGCGAAACACCGCTAATTCTTCCTGCTTGAGCTAAAGTTTTTGGTCTTACTTTTGTCATTTTTTGCTTAGCTTCAGCAGAAAGGCTTGCCAGCTTTAGAAAGTCGAAATCCTCTGGAATTTTCACATTTTCGAGTCTGTTTAGCTTTGCAACGTTCTCTTTTTCCTTTTCTATATAGCCTTTATACTTGATATTAACTTCAGCCTGTTCTCTTACTTCATCGCTATATTGAGAAGTTACTTCTTTTATAGAATCAATTTCATCCAGTTTATCTAAAGTGATATTTGGTCTTGTAAGAAATTGAGAAGCTCTGTAAGCTTGGTCAACAGAATTACTTTCAATACTTTCTAAAATAGGATTAATAATTCCGGGCTTTAAAGAAGTTTCGCGAAGAAAAGCTTCAAGTTCCTGGCTTTTAGCGATTTTCTCTTCAACCTTTTTTAGTCTGTCTTCTTTTGCTAATCCTAGTTTATAAGCTTTTTCCGTTAATCTGATGTCTGCGTTATCCTGTCTCAAAAGCAATCTGTATTCTGCACGAGAAGTAAACATTCTGTACGGTTCTTCTGTACCTTTTGTAATCAAATCATCGATTAAAACGCCGATATAAGCTTCATCTCTGTTAAGAATGAATTCATCCTTGTCATGAACCTTATTGTGTGCATTAATGCCCGCAATTAAGCCCTGTCCGGCTGCTTCTTCGTATCCTGTTGTACCATTAATCTGGCCTGCGAAATATAAATTTTCGATCAGTTTTGTTTCTAAAGTATGCTTTAGTTGAGTAGGAGGGAAGTAATCATATTCAATAGCATAACCGGGACGGAATACTTTTACATTCTCAAATCCAGGAATATGTTTCATTGCTTTGATCTGAACATCTTCCGGAAGAGACGAACTGAATCCGTTTACATAAATTTCAACAGTTTTCCAACCTTCAGGTTCTACAAAAAGTTGATGCCTTGTACGTTCTGCAAAACGGTTGATTTTATCTTCAATGCTTGGACAATATCTTGGGCCTATACTTTGAATTGTACCATTGAACATTGGACTTCTGTCGAATCCTTCACGCAAAATGTTGTGTACAGTTTCGTTAGTATAAACGATATGACAGCTTAATTGTTTGGTTAATTTAGGGCTATCTAAATAGCTGAATTTTTGTGGATTTTCGTCTCCTTTTTGTTCTTCCATTTTAGAATAATCAAGGCTTCTTCCATCTACTCTTGGCGGAGTACCGGTCTTCATTCTTCCAGCTTCAAAACCTAGAGAAACCAATTGTTCGGTAATTCCGAAAGCTCTTGGTTCACCCATTCTTCCGCCTCCTAATTGTTTATCACCAACGTGGATTAATCCGTTCAGGAAAGTACCATTGGTAAGAACTACAGAGTTTGACCTGATTTCAATTCCTAGAGAAGTTACAACACCTACTGCTTTATTATTTTCTATAATTAAGCTCTTCACCATATCCTGAAAGAAATCAAGATTGGGAGTATTTTCTAATGCATAACGCCATTCTTCTGCGAAAAGCATTCTATCGTTCTGTGTTCTTGGAGACCACATAGCAGGACCTTTTGAAAGGTTCAGCATTTTAAATTGTATCGCAGATTTGTCAGCAATAATTCCAGAGTAACCTCCCATTGCATCTATTTCTCTTACGATTTGTCCTTTGGCAATTCCACCCATTGCCGGGTTACAGCTCATCTGTCCGATGGTCTGCATATTCATGGTAACTAATAAAGTTTTTGATCCTAAATTGGCAGCAGCAGCAGCAGCCTCACAACCAGCGTGACCTGCACCTACTACAATTACATCATATATTTCTGAAATCATTTTAATTGCTTATTTAAGCCTTAAATTTTTAAATTCTGTATAAAATGTTTCACGTGAAACATTGTGTCGGAATGAGGCTTAAAATCGCCTGTATTCCGTGGTTTCTAGCCCCGATGGTAGCATTTGTTTGCTCTTTTTTCTTTGAAAAAGAAAAAAAGCGAGTACGGACAGCGGGAATTAGCTCCTAATTATATTTTGCAATATAAAAGTCTTCTTTGCTTCGCATTTCCTGCTCTTCTTCTTCTGATTTATCTTTATAACCACATAGATGTAGAATACCGTGAGCCAAGACTCTTCTTAATTCTTCTTCGTAGTTTTTGGATAGGGTAGAAGCGTTGTCTGAAATGCGCTGCAAAGATACGAAAATCTCTCCGCTTATTGTTTTACCTTTCACAGAATCGAAAGTAATGATATCGGTGTAATAATCATGCTGCAGATAATCCTGATTGATCTTGAGCAAATATTCATCGTCACAGAATACATAATTGATATCACCAAGTTTTTTTTCTTCTGAAAGAATGATTTCTTCCAGCCATTTTGTATACTCTGTATTGACAGATTCCGGTAGGTTTTCGTAAAAGAATTGTATCATTGTTTTAAAACCAGTGTCCTAAAATAACACTGAATATGCCTTTTTGATTATTTTTAAGTGAATGGCTGAAGTTGAATTTAATCTGTCCGAAAGGAGATTTGTATCCCGCCATTATTCCTACAGAGCTGTAATTTACTTTTACAGCATCTTCAAAACTTATATCATCTGATAAGTTTGCAAAAGAAAAGTTTCCGCTCAGGAAAAAGTTTTTATAAAATTTAAATTGAATATCATTTGAAATCAAAGCAACATTGTTGGAATTGAGCTGTGCAAAATAAAAGCCATTAAAAGTTTTGAAATTGATCACATTTTGCTCAAAAATACCACCCAATCTGTATTGATAAAATTGCGGAAGATTATCTCCGATCGTGATTCCGCCGTACAAATTAAGATGATAGCTAAACTGTTTTGAAAGTGGAATATTGATCCTAATATCTGCTTTTACCTGAACGACTCTTTTTTCAACCTCAGATTTCATTAAGTCGATTACTTTACCCTCGGCATTAAGATAAAAGCCTTTTCTTGGAAAATCTCTGTCATTTTGGGTATCACTTTTCAGAAAAACATAAGGATTGAGAAAACGGTTGTATCGTACATTGGTTCCGTTCATTTCTGCTTTGAAATAATCATGGCTCAAACCGGCACCAATTGCAAACTTATCCTTCCAAACCGACTGAATATAGGCTTCATTTCTGAGCCATTCCCATTGATCAAGTGTGATATTATCATTTCCTTTTAAATCGAAACTCATTCCTGAAGAGTAAATTCCAAAGCCCGGAATATATCCGTTATCAATAAAATAATTCAAATAATAACGTGGTTTGTCACCGACAATAACATCAAATGAAAGGTTGGAGTTTTTAAAAAGCAGTCTTTTTGCAGAATAATTAAGCAATAATCCGGTCTTAAAAATTTCGTCATAATGCAGCCCGAATTTTAAAAAATGTCTTGCATCATCTTCTGTTACGTATAATTTCAGATAATTGATATTGTTGGCAGTCATAATATCATAATTAATAAAACGATAATTGTTGGTTGCCACCAATTTGTCAATTCCTTTGTTGATGCTTCCATAAGTCTGCATCGAAGGAATACGAAGTCCCATTTTACCTAAAACATAGTTTTTAGCGTAAATTCTCGCTCCTTCCAATGCAATGCTGTCAATCTTATAAACATTCGAATAAATAGGATTTACAGGATGTCTGAGTCGGTCAAAAGACCGTTTCGGCAATTCATTCAAAATATCGACATATTTGAGACCTTCCACATAACCGCTGTCAAGGATTTTTTTCTTATCATCATAGCTTGTAGCGGTCATTCCGATAAGATTTGGCTTTATGTTGATGTCTGTATGTTTGTATTGACGTCGTGTATCTTTTTGGATTCCAAAATCGATTACCTGGTTCAGAATCGCAATAATATTGTTTAAATCTTCCCTTTTCGATAAATCCTGATTAAGATCTACACCAATAACAATATCGATTCCTTTATCTTTTAGCGGCTTTGAAGGATAATTTACCGTCATTGCACCATCTATATAAATGCTGTCACCAATTTTTACAGGATCCATCAGCGAAGGAAAAGCAGAACTTGCCATTATGGACTGTACCAAATCACCGTTTTCAAAAATCTTCATATTTCCACTTTCCAAATTGGTAGCAACGCACATAAAAGGAATAGGCAATTTTGAAAAATCATCAATCGTGGAAACATTTTTTAATAAATTTTTCAACAAATAAACATTTTTCTGTCCCGAACTGATCGAAGACGGAAGGTTAACTTTTCCGTTTTTTAAAGGAATTGATAAAAGATATTTGTCAACAGATTTATTAAAGAAAGTGCTTTCCGTACGTGATTTTGGGTCTCTTATTAAAGAATAGAAATCGGTATCCATTACAATCTTTTCGATATCTTTTCCTGTATATCCCGCAGCGTACAGTCCGCCGACAATAGCTCCCATGCTTGTTCCGGAAATATAGTCTACTTTTACTCCCAAAGAATCTAAAACTTTCAAAACACCAACATGAGCAAAGCCTTTGGCACCACCTCCGGCCAAAGAAAGGCCGATTTTCGGATTTTTTGGAATTACCAAACCATCTTTTATCTGGGATTGAAATAAAAGCATTTGGAACAGGAATAAAAGGAACAAGATTTTTTTCATAATTAGTCTTTTATATAAATCCGTTTTACACGGGGAGAGATCGAGGTTAGCACTTCGTAAGTAATTGTTTTGCAATAATCTGCAAATTCTTTAAGGCTTGGTTTTGCATTAAAAACAATCACCGTATCACCTTCTTTTACATTTGGAATATGATCAACATTGATCATCATCATATCCATACAAATATTTCCGACAATTGGCGCTAAGGTTTTATTGATGCCTACATTTCCGACTTCATTTCCGATTAATCTCGGAATTCCGTCTGCATAACCGACAGGAATTGTAGCAATTTTAGTTAAATGTTCAGCCTTAAATTTCCTGCTGTAACCAACTGATTCTCCATTTTCTACCAAAGATATTTGTGAAATTACCGTTTTGAAACTCACGCTGGAATGCAACTGTTTCTGAATTTCAGGATTTGAAGACTCACCAAGCATTCCAATGCCAATTCTTACCATATTGTATTGATAATCAGTATAATTTGTTATCCCCGAAGAATTTAAAATATGGCGAAGCGGTTGATAGCCAAGATTTTCAATTAAATATCTTGAATGTTTATCAAAAGTTTCCAACTGATTTAAAGTAAATTCTTTTTCAGCAGGAATATCAGAAGATGATAAATGGCTAAAAATACTTTCGACTTTTAAATTTTTATATTTCAAACTTTGGATTAACTGATCCAATTCATATTCTTTAAAACCAAGACGATGCATTCCAGTTTCTAGCTTAATATGAATAGGATAATTTTTATCAGATCCGGATTTCTGAACAGCTTCATAAAATAATTCCAAAACCCTGAAGCTGTATATTTCAGGCTCCAGATTGTATTGAATCACAGCATCGTAGCTGTGCTGTTCAGGATTCATCACAACAATAGGTGTGGTAATTCCTTTTTTGCGTAGCTCAACTCCTTCATCGGCATAAGCAACACCCAGATAATCTATGTGATGATGTTGCAGGAATTCTGAAATTTCATAACTTCCTAATCCATAAGCATTTGCTTTTACCATTGCCATCATTTTGGTTGCAGGCTTAAGTAAAGATTTATGATAATTGATATTATGAAGAATAGAATTCAGGTTCACTTCCAAAACAGTATCGTGCTTTCTGAGCTCAAGTAAATCCTTTATTTTTTCTATTTCAAATTTTCTTGCACCTTTCAAAAGGATGATTTGATTTTCAATTTCTGTAAGATATTTACTTTCAATAAGTTCATTAGTGTTAATGAAAGTAAAAGTTTTAGATTTAAATAAATTGCTGAATTGCGTTATTTCATTTCCTATCAGAAAAACGGAATCGAAGTTTTGTTCATTTATCCAATCAGAAACTTCTTCGTAAAGTTCTTGCGAATTTGAATTTACGCCAACAATATCTGTTAAAACCAACGATTTTTTAGGTTTCTTATATTCGTTTAAAAACTGTAAAGCCGTTTTAAGGGAATCCAGATCGAGGTTAAAAGAATCGTTGATAATAATATTGCTTTTAATTCCTTCAATGGCTTCCAGCCGCATTTCTACAGCTTTTAAAGTATTTATTTTTTCAATAATTTTTTTATTTTCAACATTTAATTCTTTTAAAACGGTAAGCAAAGCTAAAACATTCGTTAAGGTCGCTTCGTCACGTTGATGAACAGGAAAACAGATTTCTTCGTCGAAATATTCAACAATGAAGTTTTCATCTTTAGAAAAATCATTTTTAAAGAAAACATTATTTTCATTACTCAAGCCGTAACTGATTAATTTTTTACCAGAATACAGCTCTTTTATTTTATTGGAAACCAATGAATTATCTCCATTGTAAATAATAACATCGGAATTTTTGAAAAGCTTTATCTTTTCATCAATCAGCTCTTCTTCAGAATCGAAATTGGCAGCGTGTGCGGTTCCGATGTGAGTTAAAAGCCCGATTTGCGGGTGAAAAATGTTTTCCAGTTTTTCCATTTCGTTGGGTTTGGAAATTCCAACTTCGAAAATTCCTAATTCATGAGAATTGTTAATTTGAAGCAGAGAAAGAGGAAGACCGATTTGCGAATTGAAACTTTTCGGGCTTTTTACTGTCGGAAATTCGTTCCAAAGACATTGATAAAGCCATTCTTTTAAAATAGTTTTTCCGTTGCTACCCGTAATTCCGATTGATTGCAAATTGGAATGTTCAAAATGATATTGAGCCAGTTTTTGAAGAAAATCAATTGTATTTTCAACAATAATCCATGTAATATTTTCAAAATGTGGATATTGATGTTCGGAAATAATGATATTGATTCCTCTGTCGATTGCAGATTCTATAAACTTTTCTCCTGAATTTTTTTTGGTATTAATTGCAATAAACGCAGCATTTTTTGTTGAATAAATGATCCTGCTATCAAAAGCTATATTTTTGATAATTAGTTCTTTATCACCAAAGATATGTGCATTGGTGATCGCTGCAATTTCGTTTACTGTATAATTCATCAACTTCCTTCTTCTTATATTTTCTATTTGGTTGGAAAATCACAAAAGGCGCAAAGTTTACAAAAATATTTAAGGTGCAAAAAATCAAAGACTTTCAGCAAATTACATCTCAAAATTTCATCAAAGATAAATCCTGGCGCCTTAAAAACGGAACTCAAATAAATTTCTTAGCGCCTTTGCGTTTTACTAAAATATTTCCAGCTCAATATTAATCTAAAACCTAAATTAACCATTTTTCTTCTTCAAAAGCACTTCCTCAATAAAAACACGGCGGCTTACTGCTTCATAACTTTCTGTTTCTCCCAATTCAACCAAATTATTTCCCTGAGAAATCCTCATCGAATAATTAGCCAAATTCCCGGTTCTCTTGCAAATAGCGTGCACTTTGGTCACATATTCAGCTGTTGCCATCAAATTGGGCATCGGTCCGAAAGGGCGACCCAAGAAATCCATATCCAGGCCTGCAATTACGACTCTTATTCCGTTGTTTGCCAATTCATTCGCTACTTCTACAATACTTTCGTCAAAGAATTGGGCCTCATCAATTCCTACCACGTCACAATTTGATCCCAAAAGAATAATTTCGTTAGGATTTTCTACTGCGGTGCTTCGGATCTTGTTTTTATTGTGAGAAACGACATCTTCATCAGAATATCTCGTATCTGTTTTGGGTTTAAAAATTTCCACATTCTGCCCCGCCATTTCAGCTCTTCTCAGTCTTCTGATCAACTCTTCGGTTTTTCCGGAAAACATTGAGCCACAAATAACTTCCATCCAACCGCTTTGTTTGGAATGATTAATTGTATTTTCTAAAAACATTTGTTATTTTAGCCGTAATATTTTAAGATCAAAAGTAAGCAAATTTTAATAAGATTCTTCTATGCAGAATATCCAAGATTTAAAGGAAAATATTTTTTTTGAATCCAAGAATATCATTAGTATTTTGGGCAAAATAAATAATGTTGACGACTTAGTTTCTAAGCAGGATCTTGTAGATGAGCTTATGAACAGGATTTCTTTTTTAGCGCTATTGGAAAAGAATGTAGAATATTATAAAAACGGAAATTCACGGTTTTCGGAAAAAATAGGAGATTCTGTGATGAATCAATCGGTTGATTTTCAGGATTTTTCTGATGAAGTGACCGAGGAAGAAGCAATTTTTAATAATGAGCTGAACGAGATTGGAGAAGATGAATCCGGTTTTTCAAATGAAATTAAAGAAGAGGAAGCTATTTTTAATAATCAGCTTAATGAAATTGTAGAAAACGAATATCATGAAAGCCTGATAAATTCTGTGGATGAAGAAAAGGATTCTGAAGAAACAGAAATAGTAGAAAACAATTTGGAAAAAGAAGTTTCAGAAGAAGATGTGTTTACTGATCAGCTTGATGAAATTGATGATTCAGAAACTTCCGAAACAGAGAAAGACGTTTTAAGCTTTGTAGATGAAGAACGGATTTTAGAAAATTCTGAACCTGAAAATAATGAAGATTCTGATGAAGAGATTTTTGATGAGGAAGTAACTGAAGAGGAAGCAGTATTTAATAATCAGCTTAATGATATCGAAGAAGATGACAAATCGTCTGAAGAAAATAATCAGGATAATTTAGAGGAAGAAAAAACAATTTATGAAGACTCCAAAGAAAAAATTCCAAGTATTTTTGATACGGAAAATTTAGATGATGAACTTCTGATCGAAGAAAATGAATATATTTCTGAAGAATTCAAATATCAAGACGAAATTGTTACAGAAAATTCCAACGTAGAAAATATTCTCACTGAAATCAAAAAAGATATCGAAAATCCAGAAGAAGATTCATTAAACGCCGAAGATTCCGAAAGAAGAAAAATAGTAGAAATCGATAAGCCATTATCTGAAAAGGAAAATCCGGCTTCAGACGAAAGTTTTGAAAATCTTGATGCTTATCATCAGGAGAAAAGAATAAGACTTGCCAATATTAAAGGATTAAAAAGCATTCAGACGCTGTTTGATGATGATCCTTTAGAAAGAGAGACAACGCAGGAGAAACCTGAATCTATTGCTAAAGAAGATGCAGGAAGCTTGTTGAAGACGAATATTCCGACCAATTACATGGAAGCCGAAAAGCAAAAGCCTGAGTTTAAACTAGATCTGAATGACAGAATGGCTTTTACGAAAATGCTTTTTGGAGGAAGCCAGACCGATTTGAATAATGCAGTTTCTGAGCTCAACCGTTGCAGAAATCTTGAAGAAGCAAAAGAATATCTGAGCGAGCTTTATTACGACAGAAAATGGAGTAAAGTAGACGAATATGCTCAAAGACTTTGGATATTGGTAGAAAATAAATTTTTATAATTTTGAGCGGAATCCTATATTTTGTTCCCACACCCGTTGGGAACTTAGAAGACATGACTTTCAGAGCAATAAAAACGCTGAAAGAAGTTGATTATATTTTATGTGAAGACACGAGAACTTCAGGAATACTTTTGAAGCATTATGAGATCTCAAAACCTTTAAAATCATATCATTTACACAACGAGCATCAGGCTACGGAAAAAGTGATTGCAGACCTTAAAAGCGGCCAGAATATCGCCATTATCACCGACGCAGGAACTCCCGGAATTTCAGATCCCGGATATTTATTGGCGAAAGCCGGCGCAGATCATGATATTGAAATGATTTGTCTTCCGGGCGCAACAGCCCTGATTCCTGCTTTGGTTGTTTCAGGTTTGCCAAATAATGAATTTTTGTTTGCAGGCTTTCTTCCTCCCAAAAAAGGCAGACAAACGAAGCTGAAACAATTGGCTGAAGAGAAAAAAACCATTGTTTTATACGAAAGTCCACACAAGATCAATACAACTTTGGAGCAAATCAAAGAGTTTTTTGGCGAAGAAACAAAAGCAAGCTTAAGCCGCGAAATTTCCAAGAAATTTGAAGAAACCAAAAGAGGGACAATTGATGAATTAATCGAGTTTTCTAAAAGCAAAACTTTAAAAGGCGAAATTGTTTTGATTGTGAATAATTCGTTGAAATAAAAGTACTGTAAAATTTGAAGTTTTAAAATAAAGATTCTTGAATTGCAATTTGTATATCTTTGCAGCTTTAAGATTAAATATGAAAATAGATTTTAACTAATCCGTTTGTATTAGCTAAAATAAATAACAACTATTAATATATATGAAACTATTAGAAGGAAAAGTAGCGCTAATTACCGGAGCTACAAGAGGAATCGGAAAAGGAATTGCAGAAGTTTTTGCCCAGCAAGGAGCGAAAGTAGCATTTACTTACGCAGGTTCCGTAGAAAAAGCTAAAGAATTAGAAACTGCTTTAAGTTCTGTTACTCAAATTAAAGGTTACCAATCTGATGCGTCAGATTATGATGCAGCTCAAAAATTAGTGGACGAAGTAATGGCTGAATTTGGTAAAATTGATATTTTGGTCAACAATGCAGGAATTACAAAAGATAATTTGCTGATGAGAATGTCAAAAGACGATTGGGACACGATTATCAAAGTAAATTTAGATTCTGTATTCAACCTTACCAAAGCGGTTATCAAGCCAATGATGAAGGCTAAATCGGGCTCTATTATCAATATGACTTCTGTAGTTGGAGTAAAAGGAAATGCCGGGCAAGCTAATTATGCAGCTTCAAAAGCCGGAGTTATTGGTTTTACTAAATCTGTTGCACTGGAATTAGGCTCAAGAAACATTCGTTGCAATGCTATTGCTCCCGGATTTATAGAAACTGAAATGACAGCTGCTTTAGACGAAAAAACAGTTCAGGGCTGGAGAGAAGGAATTCCTTTGAAAAGAGGCGGACAGCCGGAAGATGTCGCCAATGCATGTGTTTTCTTCGGAAGCGAAATGTCTTCTTATATTTCCGGTCAGGTTTTGAATGTTGACGGCGGAATGTTGACTTAAAAAATTTTAAAATAAACATAAAAAGGCTGCCTTCTATACAAATATGGATGGCAGCTTTTTAATTTAGCCCTGAATTAACGCTGAGGAATTGTTCGACCTTCGCAAAGACACAAGCTTTTAAATAAACTGTTGTTTAAAGAACAAGAACACACTTCGTTCAAACAAAGATTTCAATATTATAAACGTTGCCAATTTTATCGGAGATAAAATCTTTGCGCCTTAAAACATTCCAAATACCTTGCGCCTTTGCGTTTCCCAACAAAAAAAAGAATAAAAAACAGTTAAATTTCTGAAAATCAGTCAGAAGCGATAAGAAGCAAAAGTTTCCCGAAAGCTCATTACACCCTAGCAACAGCTTTTCGGGAAGCTCCGAAAGCTTGTCGCACCCCTGCAAGAGACTTTCGGGAAACTCCGAAAAGTTGTTGCACCCTAGTAACAAACTTTCGGGTAATCGGAAAACCTTGTTTCGCCTGCGCGTGAAGTTTTCGGAAATTAAACTTAAAGCCACCTCCAATTTAACATGATAAAACGTTTAATCAGAGATTCTCCTTAATAATCTTAAAAGCTTAATCCTTTCTTAATGGTTCAGTTCAATCATTAAAAACCTGGTTTTCCTGCTCCTGAACCCTTATAAAAGTAGTTCTTTTAGACAATTCTTTCAGTCTCGAAGCACCAACATACGTACACGTTGATCTTACTCCACCCAAAATATCTTTCACAGTTTCAGACACCGAACCTTTATATTTTATTTTTACGGTTTTTCCTTCCGAGGCTCTGTATTCTGCTACGCCGCCGGCGTGTTTATCCATTGCGGTTTTAGAGCTCATTCCGTAGAAAAGTTTAAACTTTTTACCGTTTTCTTCAATCATTTCGCCACCGCTTTCATCGTGACCGGCAAACATTCCGCCGAGCATCACAAAATCTGCTCCGCCGCCAAACGCTTTGGCTACATCACCGGGAACTTTGCAGCCGCCGTCTGCAATAATGTGGCCCTTCAAACCATGCGCAGCATCAGCACATTCTATAATCGCTGAAAGTTGCGGATAACCAACGCCGGTTTTTATACGGGTTGTACAAACCGAGCCGGGACCGATTCCTACTTTTATGATATCTGCGCCGACTAAAAGAAGCTCTTCTACCATTTCGCCGGTTACCACGTTTCCTGCCATAATGATTTTATCCGGAAAATCCTGTCTCGCTTTCTTTACAAACTGCACAAAATGTTCGGAATAGCCATTGGCAACATCGATGCAGAGAAATTCAATTTTAGGGTGCTTTTCAAGAATCGTTTTTATTTTTTCTTCATCGGCTTTTCCGGTTCCGGTGCTTAAAGCGATGTATTGATGAATGCTTTCAGGCTGATTTTGCAGAAAATCATTCCATTCATCCACAGAATAATGTTTGTGAACGGCGGTGATTATTTTGTCTTTTGCCAGCTCAACAGCCATTTCAAAAGTTCCTACCGTATCCATATTGGCTGCAATGATGGGCGTGCCTTTCCACTTTTTCTTTGTATGGAGAAATGTAAATTCTCTTTCGAGATCAACTTCGGAGCGGGATTTTAATGTAGAACGTTTTGGTCTGAACATCACGTCTTTAAAGCCCAGCTTTATATCATTTTCTATTCGCATTTTGTCTGTTGATTTAGTATTTAATAATTAAAATTAAAAATTTATCTTAAATATACTACTTTTGAAACCATGGATTTTCCTGTAACCTTTCATATTTTCGGCAAAACTGTTCTTGCGCATCCTGTGTTTGAAACATTGGGAATATTTCTCGGAATGCGCTATTATTTTTATTTAAAGAAAAGATCAACGGAGAAATTGTCTTTCAATACTTCTGCAGCCGTTTTAATCGGAGCAACTGCAGGCGCTTTAATTGGTTCAAAGCTCATCGGAAATCTCGAAAATCCATATGTTTTTTTTGAAAATTTTGATTTTAAAAGATTCTGGACCAATAATACGATTGTTGGCGGATTGGCTTTCGGGCTGATCGGAGTAGAATTGGCCAAAAAGATTGTTGGTCACAAAGAGAGCACCGGAGATTTGATTGTTTTTCCTTTGATTTTAGCAATAATTATAGGCAGGATAGGCTGTTTTCTTACCGGAGTGCATGAAGAAACTTACGGGCTGCCGACAAGCTCAATTTTCGGAATGCATCTTGGCGACCAATATTTGAGACATCCTGTTGCATTGTATGAAATTGTATTTTTACTTTTCCTTTGGGTTGAACTGAAAATGATTTCACGAAAAAATAAATATCCTTCAGGCTTTATTTTTCAGCTTTTTATGCTGAGTTATTTTACGTTCAGATTCTTTTTAGACTTTATTAAACCTAAAGTGGAAATTATCGGAAATTTAGGAACAATTCAATTGGTTTGTCTTTGTGTAATGATGTATTACATTTATAAAATCAAAACAGTTTTAGTAACACCAAAAGAAATTAAAATATGAAAACACTTACACTGCTCGAAGTTGGCGGATTAGAAGGCTTGGTCGCGATGATTATTCTTATAATTATTTGTGTGGCGGCCGTTGTATCTTTGGTCGTAACGGTTTTTGTAAAGCTGATTTATGAAAGCAAAGACGGTAGAAAGTTTTCCAGAAAACAATTTTGGATGACAATGCTTATTTCTATGTTGATTTGCGGATTGATAAGCGGTGTTGTTTGCGGTGGAATGTAAAAAAAATGAAATTATGCCTGTAAGAAATTATACTTATTACGATTATACGATCAGTCTTTGCCCCGAATGTCTGAAAAGAGTAGGAGCGAAGATCATCATTGAAGATGAAGCGGTTTTTATGACCAAAAGATGTCCGGATCACGGGTTTTTTAAAACAATGATTGCTTCCGATGTTCAATATTATAAAAACATCAGAAACTACAATAAAGCATCAGAAATACCGGTTCATTTCGGAACCGATGTCGAATACGGCTGTCCTTACGATTGTGGGCTTTGTGTAGATCATGAGCAGCACAGTTGTCTTTCGATCGTGGAAGTTACAGACCGCTGTAATTTGACCTGTCCGACGTGTTATGCGATGTCTTCGCCACATTACGGAAGCCACAGAACTTTGCAGGAAATAGAAGCAATGTTTGATATTATTGTTAAAAATGAAGGCGAACCGGATGTTGTACAGATAAGCGGCGGCGAACCGACGATTCATCCTGAGTTTTTTAAAATCATGGATATTGCCAAGACGAAGCCGATAAAGCATTTAATGCTGAATACCAACGGAATTCGTATTGCGAATGATCCGGGTTTTGCAGAGAAATTAGCAACTTATGCCCCCGAATTTGAGATTTATCTTCAGTTTGATTCTTTTAAGCCTGAAGTTTTGCAAGATTTCAGAGGAAAAGATTTGACGAATGTCCGCATGAAAGCTTTGGAAAAATTAAATGAACTCAATCTTTCGACAACGCTTGTGATCGTTCTTCAAAAAGGAAAAAATATTGACGAAATAGGAAAGCTGATTGAGTTTGCCTTAAAACAAAAATGTGTCCGCGGAATTACCTTTCAGCCCGTGGAAGTTGCCGGAAGAAACAGAGAAGATTCTGCACACGAAAAAATTACTTTAACGGAAGTTCGTCAGGAAATATTAAATCAATTTCCTCTTTTGAATAGTGACGACATCATTCCTGTGCCGTGTAATCCGGATGCTTTGGCGATGGGATATATTCTGAAGCTGGAAGGTGAAACAATACCTTTAACCCGATACATCAATCCTGCTGATTTATTGAATAATGAAACCAGAAACACGATCGTTTACGAGCAGGATACAGGTTTGCAGATGCAGCTTTTGGATATTTTCAGTACAGGAATTTCGGTAGATAAAGTGCAGCCTAAAGTAAATCAGCTATTGTGTTGTCTGCCAGAAGTTTCTGCTCCAAACCTGGATTATGACAATTTGTTCAGAATCATCATTATGAATTTTATGGATGCTCATGATTTTGATGTGCGTGCCGTAAAGAAATCCTGCGTTCATATTGTAAACAAAGATTTAAAAATGATCCCTTTTGAAACGATGAACCTTTTTTACAGAGATGATAAAAGCAAATATCTGGAAGAATTGAGAAAAGAAGATAAAGTGTTATTTTAAACAATAAACCATTACTGATTAAGGATTTCGTGTAAAAATAAATTTTAACTTTAAATATTTTTGATATATCTTTCCGTTTTATTTCTTTTTTAAAATAAAGTAATATGATGGAAAAATTTTTTAGGTTTATCAGTCTCAATGTGGGTGAGGAAGACAGGCAGAAGGTTTTAGAGAATGTAATTTCAAATATTTCTTTTAGAGGTTCCAATCTTTGGATTTTGGCGTGCGCAATTGTAATTGCATCCGTTGGTCTTAATGTAAATTCTACGGCGGTAATCATCGGTGCGATGTTAATTTCGCCTTTAATGGGGCCTATTGTAGGCGCGGGTTTTGCGTTGGGAACTTATAATTTCAGCCTTCTCAAAAGATCAGTAAAAAATTTACTTATTGCCACGATAGTAAGTTTGACGGTTTCTTATATTTACTTTTTACTCAGCCCTTTCAAAGAAAGCCAATCTGAGATTTTGGCACGTACGGCTCCCAATATATATGATGTATTGATCGCCTTTTTTGGCGGCTTGGTCGGAGTGATCGCCATTACAAGAGTTGAAAAAGGAAATCCTATTCCCGGGGTTGCCATTGCGACTGCATTGATGCCGCCTTTATGTACTGCCGGATACGGCCTTGCCGTTGGTAACTGGGGGTATTTTTTCGGGGCTTTTTATTTATATACAATCAACTGTTTCTTTATCTGTATTGCCACCTTTTTGATTATTAAATATCTTAAATACAGCCCTGTAAAGCTGGTAGATAAAAAGTATGCAAAACAGATCAAAATAGGAATTACAGCCTTGATATTCGTAATGATTATTCCAAGCTCTTATTTAGCGTATAATTTGCTTAATGAAAAGAAATTTAATCAGAATATTGATCTTTTTATCAATAAAGAGTTTACCCAAAACGGACATATCATCATATACAAGAAAATAAATTACAACAGCACCCCCAAAAAGGTAGAATTGGCTTTCTTTGCCAGAAAAATAGATAAAGAAGAGTATTCGCAGATCAATAAAAAACTAAAAGAGTTTGGTATTGAAAACACAGAAATCATCATCAAACAGGATGCAACCGACATCAAATCTGAAATTTTAAGTGAAATCGGAAAACAGAATAATGTTGTCACGGAAAAAGATCTCACCATCAACAGCTTAAGAGGCCAGCTTGACAAATATGCTATAAAAGACTCCAGCCTTACGAAGGAAATTAAAATACTTTTCCCGGAATTTTATGATATATCGATCGGTAAAGTAATAGATTATCCGAATACCGACAGCAGCAAGATCAATACAATCATTCTGTATGAGGCTGAAACAGACAACACGAAAGATCTACAAGAAAAAGAATCGAAATTGAAACAATGGATCACGGAAAAGAAGAAAGGGGAAAATGTTCAGATTATTAGAAAAAAGCAATTGTAAAGCATTAAATAAACCTTTTTTTCCACTTTGCAATTGTATTTCTGCTTAAACCAAAATGTTTGGCCACCCGGATGTTGCTTAAATTATTTGTTTTCTGATAATCTAAAATTTTTAAAATTGTAGACGTATCATACGATCTGTATCTTGTATTATTGGAAAGCTTATTCCTTGAAAGGCTGTCACCGAAGATAATTTTGTTCAATTCTAAAACATCAAATTCTGTCAGGTAAGTTTTCATCAAAATAGGGGTACATATTTCCTTTTTATGAGGGAATTTCATTTGCAGAATATCTGTATATATTTTTCTGTAGTTTGGTTTTGATTTTGTCATCGTTGTTGATTAAAAATAAAGCCCCAATGCTGCAATTGTATTGAAAATCGAGCAAAGGAGCTTTACTTTTTTTTTAATTATTTATAGGAAGAGCATAAAAATAATTTTCCCATGCTGAAGTAGAGTAAGACCAGTACAGGTCTGGTTTATTTTCCAAAAGCAGATATATTCTTGTTGGTTGTGTTACATTGATTACTGAAGATCCCGATAAGAAATTGGCATTACGCTGAGGGTCTGCATCTATACCTTCTACAGAACCATTGGAAATTTTTCCTGCAAAAGCTGCATTAGCACCAGGTCCAAGATTCTGAAAGTCATTTTGAACGACAGCAGTTTGAGAATTAGACAAATAAGCATGCTGGAAATGTGTAAGATCAGCCTTAAAGCAGTAAATGGTCATTCCTGAATTGATAATCCATTTACCAGGCTCCAAATCTATATAAACTCCGGTATACTTTTGTGAATCAGACGGATCGGTTCCTGTTGTATTTAAAGTTACAAGATCTGAATGTGTTGTAATATTAGAGGAAGGAAATACTCCCAAAGCTGTGGTTTTAAATGATGCAGATGAACGCCAGGTTCCGACACCATTTGCATCACTGGTCAGTACTTTACCTTCACCCTGTGTGCCGTCTACAATTTTAATTGCGCCATTGATTGTGCCATTATTTACTTCTAATTTTGTGGAAGGATTTTTTGTTCCAATACCTATCTTTCCGCTAAAATAGTTTTTGGTATTGGTTCCGTCTGAAAATAAATTATAGGCATTTTCTTCTGTATCTCCGGTAAAGCGGAAGGGCTCGATAAATATACCATAAGAACTTTTTATGTCAGCTGTTGCGGTTGCATCCTGTCTGCTGCGAACATATAGGCCCATAAGTTTATCTATATTATAAGTTCCTGAATTTTGAAGCTCTACACTTGCTCGCAAGCCTGTAGCATAGCCAGTGGTAGTGAGTGAGCCACCTGTTTTTTCAAAATCAAGCTGTCCGCTAGCACCAATTGCATTAACAATATTTACATCTCCATTACCTTGCGGTCTCACGGTCAAATGTGCTCCGTATACTTCAGTTGCTGTAAATGTAAATCCACTGTTCGAAATAGGCACTGCATAGCCACTATAGGCTCGAAGAGATTTAAGCCTTAAATTCCCTGTACTTGCAGTAGCTCTAGCAGTAGAATAATTACCATATGAATATCCCGAGATAAGATCTCCACCAACTGCATTAAGAGTGACAGAATTTGACCCACCATGAACATGTGTTGCCTCACCATTATTCCTAAAACCCGTAAGATTATATGATACATTTGCTCCATAACCTGAGTGAGGTTTTTTTGAAACATCAGTTACATTGCTCAGAATACCATAAGCCGTACCTCCCACTGTTGTACTCGCAGAGTTATCAATCACATTGTTTAAAATCCCGGTGCTACTTCCCGATCCTTGATTATTTAGAAAATTATTAATTCCCCCTTTAGCTGCTGTATCATCAGCAGCTCCTGTATTAAGGACATGCAACTGATATGGCGAGGTTGCACTTGGTATAGTTCCTACCCCTACTTTTCCCATTTGATAAATATTCTGAGTATTAGAATCAGCCGGTTGATTTGTCGCTACGTTATACCAAGGTTCCATACCTGTAGCAGAGCCACTCATCTTCACCCAAATATCATTTGGGGCATCATAGTAGAAATATCCAATAGAAGTGACATTTACAGTTTTTGCACTTACGTTCGAAGCCGCCAAAGGCGTGGTCACATATACAATCGCAGCGTTTTGGTCTGCGGTATATATCGCATCTTTCGCTTTTAACGCATCTCCGGTGAGCCTAGGGGCGATAAAACCATCGGGTTTTGCCATATCTGTAGGCTTGGCCACTACGTCCAAGGTTGCCTTTGGAGTTTCTGTATCAATCCCGACCTGTGAATACATAACAGCAGATGTTAACATTCCTGCTGCCAAAATAAATCTTTTCATTTGTTTTCTTTCTTAATTATAGAATACTTATTGAGAATCTATTCAGTGAATGACCGATAGATAATTCTATATTTAATTTGTTTTTTAGGATATTAGTTTAGTGTGTTTTTAGAATCGTTGTGAAATTAAATGCATTAATCTCATAGTATTTTAGCAATAAAATTTATTCTCAAAAAATAAATACAGAACGCCATCAAGTACTAAAAAGGACTTTATTTTTTGTTCAAAATTTTATTATCATAAGATCTGTAAAGTCTTATTCTGGAAATCTATAAGGGGAAATTATAGATTGCTTTTTTCATCATTTGTTTTGGTTTCTAAGACGGGTACAAAATTAAACATTCAACATATTCCGTACGAGGTACAAAAGGGACCTTGTGTGGTGCTGTTTGTAATTAGCAGATAATTAGATATTTAGAATATTTAATTGTTGGAATGATCTTTTTTGCGATAGAACTCGGGCGTGCAGTTCATCTGTTTTTTAAAATATTTATTAAAGTTTGATTTGTCATTAAAACCCAGAATATATCCAATCTCACTTACCGTAAGATCTGTATTTTTCAATAACCTTTCTGCCTCCAAAATCACTTTATTTTTAATGATAGATCCCGTTGTTTTCCCTACTATTTTTTTGGTAAGCACATTTAAATAATGTGGGCTGATGCTCATTTCATCAGCATAATTTTTTGGAAGTTTCCAATGTTTATACTTTAGATCCACCAATTCTTTAAACTGCTGTATAAGCATGTGCTTATGATCTTTTTTAACGGTTATAGTCTCGATGTTAGAAGAATAATAGCGGCTGTATTTCACCAAAGCAGCCTTCAGATAAATACAAATCAGTTCTTTATGCTGCTTTTTTTCACGGAGATATTCGTTGTAAATCAACTGCGCAAGAGACATCCATTCTTTGATGGAACGATCATCAACATCGATATACGGAATATCATTATAATTTATTAAATCGCTTTTTATTTTGTTGTTTCCGGTATAAATATGATTGTAAAATGACTTGGTAAAAATAATTATATATCCTTTAGCATTATTTAGTTCGTGCCAGGCGTGTATCTGACCATAAGTTAACAGAAAAATACGGTTTTTGCAGATGGAATAAGGAGTAGAATCAATGGTATGCGAGCCTTTTCCTGATTCAACGATAATCAGTGAATAAAAATCGTGACGATGTGTTTTTTCAAGACTGTCTATATGCTTTACAAAGTCTTGCAGGCTGTATATTAAAAAACCTTTTAATTGAGAAAACGCAGGCACTAAAGTGTCTACGGTATACAGTTTTATGCTGTTGTTTTTTGTCATAAAGCGAATGCTTTGTTTTTCATTTATTTCATTAGTCGAAATGAGTTCTTTAAAAATTCAGATAATTATAAACTAAAAAGCAATCATCATTAATGAAAGCTTTTATTGCTAACATTATGGGTTTAAGGATTCTCAGTTAAATTAAATTAACATCGAATCCTTATTCCATAATATTAATGAAGGTAATTTTATGAATGATATTAAATCTAAAGTCTTAAGAAATTAATTAGTTTTTAATGAATTTTATACCTTTTTGTTCTCCTTCAAGCTTCAAAATGTATTGACCTTTTACAAGCTCCTGAACTGCAATTTCTCCTTTCGTGATTTCACCAGATTTTACCAACTGGCCAGCAGCATTATAAATTGCATAAGATGAATCTTCTGCGCCATCCAAATGAATAACCTCCGTTGCAGGATTAGGATATAATTTGATTGATTTTGTCTTAATAATATTATCGCTTGTTCCTAGATTTGTAGCAGGAATAACGAGGTTTTGTGCATAAATAAGCGGATTGGCCACCGGATCATTCGTTTTATTTTCCTTAAATACAATCACACTTTGATTATTTACAAGCTTTAAACTATAAACATATGGTTTAGTGGCATTAAAGGTTGCCATTGGAATATACTGCTGTGTCCATGCAAAATCTCCGCTGTCATTCAATAAAACAGCATTTAAAGAATAGGGAAGCAATGCAGTGTTTATTCTTTTTTGAACTATGAAATAAGGCTTACCATCTACCAAATGTAAGTTACCGTCGTGTACCATCAATTCGTTTGTAATAGGGAAAACCTGTTTTGCATTATTGGTGAATAATCTGTTCCCTGTAGTTTTCTCAAACTTCTGCACATATTCTCCGCCTTCTGACTGTGCCGTATTGGTATAGTTTGCGATTGCCCATATATTTTGTGACCCCGGCGCATATGCTATTCTCATGTTTCTTTCGTAGTTGGTTTGATTGGTATCAAAATCTACCCCGTTCACACCCCATGGCAATGTACCATCAGAGTTTATTCTCTGTAGATATGAATCGAATCTACCTCCCTGACCACTTGTGTAGCCATAGTATATGACATCCCCGTCTACAATACCGGAATATTCAACGTTATAAGCTGTAGATTGTGTGCTGATTTGTTTAGCGCCGTCTGCCCAAAGAATATTTCCGTTGAAGTCTATTTTTTGTGCAAACAAAATGGAACCTGTTCCGAAATTTCCACGTTTGTGAAAAATGATTGAGATTTCGTTGTTTGACAACTCATATAAGTCGGCAGGTGCTGTTTTACTGGTTGCAACATCTGCAGTAATGTTTATAGGATTTGCCCATACCGGTTGTCCGGCAGAATTAAATCTCTGTACTTTCATATGTGGTTGAGAATCCGGCATTTGTCCTACAATAATGTCACCGTTAGATAAAGGGAGTACAGTAGGAAAATACCCTTCACCGGTATTGATACCGTTGGGCCATACAGAGGTACCTTGTGGTGTAATCTTAAAAATATATGCAGGTTTGCCTGTGCCAGTTCCCGTAACACCTATGTAAAGATTATTAGAAGAATCTACTGCTGTTTTCTGAACAACAGTATAAGTTCCCATTGGGATTTGGTTGCTAAGCAGCAAGCCGTCTGGACCTAGTTGACTTATGCCATCTTGATCTAATATCTGTAACCTTAGTTCATAATTTGCTGGAGCTGCAACCTGTTTCCAAAACCCAATATAGGTTTTTCCGTCACTTGTATTTGCAGAAAATATAGCCCCGTTTCCGGTGTCTCCAACAAGTAAGTTTTGGTTGGTATTCGGATTCCATTGTGCTTTTCCGCTGGAAATAGCCAATGCAATCATTAAAATTGTTGATAACTTTTTCATGTGAATTTATTATTTATGAAACAAAGAAATAATATAAGCACAAAATAAAAGTGAAACACAGCACCTATTTACCACATACCATGCAATAAACAAGCACCTATCATTAATGTGTATTTTATAATAGCCTGATTAATAGATATTTAAAAATTATCAAGGTATTGAAGAAGATCCTCTTTAGTATTTGTCAAGTCAAGCTTTTTTCTAAGTCTTGTTCGTGAGTTTTCAATTGTTTTCGGAGTAACATTAAGTAGATTTGAAATTTCTTTAGTCGATAATCTAAGCTTTAATAAAGCGGCTAATTTCTTGTCATAATTGGTAAGATTATGTTTCTTATCCAAATTTTCATAAAAAGATTCATGTATCTGTAAAAAATGATATTCGAAATCGTCCCAAATATTTTGTTTTACATTTACTTTCATATTATTGGCAATATCAGAAATCTCTTCAATATTTAGCGAATTGCTGTTGGATTTGGCTTTCAGATTGTCGATTTTTTCAATAGTTGATCTGAAAATTCCTTCCACCCTGTTTTGTTCCATAGATTTGTGTACCAGCATCTTCTCTTTCATCTGGTTATCAATTTCCAGTTCTTTTTCGCGAGCTTCGATGAGTTTTTTTTCAAGGTTGAGAGCCTCTGTTTTGTTTTTATAATTGAATGCTAAAAGAATACAGATAATCGTAATCGATAAAAATATCACCAATATTATGACATAGACAATATTCTTTTTATCCTGCTCCAGCGTATCGAGCTTTTTCTTTAGTTGATATTCATGTTCTGCTTTTAAGCGTTCCACATTTACTGCCTTTTCCTCAATATTCATCAGATCTCTTATGGAATCGTACTCTTTGAAAACCCGTGAAGAATGTTCATAATCTTTATTCAGGAGATAAGCTTCATACAATGCTTTAAGATATTTTATATTAACGAAACTTACCGTGTTTTTCTCTATATATTCGCCCACTTTTTTTGCATACAATAAAGCTTTTTCGGGTTCTTTCCGTTCAATATAAAAATTGGCAAGATTGTAATTTGCATTAAAATTTGATTCCTTATCGTCTATTTTATTATGATCCAAAATATCTTTCGCCTCCAACAAATATTTTTCTGCCTGCGCATAATCTTTTTTATAAAAAAACAGCTTTCCGAGATTTGAAAGCACAAAAACTTTCAAAATAGGATTTTCATAATGCTGGAAAATAACCTGGCTTTTCTGAAAATAATATTGTGACGAATCATATTTGGATAAATTCAGGTAAGCATTTCCCAAATTATTCAATGACTTGATTATAGCTGCTTTATCATTTTTTTTGGTATAAAAATTTAATGTCTTTTTATAATAAGTAATTGCCCTTTTGGGATCATTAAGCTGCGCATAAATATATGCGAAGAAGCTGTCGACTTTTGCCAGATCTTCTGTATTTTTTCCTTCCGTAAATACAGAATAAGCCTTTGTACAGTAGTCTAATGCAGTGTCAAAATAATTTACATCAACATATATTTTTATTAAACTTAAATAAAAATCACCCAGGTTTTTTTCGGGGACAATTTTTTTAGCTTCCTGAATGTTGGCTTCTGCTTTTTTCCAGTTATTATATTTATAAGCGTTTGCAGAATCTAAATAAACAGCATACGACGCCTTATTTTGTGCATTGCAAAAAGTAAATATATTGAAAATTAAAAAAATAAAGAATAAAGTTTGTTTCATAATATTATAAAAAATAGCCCCAATTGGGGCTATAATAAAACCTAATTGTAGGCTAAATTTATTAATATTTTTTTATAAAAACCAGTTTATATCTTAAATTAATTAGTTCCTTTCCAAAAGCTCCAGACATTCCCGTTGAAAACGGCGAGCTGTTTGGCTGTTGTATCGTAAACCATCATTCCGGGAGCTGGATTGATGATATTAAGATGCGGACTTGCTACTTTTGGTAAAACCATTGCTTTATTGGTGTCTTCCAAAACCAAAATTCCGGGATTTGTCGTTGGTGTTCCGATTCTTACTTCTGCATTGGTATTCTCTGTTGTCACATTGTTCTGAATCACGACTCCGTCTGTTGTGGTAACGGGATCAACGGTAGTTCCTGTGGTGTCTACAGAAAGGTCTTTCCAGCCTGAGGCATACTTTACCTTTACTTTGTGATCAGACAGATCGTAAGCAATGGTTCCGTTCACGGCACCTGCCACAGCACCTGTATCGGTAACCCAGGGAAGGATAATTCCTTTATTTTCAGTTCCGAATTCCAGAGAAACGGAAGGGTTGGTTACAGTGCTTTTTCCAATAGCGACCTGAGCCTGAATCAGGATTCCGCCTGAGATAATTGTTAGGATATATATTGTTTTTTTTATTGCTGTTGTTTTCATTGTGTATCTTTTAAGGATAATTATTTTAAGAATGATTAAGGACACGCTTGTGTATTAAAGCATTTCCATCCTGCTGCTGTACCGTCTGTATTGATCTGTAAACAATCCAGAGTGGTATTGTAAACCATCATTCCTTCCACGAGATTGGTAGTCGGAATTGCATTAATTTCAGCTGTTGACAATCTGTTGGGAACAAATCCTTTAGTTTTGGCTTCCAGGGCGATCCATCCACCTTTTCTTACCATTGGCCAGTTTGAGTTATTCACGCCCGCTCTTCCAAGAGAAGTGATGCCTTCCTGCGTATCCAATACCGTTCCTGAAGTAATGGCAGGTCTGTAACAGAATAATGTACAGGCCGTTATTGCGGAATCAATTGCATTGGCATAAGTATAAGTTCCGTTATAAACCGCAGATTGTGTATCATTTGATTCTATTGCTGTATAGAAGCCGTTGGTCCCATAATCTGCAGGGGTATTGTTTCCGACAGTCACTTCCGGAGATGAAGAATTGGTAGGATTGTCTAATGTTCCGGGGCTGTAAGTTCCTCCGTTTGCAATGATGTAATCAATCACTCCTGCTTCTTTGGCATCAGAGCATCCGTCGTTATCGGAATCTGTATCTAGACGATTTGGGATGCCGTCACCATCGCTGTCTACATCAACACAAGGATCTATAGAAGCGGCAGAAAAAGGAACGTTTACAAATGCAGCACCATTGATGCTCCATTGTAGCTTTACACTTGAGTTTGCATTTCCATCATTTGCTGTTAATGCAATTCGCACATATTTTCCTCCGGACCCACTAAAAGTAATTGTTGGTGATGTGGTGCTTCCATTACCGGATCCAACCGCTCTTACATCGGCTTTAGATACAGAAGGAAGTGGTGAAGCAGCCCCATTATGTGCTACATAAAGCGCATGACGACAAGCGAAGTCACTGTCAGTTCTTAAGCTGATTGTATTCGCTGTTTCAGGAATTTTAAGTACAAATTCTATGATATAATATCCACCTGTATTTGCAACGCTGGCCTGAGGTTGATTTTGGAAATCAAGTTGTCCGTTTTGGAAAAAATTAACCGTATTGATCGAAGCATCCATTCCATATGAGCCTTCTATTAAAGTAAGTGATGTATTAGAAGGCCTTCTGACTCCATCTCCCACACCGTAAAAATAAGTATCGACTTCATCTCTATTGGGCGTAGTGGTAGATGTACCCAATGTATATAGTGGTTGTACTTCAGATCCAGTCTGGCTAAGTGACGGATAAGCATAAACATATACAGCAGGCTGAACGTTACAAACATCTTCTTGTGTATCTAATACACCATCATTATCATCATCAATATCGCTAATGTCTGCAACACCATCTCCGTCAGTATCGGTACATGCGCTTATATTTGCGAAAATAGCATATTGATCATATGTAGATGTATAATTAATAGTTCCTGTTGTTCCGTTTTCAAACTGATCGAGCAGCCCGTTATTATTAGCGTCCGTTCCTGTATTGTAAGTTGTCGTGTTATTAACCGTAAATGATGTATTTCCTGCTTCCACACTGTCGCTACATCCGTCACCGTCACTATCCAAGTCATGGTGATTCACAATTCCGTCAGTATCAGTATCGGTATTACAAGTAGGTTTTGGATGAGAGGAAGGGATATATTCCGCAGCATTTTGAACACCGGAAACCTCATATGTCGTAATTGCCGGAGTAGTTGTTCCTGCAACTTTTACGATCCGATAATATCGATAGCTGTTTGCGGTATTATTGTTAATTATAAATGTTTTTGCAGCTGCTGTAGCTGCTGTAGCTGCCGTCATTAAGTCAACCCATGCAAAACCATCATTAGACCCCTGTACCATTGCTGTTGCGCCAGTGCCAAAGGTTGTTCCGTTATGGGTAATGCTTGTAAGTTTGATGGATGTAGGATATTCAATTGTGTAAATTACAGCCCCGTTTATTGCCTGATTGATTGAGATAATGTTATTGCTTGCAGCCACACTTGTTGTAACTCCATCATGCATAAAAGGAAGATCAACATTGGACCCGTCATCATTAGTGAGAGAAGTTTTAACAGTAGATATCATTTCTGCTTCCGTGGTTGTATAGAAGCATGTAGGGCTTTCTGTTGCGTCTAGTACGCCATCGTTGTCGTCATCAATATCGTCTTCATCTTTGATTCCGTCGCCATCAGTATCGGGTCTATTATCTACAAGATCACAGGTGTTGCCCAAACCATCACCGTCTGTGTCGGGACTGATAATTTTGCTGCTTCCAACATTTTGACCGCCATTAGCTATTGTGGGAATTCCGTTGGCATCAATTGTATTTCCTAAATTCACATTTATAGGTCCTGCGTAGCCATTATATGCTGTTCCTGTATTGCCTCCGCTTATGGTTGAAGCAATCAAAACAGAGCTTGGGAATTCTGCTCCCCCTTCCACAGCATCAGAGCAGCCGTCACCATCACTATCCAGATCAAAATGATCTGCAATACCATCACCATCTGTATCTACTACCGGGCAGATATTGCTCAAAACAATATCAAGCCCATCTCCACCTGCATTCCCTACATTTGTTGTAGCTCTTGGGAAATCGAGTGTGATCTCCGATACGGTCTGATTAATCTGCAAAGATCCTCCAGCGGCGTGAGTATTATCTGGCCCGGTATTGGATTCCGCTAAAAAGTTTGTTGCTACAGTGTTTCCAGCGCCATTGTCTTTTGCGGTAGTAGTCGTTGTATTAAAATCATTTGTTCCTGAAAGCTCTGTCCATGTAAGTCCATTAGCTAAACTAATAAGTGCTGAAACCGCTCTTGCTGTTCCTGTAGGTCCAAAAGTACCCGAGAAATTTCCTCCCAATCTATCAACATGAATTACTGGTTTGTCGATCAATACAGGTGCTCCTGATGCTGTTTCAAATCTAATGATAATCCTAGATTCCCAAGTATATAAACTTCCCAACGCAGGATTTCCTGCAACTGAAGGTGTCCAAAAGTTAGTTGTATTTAATGTTTCACTGGTAAAATTGCCTGTTCCTAATACTTTGCTTACTCTTGCAATTACGCCATTTCCAAAATTATAGCTTGCTGTTGTTCCGCTGATTGTCCATCCTGCTGAAATTAAAGGAGCTGTACAAAGGCCTTCATTGATGTCTGATATTCCGTCATTATCATCATCCAGATCAGTTTGGTTAACGATTCCGTCTCCATCCCAATCATCTGTGGGACCTGTCTGGGCTGAAAAAAATGTAATGGAGCTGAAAGCTAAAAACAGCAATAATGACCTGCCTTTAGCAAGAAAATTTTTCTTTTTCATAGGTTTTTGTTGTTAATAAGGAAACTAATATTTGTTACAAGAGTAAAATATTTTTATGAATTATATATTAGTTTTAATGTTGATTTTTCTTAATATTTACTTTTATTGTTAAATTTTAATATAAAAAGCCTTGTTTTTTTGATTATACAATAAATATAAAAAAGAGTATTTCTTAATTGTTTCATGATAAAATTTCGTTAATTTGTCTTAAAACACTAATAAAATACTTTTCTCGGTCGGATTTTGTTTATATTTGAGAGTAGCTGCTTTGTAAAAAAATAAAGGATAGGTTATTACACGGCTTTCATTTGTATCTCGATTGTTTTTTAAGCATTCATTTTTTAAAGAAATAATAAAAACACTAAAAATAAAATTATGTCGAAAAACCAAATCAGTGTAGAAATTCCGGAGAATGTAATTACACAAATAAGCACAAAATTTCAGGAGATTAAAGATCTGCTTGCTCCCTATATGGGAGTCATCACTGCAGAAGAGCGCAAAAGTCTGCCCAAAATGAGTGACAAAAGCGTGGCCTTTGTGAATAAAGTCGTAGAATATACCAACGCCAATCCCAAATTTATCCCAGCAATGATGGATGCTGTGGAATGCAAAAAAGATTATAATGCCAATCAGTCTTTATTGCCATTGTATGCCGCATCGCAGCAGGTAGGCGAAATGATGAAAGACACGATCATGCTTTGCGGACATGAAGCTTATGTACAGGCCCTTTATTATTACGGCAGTGTAAAGCTTGCGGCGAGAACCGGAGATGCAGAGGCAAAAACGATAGCAGACGACCTAGGGAAGCGTTTTCCGAGAGGTAAAAAATTCTAAATAAAACAAGGACGGCGGAGAATAATAGTCAAACCTCCGAGCTTTCAGCTCCGATATCCGAGCTTTTAGCTCGGTAATCCGAGTTAAAAGGTCAAAATTTTGAGCAAAAAGCCCGGATATCGGAGTGCAGCACACAAAAGCCGAAGCTTTTGGCTCGGAAATCCGGGTTAAATGCAAGCCTTGATCCATAAAAAGAAAGCTTTGTCATATGACAAAGCTTTCTTTTATATTTAAGTGTTATAAACAATCATTTAATTAGTTCCTTTCCAAAAGCTCCAGACATTCCCGTTGAAAACGGCGAGCTGTTTGGCTGTTGTATCGTAAACCATCATTCCGGGAGCTGGATTGATGATATTAAGATGCGGACTTGCTACTTTTGGTAAAACCATTGCTTTATTGGTGTCTTCCAATACCAAAATTCCGGGATTTGTTGTGGGTGTTCCGATTCTTACTTCTGCATTGGTGTTTTCTGTCACTACATTATTCTGAATCACGACTCCGTCTGCTGTGGTAACAGGATCAACAGTTGTTCCTGTGGTGTCCACGGAAAGATCTTTCCATCCTGATGCATATTTTACCTTTACTTTGTGGTCTGACAGATCGTACGCAATGGTTCCGTTCACGGCACCTGCCACAGCACCTGCATCGGTAACCCAGGGAAGGATAATTCCTTTATTTTCAGTTCCGAATTCCAGAGAAACGGAAGGATTGGTTACAGTGCTTTTTCCAATAGCGACCTGAGCCTGAATCATGATTCCGCCTGAGATAACTGTTAGGATATATATTGTTTTTTTTATTGCTGTTGTTTTCATTGTGTATCTTTTAAGGATAATTATTTTAAGAATGATTAAGGACACGCTTGTGTATTAAAGCATTTCCATCCTGCTGCTGTACCGTCTGTATTGATCTGTAAACAGTCAAGTGTAATGTTGTAAACCATCATTCCTTCCACGAGATTGGCTGCAGGAATTGCATTGATTTCAGCAGTTGACAATCTGTTTGGCACAAACCCTTTTGTTTTAGCTTCCAGGGCAATCCATCCCCCTTTTCTTACCATTGGCCAGTTGGAGTTGCTCACACCTGCTCTTCCCAGAGAGGTAATCCCTTTTTGCGTATCCAATATTGTTCCTGAGGTAATGGCAGGTTTGTAACAGAATAATGTACAGGCTGTTATTGCGGAATCAATTGCATTGGCATAAGTAGAAGTATAATTTGTAATACCATTGAGATCAGAATCCACACTATCATTTAAACCATCATTATTGGTGTCAGTTGCGGCCGGGTTTAGCTGGCTGTTGTTCGGACTGGCAATTCCATAGCTTCCTCCTGCATTATTGGTTGTCGATGGCGTTATTACGTCTGTTACAGGACTCACCCCTGACTCTGCCAAATCCGAACATCCGTCACCATCACTGTCCAAATCCAGATGGTTTGGAATTGTATCACCGTCTGTATCTACCGAACAGATTACTGGTTTTTGATGCGCAGAAGGAATATAAGAAGCTGCCACTGTTGAGGTAATCTCGCCAATCGTATTGGCAATTGCCAATGCTCCGGAAGTACTTCCTGTTTGTATTTTATAGTATTTGTAAGGCTGCGTGGCTGTAATGGTAAACACTGTTGGTGTCGTTGTAATTAAGGTAGCAGGGCTTAAAGCTGTCGACCATGTAACGCCATCGTTTGAGCCTAACACAACTGCATTCGCATTAGCTGTTGCGCTGATTCTTTGCGAAACACTCAAAGTTGCCAATTGTATAGATGTAGGATATTCAACGGTAAACAAATTGCTGCTGGTAGGATTATCCGTTGCTGCAACTGCACTAAAATTAAATGTTAATGTTGTTGCTCCATCATGTAACAGCTGAATATCACCGTCAGTTTGGTCATCATCTGGACTGGTAAATTGCGAAGTAATTTTTGAGATGACATTCGCTTCCGCAGCAGTATAAAAACAAGCCGGGCTTTCTGTAGCATCCACAATACCATCGTTATCATCATCAATATCTACATTATCGCAAATCCCGTCCCCGTCAGAATCAAAGCTATTTATAATCACAAGACTAGAAGCATCAGAGTAACAATTATTTACGGGATCATAACATACCGCGTAATAAGTACCTGGGGAGACGGCATCCGGGTTATTTACTAGAGTTCCTGAATAAATATTGGTATCGGTAGTATGCCACTGCACTTGCGTACCTGATGAACATCCGGAAACAGCAATAGAATTGAGATTAAATGTAGATGAGCCACACGGGATCGTATAATTTGAAGCTGCTGTTGTCGGCGCCGTATTATTGGTTGCGCAAGTATTATTGACACAACCTCCGTAAAATGCAATTTCCACAACACCATCTTTATCTGATTCGGTATTCCATGATGTCAACCTTACTTTCTTTATGGGATTATCAAAATAAAAGGTCACCCTTGCGGTTTCTCCTTCATCAGCATTTATCAGGGTTGTTGCATTGTTGGTTCCTGAATTACTTACATTAGTTCCCCCATATCCACTTTGTATTGTATAGGTCGTATAACGAACAGGATTACCGTTAATATCATAAGCTATTAATCTTGCTTGTTCATCAGTCGAAGACAGATTTACCAAGTTTCCAATGTACAAATAGAAATTTTTGAGTGGCTTGTTAAAAACAATTTCTCCTCCTTTTTCCGTAGTGCCCTCACTATAAACGGTCAACCTTGGCGAAGTACCCCAATAAATTCCATTTTGAGAGCCAATACGTGTAACTGTAAAATTAAAATCAGGTATAGGCGTCGATATAGTTCCTGCAGTATGCAAATAGGTTGAGCCACTAAAACTCATAGTATTCGGGCCAATGATTTGTGTATTGTTATTCGCTGCACATTGGAGATCATAGGCGTATGCTTCAAACTCTTCGAATTTTTTAAGAAAACCGACTTCCAGTTCCCAGTTCCCATCTTTACCGGTAATGTCATCGGAGGCCGATATAGTCAACCCTAGTTTATTTTCAAGATATTTAACCGCATCTTTTCCTTTTTTACCTTTGGCGAATTCACAACCGAAGATGTTTATATGGTTAATGGTTGTTGGTTGATAGCTAATGGTCTGGTTGAGGAATGCTGCAATTTCCTCTGCATTCATCCATTTTCCTTCTATTAATAATTCACCTGAACGGCCATGGGAAAACAAATGAAAGGTGTTTTTATCCTTAATGCAAAGTGAAGACGCTAAGATTTGTTTGTCTTCTAATTGATCATCAATAAAATAATTTGGAGTGGATGCAGGTGGTGTAAATATCCCTTCATCAATATCTAATATCTCATCATCCAAACCAACAAAATTTATAAAGGTATCTTCGTCGAAATCGTCAATGGATACTGTCTGAGCAGTAAGACCGTTAAAAAAAAGAGTAAGTAGCAAAGGTAAAACCTTACTAAAGAGTAGAATGCTGTGTAAATGATAATTTTTTTTCATATGTGTTTTTATTTAAAGTAAAAATAAAAATTAAAATGCTGTATTTTGTGTATTTTATTTGGATTTTTGTTATTTTGTAAATGTAATTTTATTTAAATAGATGTTTTTTGTTGTTAAAAAAAAATTAATTAGTTGCTTTCCAGAAGCTCCATACATTACCGTTGAAAACAGCGAGCTGTTTAGCGGTGGTATCATAAACCATCATCCCGGGAGCGGGATTGATGATGTTAAGATGCGGACTGGCTACTTTCGGTAACACCATTGCTTTATTGGTGTCTTCCAATACCAAAATTCCGGGATTTGTTGTTGGTGTCCCGATTCTTACTTCCGCATTGGTATTTTCTACCGCTACATTGTTCTGAATCACGACTCCGTCTGTTGTGGTAACGGGATCAACGGTAGTTCCTGTGGTGTCCACGGAAAGATCTTTCCAGCCTGAGGCATACTTTACCTTTACTTTGTGGTCTGACAGATCGTAGGCAATGGTTCCGTTCACGGCACCTGCCACAGCACCTGCATCGGTAACCCAGGGAAGGATAATTCCTTTATTTTCAGTTCCGAATTCCAGAGAAACGGAAGGATTGGTTACAGTGCTTTTTCCAATAGCGACCTGAGCCTGAATCATGATTCCGCCTGAGATAACTGTTAGGATATATATTGTTTTTTTTATTGCTGTTGTTTTCATTGTGTATCTTTTAAGGATAATTATTTTAAGAATGATTAAGGACACGCTTGTGTATTAAAGCATTTCCATCCTGCTGCCGTACCGTCTGTATTGATCTGCAAACAATCCAGAGTGGTATTGTAAAGCATCATTCCTTCCACAAGATTTGCTGTTGGGATTGCATTAATTTCAGCTGTTGAGAGTCTGTTTGGTACAAATCCTTTAGTTTTTGCTTCCAGGGCGATCCATCCCCCTTTTCTTGCCATTGGCCAGTTGGAATTATTCACACCTGCTCTTCCCAAAGAAGTAATACCTTCCTGCGTATCCAATACTGTTCCTGAAGTAATGGCAGGTCTGTAACAAGATAGTGTACAGGCCGTTATTGTGGAATTGATGGCATTGGAGTAGGTGTAAGTTCCGTTATAAGCAGCAGATTGCGTATCATTTGATTCTATTGCTGTATAGAAACCGTTGGTTCCATAATTTGCCGGAGTATTGTTACCAACAGTCACTTCTGAAGAAGAGGAATTAGTAGGATTGTCTAATGTTCCGGGACTGTAAGTTCCTCCGTTTGCAATGATATAATCGATCACTCCGGCTTCTTTGGCATCAGAACATCCGTCGTTGTCGCTGTCTGTATCTAAACGATTTGGAATTCCGTCATTATCAGTATCTATATCTGTACATTCAATTTTTGTTTCTCCATTTACTTGGAATTGTCTGAATTGTGCGTCACTTCCTGCTTGGCCGTTAACAGGTGTGCTCCATGTTATTTTTACAGTTGCCGTAGCACTTGTGGGCGTAAAAGATACTGTTTTGTAACCATGATCAATTGATAAAGAAGATGGGTTAGATTGATTTGCCACAGTTGTGAAATTATGCAATGGCACATTATTAATTGACAATGTAACACTGTTTGCATCAGGATTTTGAGGGCTTAAGGAATAATAGCGATATTTCAATGTGTTTACTACGCCAGGATTCAAATCTGTAAGAGTGAAAGTAAATGTTTCAGTTCCATTATCTTGATATCCTGCTACATAAGTTCCTGTTGAAGCCGTATAGGCAACATAGCTTTCACTTGCTTTACTGCCGCTCCAAGTTCCTGGACGATAATCTTTATATAATGGCTGCCCAGTATCTATACAGTTTTTTTCAACAGTGTCTAGGACGCCATCGTTGTCGTCGTCAATATCAATAGTGTCTATAATATTATCTCCATCTGTGTCATTACAAGATGATATTGTCACCGTCCTTGTAGCCGTAGCATTTGCGCATCCTCCAGTTCCTGTAACAGTGTAAGTAATCGTTGCCGTTCCTGCCGCTACACCTGTAACAACACCTGTTGTAGAGTTAACGGTAGCAATTGCCGTATTAGCAGAACTCCATATTCCTCCTGTTTGCGTGGAAGAGAATGTTGTTGTATTTCCGACACATATATTTTGATTTCCTGAAATTGTTCCTGCGCTTGGAGCAGCAGTCACGGTTACTGTTCTTGTTGCTGTAGCATTTGCGCATCCTCCAGTTCCTGCAACGGTGTAAGTTATGGTTGCCGTTCCTGCCGCTACACCTGTAACAACACCTGTTGTAGAATTAACGGTAGCAATTGCTGTATTAGCAGAACTCCATGTTCCACCTGTTTGTGTGGAAGAGAATGTTGTTGTATTTCCGGAGCATATATTCTGATTTCCTGAAATTGTTCCTGCGCTTGGAGCAGCAGTCACGGTTACTGTTCTTGTTGCTGTAGCATTTGCGCATCCTCCAGTTCCTGCAACAGTGTAAGTTATGGTTGCCGTTCCTGCCGCTACACCTGTAACAACACCTGTTGTAGAATTAACGGTAGCAATTGCTGTATTAGCAGAACTCCATGTTCCACCTGTTTGTGTGGAAGAGAATGTTGTCGTATTTCCGGAGCATATATTCTGATTTCCTGAAATTGTTCCTGCGCTTGGAGCCGCCGTTACGCTCACGGTTCTTGTAGCTGTTTTTGGACATGGACCATTATATTTATCGTAAGAATAAGTAATAGTCGCTGTCCCTACAGCAATTCCTGTAACGACACCGGAAGAATTAACGGTAGCAATCGCTGCATTAGATGAACTCCATGTTCCTCCTATTTGTGTAGAAGAGAATGTTGTGGTACTTCCGGAGCATATATTCTGATTACCCGAAAGAGTACCTGCTGTAAAGTTTGAACAACAGACAGAGGTACTTGAATCTATAGCTTGGGGATAGGTATAATCATTAGCATTTTTGTATACAGCCGCAAAAGTATCGTTATTTTCTACTTTGGAAGCAAATCCATTCGTTCCATACGGTGCGAAAACCACGGACTCTACAACTGTTTTCGTGGAAGTTACAGATCCATTGCTTCCGTTTTGTACGCTTCCAGATTGCATTCCGGCCGAACCCACATAATCAACTACACCTGCTTCAACAGCATCCGGGCATCCGTCCCCATCGCTGTCTAGGTCAAACGTATTTGGGATACCATCATTATCTTGGTCACATGTGGGATATTTAAAAGCACCTAAATGAAAGAATGCTTGCTCATGCAATAAAAATGTAATTTCTAACCTTGTGATTGTTTTTTGTGTTTTCCCACGAAGCATTATCGCTCTATTTTGGTTGCCAGAGGAAGATACATTGAAAGTAAAGCGCCATCCGTTTGCTATGGATGTATTACCGGGTATGCTGTTCGTTACGGATCCGTCGGGGAATGGATGAGGCTCATCAACACCCATTATATTGTAAAAATCAAAATCATCACGTGTAGCTGTTCCTCCTCCCGTCGAATTAATAACAAAATCTACTCGAGGCTGAGGAGTGTCTCCTGCATTATGATCCACATCTCCTACTGCCATAAATAACTGATCTACACGAACAGGATTACTAAATGTGTAAATGAGTGTTACCGGGCCATTACCTCTTATACTTAAATTATAATCGGGGCCTGTAAAGCTTCCTGAATGATTCAATCCGGCTCCAGGTTTAGAATAGTTTCTGTTAAACTGTTGATTTTCTACAGTTATACCGGCAGGTAAATTTGCGGGATATCGGGTAATGGTACTTGTTGTTCCTCCCGGCCAATTTGTACCTCCATTTGCCTGATTTGCAGGAATTATTGCATAGCCATTATCAGGACATTCGATGATATCCAATATCCCGTCATTATCATCATCAATGTCGTCATAGTTGCTGATGCCATCTCCATCAAAGTCGCTCGGAGATCCTGTCTGAGCAGTAAAATTGCTGAAAAGGAAAAGGAGTATTAAAGGCAAAGCCTTACTAAATAGCAGAATGCTATTCGTGGAATAATTTTTTTTCATGTGTATTTGTGTTAAAGTTAAAAAAAATATAAAAAAGATGTTATGTCGCGTATAACATGTTGGTTTTTAGATTGTTTTGCAAATATAGTTTTTTATATAATATAAAATTTGTTTGCATTTTGTTAAAAGAGAATTAAAAATATTTTTGTCCAAAACAATGCTTTCATTCTTAGGTCAGGGAAAAAGCTAAAAAC
Organism: Chryseobacterium sp. GQ58; assembly: GCF_059758895.1. Classification (NCBI taxonomy): domain Bacteria; kingdom Pseudomonadati; phylum Bacteroidota; class Flavobacteriia; order Flavobacteriales; family Weeksellaceae; genus Chryseobacterium; species Chryseobacterium sp. GQ58. Next base: position 293,692 of record NZ_JCAXEH010000001.1, on the reverse strand, counting down.
GGATTTATTCACATTTAGATTAAAAGAATAGTTTTTTCCATTTTGCAATGGTATTTCTGCTCAATCCAAAATGAATTGCAAGTTGGCTGTTATTCAAGTTGTTTTCTTTTTGATAATCCAAAATTTTAAAAATTGCAGCTTTATTGTAAGATCGATGTCTTCTGTTGCTTAGCTCACTTTTAGGGTTCTGCTTTCCGAATATAATGTTTTCAATATCAATCACATCCAATTCGGAAAAATCGCTTTTTTTCAAAAGCTTAAGGCATTCTTTTTCCTTTTCAGGAAAATTAAGCTTCAAAAGATCGGTGTAAATTTTTTTGTAATTAGGTTTAATAATTTTGTTCATATAAGTAGTTTTTTGTTAATTTTAAAGTCTTTTAATAATCATTTTTCTTACAAGTGATGTCATACTAGCAGTTCCGCAGCCTTGACACAGTACAAGTCTTTGAGTAATTTGATCCCCTTGCTGAAGGTCAAGCAAAGTAGAATCATATCCGCCGGTTCTTTGAGATGCTGAAATACCCAAAAGTGTCATCGTATAATACTGCTCTGTTTGTGGGATTCCGTTTTTAAGAACAGAAATGTATCTGTGGGCAGAAACATTGTTTGCCGTATGAAATCCTGTTTCCATAATTTCAACTCTATAATATCCCGATTTTGGACATGTCCATGTATCCGTAGCTAAATTAAAGTCTACACCTCCATTTGAACTAAAATCTATAGATGTAAAATTTCCTTTTACAGCGACACCTTGGGTATGGGTTTCAGGCGTAGACGAGGAAACTGCATACACATAGTCGCCTTCTGTTTTAGATAATACTACCTTTTCATAAGTAGTTCCTGTTGCGGTATTTATATCGGTTTTAATGCAAAGAACTGTTTCAGATGGTTTTAAAACTATTGTTTGGTTGTCATCAATCAATTCTGTGCCATTTGCATCAATAGTAAGAGTATAAACCGGAGATAGGTTTTTAATATAATAAACTCTGCCTGCCCGGTTTATTCCTGCTGTTGAGTTAGGAAGTGTTATTGTGCCTGCTGCAGTTCCCAGCCATGAGATGTAAAAGTCATTTTCGCTGGCATTATAAGTAGTACTTGTAATTTTTCCATACGACGCTGCAAAGGAGCCGTTTACTGTTAGTTTGGAAGCGGGAAACACAGTACCAATTCCAACATTGCCAGTTTGACCAAATAGGTTTACAATCCAGCATAATAGGCTGAGTGCAATAAAATTTTTCATCTTAAGGTTTGTAATTAATATTTTTCAATCCACTTATATAGTGTCGTTTTCGGAATATTATATTCTTCTATAATTTGATTTTTTGTCTTTTTCCCAGATCTGATAAGCTCAAGAGTAAAAGCTATTATTTCTTTGGTATAAAGATTTTTTCTAAAGACCGGAAGCGCACTTTTTGAATTGTTTTCCACTTTAGTATTCATTCCTTTTTGAGGCGAAAACAAAATCAGATGTTGAGAATAAAGCCTGAAAAAGTCATATTCCAAAAGTTTACTCCACTTTAATAATAACTCTGTTGATAAACTTGGCTGCTCATACATTTCGTTTACTTCTTGCTCCGTACAGTGAAAAAAATTGCATATACGAGTCGTTTCGATTTTATCGCTATTTACTTTCGTCTGAATAAGATTGCCTATATGGATGTTCTTCAAATCTAACTTCATATGTGATAAAGCTGCTTCAATTCTTAATTTTAAAATTAAGACAGTTAATTTTTTTTTCCTATTTGTGATTACAAAAGTATAGTCGAATTGAAGATTTTGAATAGAGACATGCATTAATTATCATTAACTAAACAGATTTTACAACAATAAAAATGTTAATTAAAAAAAAATAAATATCTGATAATCAACTGTCTATTTTTAAAAATGCATTAATTTTAAAAAAACATGTTTTGTTAAAAAAAATGTATAATTTTAAATAATTATTATTGAGATTATTCAATTTTATATTAACACATGAATGATGAAATTGTTTTTTACTTTTTCTCTTTGTTGTTTTCTTGTACTCTCTTGCAGCTCTTCGGAAGAAGGAAATGAGTACTTTAATTCTATCAATGAAGAACTTTCTCCGATCCGAGAAAATCCGGAAAAAATAAAAATTCTATACGAAAGAGAATTACAGAAATACAAAAAAACCGGAGACAATAAGTTTCTACTAAGCAGTAAATATGTCGAAATAGTTCTTTCTGCAAACGAAAGACTCAAGCAAATACCAATGGTGTACGAGCTGCTAAGGCTGAATGATAACAAATACGAATACTTATCTATTTCTTGTAATTTTAATTTAGCTTCACAATTTGAGAAAACTTCGCCCGAATGGTCTTTAAAATGTATTGATGAGGCAATAAAATTTGATGAAAAAACCGAAGAAAAATACTTTTTACCCCATCTTTATCACTTTAAAGGCAGGCTTTTCTACAATGATGAAAAATATAATGATGCTTTAATCTATTTTAATAAGGCATTACAGACTTACGATCCTAAAACAGAATTGCTATACATTGCTTCAATGCACAACAATATTGGCATGTGTTATAATAAAACAGGTAAATTGGAGCAGGCAATTCGTGAGACTTATCAAGGAATTAGTTTGTTGGAAAAAAAGAACGACCTTAATGCTGTCGAGAAAAATTTCATAAATTATATGAAGGGAACGCTTGCTCACTATTTTCTTGAAAAAAATAATTTTGAGCAGGCAGAAAAGCTGTTTTTAAAAAAAATGGAGTTTTCTTTAAATAGTAAAAACTACCAAATGGCTGTCCGTACATCAAAAGACTTGGTAGATCTCTATAACACAACTCGTGAATATTCCAAAATTGATGAAATAATAGAGACATTAAATATTATCGAACCTAAAGTGGTAAAATTAGAAAATAAGATTATTTTAAATGAACTTACCCAAGAATATTACGCAGATAAAAAAGATAGCGAAAAATTTAAAGTAATCGCTAAAAAGCTTATTGCTCTTAATGATGAAAAAGACAGGCTCTCTCAAAAGGAGATGAAAATAAATTATGACATTGCAGACAACTATATTATAAAAAATGTAAACAGAGAAAATGCAATTCAAAAAAGAAAAAGCCAGTTGCTTATTGTTTCCGTCATACTTTTAGCAATTATTTTTGTGATTGTCACCCTAAATCTCATAAAAGCAAAGAAGAAAAAAGAAGAGCTTATCAACAAAGAAAAAGTAATATTAGAAGGGCAGCGAAAAATTTTGGAGCAAGATGTACAGCTTCAGAAAGAAAAAATCAGGAATCTGCATTTGAATCTAAATCTGAAAACAGAAACAGAAAGAACATTTCTTGAAAACCTTAAAAAATTAAAAAGATCCAAAAACATCAATCCTGAAGAAGTTCTGAAAGATCTTCAGTTTAAAATAAACAACCTTTTGCTGATCGACAAAAAAAATAATGATGTTATCAACGAAAGTTCACTGGAGAACAAATTTTTTATGGAAAAGCTTTCAGAGCAATTTCCTGTTCTTTCTACGCAGGAACTTCAGCTTTGCGTCTATTTTAAGCTCAATTTATCTGCAAAAGAGGTTTCGTTGCTCGAAAATTTTGCCGTTGGAAGCGTAAGAGTTTATAAAACCAAGATCAAATCTAAAATTGGACTTGGGAAAGATGAGGATTTAAGCGAATTTTTAAATAAAGTTTGAGACGTATTTAGTTACTTTCTCAACATTTCCGTGTGAGGAATATTATCTTCAAGATACTTTTTTCCGGTATCTTCAAAGCCAAAATCTGAGTAAAATCTCAAAAGGTAATCTTGCGCCGAAATTCTTATATCTGATGTCCTGAAACGACTTTCAATGGTTTCTATCGCATATTGTATCAATTGTTTGCCCAGCTTTTTACCTCTTCCTTTTTCTGAAGTTAAAACCCGGCCAATTGAGGTTTCATCATATTTTATTCCTTTATCAAAAACCCTGCAATACGCTAAAACATTTTTGTCCTGCTCTGCCCAAATATGGATCGATTTTTGGTCATAATCATCCAAATCGGGATAAGGACAATTCTGTTCAACCACAAAAACATCAATTCTTGCTTTTAAAATCTCATAAAGTTCAGAAGTGGTAATTTCTTCAAAACTTTTTATTTTCCAGATAATCTTATTCATTAAAAGTCACGCTGTTATTAGCCAAAAACTCGTTGGTTTTTTGAATGAAACTTAAAATTTCATCAGTTCCCGTTTTCTTTTCGGCAGATGTTACATAAATTTCCGGCAAATCTTCCCATGTTTTGTGAAGTTCAACTTTATAATCTTCCACATTTTTTATGGCAATATTCGGTTTTAGTTTATCAACTTTCGTGAAAACTATTGAAAACGGAACACCACTTTCTCCACACCACTGGATAAATTCCAAATCGATATTCTGAGGAGTATGACGAGAATCTATCAAAACAAAAAGATTAACAAGGTTATTTCTGTTTAATATATAATTGTTGATTAATTTCTCAAAATCCCTTCTCATCACTTTTGAAACCTTTGCATATCCATATCCGGGTAAATCGGTAAGATACCAGCTTTCATTAATGATGAAATGATTGATCAACTGAGTTTTCCCCGGAGTTCCTGAAGTTTTTGCCAAATCTTTCCTGTTCAGCATCCCATTGATTAACGAAGATTTTCCTACGTTTGAACGTCCGATAAAAGCGTATTCAGGGATGGTTCCTTCAGGGCATTCCTGCCATTTTCCGCTGCTTTTTACAAACTCTGCTGTCTTTATAACCATTTCTCTTGATTTTATTTAGAAATAAACCATTAAGATTTCTTAATGGTTTACGTTTATTTATATTTTATCTTTTACCCAGTTGTATAGAATTTCGTTGAATTCATCGGGTTTTTCCATCATTGCTGCATGTCCGCATTTATCAATCCAGAAAAGATCGGAATTTGGAATAAACTTGTGCATGTCTTCGGCAACTTCAGGTGGAGTTACATTATCTTGCTTCCCCCAAATCAGACACGTTGGTCTTGAAATTTTCGGAAGGTCGTTCAGCATATTGTGTTTGATGGCGCTTCTTGCCAGCATTACTGTTTTTATACCTTTCATCCTGTCATTCACTACATTGAAAACCTCGTCTACAAGATCTTCTGTAGCCACCGCTGGGTCATAAAAAACTTCTTCTGCTTTCTTTCTTATATATGATCGGTCGTTTTTTCTCGGAAAGCTGTCGCCAAATGCTCTTTCGTACAAACCCGAACTTCCCGTTAAAACTAGATTTTTCACTAAATCAGGTCTTGCTAATGTCAAAATAAGTCCGACATGGCCACCCATAGAATTTCCTACAATAGTTACGGGCTGAGAAATTTCGCTCTCAATAAATTTGATAACATATTTGGCAATCGTGGTAAGATTGGTATTGAGTACCGGCAAATCATAAATAGGCAATTGAGGCACATAAACCTTAAAGCCTTTTCCTGAAAAAAAATTCACCATCTTGTCAAAATTACTCAATCCGCCCATCAAACCATGCAAAAGCACCAGCGGGTGCCCTTCTCCAGCTTCAATGAAGGTATATTTCTTTTCTTTTTTTGTACTAAATATCATAAAGTCGCCTTAATAAAGCTTTGCAAAAATACAAATTAAACACCAAAACTATTTTGATATCTCTAATTTAAAATAAAAATAATATAATATTCATTTTAAGGAAATCTTTTTTAAAAATCTTTTTATTATTCGATGAATAGGAGATGCTTAACTGTTTTTATATCAAATGTTTATCCTTTAAATACTCAATTGTGTTCAAAACTTATTAACATTAAGTCAAAAAGTGGGAAAAAGTGGGAGGTTTTGGAATTTTTTGTATAATTTTGTCCCAAATGAGAAATTTCATTGGAACATATGAGTGCAAAATAGACGACAAAGGTCGCCTTAAGGTGCCGTCTTCGCTTATCAAGCAGATGGAGAACTTTGAGGAGAATACTTTTGTGGTAAAACGCTCCGTGTTTCAACCGTGTCTGGAAGTTTATCCTATGAAAGCCTGGGATAAGTTGATGGAAAAGATAAATAAACTGAACAGATTCATTAAAAAGAATGCCGATTTCATCAGAATGTTTACAGCCGGAGTAAAAACAGTAGAATTGGATAATGCCGGAAGACTCCAGATTTCAAAAGACCTTACGCTTTTTGCAGATCTTCAGAAAGATATTGTGATTACAAGCGCAGGAGAATTGTTTGAAATCTGGGATAAAGAAGCATATGAGAAAGTGATTTCTACCAACGAAGCCGACTTTGCAAGTCTTGCGGAAGAGGTCATGGGAACTTTTGATGAAGAATAACTTACACTAAACACAAATTAAGCATGTATCATAACCCCGTTTTGTTAAGACAAAGTGTAGATGATTTGGTGACGGATCCAGACGGAACATATGTGGACTGCACATTTGGAGGTGGAGGTCATTCGCGAGAAATATTGGAAAGGCTTTCTGAAAAAGGAAAGTTGTATGCCTTTGATCAGGATCTCGACGCGCTTAAAAATACAATTGATGATCCGAAATTCACTTTAATCAATCAAAACTTCAGGTTTTTAGAAAATTCTCTTCTAATGTATGGCGTTTCTCAGGTTGATGGTGTTTTGGCCGATCTTGGCGTTTCATCGCATCAGTTTGATGAGGCTGAAAGAGGCTTTTCCACCAGAAGCAATGCGCCTTTGGATATGAGGATGAATGTAATGCAAAGCCTCGATGCTAAAAAGGTAATTAATGAATATGATGAAGAGGCTTTGGCAGACATCTTTTATTATTATGGCGAATTGAGAGAAGCAAGAAAACTGGCAAGAGATATCGTTCATCACAGAAAAAATAAAAGCATCAATACGACGGAAGACTTGAAAAAACTGTTCAGCTATCTTCCGCCGCATAAAGTAAATAAATTTTATGCCCAGCTTTTTCAGGCGATAAGAATTGAGGTCAATCAGGAGCTGGACGTTTTAAAGGAAATGCTGGTTCAGGCTCATAATGTCTTAAAACCTGGAGGAAGATTGGTTGTCATTTCTTATCATTCTCTGGAAGACCGCTTGGTAAAAAGATTCCTGAAAAACGGAATGTTTGAAGGTGAGCCAGCAAGAGATATTTTCGGAAATTATAAAAAAACATTTGAGCTTATAAAAAGTAAAGCAATCATTCCCGATGATAAGGAAATTGAAGAAAATTCAAGGGCCCGAAGTGCTAAAATGAGAACGGGAATTAAATTATAAAGGTGAATAAGTGAATTGTGAATAGTCAATTTGGTGTTCGACATATTTAAATTAATCATTGACAAACGAAGTGAATTCGCAAGCGTAGCAAATTGACAAATAAAAAATAAGACAAGCCATTGGCAAAAAGACAAACATATCGTCCTCAGAAAAAGCTCACTTTTATAGATATTATAAAAGGAAACTTCCTGAATCGTGATGAGATAAAAACGCATTACAAGTTTTTTTTGCTGTTGTTTATTTTGATGATGGTGATGATTTATTCCAACCATTTGGTCAACCAAAAAATTGAAATTGTAAACGCTTTAAAAGAAGAAACAGAAGAATATAAATCACGAAACGCCTACGCTCAAAGTAAGCTGATAAAAGTAAAAATGGAGTCTGAACTGGGAAAAGAAGTTGCCGCAGATTCTTTAATGACATTAGAAAGCCATCCTCACAAACTCTTAATAAAACTGGATAGTACAGATGCAAAAGCAAAATGAATACGATAACAAACGTAAAAAAACGTTAAGATGGGGCTACCTCTTTGCAGTGGTGGCTTTGTGCGTGTTTGTGCTTTTCATCGGGAGAATTATTGTTCTTCAGAATACGAATGTTCAGGAGATAAAGGATGATTACATTAATAATAATTACCGTACGGCGACTTTAAAAGCAGCGCGTGGAAATCTATACGCTTCAGACGGATCAATTTTGGCAACCACGGTGATGCGATATGATATCTTTCTTGATTTTAAAACAATGAAAGATACGGTATACACCAATAATATCGGTGCGCTTACAGATTCTTTAAGCAAAATGTTTGGAAAACCGAGAGCTGAATTCAGAAAAAGATTTGATGAGCAAAGAAAAAAGGAAAACCAATATTATTCTTTGGTAAGAGGGCTGGATTTTGATGAATATGACAGAATAAGAAAGTTTCCGATTTTTAAGAAAGGCAAAAATAAAGGAGGTTTTATTGTAGACAGAAATTACAAAAGAGAACTTGCGACTTCGGAAATTGGTTCCGGAACAATCGGGATAGACAAAAACGGACTTAAATCCGGTCTGGAAGGTGCTTTTTCAAAATATTTGACAGGAACCGACGGAAAAAGATTGGAGCAGAGAATCAATTCTTCACAATGGAAACCGATTGATTATTGGAAAGTAAAAGAGCCCATTGACGGGCAGGATGTTTATACGACTTTAGATCTTAGAATTCAGGATATTGCGCATTCCGCTTTAGAAAAACAGCTTATCCATTTTGAAGCAAAACACGGAACTGTTATCGTAATGGAAGTTGAAACGGGGAAGGTCCGCGCTTTGGTAAACTTAAGACAAACTGAGCCCGGAGTTTATGAAGATGCTTATAATTATGCGATAAAAGATAATATCGAGCCGGGATCTACTTTTAAAACAATCTCTTTATTGGCGGCAATGGACGATGGTTTCATTGATGAAAACACAACCGTAAATGTAGGAAATGGAGTTTGGGTTTATGCAAAACAAAGAATTTCCGACGATCACGGCGGCGGAGCTTACGAAATCAGCGATGTTTTGGCAAAATCAAGTAATGTTGGAACAGCAAAATTGATTACAAAATATTATGCAGATAAGCCTCAAATTTTTCTTGATCATTTAAGAAGGTGGAAATTATTTGATAAAATGGAGATCGAGCTTCCGGGAATTACAAAGCCAAAAATTGTAACACCGGACAACAAAAGATGGAACGCAGCAACTTTAGCTTCAATCTCTTACGGATATTCAACAAATATAAATCTGCTGCAGCTTACAACTTTTTACAACGGAGTTGCCAACAAAGGAAGAATGGTAAAACCACTTTTCATTGATAAAATAATGAAAGACGGAAAGACTATTTTCGAAGCTAAAGAAGAAGTGATCGTTAAAAAAATGGCTTCAGAAAAAGCTATTCAGATGATGACAAGCGCTTTGACAAAGGCTGTAGAAAAAGGAACAGCACGAAGTATTTTCACACCAAATTTAAAAATGGCAGGAAAAACAGGAACTGCAAGGTTTGAATATTGGCTGCCCGGTCCGAGAAAATATCGCGCTTCATTTGCAGGATTTTACCCGACCGATAAACCGAAATATACATGCTATGTAATGATTAGCGAGCCAAATACATCAATAGGATTTTATGGTTCAACGGTTGCAGCGCCCGTTTTTAAAGAAATTGCAGGAAAAACATTCTTAAAAACGCCACAAAATATTGAAAAAGAAATGCTTGTCGACAAAAAGGTAAACCTTAATAAAATGGTTGAGCCCAATGTGAAAATAGCAGTTAAAAATAAGCAAATGCCAAGCGTAGTTGGATTGATCGGTAAAAATATCATTCCGCAATTGGAAAATTTGGGTTATCGTGTTGATTATAAAGGGGTTGGAAGAATAAGAGAACAGTTCCCGCTTGAAGGCACAACGATTAGCAAGAACCAGAGAATTTATTTGTCTCTGCAAAATTAAAATATAAAGCATCAAAGAAATGCAATTAATTGAATTATTAAACAGAATTCCAGTTTTAGAAATTCACGGTGACGAAACCCGTGAAGTCTCCGAATTGGTTTTCGACAGCAGAAAGGTTACCGAAAAATCTCTTTACATCGCATTGAGAGGAACGGTTGTAGACGGACATTCATTTATTGTATATTCTGTTGAAAAGGGCGCAGCAACAATTGTTTGCGAAGAATTTCCTGAAAATTTAGATGAAAATATTACTTATGTCAAGGTAAAAAATTCGTCCAAGGCTTTAGGTCAATTAGCATCAAATTTCTACGGAAATCCTTCTGAAAAACTAAAGTTGATCGGAGTTACAGGAACCAACGGAAAAACGTCTGTTTCGACGCTGCTTTTTGATGTTTTCAAAAATTTAGGCTACGATTCTGCATTACTTTCTACGGTTGAGATCAGAATTGGAGACGAAATAATTCCGGCAACACATACAACGCCGGATGTAATCACCATTAATAAAACTTTAGCAAAAGCTGTTGAAAAAGGGTGCGAATTTGCCTTTATGGAAGTAAGTTCTCACGGGATTTCTCAAAACAGAATTGAGGGTCTGACTTTCAAAATTGCAGGATTTACCAATCTTACGCACGATCATTTAGATTATCATAAAACTTTTGATGAATATTTAAAAACGAAAAAAAGATTTTTTGATGAACTTCAGGATACAGCCGTTGCTATCACCAATTTTGATGATAAAAACGGAAATGTCATGCTTCAAAATACAAAGGCTACAAAAAAGTCTTACGCTTTGAAAACGATGGCAGATTTCCATGGCAGATTGTTGGAAGCCGATTTCAACGGAATGTTGCTCAACTTTAACGGAAAAGAATTCTGGACAACATTGACGGGAAAATTCAATGTTTACAATTTACTTTTAGTCTTTGGAATTGCTTCTGAGTTAGGCTTCGAGCAGGATGAAATTCTCCAGGCAATCAGCAAATTAAAAAGAGTTTCCGGAAGATTCGAAACTTTCAAATCAGACGGAGGAATTTTCTTCATTGTGGATTATGCACACACTCCGGACGCGCTGGAAAATGTTTTGGACAGCATCAACGACATAAGAACTAAAAACGAAAGACTGATCACCGTTTTTGGTTGTGGCGGCGACAGAGATCACGCCAAAAGACCTGAAATGGGGAATATAGCCAGCAAAAAATCGACATTGGCGATCATCACTTCAGACAACCCAAGAACGGAAGATCCTACACAGATTATAAAAGAAATTGAAGCAGGCGTTGAACCTCAAAACTTCAGCAAATACACTTCAATTCCGGACAGAAGAGAAGCCATAAAAATGGCGATAAAGTTTGCAGAACCTAAAGATATTGTTTTGGTAGCCGGAAAAGGCCACGAAAATTATCAGGAGATAAATGGTGTGAAACATCATTTTGACGACAAAGAAGTAATTAATGAGCTTTGGAAGTTAATGAGTAAGTAAATTTTAAATTAAAGAAACATGCTATACTACTTATACGAATACTTAACCAGTCAAGGAATTCATATCCCGGGACTTGGAATGTTAAAATACATTTCTTTCCGGGCGGGAATATCAGTGCTTTTTTCTTTGACAATTGCTCTTATTTACGGGAAAAGAATCATTAATTATTTGAGGGCAAAACAGATGGGAGAGTTGGTGCGTGACCTTGGTTTAGACGGACAAAAGCAAAAAGAAGGAACTCCTACAATGGGCGGACTTATCATTATTTTGGCAACGCTTATACCGGTTTTGTTATTTACGAGAATTACGAATATTTATATTGTCCTTTTAATTGTTTCGGTCATTTGGATGGGTGCGATTGGTTTTGTGGATGATTATTTAAAAAAGGTTAAGAAAAATAAAGATGGTCTTAGTGGAAAATTCAAAATTGTAGGACAAGTCGGTTTGGGGTTAATCGTCGGAGTTACAATGTATTTCCACCCGGATATTACAGTTAAAAGAAAATATGCTGATGCAAAAGTGGTGAACAGAAACAATGTAGAGCAGAATTTTATGCCTACAGAAAACATCACAGTTTCTACCGTTCCTTTTGCTAAAAATAATGAATTCGATTACAGTGGAATTTTATTTTGGATGAATGACAAAGATGCACATGAATGGGCTTGGATTGTTTTCATTCCGATCGTAATTTTCATTGTAACAGCCGTTTCAAACGGAGCCAATATTACTGACGGAATCGACGGTCTTGCAGCAGGCACAAGTACAGTCATATTGCTTGCTTTGGCATTTTTCACGTACGTTTCAGGGAACATCATTTTTGCAGATTATCTCAACATTATGTTTCTTCCCAACATGGGGGAAACCACCATTTTTGTCGTCGCAATGGTGGGTGCCGTGATTGGTTTTTTTTGGTACAATACTTATCCGGCGCAGGTTTTCATGGGCGATACCGGAAGTCTGATGTTGGGCGGAGTAATTGCAGTTTTAGCGATTATTTTAAGAAAAGAATTGATGATTCCTGTTTTATGCGGAATCTTTTTGATCGAAAACATATCTGTAATGCTTCAGGTTGTTGTTTTCAAATACAGAAAAAGAAAATATGGGCTGGAATATGCCCAAAACAATAGATTGTTTAAGATGTCACCTTTGCATCATCATTATCAAAAAGAGGGTTTTCACGAAAGTAAAATCGTCAACAGAATGATAATCATCGGTGTAATGCTGGCAATTGTATGTCTTATCACATTGAAAATGAGATAGAAAAATAATTTAAAAATTGAAAGATTAATCTTAAATCTTTTCAATCATTAAATAAAAAACTAATATGAAAATAGTTGTTTTAGGAGGTGGAGAAAGCGGATGCGGAGCTGCTTATTTGGCTAAAAAGAAAGGTTTGGAAGTATTTCTTTCAGATAAAGGAGCCATTAAAGATAACTATAAGCAGTTTTTGACCGAAAATGAAATTGATTTTGAAGAAGGAAAACATGACGTAGAAAAGATTTTAAATGCTGACTGGATTGTAAAAAGCCCCGGAATTCCGAAAAAAGCAGAAATTATCAGCAAAATTCATTCGAAAGGAATCAGGCTTTCTTCCGAAATAGAATTTGCTTCAGAATTTACGGACGCCAAAATCATTGCGATCACAGGAAGCAACGGAAAAACAACGACAACTTCCCTGATTTATTATATCCTGAAAAATGACGGATTGAATGTAGGTTTGGGGGGAAACATAGGATACAGCTTTGCAAAACAAGTTGCCGACGAAAACCATGAATATTATGTTTTGGAAGTAAGTTCTTTCCAATTGGATGATATCCAGAACTTTAGACCCTATATTTCTTTATTATTGAATTTGTCTCAAGACCATTTGGATCAATACAATTACAACTATGAAGAATATGCAATGGCAAAATTCAGAATAGCTGAAAATCAGGAAAATGATAATTTTTTCATCTACAATAAAGATGATGAAATGAGCAAAAATATTCTTGAAAAATTAGAAATAAAAGCGAAAATGGTTCCTTTTTCGACAAAAGAAAGCTTATCGGAAGGAGGTTTTGTTGACAGTGATAAGCTTGTTGTAAAACTAAAAGATAAATTTTCTATGAAACTTGAAGAATTGTCATTATTAGGAAATCATAACGTTGCCAACAGCTTAGCGGCTTCAATTGCCGGTAAAATATTGGAAATCAACAATGAAAGTATTAGGAATTCATTAATGACTTTTCAGGCGGTTGAACACAGACTGGAGTTTGTAACTGAAATTGATGGCGTAAAATACATCAACGACAGCAAAGCCACGAATGTAAACGCGACTTATTACGCTTTAGAAAGCATGAAAAGACCAACCGTTTGGATTGTTGGCGGACAGGATAAAGGAAACGATTACTCAGAAATCGAGAATCTTGTCAAAAGAAAAGTAAAAGCAATAGTTTGTTTAGGGATTGACAATCAGAAGATTATAGACTTCTTTAAAGATAAGAAAGAATATATATATGACACTTCAAGTATGAGTGAAGCCGTAAAAATTTCAAAATCATTGGCTGCAAAAGGAGACACGATTTTATTATCTCCATGTTGCGCAAGTTTTGATTTATTTAAAAGCTATGAAGACAGAGGCCGCCAGTTCAAAGAACAGGTTTTAAAAGATTAGTTATAAAATGTCGGTTGTAAAAGTACATTTTATATGAATACAAATTAAAGTATGAACGAACAAGACACAGAAAGCAGATTCGAATTTCTAAAAGGCGATAAAGTACTTTGGATGGTCATTCTTGTGATCTCCATTTTCTCTATTTTCCCTGTATATTCTGCAAGTTCGAACCTGGAATATATCGTAAATAACGGAACCACAACCGGTCACGTTATCAAACATATGTTTTTTGTGATCTTGGGCTTAGGAATTATGAGGCTGGCAGGAACTGTAAAATATGAATACATCGGCAAGCTCAGCAGTATTTTACTTGCTTTAATGATCGTTTTGCTGATTATCACCATGTTTACAGGACAAACAATCGATGGAGCCAGTGCTTCCAGATGGTTGAAAATTCCGGGAACGCCGATTTCGTTTCAGCCGTCTTCGTTTGCTTTTTTGATGTTAATCATTTATCTGTGCAGATATTTAACCAAAAAAATAACAAGAGAAAGGCTTCCGATTGAAAACATTATGTACATTTTCGGGCCAATTTTATTGGTTTTCGTATTGGTTGCAAAAGATAACGGATCTACCGCATTGATGATTTTAATGGTTTCCGTGATTGTTTTAATTATCGGTCAACTTCACTGGAAATACATTGCAGGATTCATTTCTTCATCAGTTGTCGCGATTGTTTTGTTCTTATTGATTGCTTTAAATACCAATATGATCGGCGGAAACCGTGTTCACACTTGGATGAGTCGTATCGAGACATTTACATCAAGCAAGGCAAAAACTGCCGATGTGGATGATGAAAGCGTAAAGGCAAAAAATTATCAGGTAATGCAGGCAAAAGCAGCCATCGTTCACGGCGGAATTACCGGAATGGGACCTGGAAAAAGTGCTTTAAAACAAATGCTCCCGCAGTCTGCATCCGATTTTATTTTTGCCGTAATTGTTGAAGAATATGGAGTGATCGGAGCGGTCTTTCTGATCAGTATGTATTTGATTATGATGATTCGTATCGTAATGATTGCCAGCAAGATGCCCGCCTTTTTCGGGTCGTTGCTCGTTCTCAGTCTCGGGGTGATGATTTTTATACAGCTTTCGGTGAATATTGCAGTTGCTGTAAACTTAATTCCTGTTACGGGACAGCCTTTACCGTTGATAAGTTACGGCGGAACATCGATGTTGGTCACCTATCTACAATTAGGAATTATTTTAAATATAAGTTCAAGAATTCAAATCTATGATGAAGAAGGAATGGGCAAAAGACAAAGTGTAGCAGAAATAAATGATATAGCATAATGTCATTGCGAGGAGCGTAAGCGACGAAGCAATCTCATAATTAAAAGTCAATTTAGATGAACAAAAAATTAAAAATATTATTATCAGGCGGCGGCACAGGAGGTCACATCTTCCCGGCTATCGCTATTGCAGATGAGATCAAAAAAAGATTTCCTGATGCAGAATTTTTGTTCATTGGCGCCAACGGAAAAATGGAAATGGAAAAAGTTCCGCAAGCAGGCTATAAAATTGAAGGAATTGATATCGCCGGAATCAACAGAGGAAATTTGCTTTCCAATTTAGGTTTGCCTTTTAAAATCCTGAAAAGCTTATCTAAATCAAAAAGAATTATTAAAGAATTCGCTCCGGATTTTGCGATTGGAACAGGCGGTTTCGCAAGCGGGCCGGCGTTATATGAAGCAAGTAAGCTGGGAATTCCGATTTTCATTCAGGAGCAGAATGCACATGCCGGAGTGACTAATAAAATTTTAAGTAAAAAAGCAAAAGCAGTTTTTACGGCATATCCGAAAGTTGAAGGTTTTCCGGCTGAAAAGATAAAGTTTTTAGGAAATCCTATCCGTTCAACGATTATTTCGGGAATGCTGGAAACTTCGGAAGCAAAAGAAAAGCTTGGACTCAATAAAGAAAAACTTACGATTCTTTCCGTTGGAGGATCTTTAGGTTCGAGAACATTAAATAATGCCTGGAAAGAAAATTTAGAAAAACTAAAAGAAAAAGGATATCAATTAATCTGGCAAACAGGAAAATTAGATTATAAAGAAATTTCTAAAAATGTCATGCTGAGCGAAGTCGAAGCATCTCAAATCCAAATAAAAGAATTCATCAAAGACATGGAAACGGCTTATTCAGCTGCCGATGTCATTGTTTCAAGAGCGGGTGCGATTGCCATCTCAGAGTTGGCTGTTGCGCAGAAGCCGGTTTTGTTGGTTCCGTTTCCGTTTGCAGCAGAAGATCATCAAACCAAAAATGCGATGAATCTGGTTGAAAAAAACGCAGCCAGAATGGTAAAAGATTCTGAAATGCAGGAAAAATTCTGGAATACATTATCAGAAATCTGCGAAAATGAAAGCGTGAGAAAAGAAATGTCTAAAAATCTGCTATATTTTGCTAAACCCAATGCGGCAAAAGAAATTGTGGATGAGATATTTAATAAACTGTAAAAAGTATAATTGTAAAATGTATTAAAAAAATCATAAATACTTTGTACATAAATACATCAATACAATAAATAAGAATGAACAAATTAGAAACATATCAAAATTTTTACTTCGTCGGAATCGGAGGTATCGGAATGAGCGCTTTAGCGCGTTATTTCCATGCTTCAGGCAAGAAAGTTTTGGGCTACGATAAAACCAATACAAAGCTTACTCAGCAATTGATGAGCGAAGGAATTGATATTGTTTTTGAAGATATCATTAATGACAATATTACAAGTCTTGAAAAAGAAAATACATTAATAATTTACACTCCGGCGATCAAAAAACTCGGAATTTTAGATTATTTTAATGAAAATGGCTTTAAAGTTAAAAAACGTGCAAAAGTATTAGGGTTAATTACCGAAAATACAGATTGCATCGCCGTTGCAGGCACACACGGAAAAACGACAACATCTACTTTAATTTCACATTTGTGTAAAGAAGCAGATTTGTCTTTTTCATGCTTTTTAGGTGGAATTTCTGAAAATTTTAAGTCAAATTTCCTGTATAACGGGACAGAATATTCTGTTGTGGAAGCCGATGAATACGACAGAAGTTTTCTGAATCTTTCTCCGGATTGGGCAGTGATTACTTCCACAGATGCAGATCATTTGGATATTTATGGTGATAAGAATACGATTGAAGAAGGTTTCAGACAATTTGCTGCTTTAGTTCCAAATGACGAGCAATTATTTGTAAGAAAAGGAATTGAAATAGGAAGGCCTCATCTTACGTATGCAGTGAACGAAACGGCTGATTACTACGCAGATAACCTTAGAATGGATTATGATAAAATCTATTTTGATTTTCATACGCCAACAGAAACGAAAAAAGATTTTATCTGGGAAATTCCGGGAATTCATAATGTAGAAAATGCGACGGTTGCATTGGCGATTCTGCACAATTTAGGAGTCGACTTCGAAATTTTGAAAAAAGCAATTGCCAATTTTAAAGGGATTAAAAGAAGATATACAAAGCATATTTATCCGAGCGGGAAAATTTATATTGACGATTACGCACATCATCCAACGGAAATTAATGCTGTTGTAGGTTCAATAAAAACATTTTATCCGGAAAAAAAGCTTTTGGTTGTTTTTCAGCCGCATTTGTTCAGCCGAACGAGAGATTTTGCAGACGGTTTTGCAGAAAGCTTAGATAATTCTGATGAATTGATCCTGCTTGATATTTATCCTGCAAGAGAACTTCAGGAAAATTTTGAAGGAATTACTTCAGATTGGTTATTAGAAAAAATAAAATTAGGTAAAAAAGAAGTTTCAAATTTATCCGAGGCTTTTACCAAAATAAAAGAAAAAGAGTTTGATATTCTTCTTACGGTTGGCGCAGGAAATATTGATACGCTTTATGATCCGATTTGTGATTGGATGAATAAAAATGAGCTTAAAATTAAATGAAAAATAAATACAGAATATTAAAAATTGCTGTCACGGTGATCATTCTTGGTTTCCTGTTGAGTTTTTCTTTGAAAAAATTCAGCGGTCAGGAGATTACGGATAATAAGATTTCTGTAAAAATGAATGAAAAATCTCCGGTATATTTTATTGATGAAAAAGACATTAAAGAGATTGTAAACAAAGAAAATCCTTCCGGAAAAGTAGGAAATCTCAATATCCCGGAATTGGAAAAAAAGATCAATGCGCTTCCGGCTGTTGACAGCGCAAATGTTTATTTGAATCTAAATGGTAAGCTAAATTTGGACATTAAGCAAAGAGTTCCTGTTTTCAGGCTTAATAACGACGGAAGAGATTTTTATGTTGATGAAAAAGGGACTGAGTTCCCAATTTCCAAAACCTATTCGCACCCTTGTATGTTGGTGACAGGAAATGTGAAACCCAATGAATATCAAAAACTTGCGGAGCTTATAGAAAAAATTGATAAGGATGATTTCAGCAAAAAATATTTTATAGGAATTTCGAAAAGAAATGGCGATTACAATCTTTTAACAAGTGAAGGAAATTATAAAGTAGAAATCGGAGATCTGGATAATATTGAGTTTAAAGTAAAAGGCTTTAAAACTTTTGTTGAAAAATATTTGGTGTATCAGGATCCTGAAAAATACAATATGATTTCTGTAAAATATCAGAATCAGATCGTAACAACTCTGAATCCTTACTTTAAAGAAAATGACAGCATTTTAAAATCAGGACATAAAGATTTGGTAAAGGTTCCGACAGCACCAACGGTCAGGAAAAAGGAAACAATTCCAAAGCCTGTCGCAGTAAAGAAAACAAGTTCCTCAACTGTAAAGCCTAAAGTAAGCACCAAACCAAAAACCGTTGTTAAGAAGAAAGCAACACTAGAAAAGAAACCTGTAGCAAAGCCGAAAACAAAAGCAAAGGTTAAAATAGAATAGAAAAAGTCCCGAAGGGACGACTCAACAAAGGATAGGATAAAATCCTATCAAATTAAATAAGTAATTAAATCAAATCGATATACACAATGGAAAATCAAGAATATTCAGTAGGTCTGGACATCGGGACAACCAAAATTGTCGCCATTGTCGGAAGGAGGAATGCACACGGGAAAATAGAAATTCTCGGTGTTGGGAAGGCCAAAAGTCTTGGAGTTCATAAAGGGATCGTGAATAATATTTCACAAACCATCAACTCAATCAAAGCGGCTGTTGCAGAAGCACAGTCAAGCGCAGGAGTTCCGATTCATAAAGTAACGGTTGGTATTGCAGGGAAACACATTCGTTCTTTGCAGCATTCCGATTACATTATGCGCGAAAATCCGGACAGATTCATCACAGATGATGACATCGAAGCATTAAAAGATCAGGTGAAAAAGCTGGTCATGTTACCGGGCGAGGAAATTATCCATGTTCTTCCGCAGGAATATAAGGTTGATTCTGAAGGCGAAATTCAGGAGCCTGTCGGAATGCACGGAAAACGTCTGGAAGCCAATTTCCATGTTGTCGTCGGACAAATGGGAAGCATCAGAAACATCGCAAGATGCGTAAGAGAAGCCGGTTTGGAGATGGAAGCGCTTACTTTAGAGCCTTTAGCATCTTCAGAAGCCGTTCTCACCAAAGAAGAGAAAGAAGCTGGAGTAGCAATTGTAGACATAGGAGGTGGAACTACAGATATTGCTATTTTTAAAGATAATATCATTCGTCATACTTGCGTCATCCCTTACGGAGGCGGAATTATCACAGAAGATATCAAAGAAGGCTGTTCAATTATAGAAAAGCATGCCGAGCAATTAAAGGTTAAGTTCGGTTCTGCAGTTCCTGAGTTGGAAAAAGACAGCACATTTGTTACCATTCCGGGACTTCACGGAAGACCGGATAAAGAGATTTCTCTGAAAACTTTAGCGCAGATTATCAATGCAAGAGTGGAGGAAATTCTGGAAATGGTAAACACAGAATTAAAAGCGTACGGAGCATTCGAACAGAAGAAAAAACTGATTGCAGGAATCGTTTTGACGGGCGGTGGCTCAAATCTGAAGCACCTGCGTCAATTGGCAAATTATACAACAGGTTTCGACAGCAGAATTGGTTTTGCTAATGAATATGTCGCCAATGATAAAAACCAATATCTAAAAGGCCCTGAATTTGCAACGTCTATTGGTTTGCTGATGGAAAGCTTAAAAATAAGAGACAAAAAAACAATGTCCGCAAATGATGATGAAGTACAAATAGAAGCTGAAGCTATGTCTGAACAAACAGATCAGCAGCCTGTTGCAGACGCAGAATCTCTTGTGAACAATCACCATGCAGTTCAGCAGCAGGAAACTCCGGCAGAACAGCAGCAGAGAAAGATGAGACTTACTTTCGGACAGTCTTTGATGGAAAAAGTAAAAAAATTCTTTGAAGAAGTAGAGTAAAATATAAATGATAGATGATAAGAGATAAATGATTTATCAATTGTCATTAATCGATTATCAATTATTAATTATTAAAAATAAAAGGTATGGAAAATATAGGGACACAAGGATTTTCATTTGATTTGCCAAAAGGAAATTCATCGATCATAAAAGTAATTGGTGTTGGCGGTGGCGGAAACAACGCTCTGAAACACATGTACGAAAAAGGAATTCACGGGGTAGATTTCGTGATCTGTAATACGGATGCTCAGACTTTAGATAACAACCCGGTTTCCAACAAAGTTCAGTTGGGAGTTACCATTACCGAAGGTCTTGGTGCGGGAGCTGATCCTGAAGTTGGCGAAAAAGCTGCGATTGAAAGTATCGAAGATATCAAAGCAGCAATGGGACAAAATACCAAAATGGTTTTCATCACAGCCGGAATGGGCGGTGGTACCGGAACGGGTGCGGCTCCTGTTATTGCCAAAGTTGCCAAAGATATGGGGATTTTGACGGTAGGCATCGTTACTGTTCCTTTTAGTTTTGAAGGGAAAAGAAGATTGGAGCAGGCTGAAAGCGGACTTGAAAAATTAAGAAATAATGTTGATTCCTTAATTGTAATCAACAATGATAAATTAAGACAGCAATTCGGAAATCTTGGTTTCAAGCAGGGTTTTTCTAAAGCCGATGAGGTTTTGACAAACGCAGCAAAAGGTATGGCGGAAGTTATTACCGGTTATTTTGATGTAAACATTGACTTTAGAGATGCTAAATCTGTGCTTCAGAATTCCGGAACAGCATTAATGTCTACCGGAATGGCTTCAGGCGAAAATAAAGCCGAAGAAGCAGTTAGAAAAGCATTGGATTCCCCATTATTGAACGACAACAAAATTACAGGCGCGAGAAATGTGTTATTGTTGATCAGAAGTGGTGTGGAAGAAGCAACGATGGACGAAATCGGAATCATCATGGATTATATCCAGAAAGAAGCCGGCCACACAGCGGACATCATTTTCGGTGTTGGTGCAGATGAAGAATTGGGCGATGCGGTAAGCGTTTTGGTAATTGCTACAGGTTTTTCAAATGATAACCAGAAATTTTCCGGGCCTACTGAAAAGATTAGAATTGGTTTAAATGATGCATTGGAGACGCCAAAAGCTTCACCTTTCAAAACAAGAGACGAAAGAGAAGTGGCTCCTGAACAAGGATATGATTTTGGTGGAAAAAGCCTTTTCAGACTGGATGATGAAGATCAGGATTCGTCAAAGTTTAAAATGTCTTCTTCTGAAAAAAAAATGATGATCGAAGATGAAGATGTAAAAACTGAAATTAAATTCTCTGACAGAGAGCAAGATACATTAGACAACCCTGTTCAGAGCTGGAGAAATGATGATGCAGATCAGGAGGAAGCTTACAATCTGTTTTCTTATGATGAAGAGGTTGAAAATGATCCGAACGATTTAGAAATTCAGTCTTTTTCATTTGATTTTGAAAGCAAAAAAGAAGAGCAATCAGACGCGCAAGGAAGTTCATTTTCTGATGAGAAGTCTGTTGAATTCAGTTTTTTTGTAAACGAGCCGATCGAAGAGCCAAAAGCAGATGTTGAGCAACCAAAAAAAGAGTTTGAATTTTTGAATATTGCAAAGAAAGAAGAACCAAAAGCTGAAAATTTTCAAACAGAAGAATCTCCAAAAACTGAAGAAAAAAAGGCCTTTGAAAATAAAACTGAAGCTGAAGTTCCAAAACAGACGGAATCAGAATTTACTTTCGTTAATAAATCTGCTGATCAGGAAAGGGTCTTGGAAAGAAGAAATAAACTGAAAGAATTCAACTCGCGTTACCAGAATTTTGATAATGTAAATGAATTTGAATCTGTTCCCGCTTTCAAAAGAAAAAATATTTCTATTGACGGGTCCAACGCTTCAGATCAAAATATAAATACTTATTTGTCTGATAAAAACGGAAATATGCAGATCAGAGAAAACAGATTTTTGAATAAAGACGTAGACTAAATTAATAATATAACAATGTAGAAATGTACCAATGTAACAATCACTTTTGTCATGCTGAGCTTGTCGAAGCATCTCACATTGGTAAACTGTTACATTGATACATTGTTAAATTTAATAAAAATGAGTTTAGAAAATACAATAAACGAAGCTATAAAAACTGCAATGCGAGCTAAAGATAAAGTTGCTTTAGATTCTCTTCGTGCTGTAAAATCACAAATATTGCTGCTGAAAAAAGAATCTCTTGGAGCTGAGGTTTCGGCTGAGCAGGAGATTGCTATTCTTCAGAGAATGGTAAAACAGCGTAAAGATTCTTACGATCAGTTTGCCGCGCAGGGAAGAGATGACCTTGCAGAAGTGGAAGAAGCTCAGATAAAAGTTATCGAGCAGTTTTTACCAAAGCAACTTTCTACAGAAGAACTGGAAGCTGAAATGAAAAATATCATCGCTGAAACAGGAGCCGAATCTATGAAAGATTTAGGTAAAGTGATGGGAATTGCATCAAAAAATTTAGCCGGAAAATCTGACGGGAAAAGTATTTCCGAGATGGCTAAAAAGTTACTTTCATAGTTGATTGTTGACAGTTATTGGTTGATAGCTTAATAAAATTATCAACTGAAAACCAAAACCATCAACCAATTTAAAAAAGGATATTCAACCTTTGCATATCGATTTGATTAATGAAGCCCGAAACATTACGTTTCGGGCTTCATGTATTTTGATCTTATTGGCAATAATTCTAAAACAGCCTGGAAATGTCAATAAGATTAGGGAACTGAACCTTATATCAGATTCTGATATAATTCCTAATTTAATTAATAAAGTTTTTTTTCATGGAAACTTGCTTTTAGAATCATTTCAAAATTAATAAATATTTTTCAATATTAAAGAATATTTATCATAAATAAACAAATAAAATTGCAATATGTTTATACAACGTCTTAATTTTATTATGTTTTACAAATTCGGCAATAGTTTTTATGAATTGAAATGTCTTTATAAATGTTGTAAATTTGCATAGAACTTAAAAATTTAAAAATGTATCCAACAGATTTAGTAATGCCGATGAAGGCTGAACTTACAGATAAAGGTTTTGAAGATTTGTCAACACCAGCTCAGGTAGAAGAAGCTTTAAAACAATCGGGAACCACGCTTTTAGTAATCAATTCTGTTTGCGGATGTGCAGCGGGAGCAGCAAGACCGGGAGTTGTTTACTCTTTGACAGGAGATAAAAAACCAGATCACTTGACAACTGTTTTCGCAGGTTTTGATACAGAAGCTGTTGCTGAGGCAAGAAAGCATTTAGCTCCTTTTCCTCCAAGCTCGCCTTGTGTAGCTCTTTTTAAAGATGGAGAATTGGTACACATGCTGGAAAGACATCATATTGAAGGAAATCCTGCCGGTGCTATTGCCGCAAACCTTCAGGCTGCTTACGATGAATATTGCTAATCAGCATTAAACTCATAATAAAGCCGTTACAAAATTTGTGACGGTTTTTTTTGTGATTGTAGACAAAGTGCTTCCCTGCAATTTCAATTATTATTATATTTGTTGAAATGGCAACGAAAGCACTTTTCAATACTGTGGTCAACTGGTTTATCCGCCAAAGGATAGATCAGATACAGAACTTTATGGATCATCCGATCGAGACACAAAAAGGAATTTTGTTTTCCCAGCTGTTTCATGCAGAAGATACCGAATATGGAAAAAGATACGGATTCAATTCTATTTCCAGTTATCAGGATTTTAAAAATAAAGTTCCTGTTGTGAGCTACGAAGACTTCGAGCCTTATATCGAAAGAGCGAGGCAAGGACATAAAGACGTCAGTTGGCCGGGATACATTAAGCATTTTGCGAAATCTTCCGGAACGACAAATGCCAAAAGCAAATTCATTCCTATTTCTTCTGAAAGCCTGGAATATTGCCACATGAAAGCAGGAAAAGATATGGTTTCCATTTATGCAAATAATCATCCTGAAAATCAGCTTTTTACTAATAAAAATTTACGCTTGGGCGGAAGCTCTGAATTATATGCAGACTTTAATACAAAATTCGGTGATCTTTCGGCAATCCTGATTGACAATCTTCCGTTTTGGGTTGAGATTACAACGACGCCAAGTAAGAAAGTCTCTTTGATGGGAGAGTGGGAAAGTAAGCTGAATGCAATTGTTTCTGAGGTTAAAAACGAAGATGTCGGAAGTATTTTGGGAGTTCCAAGTTGGATGATGGTACTTCTTCAAAGGGTTTTAAGAGAAACTGATGTTGCAAATGTTTCAGAATTGTGGCCAAATCTCGAAGTGTTTTTTCACGGCGGAATTAGCTTTAAACCTTATAAAGAACAATACAAGCAAATTGTAGGGAAAAATATCAATTATTACGAAATCTACAACGCTTCGGAAGGCTTTTTCGGAATTCAGGACAGATCGAATAGTGATGAAATGCTTTTAATGCTTGATTACGGAATTTTCTATGAATTTATCCCGATGGATCAGTTTCATTTTTCAAATCCGAAAGTCGTAAGTCTTGAAGATGTAGAAGTCGGCAAGAATTACGCAATGGTGATTACCACCAACGGCGGATTGTGGAGATATCTGATTGGCGATACGGTGATCTTTACGTCAACAAATCCTTTCAGAATAAAAATAACGGGAAGAACGAAGCATTATATCAACGCATTTGGTGAAGAATTAATGATTACCAATGTAGAATCTGCGCTTACAAAAGCTTGTGAAGAAACCAATTCGGCCGTGAAAGAGTTTACAGGCGCGCCTATTTTTATGAAAGAAAACGAAGGCGGTGCCCACGAATGGATTTTTGAGTTCAGTGAAAAGCCTGAAAATCTAGAAGAATTTATTGATATTTTTGATAAGCAGCTCAAATCTATCAACTCCGATTACGAAGCTAAAAGATACAATAATATTACCCTTAAAAGGCCTGTTGTGCATATCGCAAGACCCAATCTGTTCTATTGCTGGTTGGAATCTAAAGGAAAGCTTGGCGGGCAAAACAAAGTGCCGAGATTGAGCAACGACAGAGAATATATCGATCCTTTACTGGAAATGAATAAATTATAAAAAGCCGCAGAAATTCTGCGGCTTTTTGTTTACTTTTTAAGATCGTCCTGTACTTTTTGAGCACCTTCTTCAACTTTTTGAGCGCCTTTTCTGGCTGCATCTTTTACATCTTGGCCCACTTCTTTTGCACTTGATTTAATGTCGTCTCCGGCTCTTTTCAGATCATGCTTTGCCTGATCGGCAACATCATCTATCTGAGCCCCGGTTTTATTTACAGTAGTTTTGAGGTTATCTCTTGCCTCATCAATTTTTGCAGTATCTACAAGGCCCGTACGGCTTTCTGTAACTGTAGTTGTCGTAACGCTTCCGTCAGGGTTTTCAGTCGTTTCCGTTTTTGTTGTAGATTTTGTACAGCTTACAGCAATAATAGAAACTGCAATTGCTGTTAAAATTTGTTTTTTCATACTTGATATTTTTTTAAAAATTAAATTATTAATCTATTTTCGGCTCTGCTATTGTGGCATTTTCTTTTGCTTTTTGCTTCTTTTCCTCTTCCAACTTTTTCTTGGTTTCTTTTTCCAGCTCTTCTTTAATGCGTTTTTCTTCCTGCTCCAGCTTTAAGGCTTCTTTTAAAGAATCCTGATATTTTTGTGAAGACATTCTGATCTGGCGAACAATATCTACTGAAGTTGCTCCGGCTGAAAAAGAGTCAATAGCGGTGGTATCATAATGTGGCTGAATCATTTGTGTACGGTCTGTATTTACAGGTTCTTTTTTAGAGCAGGCCATCAAAAAAACTAAAATTACAGCTCCTGCGGCAAATACATTTTTCATGGAACTAATTTAGTAGAAATTCTGCAATTACAGGGTAATGATCTGATAATTTTACAGAATAATCTACTTTATAACTTAAAGATTTAATGCTTTTTGATGTAAATATATAATCAATTCTTAAAGGAAATTTGTAATCGTGAAAGCTTGTTGAACTTCCATTGCCCGATTCTACAAAAGCGTCGTCAAGGTCTTTCCCTAAATTATAATATTCCCAGGAGTTGGGAACAGAATTGAAATCGCCGGCCATGATAACAGGATAAGGAGATCGATCGACGGCTTTGCGTATTTTTTTCACCTGATCTTCATGAGTTTTAAAAGTAGGAATAAGTCGTGAAAAAAGAGCGTATATTTTATTTTTTTCTTCCCTTCCGCAATGCTCATCCTGCATGCCGAGCATATTTTTATTTAATCTGAAAGGCTCAAGATAAACGTTTATTACGCGTACAATTTTTCCATTGATATCAATATCTGCATAAAAAGAATTACCTTTTGACTGATCATTGAAAAGATCGGCCTGTCTTACAATTTTATGCTTGGTTTTTAAAATAACTGAAGGGTATTTTACCAAGTCTTTTCTTAAAGCGTGATTGTTGTCTTTTTCCTGCACAAGAATGATATCCGCGTTTTGAACAGTAATATATTTCTTCACATTTGCCCAGCCGGCGCTTCCGTATTTTACGTTAAAAGTAAGTACTTTAATATCTTTTTGATGTGAAGAAGCTGTTTTTTGAGGCGAAAAATTGATCCATCTTCTTACCGGATTATAAAAAAGAAATGTTGAAAGCACAAAAACCAAAGCAATTTTTTTCCATTTTATAATCCAAATTAATGTAAATAAAAGATGAAGTAAAAAAAGATAAGGAAAGCTTAATGAAAGAAGATTGAGATTTCCCAAATGATTTGGAGCAATCCAGGCATTGGCAAATGTACTTAGCAATAAAATAATTAAAACGATATGTAAAACTAAAAATACACGGCCTGACTTCATGAAAACACAATTTAGGGATTCATAACAATAAATTTGCCACGCGTTGTTTCTAAATCATAAAGTTTCTATAAAGTTAATCCAAATGAAAAGTTGCAATCACCGGAAAATGGTCGGAAAGCTGTACCGAGCGGTCAACTTTATAAGATATTGGCTGTATAGAATTTGATGTAAAAATATAATCAATTCTCAATGGATACTTATAATCATGAAAACTTGTTCCGCTTCCTCTTCCGGTTTCAAAGAAAGCGTCCTGTAAACCGGCTCCTAAATGATAATATTCGTAAGAATTTGGAACAGAGTTTAAATCGCCAGCTAAAATCACAGGAAAAGGAGATTCGTCAATACTTTTTCTAAGAATATTTACCTGTTCCTGATGCATTTTGAATGTGGGAATAAGCCTTTTAACGATATCTTTTACTTTCCGCTCGTCTTCTTCAGTGTTTCCGTTCAGCTTTACCATATTTTTTTCAAACTTGAACGGTTGAAGGTATGCATTGATGACACGGTAGGTTTTACCGTTTATCTCAAGATCGGTTTGGCTTGCATAAGCATTAAAGTATTCACTGTATAATCCTGCAAATAATTCCTTGTGCTCAACAACTTTGTATTTTGAGTACAGTGAAACAATCGGATCGGTATTTTCTTTTTTAAGATTATTAAATTTAAAATGATACCCCGAATCTTCCTGTAAAAGAACGATATCCGCATTTTGTCTGTCAATGAAGTTTTCAATGTTTTTAATACCAAATTTTCCGCCTTTTATATTGAAAGTAACAATTTTAAGATTAGGAACTTCTTTTTTTTCTGATGAATAGTTGATCCATCTTTTAACAGGATTCAGGAAAAATAATCCTAAAAACATAAAGAGAAACGCTCTTTTTTTCCATGAAAGAATCCAGAAAAAAGTAAGCAAAATGTATCCTGTAATTAAAACCGGAAAGCCTAAAGAGAGCAAATTAAACCAAGGAAAAACTTTCGGCGGAACCAATGAATTCAACAATGTTCCCAGCAATAGAAACAATATTCCTAAATGCAGTATAAAAAGTATGAGACGGAATATTTTCACTATGTTTTAATTAAATCTATATAAATGTTTTCCCCAGATTTTTGCCAGAATATAGCCTACAATTGCGCCACCAACATGCGCCAAATGGGCGATTCCGCCTGCATTTCCGGTAACTCCTAAATATATAGAAACAACAATGATAATAGGAAGCAGATATTTTACTTTGATAGGAACAGGGATAAACATAATCCCGATTTTCGCATCTGGATATAAAGTGGCAAAAGCTGCAATGACGCCGAAAATGGCTCCGGAAGCACCAACCATGGGAATCCTTAATGCTAAATAAAGCTGTTGAGACAGGTCTTTTCCTTCTTGTGTTGTTGCGCTGATGTTAAGATTGCCGTTATAATTAATATCAGCCTTGGTATAAATTTCTGAAGGATTTAATCCTAAACTTTGTAAGCCGGCTGTAATTTGCTGAACTTCAACAAAATTCCATAAATTAAAAAGAAAAAAGGCGCCCAAACCACTTAAAAAATAAAGAATCAAATATTTTTTATCACCTAAAGATTGTTCCAAAATAGGACCAAAGCTGAACAGCGTAAACATATTGAAAAGAATATGCATAAAATTACCATGCATAAACATATGCGTGATAATCTGCCATGACTTAAAATTGGGGGAAAAAGGATAATATGCCGCAAAAATATTATTCAGTTGAGGTAATAGAAATGACGCTATAAAAACAACAACATTTATGATAATAAGATTTCTTGTAATCGGCGGTATACTGTTAAACATCTAATTAAAATTTATTTTTAAAATCATTAAACGGAACTTCATAAAAGCATCTTTTGCCGTTTGGTAAAAATTCCGGGAAGCCCAATGCAGTGAAGTCTTTGATAAGTTGCTCAGCATCGGCTTTGTATATAAAATCAAACCTTGATTTCGATTGCAGTTTTGCCCATTGATTATGATAATACTGCATAAATTCGTCTTCGGTTTTATATTCTAAAACATCAAAAAGATTTTCAAGGAACTTCATTACCTGAGTTTCTTTCAAGCCTTCAGGCACGGTATCAATCCTTAAAACATTTTCATGTGCAATTTTCATGTCAAACCCAAGTTCGGGAAGATATTTTTTGATCGATTTGTATTTATTCTTCTCAATTTCGTTCATGTGATACTCCAAAGAGAAGAGTAGAGCATGGCTTGTGCTTCCTTTTTTTATTTTTTTATTATTTTCTGAAACCACAAGGCGGTGCATTCTTCCCAAATCGAGCATTAAGGTTCTGTCGCCTTTGTTGAAAAGCCAGTATCCGTTGGGAAGCCGCATCAGATCTTCATCAAAATCTTCATCTTCAAATAAATTGATTTTTGAAGGTTCGGCAGAAATATTCTGATGATACATTTCCGTAAGATTCTGTATTTCGGTTTTTGTTACTTCCCTTTCTTGTAAAAAAGGATTGTAATCTCTGTCTACGATTATTTCTGGCATTTTCAGACTTCCGCCCGAATTGCTTTTGCTCGGAAAACTTTTCTGCATCATCTCGTCCAGCTGCGGATCTCTTTCAAAATCAAGGCTTGGCGCAATATTGTAAATCCCTAAAGATCTTTTGATGGTGGATCGCATCAAAGCGAAAATAAGATGTTCGTCTTCAAATTTGACTTCCGTTTTTTGCGGATGAATATTGACATCAATTTTTTCGGGATCTAATTCCAGAAAAAGAAAAAATGTCGGAATGTAGCCGGGCAAAAGCAATCCTTCAAAAGCTTCCTGAACCGCTTTGTTGAAATAGGCACTTTTAAAATATCTTCCATTGACGAAAAGGAACTGTTCGCCCCGTGTTTTTTTAGCACCTTCAGGCTTAGCAACAAAACCGTGAAGTTTGCACCACAAAATATCTTCTTTGATCGGAATAAGCTGCGGCTGCAGTTTTCTCCCGAAAATATCAACAATACGTTGCATCTGGCTTCCTTTTCTCAGCCTGAAAACAGGATCGTCGTCATGAAACATAGAAAACTCCAAACTTTCATGCGCCAAGGCTACACGTTGAAATTCATCAATGACATGACGAAATTCTATATTATTATTTTTAAGGAATTTTCTTCGTGCCGGAACATTGTAAAAAAGATTTTTCACCAAAAAATTGGAACCTTCCGCAGTCTGTACAGGCTCCTGAAACTGAAAAGTTCCGCCTTCGATATAAATGTTTGTTCCTAATGTATTTTCTTTAAGCTTGGTTTTAAGCTCAACCTGAGAAACGGCTGCAATAGAAGCCAAAGCCTCACCCCGAAACCCTTTCGTCGATATTTTAAAAATGTCGTCTGTACCTCTTATTTTTGAAGTTGCATGTCGCTCAAACGCCATTCTGGCATCGGTTTCGGACATCCCTTTTCCATCGTCTACAACCTGAATCAGGTTTTTTCCGGCGTCTCTAATGATCAGCTCTATTTTCGTTGCTTCAGCGTCAATTGCATTCTCCAAAAGTTCTTTTACGATCGATGCAGGTCTTTGCACCACTTCGCCTGCTGCAATTTGGTTGGCTACATGATCCGGTAAAAGCTGAATGATATCTGACATAATTTTATAATCAACTTACAAAAATAGTCAAAGCAAATAAGAATTAAAATAGGAAAGCCGTGAATTAAGTTTTAATTATGAAAACCAAAGCTTTGCATTCTGCAATTTTATTTAAATCTAAGTTGATCGATACTTTTATTGATCTTGTGTATTGCTTTTTGCTTTGTGTTTCTTTTATCTGAAATATGAATCAATTGATAATCTCTTTTTTTCCTGATGACCATAAATTGGTAATCGTCCTGCTCCCAAATGCTGTATTTTTCAAAATAAATAATTTCAAGACCTGCCGATTCCAGATTTTTAATGATAAAAGGCAATTCTACACACTGATCTATAATCTGCAATTTGCCTGCATTGTTTTTCCTCACATAATCAATGTATTCCGGACTTGGAATATTGATCGCCAAAAGTGTTTTTTCAGAAATATAGCTGCTGATATTGCTAAAAAGCTCTTCGTGCATTTCTAACGGAATATGCTCAATAACATCCATTAAAGTCACAAAATCAATGTTTTTAAGCTTCGGAATGTACTTTACAACATCTGCGGTTTCAAAATTGATATGACTTTCCTGCAAAGCAAATTTTGCAGATTCTATACTTTTCGGACTTAAATCTACAGCTTCTATTTTGCCTTTTTTTACTTTTTTAGATAAAAGAGAAGTAAAAGCTCCGACGCCGCAACCAAGTTCCAAAACATTTGATTTTTTCGACAATCCGAGTTTTATTAATCTTCTGTAAAGAGAAATCAGCCTTTCGTTAACCCCTGTTTTGAGTTGCTGATTGGAAAAGTCATCATAAAATTCTGAGATCTCTTTATTATCCATTATTTAAATTTTAGGTAAAAATATAAAATAATTATAAACCCCTAAATGTGAAATCAACAAATAGGGGTTGAAAAAAATAATACTGATATTACGTTGTCATGAAATTTCTTTTAATGTTTAATCATCAAAAACGAGCTTTCCTTTTTCTTGTCTTTTGTCACCTTTTACAGCATTTCCGTGAACTTTTTCGTACAAATAAGCCATAAAATTCGGTTTATTGTAGATTTTAACATATCTGTAATTGGTGTTGAAATGCCTTAAATTTATTTTATAAAAATCGTATCCGATCACGATCGTCAAGCATAAACTGATGAAATAAAATACCCGGAATTCTAGTGAATAATACACCAAGCCTGAAAAAACAGCTCCCAAAACATAAGCAAGCATGATGCTCATTAAAAGTTTTGCCCGGGCAATAAGTTCAGGGTTTTTCCTGTATTTTTTGTGCGTAAACATTGAAGCTAAAATACCCAAATCCGTTGTTGTACCGGTAAGGTGAGTGGTTTTTACAAGAAAGTTTGAAATACTTGCCGTTAAACCATTTTGTAAACCTGTCGCAAAAAGCATAATCGCAACTAGAGCTTCAGCTTCTTCCATTGTTTTTCGGTAAAAAAACTGGCCGTATATTCCGACGCTCAAAAGACATATTATTTCTAAGAAAAGCGGCATTGCGTGCGCAAAATATTTACTTTTCCTGTTAAAATTAATTACAAAAAAATTGGCGGTAAAGCTTCCGAAGAAAAATAAAAATATCCATGCGCCAACTACTGCAACCTGTGTCCAGTTTCCTTTGCTGATTTCGGCTGCAAAAACAGCGTAATGTCCCGTTACGTTTGAAGTAAAAGAGAGAAATATCAAAAGTGATGCAATATTTATAGTTCCTGCCGTAAATGCAGTCAGCGTCCCCAGTTTTATATTGTCTCCCAATGTCCTGCTGTTACTATAATTTCTTAACATTTTTTAATTTTAATCGTTTAATTCCATTTTTAAACTTCTGCGAAAACCTCTGCCAGTCTTCCTCTTTCAGGCATGAATTCCGGAACGTCAACCAAGATTTCGTGTGCTTTGATATCTTTTGCTTTTTTAATGAAAGGAGCGATATCAAATTTCCCTTTGGAGTTTTTATCTTTTAATGAAGGCGAATAATAGGCTTCTTCCACATTTTCTGCTTTCAGATAATTGTTAAAAACTCTTTGGAAACTTCCGGTAAAGACATCGCAAACAATTTTGTCGACCAAATGCGAATATTTGTTTTCAATAATGCTGCACGCATCGCAAAACTCTTTAGTCCTGATTTTGCTGAAAACCGTTCCTTTGGTGTTAAATAATAGGTCTCTGATAGAATCTCCCATGTCATAACCTGATACAAGCAGAATCTTGTATTGCGTGTTGTCTTCTGTAGCATTTTTTTCTTTTAATACTTTTTTCAGAATGTTTAATGATTCAAGAGAATAGTCTGTCGCGATTAAAATTGTTTTGATCATATCTTTAGATTTAGTTGATTATCTTTTTTGATAATACAAAACTATATCCGCCAGATTAGAAGTAATTTGGAATAAAATTAAAATGTAATTAAAGAGATTAAAATGAGATTAGAATTGCTTCTTTTTGAAACTAAGTAGGTTTTCCTTCCTCCTGAATGCCGAAAATTGTTGGGAAACGCAACTGCACGGTTGTTCCCTGATTTTCGTGCGAGCTTACAATCAATTCGCCGTTGTGCATTCTCACAATATTTCTTGCCAACGGAAGGCCAATGCCATATCCTTCATAATTTCGGGTGTTGGAAGCCCTGAAAAAAGGATCATAGATTTTATTCATTTCAGATTCGGGAATACCGATTCCTGTATCTTTTACAATAATATAAACATCGGTATGTAGCGCCAATCGAAACTTTCACCTGCTGAAAATTAGAATATTTGCATCCGTTATTAATGATGTTGGCAACTGCAAGATGCAAAAGCTGCTCGTTACCCTGAACTTTGAGTTTTTTTGGATTATCCGGCAACATGCTGATATCGAGATAGATATTGTTCCTGGAATCTATTTTTCTTGTGGTTTCGATAACGTCCCACAAAAGCTGATCCATCCGGACTTTATCGAACTTCTGAATTTTTCCGTCAAAACCGGTTTGTGCAATGATGAGCAGCGCTTTTATTTTTTTATCAAGCTTTTCTGCTTCGTCCAAAATGATTTCCAGAGTTTCTTTGTATTCTTCGGCCGTCCTGTTGATAGAAAGCGCAACATCAGCTTCGCCCATAATCGAAGTAAGCGGAGTTCTGAGTTCATGAGAAACATTTCCAATCAAGTGGTTTTGTGTTTCAAATGAAGTTTCTATCCGCGTAAGCATGGTGTTGAAAGTGTCAACCAATTCGTTAAGTTCCCTGTTGTCGGGTTGCGGTTCCAGTCGTAAATGAAGGTTTTCTGAGCTTATTTCTTTTACTTTTCCGGTGATTTTAAGGATTGGCTTAAATAAAGTTTTAGATAAATAAAAAGAAAAAATCATGCTGAAAAAGATCGAAAGAATCATGCATGTAATTAATGTCCTTTTCAGAAAACCGAGGTAATGAACCACATAATGGTTTTTTGCGGAGGCAATAGCAATATATTCTTTATTATTAAATTTGAATGACTGGCCGATGTAGTAAAATTCGTTGTCGTTGTAGTTTGCTTCGCCTTTTCTTACAATATTCTTAAAAAAAGTATCGGGTATTTTTATATCTTGCGATATTTTTTTAAAATTTGAATCTGCCGGAACCGCAAAAACATAATCACGTTCCATTGGAAGCTCTTCGCCATTGAGGCTGTTGAGAATATAATTTTCGGGAAGATCGAGATGCTTTTTACTTTTTTCGATCTGTACAATCGTGGTCGTTCGTATTTTCAGAAGCTCATAAAACCGCTGATGCGAAAAATTAACAATAGAAAAATAAACCAAACCTCCAAAAATTAAAATCACCGTGGTGAAAACAACCATTAAAAGGATCATGGTTTTTGTTTGGTTGGTAACTACTTTATTAAACATCAGCCTAAGGTTTTTTCAGAACATATCCCATTCCTATAACGGTGTGTATCAGTTTGTTATCTTCTTGATTGTCAATCTTTTTTCTTAAATAATTGACGTAAACATCCACAACATTAGTTCCCAATTCGTAATTTACACCCCAGACGGCATCCAAAATTTCTGCTCTTGAGATTACTTTTTCAGGATTATTAAGGAAATAAATTAACAATTTATATTCTGTGGAAGTCAACGAAACTTCTTCTCCTGCGCGGCTCACTTTTTTGGTATAATCGTTCACAATCAAGTCTGAAAACTGAAAAACGTGTTCGTTATCAAGCTCAGTTTCTGCAATTTCGGGAGTAGGATTTTGGTGGCTTCTTCTTAATAAAGATTTCACTCTTGCGACAAGTTCAATAAACTTAAAAGGTTTTACCAGATAATCATCGCCGCCACTTTCCAGGCCAAGCACTATATTTTCTGAACTTCCCAATGCCGTTAAAAAAAGTATAGGCACATGTTTGTTGGTTTTTCTGATTTCTTTGCAGACGTCCAATCCGTTCATTTCCGGAAGCATAATATCTAAAATAACGAGATCGAAATCATTTTCCTGTACAAGACTTACTCCGGTAAGGCCGTCAAATGCCACCGAAATCTCATATCCTTTTTCCTGAAGTCCTTTTTTAATGAAAGAAACAACGCTGGTTTCATCTTCGATCAGAACAATTTTTTTCATACAATAACCACTTTCACAAAAATAGGAAAAAGATTGTAAATGTTTGGCTGGCCTATTTCATATCAAAAGACGAAGAATAAAGCTTCGCCTTTTTATTATATAAGATTGTGTTTAGTTTTTTAGAAATTTAGTTATAGTTTTCTAATGTTTGATGTAATTCATTTCTAAAATTATAGATATCATCAAGGCTGTTTAATAAAACCCTTTCTCCTGCATCTTTTCCGTTGTGAAAAATTTCTAAATATTTATTTGAAGTATTAAAATGGAATCTGCAAAGTGGCTTCCTGTTGTTGTCATCAAGCAAAACTCCGAAATATGACAAAGTATCTCTGTGCGCGATCCTTTCAGAAGGGATTTTTTCTCTTAGAATTGCTTTTACAATCTGAAAAGCTTCCAGTTCTTCTTCAGTAGTTATGGTTTTAGAATCATTGTTTTCATCGACCGGCTGCGAAGTTTTGATGTCATTTTCCTGTTTTACGATCTGCTCATTAATGCTTAAAGCAGATTTTAATCTGAAACTTATAGATTCGTTAATAGAAGTTGACAAAGCCTTTTTGGCATATTCTTTAAAAGAAATCATCCGGTTTGCCGTTAAAGGCTTTTCAAAAAAGCGGTTCACCAAAAGTTTTACCAGTTCATCGGAAGGGTTTTCGATTTCCTTTTCAAATTCTTTTCTTATCGCTTTTATATATTTTAATGCTTCGGCAGAATCGAGGATGCTTTCCAGATTGTAGCCTTTTTTTGTAAAATTTTCAAGGATTTTGATCGAGCTGTCTTTCAGGTCATCAATATTTATGGTAAAAAAAGGCTTTTCGTCCATAATATTAGGCTTTTCAAGATCAGTATAAAAATTGTAAACAATGCCGTTTGTAAGAACTCCAAACCGTGATTTTGAAACATGAAAATAACGGTGAAGTTGAGAATTGTGAGCGTCTGCACTTTCTTTCCAATGTTTGCATTCGATAATAAGAATAGGCTCATCATCTTTTCTGATGACATAATCTATTTTTTCACCTTTTTTGGTTCCGATATCACAAATATGTTCTGGAATTACTTCGGTCGGATTGAAAATGTCGTAACCCAAAATCTGAATAAAAGGCATTACAAAAGCATTTTTCGTAGCTTCTTCGGTTCCGATCTGGTCTTTTAGGCCGACAACTCTTTGATGCAACTGTTCAAGTTTAATTTTAAGATCCATAATTAAGTTTTTTAAAGAGTTTCATCAACGATTTCAGCTGTCGGAGCGTTGGTTTTAACAGATGAAATCCCAACTTCCATAGAAGATTTTGAACTGTACAATTGGCTTTTTCCGATGATTTCTCCGTTTTTTGCTTTTAAGACAAAATAATCTTTGCTGTTCACCGCAATTTTTCTTTCGTATCTGGAATCATCTTCTGAGTTTACACGGACAGATTCTATTCCTTTGTGACAAGATGCTTTCTGAATGTATCCTTCGCTCATTAAAATGATTTCTCCGTTGTCGGCTTTTAGGTTGAATTGATACTCTTTGTTTACTCTTTGAGAGATTATAAATTTTCCCATAATAATATTTTGTTTAAACTTTTTCTGAAAATTTTGATTATTATTTAATATTCCAAAAGTATAACCCTTTCAAAACCAATCCTTACGGAAAACCGTAAAAACAAAAAACCTTTCAATATTTGAAAGGTTTGACTTAATCTAAATTGATAAGTTTATATAATGCCGTAGTCTTTGCAGATTACAATCATTTCAATATTATTTTTGGCATTAAGGTTTTCACGAAGTTCATTTAATCTTTTTTCGATCGCGCTTTTGCTATTCGGGGTAATGTTGTTTTGTTTAAAATGATCTTCTATTTCGTTTTGAGTAAAGCCTTTAGCGAGCAGTTTTAAAAGCAATTCATCAGATTCTTTAATTTCGAAAGATATATTTCTGATCGAGTTTAAAATTTCTTGCGGAATAACTTTTTCACCTTTGAAAACTTTATTCATGGTATTTCTAAGCTCTTTTCCGTCGTTTCTTCCTTTACTTACAAAGCCATTGATTTCGTTTATTTCATAAAGATCATTAATTACTTTTGCTCTGTTTTCAATGGAAAAAGCGATAACTTTCAGATTTGGCTGTATTTTTCTGGCTTCGGTTATCAATTCTTGTCCGGATTTTATTACCTGCTTTATATGGTCTTTATCAAAAGATAAATCTGTAATTAGCAAATCGTAAGGATTGTTTTCTGCAGCTGCATTTTTTATTTTTTGCAATGCTTCATCACAATAAGTTACAAAATCGAAAGCAGAAACCTGCAATTCTGTAAGAGCATTTATAACGCCTAGATTTCTAACTTCGTGGTCTTCGGCAATGATAATTTTTTTAAACATAATTAAAATTTATAGGAACAGTAATTTGGATCATCAATCCGCCTTTAGGATTTTCTTCAAAAGTAATATCTCCTCCGATTGTAGCAATACGGTTTTCCGTATTATGAATTCCGGCTCCTTTTTGAGTTTCTAAATTTTTAATTCCTACGCCATTATCTGTATATTTTATTGTTAAAGCGGTATCATTTTTTTCATATTTTAAAAAAACAAGTTCTGCCTGGCTGTGTTTTTTCATATTTACTAAAATTTCTCTTACAATATAAAATAATTCTGATTGTACATTTTGAGGGATGTTTTCCCAAATATTTTCCAAGTATTTTACTGGCACAATCTTTTGTCCGGGCGTGGAATAAGAAGAAATCATATTGCCGAATTGAACATAAAAGTCTTTTTCAAAAGTTTTTTCGTGCGAAATATCTCTGGATTCTTCGTACATCTTTTCTATATCATTGAGAATTTTTATTTTATTGATTTCCGGATTATTTTCTATATCTGTCATCAAATGATAAAGTCCGTTTGCGACAACGTCATGTACTTTTTTGGAATATTTAAGTTCTGTATTTTTTACTTCGAGTTGTTTTTCCTGTTCTTTTTCACGTCTGATGTTTTTCTTTCTTCTTTCATTCCAGAAAAAGCCGGTTATTAAGATTATTGCTAAAGCACCTAAACCAATATTTCGCTGCAAAACCTGAACTTCTCTTTTTGCATTGTCAGCTGTTAATTTCTCAACATCGTATCTGATTATGGCAAATTGGTTTTTTGCCTTGTTTCTTGAGGTTTGTACGCTGTCATT
Source organism: Chryseobacterium sp. GQ58 (assembly GCF_059758895.1). NCBI lineage: Bacteria > Pseudomonadati > Bacteroidota > Flavobacteriia > Flavobacteriales > Weeksellaceae > Chryseobacterium > Chryseobacterium sp. GQ58. The sequence goes on along the minus strand of NZ_JCAXEH010000001.1, from coordinate 255,422 downwards.
TAGCTTTTGAAATCTTGTAAAAAACTTTAAATAATTTTCTTTGTCATGATTAATTATTTTCTGCAATGCCTCAAGTTCGTCGTCAGGGCTTTTGTTTTGTCTTGCCCTGTCTAGCATAAGTTTTGAGTAAAACAAAGATTTATTTTTGTCTTTATTGCTGAAAAAATCTGCAATAGTTGCAAAACTTGAATTTAGTCCCAAAGAATCTTTTTGTGCCTTTCTAATTCTTAATGCTTCCTCTAATTCTGGTAATGCATAATAATTTGCATTACTTAAAAATTTCGCTTTTGCCAAATTATTTAAAACTCGGGCATAATCAATACTGTCTTTTGTGTGTTTAAGCTTTTCTAAAAATTTTATTGCTGAATCTGTTTTATTTTGCAAAATCAATACATCACCAATATTGTTATTGATTACTGATTTATAATCTTCTTTTTTTGTTGTTTCTAATGCTTTTTGATAATATTTTTCAGCGTCATTATAGTTTTTTAGTGATTTAGAAGAGATTGCAAGATTATTATAGTTTGACGAATACAAGTTGTTAACAAATTCGTTTTTTATAGCTGTTTTCAAATATTTATCAGCTTCCAAAGAAGTTTCAATGCTTCCGTAAAAATCACCTGTGTCAGATTGTATTATTGCCATATTCACCAATGATCTTGCTGCTCCAACAGAATCATTTTTAGTGAGAAAATCATTTTTAGCTAAATTAAAATAAGTAAAAGCTGAATCTAAATTTGTGTTTTTGAAATTTTTTGCTTTTTCGAAACTCGAATTTGATGTAACAATAGCATCTGGAATATTATTTTTTTTACAATGAATTAATGTAAAGAGTGAAATAAGAATTAGGAAAATTTTCATGATAATAGTTTACTGCAAAGTAATAAAAAAGGACAGATTAATAAAATCTGCCCTTTCTACCAATTATGGATTTGTAAATGGTGGAGGTAATTGCCCTGTATTTCCTCCCGTATCTCCGTCTCCTCCGCCGGTTCCCGTTCCCGGATCGACACCTTCTCCCGGATCGTTTTGAGTTGTTATCGGATTTCCGTTGTTATTATCTGTTGTATTTGCATTGTTGTTTGAGAATGCTAAACCTAATAGCATCAATATTAATTGGATCATTTCCTTTAAATTTTTGAAGTTGAAATTGTTTTTCTTCCTCTCGCAGATATAGATCCCGAGCTGTACACATAAAATTTCGAAGCGCTTCTTAATTTTTTGGGAAGTGAACCTTCAAAAACGGAAGAGAAACATCTGCTTCCCAACCCGGATATTTACTTCCGTTTTATCAGGTGATTTTGAAATCAGTTTCGTAAATCTGTTTTTGTAATTGTTTGTTTGTCACTGATTTCTATGGCAAATTAACGACGCAAAACAGAGCAAGGGTTAGAAAGTTTCTGGAAAGTTTTTGGAAAGTTTTTTTTGCTTTGAAATACGGAAAACCGTAATGGTCTTTTATAAAAACTTCTTATTTTTCACAATAATATGCATGATTATGTCAAAATTTTTACCTCAGAAAAAAAAGCTGTTAGAAGAGGTTTTTGAAAAAGCCTCAAACGAAACACCGGAAACATCCTTTAGTGGAATATTACTTCATCTTGAGCAAGTATTAAAAGATGATTTTGAGGCACTTAGTTACAAAACCTTTGAAAATTATTATAAGGCTTTAGTGGAAAATGATGAAGATTATAAGATTAAAACACCAATCTTGGATAATCTGAGCAGATATTTAGGATTCGACAGCTTTAGCGATTACTGTTCTGGTTGGAAAAGCTTTGAATATCAAATCAATCAGGCACTCTCTAAACTTGTAATAACAGTTGTCAACAAACCTATTTTTACAATGCCTCAATTGACCAAACAAAGCAGTTTGGGAATTTTGGGAATTCTTTTATTTTGTGGAGTTTGGGCCGGAAATAAAGTGGTTAGTAATCAGAATGAAATTACACGAAACGAAAATATTATTCAAACTTCTGAAAGAAAAGGTAGTGAATCGACAGTTCCTGTAGGATTTGCAGATTTAAAGTTGAAACAGGAAACTCATAAAGACCTTTCAAAAGAAACGATTCCACCGGCTTATAAAAAGAAAAAAGAATGTATGTATTGGAATGGTATCGAATATAAGGCTGCTTTTTGTGATGAAAATAATCCTCAGCATGAATTAATTGCAATCCACGAATTCACATTAAGAAATTTAAAAAAAATAACCCGAACAGATACGCTTACACCCGAAAAAGCGATAGGGAAAGTATGGTATGACAAGAGTAATAATAATGTAGAATTTTTTACGAGTTATGGCAAACATCCCGAAAACGGAAAAGCATTAAGAGACGTAACTGAAAGAATATTAAACAATTACGCAGGACTTCAAAAGGAATAATAAATAAAAGCGAAGATTTCTCTCCGCTTGCTTATTCTGAATCAGGATTCAGCATTCCCAATTCCTCGAAATATTTTTTAAATTTCTGAATTTTAGGACCTACAACTGCGCTGCAATAAGGCTGCGTAGGATTTTCGTTATAATATCCCTGATGATATTGTTCGGCAGGCCAGAATTTCTCGAATTTTGTTAATTCTGTAACATATGTTCCTTGCCATTTTCCGGATTCCTGAGATTTTTTGATGGCATCTTCCGCCTTTTCTTTTTCAACATCATCTTTATAATAAATTACTGAGCGGTATTGCGTTCCGATGTCGTTTCCTTGTCTGTTTAGCTGTGTCGGATCATGAAGAAAAAAGAATACATCCATTAATTGATCGTAAGAAATTATTTGTGGATCATAGGTAATCTGTACCACTTCTGCATGTCCTGTTTCACCTGTACAAACTTCTTCGTAAGTGGGATAGTCTTTGTGGCCGCCGGAATAACCTGAAATTGCTGTTTCAATACCTTTCAGCATATTGAAACAGCTTTCAACACACCAAAAACATCCGCCTCCGAAAATTATTGTTTCCAAATTATTGTTGTTCATTCTATTTATAATTTTAATTCTTGGCTTTTAAAATTGATTTAAGTAAAAAAGCATCCAGAAAAGGATGCTTAATAATTATTTTTAAATTTCTTATTGATTTTCCCAGACCAAAGCACTTGCTCCGAGAATTGCGGCATCAGCTTCATCCAGCTCGCTGAAAACCAGTCTTACTTTGCTTCTGAAAATTGGAAGAAGGTTCCTTTCCATATGAAGCTTGGCGGGTTTTAAAATAAAATCTCCGGCTTTGATAACTCCGCCAAATAATAAAATAGCTTCAGGTGAAGAAAACATGACGAAGTTGGCCAGCGCTTCGCCCAATTTCTGTCCCGTGTATCTGAAAACTTCTATTGCTACAGGATCTTCTTTTACAGCACATTCAAAAACTGTTTTAGAGTCTATTTTTTCTTCAGGATATTGATTAAGCATAGAATCTGGAAATTCTGCTCTCATTTTTTTTGCTGTAATGGCAATTCCCGTTGCCGATGCATAAGCTTCAAGGCTTCCTTCTGAGCCTGTGCTCCAGTGTTTTCTTCCGCCGGGCTTTACAATAGTGTGGCCCAATTCTCCTGCAAAACCGTCATGACCGTAAATTAAATTTCCGCCGGAAACAATTCCACTTCCTACACCGGTTCCTAAAGTAATCATGATAAAATCTTTCATGCCTCTTGCGGCGCCATACATCATCTCACCAAGAGCGGCGGCATTGGCATCATTGGTCATTTTGCAACGCAGCCCGAATTTCGCAGTCATTAATTCAGCAAAATTGATAACGCCTTTCCAGGGCAGGTTAGGAGCCAATTCGATGGTGCCTCTGTAGTAATTTGCGTTTGGAGCGCCCACGCCGATTCCTTTGATTTGCTTTCCTTCGCAATGTTCGTCGATCAAAGGCTGAATATTTTCATGAAGAGCATCAACAAATGCTTCAGGACTTTCAAACTGATCGGTTGGCAAAGAGCCTTTTACTAAAATTTCGCCTCTATGATTTACTAAACCGAATTTAGTATTGGTCCCACCGATATCGATACCTAATGCAACCTGTTTTGACAAATCTACTACTGACATTTTCTTATTGTATAATTTCGAGGCAATAAATTTATAAAAAAGATTGTATTAATAAGGATTAATCAAATAATATTTAAATGGAGCGCACTGTTTTTTTAGCTTTCTTTCTTCTTCCCCACCAGATCAAAAATCCTGTTAACGGAAGTGAGGCACAAATAAGGCTCACAATAAAGGCAATAATTTTTGTCGGCAAACCTAAAATTGATCCGACATGAACGTCATAATTGGCTGCTACAGCTTTTTCACCAAGGTCTTTATCTTTATGATCCCGTGTATGCAAAAGCTCTCCGGAGTTTTCATCAAAAATAAGGCTGCTGTTTTTATGATAAGAATAAGATAAATGCTTTACGAAAACTGAAAAATTCGGATGCTCGTGATCGTCCATATGAGGATGCCCCAAATCAACAGAAAATCCGAAAGAGTTTGGATATTTTAAGTGAACGGTATTGATTACTTTATCCAATGTGCTTTCCGTACGGGCTTCTATCGGCGCTTTGGTTGTAATGTGAGAAAAGTCCGGATAAACCGTATTTCCGCCTGAAAAAACAACATAAATCATCGCCTGAACAATAAAAAAAGCATAAAATAAGCCTGTAATTGAGAAAATCAAAGCAAATATTGAAGCATAAAAGCCTAAAACATTATGAAGGTCATAATTCTTTCTTTTCCAGCTTTTGATGTTTTTCCATTTGAATGAAAAACGCTGCTTTCTTGCAGCTCTGTTTTTTGGCCACCACAAAATAATCCCTGAAATAAGCATGATGATAAATATAATCACAGGAATTCCCACCACATATTTCCCCCAATCCTGCTTTAATAAAAAGCTCCAGTGAATCATTTTTACAATGTTGAAAAAACCGTTTTTTTCGTCATAAGTCCTTAAAACTTTTCCATCGTAAGGATTTACGTAAGCGACTTTATAAATAGGAAATTCATCAAAATAATTCCACGCATCGGTATTGTGTTCATACCAATAAAACTGGTAAGACATTGCCTTGTCAATAGGCACATTTACCCAATGAATCTTATAGTTTTCCTTTACCTGAGCGTCAACTGATCTTTCTAAAACACGAATCGGAAGCACCTGCTTCTGTTCGATATTTTTTTCGTGATGATAAATGACGTCTTTTCGGGTAATATTTTCAATTTCATCTTTGAAAACATACAAAGCGCCCGTTACGGAAACAATAAAGATGATCAGTCCGATTGACAATCCCAACCAAAGGTGCAGCTTTCCGGTCCATTTTTTGAAAAGACTTGGCTTCTTTTTATAATGATGTTTTTTCTTCATGTTTTAGAGAAAGTTTTGCAAATTATGGTTTACTTTTTATTTATTTATTAAAATTTATACTCAATCATAAACGTTCCTCTCATTCCCAAAGAGTTGGTAAAGTCGCTGTCTCTTGCTGCCCACCAAGCAATTGCTGGCTGATATTTCTTATTAAATAAGTTTTCAATTCCTAAAGACAATTTCCAGTTTTGATCAAATTCGTAGCTGGATTTTAGGTTAAAAACAGTGAATTCCGGAACTTTACCTTCTCCATAAGCGTACAATCCTTTTGCATTTGGCGAAAATCTGTCCTGACTAAAAGAATGAAGCATGTCTAAGCCAATTGATAAAGCCTCGATTGGCCTCACCTGAACATACGCCAAAATTTTCGGGGCAGAAATTCTGCTGTTGTTGATTTTTGTTGAATAATCTCCGTCGTCTTTTACAGAAGTGATTCCTTCCATCCAACTGTAGCTTCCTCCGAAATTGATCCATTTTTTTGGAGTAAAATGTAAAAATCCTTCCACACCATACACTACTTCAGGTGATCTTTGAATGGTTAATGCGCGGTCTGCACTTTGTACGAAAGTCGCTCCCAATTTTGAAGTGCTTACATAAGACGTGATTTCATAATTGATCCATTTAGCAATTTGTCCTGTTGCTCCCAATTCATAATTATTAACAATAATTGGTTTTGTTTCAAGATTCTGTATTGTTCCTTCTGTTGAGTTTCTTAAGATTCTTCCTAATTCATTGATAGAGTAGGCTTGTGAAAAGCTTCCGAAAAGATTAATATAATTTTCAATATTATAGCGAACTCCGATGTTTCCAACTAATGCATTGTATTTTAGATTTCCACCCGTAACAAAAATACTTTGAGTAAAAGTTCCGTCACTTTTGATGGTGGAAAGTGTATTGAAATCTCCGACATCGACCGAGATATTTTCATAACGAAGTCCTCCTTTTATCGTTAATTTTTTCATTAAATCGATTTTAACCAAAAGGAAAGGCGCAATATTGGTCATATTCATATCGGGAGTCCAGAAACGGCCATCTTCCAGCTTTTGAACCGTTTGATCGTTCAGAACATCCAAACCATAAATAATTTCACCTTGAGAATTTTCAGCATTCCATAATTGAGTATCGAAATTGGCTCTGGCTCCGGATTTTTTAGAAATTACATTCGATTGACCGCCGTTGAAAAAAGTATCGCTATATCCATAAACCGTTCTGAAATCCTGTAAATAAAGATTGGCGTTGAAAGAGGTTCCTTTCCACAGATTTTGGTTATCATAACTTACCTTGAAATTATGATTTCTTGGTGTTCCCTGCGGAGTTGTTTCAAGGTTTTTTCCTTCACCTTCACCGATTGTCGGTGTTACGCCGTACTTTCCAGTTTTTAAACCTAAATTTAAATCAGATTTTGTTGCGTAACCGATGTAAGATGCTTCAACTCTTTGGTTTTCATTAATATTGTAGCCTAATTTCAACATTCCGTTGTAATTATTCATTTTGGCTGTGCTGTATGTCGGGCTCATGTAAACGCCGTCCGCATCTTTCATGTAGCCTGTTTTTTCATATGCCAATGAAAGGACATAATCAAATTTATTAACCTTACCCGATAAAAGCTGACTCGCTCTGAAACCTAAAGTTCCACCATATTGCTGGCCTGTGATTCCAACCTGCGAAATACCCGATATTTTTTTGTCAGATTTGCTTCTTCGTGTAATATAATTGATAATACCTCCGTCTGCGCCGTTTCCGTAGATGGATGAAGCTCCTTTTATGACTTCAATTCTTTCAATAGCGGAAGGATCGATCACTCTTAAATCTCTTGCTCCGTTTCGAAGTGGAGTAGACTGCGGAATACCGTCAATTAATACCAAAACCTGGCGTCCGCGAAGAGTTTGTCCGGTATTTGAAGTCTGCCCGGAGCTTGTTCCCAAACTGGGAACCGTATATTGTAAAATGCTTGTAATATCTGAATTAACCGTTAATTGTGACTGAACCTGCTTCTCACCAACAATTGTGATCGAGCTTGGAACTTCTTTGATATTTTCTTTTTTTCTAGAAGCCGTCAATACAACTTCTTCTACTTCTTTTGTGTTGATGCTGTCTTTTTGCTGCCCAAATGTTGAAATGGCAGCCAAACAGGCTACAGATAGAGTTATTCTTTTCATTATATCCTTAGTTTCTTTTTCTTTTGTTTTCCCAGCCATACCAAAAAACCTGTCACGGGCAATGATGTACAGACTAATCCGGTGATGAACCAAATTGTTTTTCCGAATAACCCGAAATATGACCCTGTGTGAATGTCATAATTGGCATTGGCATATTTTTCTGCGTTGTTAAGTTTTTGATGAGGTTTATTTGCCAGTAATTTTCCTGAATATTTATCGAAAATCACCTGGTTTCTTTCACTGTATCTTCCGTCTTTTCCATAAACCGTTACCGGGATATTTTTCAGTTCTTTTCCTTTTTTATTTTTTCCGTTGAGCTGAATTCTGAAACTTGAAGAGTTTGAATATAATTTTCTTGTTTCAAATGCCGCAAGATCAAATACAGAATTGGTTTTTGCTAAAAGTGAATCCGTAGATTTTATTTCCTTTTCTTTCGGTAAATCTATCGCGCCGGATAAAGCAAGATTAAAAGTGTTTTTTACCCAAGGATAAGCAAAATAAATTCCCGAAAGGCTCATTAATAAAGCAATAAATGAAGCATAAAAACCTAAAATATTGTGGAGATCATAATTTTTGCGCTTCCATGTTTTTACGTTTTTCCAGTCGAAAGTGAGACGTCCTCTTCGTCCTTTTTTATTTTTTGGCCACCAAAGTACAATTCCGGTGATCAGCATAATAATGAATAAAACAACAGGAATTCCGATTACATATTTTCCCCAACCCGCTTTTAGCAATAAACTCCAATGAATGGATTTTAAAATAGGGAAGAGATCATATTTTTCATTATAAACCGCGATTATTTCTCCTGTATATTGATTGACAAAAACTAATTTGTTGATTTTTACTTCATCAAAATAATTCCAGGCTTTTTTATCTTTTTCGTAATATAAAAATTTATAGGATTTTGATTTATCTAAAGGGATCTCAACAGAACTTACCGGAAATTTTTCCTGAAGAACCAAAGAAACTTTTTCCTGAAGAATATTTATTGATAAAGGTTTATCGTTTACTGTTTCTTGATTTAAATAAATTGCATCTTTTCGAAGCACATTTTGTATTTCATCTTTAAAAACATACATAGTCCCCGTTAAGGAAACAATGAAAACAATGATACCAATGGACAAGCCAAACCACAAATGCAGCTTGGCAGACCATTTTTTTGTAAATGAAGGCTTCTTCTTATGATGATGCTTTTTCTTCATATCAAAAAGTTAACCTTTACGGCTAACTTTTGTTTATTTAAAATTTATATCCTATTGATAACCTGAAGTTTCTTGGAGCTTCCGCTTGATAATAGTAATATTCTCCGTAAGGCGATCCTGAATATAAATATCTGTTGAAAACATTAAATACATTAAAGTTTACCCTGAATTTTGAATTTTCCCATGAAGCACCGGCATCGAATTTTACATAATCATTCATTTGTTGGGTATTGCTTCCACCCCAATCCCAGCTGCTTCTGTCGGCAAGATATGTGCCTCCGAAGCTTAGTCCGAAACCTTCTAAAATGTTATCTGTAAATGTGTAATTTAACCATCCGTTTGCTGTATGTTTTGCGTATCCCGGAACTCTATCCCCTTCATTGCTCACGGCAGTGGTTTCTGTAAATTTATTTTCTGTGAACGCATAATTGATGATAGCGTTAAACCCTTTTACAATTTCCCCTTTTAGATCAAACTCCACTCCTTGTACTCTTGTTTTCCCAAGCAAGATGGAATATCTTCCATTAGGATTATCAGTTTGGTCTGGATCTCCTGTAATAGCATTATTTTTATTAATATTATATAATGATAAAGTCGTATTCCACTTTCCTGCAAACCAATCTTTTTTAAAACCTACTTCAAAATTATTACCGGTCAATGGCTTTGCCGTACTGCCGTCTCTGAATAAGCCTGTTTGAGGAACAAATGCTTGATCATATAGCCCGTAAACAGAAGTATTATCATCAATAGAATAGCTAATTCCAACTCTTGGCGTTATCTTTTCTGCTTCGGCTACCGTACCATAGGAATTTTCTTTAATGTTGGTATAGCGCGCCGCAAGTGTTAATCTTAAAGCATCATTAAAGAAACCAAGCTCATCTTGTACATATAAGCCGGTGTAATTTTGTTCAATGGTACCAAATGGTGTTGCCCTTTGAAGTAAAGAAGTGCTCGTGTCAAAATTTGCATACCCATTACTTGGAGGAGTATATGTAGTAGAATTTATATTAAATGGATTTTCTTCAGTATCTAAATCATGGCTTTGGTTCCAATCTGCAAGATATTTTTTTGAACCCAAATCTAGTCCAGTTAATATTTTGTGAGATACAGATCCCGTTCTAACATATCCGTTTAAAAACGCCTGCCCAAATTTCATGACATTGCTTGCTTCCCAAAAGTAAAGTGTTCTGATCATTTCGCCATTTGGTGAAAATGATGAAGGCCAAATATCACTCCCTAATGTATATTCGTTGATATAACTTAATTGAGTTGTTAGTTTCCAGTTATCATTAAATTTGTGTTGTAAATTAACGTTTACAGTATTGTTGTCAACATTTGTCGGATCTATACCAGGATCAGTCATAGTATATTCTACAGGCTTCGTCGCATAACCGTCATAGCTGAAAACATAAGCAGAACCTACTTCAGACATTTTTGCTTTTTGGTAGATATATTCCGCTGTTAAAGTTGTTTTATCAGAAAGATTTACTTTTAATGATGGATTAATTATATATCTGTCGTTGAATTCATAATCTCTGAAACTTTTTTTGTTTTGAGCCATTAAATTCAATCTGAAAGCCACTTTGTCGGTGATTTTTGTATCAATATCGGTTTCACCTCTGTACATATCGAAACTTCCTAAAGTCACTCTGGCTGTACCATTTAAAGCATTTCCTGTAGGTTTTTTTGTAACAATGTTATAAATACCGCTCGGCTCTCCATTTGACATTAAGAATCCTGAAGGACCTTTGATAAATTCGATATGATCTACAAAACTCATATCTTCACTTAATGGGCCCCAGTTTGAAGTCACATTTACACCGTTCATGAACGCTGCTGCTCTTGAGCCGCGCATATTTACTCTTGTGTACATATCACCCCAATGTTCCAGCCTTTGAGCTCCGGCAACATTTCGAAGAACACCGTCGCTTAAAGTCGTCACCTGTTGATCTTCTAAAGCTCTGTTGGTAATAATGGAAACATTCTGAGGAATCTTGATTAAAGCTTCATCTAAACGCATGGAAGAAGAGCCTTCTTTTTCTACATATTTTTTATAATATTTCCCGTTGATAACAACTTCTTCAATATTATCAGATTTTATAGTATCTCTTTCCTGAGCCAGCGTCAACATAGTTCCCAACATTGAAGCGCAAATCAATAATTTATTCATGAAAATAATTTTTTTTGCAAATATATTCTTTTTAATTATTCTAAATAAAATAACGAATTGATATTTGTCATATTATTTTACTATTCTTATTCATTAAATAACAAAAAACCACTTCATTTGAAGTGGTTTTTTACAATATTTTAAATTGATTTTTTTATGCAGGAATTTCTCCTCTGTATAAGAAAGAAATAATTTCTTTGTTCATTTTGTCTACCATTTCGCTGAAAAGGTGGAAAGATTCTTGCTTGTAAATTACCAACGGATCTTTCTGCTCATAAACGGCACCCTGAGAAGATTTTCTCAGATCATCCATTTCACGAAGGTGAAGTTTCCAGTTTTCGTCGATGATAGATAAAGTAATATTCTTTTCAAAATCATTGATCAGGCTGTCACATTGAGTTTCAAAAGCCTCTTTTAAATCTGTAACGATCGTTAATGTTTTCGTTCCGTCCGTGAAAGGTACCTGAATCATTTTAAACATCGAACCTTGATTTTGATAAACATTCTCAATAATAGGGAATGATTTTTCCTTTAAAAGGTTCAGTTTCATGTTATAATCATCCTGAGCCGCTTTGAAAAGCATATTTGTAAGCTCCGGAATTTGCTTATTTTTAAAATCGTTTTCAGAAATAGGAGATTCCATTGTGAAATTTTTAATGATTTCAAATTCAAAATCCTTATAGCTTCCGGTTGCTTTACCTTTAGCCACAATAGAATTTGAAACATCAAAGATCATATTGGTAATGTCATACTTCAAATGGTCTCCGAATAATGCGTTCTTTCTTCTTTTATAAATAACGTCACGCTGCTTATTCATCACATCATCATATTCAAGCAATCTTTTTCTTACCCCGAAGTTGTTTTCTTCTACTTTTTTCTGAGCTCTTTCGATAGACTTGCTGATCATAGAATGCTGAATTACTTCGCCTTCTTTATGGCCCATTCTGTCCATCATTTTTGCAATTCTTTCAGAACCGAACAAACGCATCAAGTTATCTTCCAAAGAAACATAGAATTGCGAACTTCCCGGATCTCCCTGACGTCCCGCTCTACCTCTCAACTGTCTGTCAACACGTCTAGAATCGTGTCTTTCGGTTCCGATGATTGCCAAACCACCCGCTTCTTTTACTTCTTTAGAAAGCTTAATGTCGGTACCACGACCCGCCATGTTGGTTGCAATAGTTACAACTCCTGGCTGACCGGCTCCGGCAACGATTTCTGCTTCTTTTTTGTGAAGCTTCGCGTTCAATACCTGATGCTGAATTTTTCTTAATTGAAGTGCTTTTGAAAGCAATTGTGAAATCTCAACAGAAGTAGTTCCCACCAATACAGGTCTTCCGGCTGCTGTTAATTTTTCGATTTCTTCAATTACGGCATTATATTTTTCTCTGTTGGTTTTGAAAACCAAGTCCTGTCTGTCGTGTCTCTGAATAGGACGGTTGGTAGGAATTACCACAACGTCTAATTTGTAAATCTGCCAAAGTTCTCCCGCTTCTGTTTCCGCTGTACCCGTCATCCCCGCAAGTTTGTTGTACATACGGAAATAATTTTGAAGCGTAACAGTTGCAAAAGTTTGTGTTGCAGCTTCGATTTTTACATTTTCTTTAGCTTCAATCGCCTGGTGAAGACCGTCTGAATAACGTCTTCCTTCCATGATACGGCCGGTTTGCTCGTCAACGATTTTTACTTCACCGTCAATTACCACATATTCATCATCTTTCTCAAATAATGTGTATGCTTTCAGCAATTGGCTCATGGTGTGAACTCTTTCAGACTTTTCTGCAAAATCAGAGAATAATTTTTCTTTAGCTTCAAATTCTTCTTCTTTAGATAAATTTTTAGCTTCCAATTCAGCGATTTCTGTTCCGATGTCCGGTAAAACGAAGAAGTTGTTATCAGAATTTCCTTGAGACATGTAATCAACACCTTTGTCTGTCAAATCAACCTGATTGTTTTTTTCTTCGATTACGAAATAAAGATCTTTATCTACAATCGGCATATCGCGGTTGTTGTCCTGCATATATTGCGCTTCAGTTTTTTGAAGCAATGCTCTGTTTCCGCTTTCCGATAAGAATTTAATTAATTGTCTGTTTTTTGGCAAACCTCTGTAAGCCTGAAGCAATTTGAATCCTCCTTCTTTAGTATTTCCGGCAGCAATTAATTTTTTAGCTTCATTAAAAATTGCAGAAACTGTTTTTTTCTGAACCTCAACAATTCTGTCGATTGAAGGTTTAAGAAGGTCAAATTCCTGTCTGTCACCTTGAGGAACAGGTCCCGAAATAATTAATGGAGTTCTTGCATCATCCACCAATACAGAGTCAACCTCATCCACAATCGCAAAGTTTAATTCTCTCTGCACCAATTCTGAAGGTGAAGTCACCATGTTGTCTCTCAGATAATCAAAACCAAATTCGTTGTTTGTTCCGTAAGTAATATCTGAATTATATGCTTTTCTTCTTCCGTCTGAATTCGGCTGATGATTGTCGATACAATCGATCGACATTCCGTGGAATTGATACAATGGCCCCATCCAAGCGGAGTCTCTTTTTGCAAGGTAATCATTCACTGTTACCACGTGAACGCCTCTTCCGGGAAGAGCATTTAAGTAAATAGGCAATGTTCCTACCAAAGTTTTACCTTCACCGGTTGCCATCTCGGCAATTTTTCCGCTGTGAAGAATAACTCCTCCGATAAACTGAACATCATAATGCACCATGTCCCAAACGATAGGAGTTCCGGCGGCATTCCATGAGTTTTTCCAAACGGCCTGATCTCCCTGGATTTCTACGAAATCTCTGGTAGCAGCAAGTTCTTTATCCATTTCAGTTGCAGTTACGCGGATTTCACCGTTTTCTGCCCATCTTCTGGATGTTTCTTTGATCAGTGCAAAAGCTTCCGGAAGGATCTCAGCAAGAACTTTTTCTTCAATATCGTAAGAGTCTTTTTTCAAAGATTCTATTTTAGAAAAAAGAGCTTCCTTTTCATCAACATTTTTTGAATTTTTGATCTGCTCTTTGATTTCTTCTATCTGAGAAGTAATGTTACTTGTTGCTGATTCTATTTTATTTTTAAACTCAGCAGTCTTTTCTCTTAAACCATCATCAGACAATTGCTGAATGCTTGGCTCAACAGCTTTGATTTTTGTTACAACTTTTTTTACTTCCTTTAGGTCCTGCGCTTTTTTGTCTCCCAAAAACCCTTTAAGAACTTTGTTTAAAAAACTCATAAATTTTTTGCTTTATGCTTAAAGAAAACTTTAAGCGTTTTTAATATGCGCCAATTGCGCAAAAATAATATTTAAAAAAGCTCTAAGCTATGCTTAAAGCTCAATGTTTTACTTAATATTCGTCTTCATTCCAAAGGTAATCTTCATCTGTTGGATAGTCACTCCAAATCTCATCAATTGCATCATAAACCTCTCCTTCATCCTCAATCGCCTGAAGGTTTTCTACCACTTCCATCGGTGCACCAGTTCTGATTGCATAATCGATAAGCTCTGCCTTTGTCATCGGCCAAGGTGCGTCACTTAAATATGAAGCTAATTCTAATGTCCAGTACATAATTTTATTTTTTTTGCAAAAGTATAAAAATAGGTTATATTATAAACTTTTTTTATCACTTGATTTTCAATTCTTTTTATAAAATTTTATCTATCGCTGACTATGCATGCTTTTCTAAGCATAATTGCAGGATATTGCTGTCATTTTCTCAAAAACCATTCCACAAATTTTTTTATGCCATTTTGGAAGTCAGTGGTTGGCTGGTAACCAATTAAACTTTTTGCTTTTGTAATATCTGCGCAGGTTTTATGTACATCACCGGGTTGCATGGGAAGCAGCTTCTTTTTTGCTTTTTTATTCAGATATTTTTCAATGAAAGAAAGCATTTCGGAAAGCCTTATTACTTCATTTTCTCCAAGATTGATGATTTCATATACTTTAGAATTGGCTTCTAAATAGTGTATAGATTTTATAATTCCTTCGATTATATCGTCAATATAAGTATAATCTCTTGCTGTATTTCCATCGCCATAGAAAGGGATTTCCTGATTTTCAGAAATAAGTTTTGTGAATTTATGTATCGCCAAATCAGGTCTTTGTCTCGGCCCGTAAACGGTGAAAAACCTCAGCTGAATCATATCGATTTCATATAAACTGTAATAAACATGGCCTAAAATCTCTCCGCATCTTTTGGTGGCTGCATAAGGAGAAATCGGGTGATCTACATTATCTGTCTCCGAAAAAGGTATTTTCTTATTATTTCCGTAAATACTTGAAGATGAGGCGCAAATAAATTTATTAATATTGAATTCTTTACATAATTCCCAAAGATTCATTGTGCCGCGTACGTTAACTTCTTCATATTCTAAAGGCCTTTCTATAGAAGGACGAACGCCGGCAAGCGCTGCAAGATGTATTACTAACTCAATCTTATGATTTTCAAAAATATTTTTTAAACCGGACTTATTTCTAATATCCAAATAATGAAGACTGTAATTGTTTGATTCTGAATTGTTAATAAGTTTTTTGATGTCGATTTCTTTATCATTGGTGAACACAAAATCATCAGTAATTCCTACAGTTTCTAATGTATTTTTAATTTTAATTTTATAATCATAAAAATCATCAAAATTGTCAACATTTATGACAGAATGTCCATTTTTTAGGAGCTCTTCAACTAAGTGAGAACCAATAAATCCGCTTCCTCCGGTTATAAGATAAGTCATCAATGTTTTTTTAATAGCACAAAAGTATAAATTTAAGCTTTTGAAATGTATATTTGATTAAATTTACTTTAAAAAGTAACAAAAATATATTATGCAGTTTCAGGGACAAATTTTAAAAATGACAACTTTCAATGATCAGCCGATACAATATTATCTCAATCTTTCCGGCGATCTGATTCATATGAACGAATTGTTTGGGAAAGAAATAAGCATTAAGCATACAGGATTTCAGTGTGTGAATTGTAATTTGGACAAAACGATTTATAGAATGGGATTCTGCAAAAGCTGTTTTTTTGAAAGTCCTTACGCAAGCGATACAATCATTCGTCCGGAGCTTTCAACAGCACATTTGGGACTTGGCGAGCGCGATCTTGATGTAGAAAAAGAAATCCAATTACAGCCGCATACCGTATATTTAGCGTATACGGGAGACGTGAAAGTAGGCGTGACAAGAAATACACAGATTCCGACACGTTGGATCGATCAGGGCGCGACATTTGCTTTACCCATCGCCAGAACCGAGAATCGATATGAAGCGGGAATGATAGAAGTTGCTTTAAAAAATCATCTTCCCGATAAAACCAACTGGAGAAAAATGCTTCAGGACGATTTTGAAGATGAAGTTGATTTGGCAGATTTTCAGCAAAAAATTAAAGAATATTTCCCTGATGATTTTCAGAAGTTTTATTCGGAAGGTGAAAATTTGTGGAAATTCGATTATCCGTTTGACAAGCCCGAAAAAATAACGTCTTTTACTTTAGACAAAAAGCCGGAATTTACAGGAAGATTAACAGGAATTAAAGGACAATATTTAGGATTTGAAGGCGGAAATTTTATGAATGTAAGAGGACATGAAGGTTATTTTATTGAGATGAATGTGAAGAGATAAAATTATAATTAAACACAATGATGAAAAAAAAATGGTTTAAAAAATTAGTGATTTTTTTCGGGATTTTGCTGGGAATTGTTTTGCTTGCCAATTTCGGGTTAAATATTTGGCTTAAATACCAGCTTCCGAATTATATTAAGAAAAACACCGATTATAAAGTTTCTTATAAAGGGCTGGATGTAGATTTGGGAACAGGAAATATTCTGGCAACAGGAATTACCGTAAACAGTAAAAATCCGCAAAATATTGATGTTGTCGGGCTTCAAGGTACAATTGACACGTTGAAAATAAGTCGTTTCGGAATTTATGATGCAATTTTTAATAAAAAAATAAGCTCAACCGATTTGCTTTTATCAAAGCCGAATCTCAATATTATTTTAGCAAAACCGGTCGATGAAAAAACCGGTAAAAAGCCCAATCCGCCCGTTTTTGAAAATATAAGAATCAACGACGGAACCATTACTATTTTCAAGCATACCAAACAGAAGTTTTTAGCAGTCAATCAGTTGGATCTTTATGTGGAAAACCTGCAAATGACCGAAAAATCTGTTGAAGACAAGCTTCCTGTTGTTTTTGATCAATACAGCATCAAAGGGGAAAATTTCTTTTTTCAGCCGGATGATATTTATACCTTAAATATAAGTAAAATTACGACCGAAAACGGCCAAATGTCCGTGGAGGATTTTAAGCTTATTCCTTTGGTTACCTTTGACGAATTCAAAAGTAAATATCCTAAAAAAACTCAGCTGTATCGCTTTAATATTCAGAAAATGGATTTTAAAGATGTGGTTCTGAAAAAAAATAAAATATCTCTTGTCAATGCAGTTTTTCAAAATCCGGATTTGTTGGTTTATACCACGAATGCGATTCCTGATGAGGTAAAAAAGCCTTTTAATTACGAAATAAATTTAGATGATATCAAGCTGAATAACACAACAATATTGGTAAACAAACCCGATGGAAGCAAGCTTTTATCTGCAAAACAGGTCAATTTAAATATCAATCATCTTGAATTCAGCAAAGAGACTGCGAAAGAAACAATTCCGATAAGATATAAAGATTTTCAGTTTTCCGGACGGGAAATTCTGTACTCAAATCATCAGGATTACAGCGTCAAAAGCTTTACATTAAATCCACAAAAAGGTGATCTGAAAAACATCAGCATTGTTCCCAAAAATACTTCAGGGAAAAACTCAATGAATCTAAAAGCCAGCCAGATTGCTTTCAATATCAATAAGTGGGAAATTGTTGAAAAAAAGCTTAATCTTGATGTGAAAAATGTTTTGGTAAATAATGTAAACGGAACCATCAAAGCCGGAGAAAATAAAAACACCAAAAAATCAAACTTTAAAGGAATTCAGTTTCCGATTATAGTAAGGAATGTGACTTTGAAGAATTCAAGCATTGTTTATGATAAAGGCAGCCAGCCTTTAAGCCTTAAAAATCTGAATGCAACAATTAAAGATATTGAACTCAACGAAAAACCCGGCAATAAAGGATTGGCTGTAAAAGTAAAAGATTACAGGCTGACCGCCAATAATATGGCTTACAAAACCAGATTTTATAATATGTCAACCGGGTTTTTAGAATTTAATAAAAATAAAATCCGGATTGATCAATTTGCGATGAAACCGGTTGTTTCGAGAGCGCAATTTATCAGAATGATTCCTGTGGAAAGTGATTTGTATAATCTTAAGGCCAGCCAAATAACTGCCGTCGGAAACTGGGATCTGTTTTCGGAAAATAAATTTTTTCATGCAAAAAATGTAACCATCTTATCGGCTGATGCCAATATTTTCAGAAGTAAACTTCCGGCTGATGATCCGAAAGAAAAACTTCTTTATTCAAGATTGCTGAGAAATATAAAAATCCCGATGTTTATTGATCAGCTTCACCTTAAAAACTCTCTTTTGGAGTATGAAGAAGATACGCCGCAAAGTGACGGACCGGGAAAACTGACGTTCACCAATTTTAATATGGACGTTAAAAACCTCAATTCTGCAAAGATGAAAGGAAAGCCGACTCAGGTAAATATTAAAATTGACTGTAATTTTATGAAGACTTCGCCGCTTTCTGTCGACTGGCATTTCAATACGGCGGATCGGGGTGACAGTTTTGTAATTTCAGGTAGTGTGACAGATATTCCGGCGACCTCGATGAATGCTTTTATTATTCCGTATTTGAGCGTTTCTGCTTCGGGAACGATTCAACAAATGCTTTTTAACTTTAAAGGAAATCCAAAAGGTTTGGGAGGCACTTTTAATTTGAAACATAAAAATCTGAAAATATCAATTTTAGATAAAGAAAGTAAAGAGAAAAAAGGGCTTTTGAGTGCTGTAGCCAATGTTTTCGTAAAAACGGACTCGGATAAATTTCCGGAATCTGTTGTCGTGGAAGGCGTGGAAAGAGATCCCACAAAATCATTCTTTAATTTATTTTGGAAAGGTATAGAAGACGGTCTGAAACAAACCCTGATCGGAATCAGCGGTAAAACAGAAAAGAGCGTAAAAAATACGGTGGAAACAGTAAAAGAAGTGAAAGAAGCTGTAAAAGAAACCACGAAAGAAATTTCTGCTGTCACTTCGCCTCCAAAGCCGAAAGAAGAAAAGAAAAAAGGATTTTTTAAAAGGATTTTCAACAAAAAAGAAAAGCCTAAAACCGAGTAGTTTTAGGCTTGAAAATTTATTATTTAAATATCAAATTCGTCAGTTTCTTTAATTTGAATATCCCTCAAAAAAGTGTCAAACTCTTCACCGGGATAATTGCTTTCTGCTCCGTAAGAATCTAAAATCATTCCTTTATTACCTTCATTATCTGTCACAATATACAAAACGGCATTGTCATCAGGATTGCTTGGTCCTTCGAAGCGGTAGGTTTTTACAATGGTAAGTTCTTCCGGACGATAGTTTTTATCGGATCCTTCGTATTTCATCTCGCATTCTTCATTCATCCTGAATTCTTTGTGGATACCTCTTTGTCTTAATGTTTCCATCACGCTCGTTAAGGTAGTCATTCTGTCAATGTTGTTCTCTGAATTTTCCATAATATTATTTATTTAGCTGTAATTTACAACTTTTACTACAATTTTTAAACCACAATCTCTTGCAGTATTCAATTGTTTTATCATTAATAATAATTTCTTTTGCTAACAAAATTTATAATTCATTAATTAAAAAAGGTATACTATTTGCTTAACCTTTTTTGAAAAATTATCTGATATGAAAAAAGAAGCAGGAGTTTTACTGGCAGGAGGAATTGGTCTTTTGGCAGTATTAAGTTTTATAGGCGTTAAAAAAATTTTGAGTAAAAAACATAAAAAGTATAGTGATTATTATTCTGATCACCACAGACATTTTGACAAAAAATATGACGATGACGATCACGGAATAGAGTTTTATGCTTTCAAATAATAAATAGTAAGAATATAAATTTTTTCAAAAATCCAACACCCATTTTTTCGGTGTTGGATTTTTTTTGTGGAAAACTTTAGTGTTAAAACTTATTATTTTTAAAGCAAAGCATTTTAATTTTACATCAGAAATGCAGAACGAAAATATCATAAAAGGACAAGGCGCACAGCGAAATGTAATCAACCGTTTCGACAGATATACTTTTGAGCCTGAAGATGAAGATTTCGAAACTGTAAAAACGTCTTTCACCGAAGTTTTTCCTAAAACCATTGTAAATCACGTAAAAAGCGAAGATTTGGCGATGGAATATTCAATGAATCCATATCAAGGATGCGAGCATGGCTGTTCTTATTGCTTTGCGCGGCCAACTCACGAATATTGGGGTTTCAGTGCGGGAATTGATTTTGAAAGAAAAATAATGGTCAAGAAAAATGCTCCCGAACTTTTAGAGAAATTTTTTAAGAAAAGAGGATACAAACCGGCGCCAATTCTTCTTTCAGGGAATACAGATTGTTATCAGCCGGCCGAAAGAACCTTTGAAATTACCAGAAAGCTGCTCGAACTTTGCAGAGATTACAGGCATCCGGTGAATATTCTTACAAAAAATGCTTTAGTTTTACGAGATCTGGATATTTTGAAACCAATGGCGGAACAAAATTTAGTTTCCGTTTCGCTAAGTATTCCGACAATGAATGAAGAAGTGAGGAGGAAAATGGAGCCACGCACAAGTTCTGCAAAAAATAAGATCAAAGCGGTTGAAATACTTTCTGAAAATAAAATTCCGGTCAATATAATGGTTGCTCCTGTTATTCCGGGATTGACGAGTGACGAATCTTTATCTATTTTAAAATCTGTTTCAGACGCGGGAGCTTTAAGTTTTGGATATACTTTGGTAAGATTAAATGACACGGTAGAGCCTGTATTTGTAAAATGGATCGAAGCCAACTTCCCCGACAGAGCTCAAAAAGTTTTAAACCTGATCCGCTCTATGCGCGGCGGAAAACTCGGCGAAAAAAGATATTTTGAAAGATATAAAGGAGAAGGAAATATTGCAGAAATGATACATAGTATTTTTAAAATAGGAAGAAAAAAATATTTTGAAGGTAAAGAATTTCCAAAACTTTCTACAGAAAATTTTACCGGAACAAGAGAACAGCAGTTGAGATTGTTTTAATCAAACAACCTTTTGTTCTAAAGTTGCAATCATTTTTTTTAAATTTTCTAATTCTTCCTTTAAACTTATCCCGAATGGTCGATCGTAGTGATCTTCATAAATATCTTCAAAAGGAACATTCAATAGCTGTGCAATTCTCTGCCATTCCTGATCCTGAATTTTTATCTTTCCCGCTTCTCTTTTTTGATATTGTGTCTGGCTGATTTTGAGATAAACCGAAACATCAGTTTGTGAGATTTTCTTTGACTTTCTGGCAAGAATTAGTTTTTCTTTTTTCATTTTTATTGTGTTTCATTGTTAAATATATTAAAAATTTTAATATTTTTCATATTATAGGCTATAAAAAGCAATAATTTTAAGTAGTTTTGTTTAAAATAGTTTTTTAGTTTAGGGAGTCAATAATGACACAGAATATTTAAAAATTATTTTTTTATGAAAAACTTAAAAAAACTTTCTAGAAATGAATTAAAGGAACTTATCGGAAGTCTAAAATATTTAGAAAGTATGGATGGTGGATGGTGTGGAGCTCCATGTGATACAAAATGCATTTGGCCTTCACGTTGTATGAATTGTCAAGATGACAAAGGAAGTTGGCAGACTCACTGCCGTAGCTAACTTTTGCTAATAGGCTATATGGAGAACGTTTAACAAACTGTTAAACGTTTTTTTAACTTTATAGTGAAACAAAGATTTAATAATCAAAAAATAAAAAAGTATGAAAAAAAGTTTTGTTGCTCTCTCAATTTTGTTTGGATACTTATTTTTTGCTCAAAATAATAACTTTACATTTTCCGGAAAAATTGCTAATTTACAATGTAAAACAATTAATTTTGATAAAATTGTAAGTGATTCTATTTATTATGAATTTATCCCCAAATCCATAAAAGTGATCAATAAGAAATTTCAATTTTCTGGAATAATTAGTTACCCTCAAGCTTATAGACTCTCTTCAAAAGAATGTGGTAAAAACTATGGTATATATATATTGCAGGAAGGAAATTACAATTATGATTTAGAAAAACCAACTTCTTTATTTTCCAATTTTGAAGAAGAATTTAATAAAATCTTGTATACATATGAAAATGAGAAAAAGAAGATTTTAGACCAAATTGCGACTGATTCAAAAGACGGTCTTTCTGAAAATGAAAAAAAATATTTTTCACAGTTAATTAAAGCAAATGAAGAAATTAAAAACCATAAAATTTATAACTTTACTGTTAATAATCCTGATTCATATTCAGTTTTATGGTTTCTAATTTATAAAATATCATATGACTGGGACTATTCAACAAAATATAAGAGTATATTCCAAGCATTATCTTTAAAGATACAAAAAACAAAAGCTGGCATTATGCTTAGTGAGAAAATTAATAAACTTGAACAAATTCAAGTAACAAAGAAATTTCCTTTTCAATTAATAAAAAGTGATTTAGGTTTTTTTAAAAGTCTAAAAAATAAAAAGTTTATATTGATAGATTATTGGTTTTCATATTGTGCACCTTGTATAAATGAATTTCCAAAATACAGAAAGTTATATGATCAATATAAAAATAAAGGTTTCGGGATAATTAATATATCAACGGATCGAACGAAAGATATAGACAATTGGAAGAAAGTAATTGAAAAGAATGGCTTAATTTGGCAAAACTTTCTTGATGAAAATGGAGATGAATCAAAAAAGTATAATATCAATACATTTCCCACAACTTTTCTTTTAAATTCAGAGGGAATAATAATCCAAAAAGATATTACTCCGGAAGAATTATCAGACTTTTTAGAGAAAAATCTGAAATAATTAGCTTTTATAAAATAATAATATAAGTTTCATGAATTTCGACAAACTAATAGACTATTTTAAACTGGACAAACAGGAGTTTTATTTCCAGTTCAATTCTCACCCCAATTACCCTTCTGCATTGGCTTTTAGCGATACCCTAAATTTTATGGGTTTGCAAAATGATGCTTATGAACTCGAAAAACAATATTGGGACGAGTTGCCCGACGAATTTATGGCCTTGGTTGATAATTCTTTTTCGTTGGTCAAGAAAAAAGGAGATTATTATACGATT
Organism: Chryseobacterium sp. GQ58; assembly: GCF_059758895.1. Lineage (NCBI taxonomy): Bacteria > Pseudomonadati > Bacteroidota > Flavobacteriia > Flavobacteriales > Weeksellaceae > Chryseobacterium > Chryseobacterium sp. GQ58. The sequence goes on along the minus strand of NZ_JCAXEH010000001.1, from coordinate 232,295 downwards.
TATTCGGATAAAGTAAAAAGCCTGAATAAAGATGAACTTTACAAAAATTCGGGTGATTTTGTTCTTTTGTTTGAAAAAATGGAAGCTGTAAAAAGCTCTTCGTTTTTTAATTTTAGGCCATTTTTATATGCTCTTTTTGCAATAATATTGTTGTTTTCAGTTGTAGAACTTGCGTGGTACGAAATTGTTTTTAATATATTGTCATTATTGGGCGTATATGTTTCGATGGAGCTCTTCAATCAAAAATTCGGAAATGTATCTGCTGTTGTTAGTAATATTTGCGGAGGCTCGGCGAATGTGCAGTCTCAAAGTTCGTGTACGAAGATTTTTTCTTCAGATAAAACAGATATTTTAGGTTTAAAATTATCAGATTTCAGTTTGATCTATTTTTTAGGAATCACGATAATAGGATTATTGTTGCCTGATTCACAATTTATTCTTCAGACTATTTCTGTGATTTCAATAGCCGTTATTTTGTATTCTTTATATATCCAGGCTTTTGTTGAAAAGGCTCTTTGTCGTGTTTGCCTTGTCATTATTTTGATTTTATTATCCCAAATAGCAATAAGCTCATTATATTTTAATTGGATTTTATCTTCAAAAATCATTTTTATAAGTGCAATTTTGTTTTCGGCGTTATTTTTAAGTCTTGTGTTTATTAATAATTTGTTGAATCAAAAAGAAGAGCTGAAAAAGTCAAATGCTAAAAACCTCAGATTTAAAAGAAATTATGATCTTTTCAAAAGAGAGCTTTTAGACAATCCAAAAATTGAATTTACAGACAACCAAACATTCTTTTTAGGAAACAAAATTGCGAAACTTCATATTTCAGTGGTTTCCAATCCTTATTGTGGATTTTGCAAAGGTGCTCATAAAATCATGGAAGATTTATTGGCCAAGTATCCGGACGAAATTTCTGCACAGCTAAGATTCAACTATTTTCTGGAGAAAACCAATGAAAAATATACCCAGCTGCTTTCAGATTTTACAAATATTTACAAAAATAAGTCTCAATCAGAATTTCTAAAAACGGTAGAAATTTGGTTTGAAAATAAAGACGAAAACGAAATACATCAAAAATCCGGAGCTTTAGAAATAGAAGATTTGAGTCCGATGGCAAATATGTCACAAGAAAATAATAAAGCAGGATTAAGCTTTACGCCAATATTTTTGCTAAACGGACATCAGTTTCCTGAAAAGTATGATCGCGAAGATATTTATTATTTTATAAGTGAATTGATAGAAGATGAGGATTTTAATTAATTGATAAACATGCAATTAATTAAAATTATTGTTTAATCATTCTTTTTTAATCATAAAAATATTTCTCTTATATTTGAAATATAATTATGGCGGAATCTGAAAAGCCAATAGAGTAGGAAAAAAATAAACAAAGATTTATGAAAAAATTAAAAAAAATGTCTCGTAATGAATTAAAAAAAGTTAGTGGTGGGATCCGTAATCCTTATAATGATCAAATGACGTGGTGCTATCATATTAATTACTCATATAATATCAAAGATGAATTTCAAGGACAAACAGGCATTCCAGTTTTCCATTATGGAAGTGATGTTCCAGCAGATGCAATAAATGTAAATATAGCGGGATTTAGTTCCATTATTCCAGTTCCCGCAGGTTGTTAGCAGTCTTAACTTATAAAAAATATATAGAACAAAACCTGAGTCTCTATTATATTTATTAGTACTTTATAAGTGAATTGATAGAAGATGAAGATTTTATTTAAAAAATTGTTAATTTAGAGAAATCAAAAGCGGTATCCGAAAAGCTTAAAAGAGTAGGAAAATCCAAAACAATTTATTATGAAAAATTTGAACAAGCTATCAAGAAAGCAAATGAAGTCTATTCAAGGTTCTATTCCTGAATGTCTTCACGGTTATTATTGGTGTAGTTTAACCAAAAAATGTATTCCTGTCGGAACATCTTGTGGTATTGAATTATAGACCAATAAACTTCTTAAAGTGTAGTTAATCTACATTAATAATGTCGTCAATTATATGGCGACATTTTAAATAGACATTAATTTTGAAAAAATTTCCTTTTTACAAACAACCCGACGCGAAAGACTGCGGCCCAACGTGTTTACGTATTGTAAGCAAATATTATGGCAAAAGCATTTCTCTTCAGCAAATCCGTAATCTTTCGGAAACGACAAGAGAAGGCAGCAGTTTATTGGGTTTAAGCGATGCTGCGGAAGATTTGGGTTTTCGTTCTTTGGGTGTTCAGATTGATTTTAATACGCTGGCCGAAGAAGTTCCGTTTCCGTGTATTGTGCATTGGAACAAAAACCATTTTGTCGTCGTTTATAAAATTGATAAAAACAATACGGTTTACATTTCAGATCCAAGTTACGGGTTGATTACCTATTCAAGAGAAGAGTTCATCAAGCTTTGGATCGGCGAAAATGCCAATGAAAATACCGAAGAAGGAATCGTTTTAATCCTTGAGACGACTCCTGCTTTTTTTCAGACCGAATTTGATGATCAGGAAAGTAAAGCAAGCTTTTCATTCCTTTCAAAATATCTTCTGAAATACAAATCTCTTATCGTTCAGTTGGCAATGGGGCTTTTGGCGGGAAGTTTACTTTCTTTGATAATGCCTTTCTTAACGCAAAGCATTGTCGATGTCGGAATTCAAAATCAGGATTTAAATTTCATCTATTTAGTTTTATTGGCTCAAATAATGCTCTTTTTAGGAAGAATGGGCATTGAAGTCATCCGAAGCTGGATTTTGCTGCATCTTTCGACCAGAATTAACATTTCCATTATTTCGGATTTCTTTATTAAACTGATGAAGCTTCCGATCAGTTTCTTCGACACAAGAATGACGGGAGATATCATGCAGCGAATCAACGATCATCACCGGATAGAGCAACTTTTGACCAATTCTTCGCTCAATACTTTGTTTTCTTTGGTTAATTTGATCATATTCAGCATTGTACTTTTATTTTATGATTACAGGCTGTTTGTCGTTTATTTGGTAGGCGCGATTTTATATATTTTATGGATTACTTTTTTCCTTAATAAACGAAAAGAGCTCGATTATAAAAGGTTTTCCCAAGTTTCTCAGGAGCAAAGCAAAGTCATTGAACTCATCAACGGAATGCAGGAAATCAAAATGCATAATGCCGAAAAGCAAAAGCGTTGGGACTGGGAATTTTTGCAGGTAAAATTGTTTAAAATCAGGATAAAATCATTATCGTTAGAACAATGGCAATCTGTCGGCGGAAATTTCATCAATCAGATAAAAGATATTTTGGTGAGTTTTCTTTCAGCAAAATTGGTTTTGGAAGGCAATCTTACTTTAGGGATGATGCTTTCCGTTCAGTATATTATCGGGCAATTGAACAGCCCTTTATTACAACTAATTGATTTTATCAAGCAAACTCAGGATGCAAAAATCTCTTTAGAAAGATTAGGAGAAATTCATGATAAAGAAGACGAAGAAAACAAACATGAACAATATGCATCAGAAATTCCGCAAAAAGATATTGAGATCAACAATCTGTCTTTCAGATACATCGGTTCAGATGCATTTGTTTTTGAAAATTTAAATTTAAACATTCCTCATCAAAAAACCACAGCCATCGTCGGAGCCAGCGGAAGCGGAAAAACCACACTTCTGAAATTACTGATGAAATTCTACGAACCCAATGAGGGAGATATAAAAATAGGAAACATTCAAATGAAAAATATTTCGCCTAGATTCTGGCGGGATCAATGCGGTGTTGTGATGCAGGAAGGCTATGTTTTCAATGATACCATTGCCAATAATATTGCGGTGGGTGAAGATTATGTAGACAAATCAAAATTAAGACAAGCGGTAGAAATTGCCAATATTAAAGAGTTTATAGAAGGTTTACCCTTAAGCTACAACACAAAAATAGGTAATGAAGGACTTGGTGTGAGTGGCGGACAGAAGCAAAGGCTTTTCATTGCAAGAGCGGTTTATAAATCTCCGGATTATATCTTTTTTGATGAAGCTACAAGCGCTTTGGATGCTAATAATGAAAAAGTAATCATGGAAAATCTGGAACAGTTTTTCAAGGGAAAAACAGCCATTGTGATTGCGCACAGATTATCAACAGTAAAACATGCCGATAAAATTATTGTTTTGGATAAAGGCAACGTTGTTGAAGAAGGAAATCATACCGAATTGGTAGCTTTAAAAGGTGAATATTATAGATTAGTGAAAAATCAATTGGAATTGGGGAATTAAAGCGTTGAGAAATGTAGCGTTTTTAGGGCTTAAGCTTTAAAAACGCTTAAATGCTAGCATACAATTAAGAATCAGAAACCTGATAGGTTCAGCAAAAGAAACAAAATTTTGGAAAAAAATAAAGACATTTTAGACAACATAGAACTCCGCTCTGAAAGCGTACAGGATATTCTTACGCAACCTCCGCATTGGATGATCCGATGGGGAAATACACTTATTTTCATCATTTTATTGATGGTTCTTCTGATGAGCTGGTTTATCAAATATCCGGAATTTGTTCCGGCTCCGATTGTGGTGACTTCTTTGAATCCGCCGGAAAAAATTGAAGCTCGAAGTAGCTCGAAAATTGAAAAAATTTTTATCAAAGATCATCAGCATGTCAATAAAGGTGATGTATTGATGGTGTTGCAATCGACGGCAAATTATCAGGATGTTTTGAAACTTAAAAAAATCATTGATTCAATTACACCGAATCAGCTGCTTGCCTTTCCGGTTGCTGAAACGTCTCATTTTAAATTGGGTGAACTTCAGGGTGATTATAATAATTTTGCAAAAGCATTTCAGGATGAAAATTTATTTACAAGATTACAGCCTTATGCTCCCGAAAATATTGCTGCCAACCAAAGCATTCTGGAATCCAGAAGCAGAATTGCCACTTTAAGGCAACAAAAAAACCTCGAGCTTGCAAAAGCAGAACTTACAAAGAAAAGTTATCAGCGTTCTCAGGAATTATACAATCAGGGCGTCATTGCAGCGGTAGAGCTTGAAAGTGAGAAAATAAAATATCTTCAGGCGCAGCAGAATTTAGAAAATATCAATATTTCTTTATCGCAAATGGAGGAAAGTATTTCCAATCTCAACAAAACAAAAAGCGGAACGGCGATCAACACAGAAAAAGATAAAATCACGTATTCATCACAAACTTCCCAGTTATTTGAACAGTTAAGAAAATCTTTAGAACAATGGGAACAGAATTATCTCATTACTTCTTCAACTAACGGAGTTGCCAGTTTTCAACAGTTTTTTGGTGAAAACCAGTTTGTAAAATCAGGTGATCCTATTTTGTCGATTTTACCAGACAATAGAGAAGCGTTGGTGGGACGAATGCAGATTCCGACCGTCAATTCCGGAAAAGTAGTGACCGGACAGAAGGTCTTAATAAAACTGGACAATTACCGCTTCCAGGAATACGGAATTATCGAAGGAAAAGTGCAAAATGTTTCGCTCATTCCCGACGAAAAGGGCAATTATTATGTCGATGTTGTTCTTCCAAAAGGTTTAAAAACTTCCTACAACAAAACATTGAAATTCGATAAAGAATTAAGAGGAAACGCAGAAATTGTAACACAGGACTTAAGGTTGATTGAACGATTTTTCTATCAAATCAGGAAATTATTAGGGTATCAAAGTTGATATTGTCATTTATCACCAGTTTTTTTGCTCTTTATATAGGACTGTAAGAAAAATAAATTCACTACTTGTTGACCTTTTTAAGATTGTTTTATCTTTAATTTTGAGATATAGCTAATGTCATTCTAATTGTAATAAAAATTCAATAAATAGTGAACTTTCTTTTTGAAATATGATTTAACTTTATTATTTTTCAATTGTTTAACAATTAAAACTTTAATATGAAAAATCTCAAAAAACTTTCAAGAGGAGAGTTGAAAAAAATTGATGGCGGAAAATTGCCAATTGGTATGGGAAACTGTGGAGACGTTTGCAATGGAGCTGACGGATATTGCGAACAGTTTGGCCTAACTTGTGGGGTGCATGTGATTGATAATAGTGACAATGGGCAGATAACAAGCTATTGTCGTAAATGTTTGTAAAACAACAAACAAAGTAATTTTAAATAATTAAGAATCTTGCAAAAGAAAATTATTTTCATTATTTTTTTTGCGAAAACAATTCTTTTGTTTTCGCAAAATTTATCATTCATTTATGAAGTGACAACAAATCGGGACGATAAATCCTCAAAAACTGAGAATTATTATCTTGATATTTCAGATTCAGATTCAGTTTTTAGATCAGAAAATGATAGATATTATGATTCTATTAGAGATAAAACCGGACGTGGAATAAGTATGCCACTTAATTTTAATCAATTGTACAGTCGCAAAGACAAACTTAAAAAAGAAGTCTACAAAACAGTTACTATTCCACTTGTTTTAGATACATATGATATATTAATTGAGGAAGATTTGAAATGGGAGCTATCAAATGAAAAGACTTTTATTAATAATATAGAATGCCAAAAGGCTACAGTAAAATATGGAGGAAGAGTCTGGAGTGCTTGGTTTGCCAAGAGCATAGCCATTCCTGAAGGGCCATATATATTTCATGGATTACCGGGTTTAATCGTTAAGCTTACTGACGCTTCTAATGATTTTAAGTTTTCCCTTGTCTATTATATGGGGGAAAAGCAGGAAATTTTTTTTCCTCCAAAAAAAGGTAAAATTTTAGACTTTCCTAAATTAAAATTAATAGAAGAAAACTTTTATTCTAATCCGTTTGCAGAATTAGAAAGGAACAATACGAAATTAGTAGTTACTGACGAAAAAGGAAATGTCAAATCATCTAATTATCGCATTCTGTCTCAAAAAATGCAAAAAACATTAAAAGAAAATAATAATCCAATAGAACTTAATTATAAACCTGATTTTAAGTAGATTTAGAAATACTATAAAAAAACCGCTCTTAAAAAGAACGGTTTTCTTAATAGCAACAATTAATTAAATAGAATTATCCGGACATTTGAAATCATTACTGCAAGTTGCACAAATTACAACGCCGTCGCAATAATACATGCAGAAATCTGGTTCCGGTAACGGCTTGATTACACCTGATCCTTTAATTGTTTTTAATTGATCTTTGTTTAATTTTTTTAAGTTTTTCATATAATTTATCTTTAAAGTTTGATGATATCGTAAAGATAATTAAAATATGAATGCAATATACTTTTTAAATTTATTTTTTAATTAATCCTAATTCGATTAGCCTTTCATGTAAAAATTCTCCTGCAGTTGTATCTTCATACAATTTAGGATGATTCTCATTTACACAGTTTTCAAGTGCATTTAATGACATTTCACTCACCGGATGCATAAAGAACGGGATGGAATATCTTGAAGTTCCCCACAATTCTCTCGGAGGATTTACCACTCGGTGAATTGTAGATTTCAATTTATTGTTGGTATGTCTGGAAAGCATATCTCCCACGTTGATCATCAGTTCGTCCGGTTCTGCAATCGCATCAATCCATTCGCCTTTATGATTTTGTACCTGAAGACCTTTTCCTTGAGAACCCATCAAAAGAGTAATTAAATTAATGTCGCCGTGAGCAGCAGCTCTTACCGCATCATCCGGCTCCTGAGTAATCGGCGGATAGTGAATTGGCCTTAAAATAGAATTACCTTCTGCAATTTTATTATCAAAATAAAACTCGTCAAGATCAAGATATAAAGCTAAAGCTCTCAAAACATATTTTCCTGTTTTTTCCAACATTTTGTATGCTTCTTTACCTACTTCGTTAAACTTTGGAAGTTCTTCAACGATCACATTATCAGGATATTCGTTTTTGTATTTTGAGTCATCCGAAACATATTGTCCGAAATGCCAAAATTCTTTCAGGTCACCTTTTTTAAATCCTTTAGCGGTTTCTTTTCCAAAACCGACATAACCTCTTTGGCCACCGATTCCGGGAATCTCGTACTTTTGTTTGGTTTCTGTTGGAAGTTCAAAGAAGTTTTTTACTTCTCCATACAATTCATTCACGAGCTCATCGTCGAGAAAATGTCCTTTTAAGGCAACAAAACCAATTTCTTCGTAAGCTTTTCCGATTTCATTTACAAATTTCTGTTTGCGTTCCGGGTCACCCGAAAGGAAATCACGCAGGTCTACACTAGGTATTTTATCCATTTTATAGAAATTTTACGTCTTGCTAAAATACAGATTTTTTGAATTAAATGATTTCAGAATTAATTATTTATAAACTAAATTTGCCGTATGAAAAAATATTCTTCCAAGCGAAGTATTCAGTTACTTGCCAATCTTTTTCAGCAATACGGAATTTTAGACGTTGTGATATCTCCGGGATCCAGAAATGCTCCTTTAGCGATCCATTTTTCGGAAATAGAAAGTTTCAACTGTTTCAGTATTGTTGATGAAAGAAGTGCTGCTTTTGTAGGTTTGGGAATGGCTAAAAGTGAAAGAAGACCTGTTGCAATCACTTGTACAAGTGGTTCTGCTGCGGCAAACTATTATCCGGCGGTTACCGAAGCTTTTTATCAGAATGTTCCTTTATTGATTTTAACGGCTGATCGCCCGACAGATTATGTGGATATTTTTGACGGACAAACCATCCGACAGAATAATATTTTTCATCAGCATTCTTACGGAGATTTTCAATTGGTGGAAGACAGCAAAGAAAATTCAGAAGATATCAATTCAGAAATTATAAAAAAAGCAATCGAATTATGTTTTGAAAAACAAGGTCCGGTTCATATCAATATTCCGTTGGAAGAGCCTTTGTATGATCTTGTTTCTGAGTTGCCGACTTTTCCTGAAGTTGAAAAAACAATCAAACAGAAAGAATACGAAATTCCGTCAAATTTAGTTGCAGATTGGAATACTTCACAACGTATTATGATTCTTGTCGGTACAAAAGATCATAGCCCTGAACTTGAAAATCAGCTGACACAATTGGTTAAAAATCATTCGGTTGTAGTTTTAAGCGAAGCAAATTCGAATTTGTATCACGAAAAATTCTTCAGACATATCGACCGATATATTTTCAATTTTACGGATGAAGATTTCAAAACTTATGCTCCGGATTTGTTGATTACAGTTGGTCAGAATGTTGTTTCAAAAAAGGTAAAGCAGTTTTTAAGAAAAGCACATCCAAAGCAGCATTGGCATCTTGACGAAGTCTGGCAGCCGGACACTTACTTTTCACTGACTCAGAAAATAGAAATTAAGCCTGAAATATTCTTTTCTAAATTGCTGTATTTCATTAGTTTAGAGCCAAAACCATATTATAATCTTTGGGATGTTTTAAGAGATAAAAAGGACCAAAAACATTCGGAATATCTTAATTTGGCAGAATTCTCGGATTTTTATTTTTTCAATAAAGTTTCACACAGTATTCCGGAAAATTATAATGTACATTTCAGCAACAGTTCGGCGATTCGATATGCACAATTGTTTGATTTCGGAAAATTAAAAACGTACTGTAACCGCGGGACCAGCGGAATTGACGGTTCAACTTCTACGGCAATGGGTTTTGCTATAAAAAACGCAAATCCGACATTGTTGATTACAGGAGATTTAAGCTTTTTTTATGACATCAACGGACTTTGGAATCAGTATATTCCGCCGTTTACACGAATTATTATTTTTAACAACGGAGAAGGAAATATTTTTAAAATCATTCCCGGTCCCGGAAATGCCAATTCAAATGCGGTTGATGAATTTATTGCAACAAAACACCATAAAAACTCAGAATTTTTAGCAAAACATTTCGGATTTTCATACACCAAAGTTGAAGATGACAGAACTCTTGACCGTGTTCTCGAAAATTTCTTTAAACCAGCTCCGCAACCAAAAATAATGGAAGTGAATACGCAAGGAAGAAATAATGCGGATATTCAGAAAGCTTATTTTAACTTTTTAAAATAAAGTTTAAAGCTCAAGATATTCATTGTCAGCCGGCAAATTGGTTATTTTGTGAATGGGATAAATAAACATATCATCAAAATCATTCATCGCGTTAATCAATTGAAAATGTGAGAATTCCTTGATGTTTTGTAAAGTGATTTCTGTTTCTTTTATCTTTTTCTTTTTGAGAAGGTTTTGGCGCTGAACTCCGTTTAAAAGATAAGTTGACGGTGTGTACCAATCTTTGCCTTTCAGAAATAAAATATTCGAAAATGAGGTGTCTGTAATATGATTATTTTTAACAATAATAATTTCTTCAGCTTTGGATTTCATCTTCATTTTTTCAAGCTCTTTACGGTCTTCAAACTTAAAGGAATAGTCGAAGCTGTTGTTTTCAACCAAGTGAAAATCTGAAATTTCGGGAATAGCATAAGGAATCATTTGTGTTCGGATTCTTTTATCAAGATCATACACGATTCTGAGCTTGTAAAGACCGTCTTCGTCATGCTCAAGCTTGTCGAATATTTTTTCCAGATCAATGGAGCCTTCTTTCCCAAAGTGGGCGAAAGTCTCATTAACACGCTTTTGATGAAATTCTAAAAGAAAAATTTCCTGATCTTCTACTTTAATACTTTCAATGAATTGGGACATAGATTTTATTTTTCATTTCCTGATACTCGTCTTCTAATTTACTCATGTGCGTTATTCCGCCGCCGCTTTTGAAATACAATCCGTCATTTTCTTTTTCAATAAAACGGATCATTACACAACTGTCAACATTTTTTCCGTCAAACCAGCCGCAAACTCCTGTATAAAAACCTCTGTCAAAACCTTCCGCTTCAAGAATGATTTCTAAAGTTTTAGGTTTTGGAGCGCCCAGAATTGATCCGGCGGGAAGAAGCTTTTTCATGATGCTTCCCAATTTATCCTGAAACTCGGGCTTTAAACTTCCTGAAATTTCCGAACTCATCGCAAAAAGATCTTTCTGCTGTGTTTTAAGAAAGTCAATATGCTGGAATTTATCAACTTTTACATCGTTTGCAACCATGCTGAGATCATTCCTAAGCAAATCTACAACGGTATAATGCTCTGCTTTTTCTTTAATATCATTTTTTAAAACTTCAGCAGCATTTTCTACAGAAGCATCAATTGTGCCTTTCATGGGATAAGTGAAAATTTTATGATCAATTATCTTGACAAAAGTTTCAGGAGAAAAAAATACGAAAAAATTTTTATATAAAACCTTGTATTTTGCTTTCGAATGATAGAAAATTTCTTCTAAAGTGAGATTGGTTTCAATTTTTGTTTTTCTGGTGTAATTTACGAGGTAGGAATTTCCTAACCGTATGTTTCTCTGTACTTTATCAAATCCTTCTTTAAAACTCTCCAAAGATTCCGGATAGGTTTTCCAGTCTGTTTTTTTAGTTAAAGCTTCCTTGTTTTTTGTGTTCGGAAAGGTTTGGAAATCAATAAGTAAGCCTTTTTTTTCTAATTCGTTTTCAGTGAAAATTTCTACATTATTTACGAGAAAATCTATCATAAAGAAAAAAGGAACTTTCTGCTGTGAAAGTTCGTCCATTTCAATAAATTTTTGATGATTCGCTGAAAACATTCGACAAAAGTAGTTATTGATGTTTACTTTTGCATAAAAATTTTTCAATGCAGGAGAAATATCCACAAAAACCGGGAATCGATTTTATTTTAAAGCAGGCATTTTTTTACTGGAACAAAACTTTGCTATTCCAGCTGATGTTTTCGTTGATCTACTTTTCTATATTCTTGACCGTATTATTTTATTTTTCAGGAAAATACGGCGTGATCGATCAGCTTTTCGGTGCAGCAGCAGATTATATGAAAGCAGGCCCGACAGGAATGGATCGGTATAAAGCCGAAATTGCAGCGATTATAGCAAGCGAAAATTTTCAGAATTTTTATTTAGGAATCGTTGGAGTTCAGATTTTCCTTTATCCTTTGAATCTTGGTCTATTCCAGATTTTCAGAAAGATTGATTTAAAAGAGAAAATAGTAATCGGAGATTTGTTTGCAGGTTATAATGGGCTCAACTTTTTCAGATATATAAGTTATTTCATTTTTTGGTTTTTCTTGTATACTTTTATTGCACAGACCATTATCCTTCCATTTATTTGGGTTTTGTGTACAATTTTTGTGGCTCCGCTGATGTTTTTTCAGAATAAAACTATTTTTGAAGGGATTTCTTTAAATTTTAAGGCTTTAAAAATTTACTTTTTAGAAATATTTGTTTGCGTCATTGTAGCTGTTTTATTTAAATATATTGGTTTTGCTTTATTTTTAGTTGGCGGTTTATTGACTTTACCATTCTGGAATGCGATGATCTATTCGCTTTATAAAACCATTTTCACCGAGAAAAGTTAAAGTTTGCATTGGTAATGCTTTTGTTCTCAAAAAAAATTAAATTTGAGAAACATTAAAAAATAAAACCATGTCCGACTTTAACGAATTTGACCAGCAGGGTTCCGTTCCCAACAGAGATACGGGATCCATTATTTCGCATGCTTTTGAAATGTATAAAGGGGTGATTCTTTATGCAGTCGTTACGATGATTATTTATTTCATCGGTGATTTTTTATTGCAGGCTATTACAGGATTTAATTCTTATAGCGGCTTTAGTGACTTCAGAGATTTTGATGGAGATTATACAAATTACAGTTACTGGAACAAGCCCGGATTTTCTCTTTATTATACTTTTTCAAGCTTATATGGGATTTTACTTTCTCCACTTTATGTCGGAATTATTTACATTACCAATAAGTTTAATGCCAAAATTCCGATTGAGTTTTCTGATCTTTTCATTGGTTATCGTCAGAATTTAGGCAATATTCTTCTTTATAGTTTGATTGTTCATATTATTTTATGGATTTCACTCATTATGTGTATCATTCCGATATTCTTCGTTTTTCCGCTTTTCTTGCTCGGTTATCCTATTTTGCTATTTGAAAATTCTTCTGCCATTGATGCATTAAGCAAAACATACAATATTGCAAAAGATAATTACGGCGTATTTTTAGGAACAGCATTTTTAGGAGTGATTATCAGCGCAGCAGGGATTCTTCTGTGTTGCATTGGTATAATTTTTACATTGCCTTTTATCATGGTAGTGATGTATTCTACTTATTGCGCCTATTTAGGAAAACCAAGACAAATAACATATAAATAAATGTCATACAACGAAAAACAAATTAGCAGTGTTGTGATCAAGCAGGTTGCTTTGCTTGCTATTATTTTGATTTTAACAGCGTTAATCTGTTTTAATCTTGCACTTTTTATCCCGGCGGTTTTAGGTGCAATCACCATTTATGTAGTCTGCCGAAAATACAATTTTTATCTTCAGGAAGAGCGAAAATGGAAACCTTGGGCTTCGGCATTGGCTCTGATGTTTGCGAGTTTAATTATTATCATTCTTCCGATTTATTTTATTGCCGATCTTTTAATTGAAAAGTTAGGCAATGCGCAGGCTTATATGGAGAAATTCAATGTTTTTTTAGATAAAATCCACAGTTTTGTTTATTCAAAAACACAATTTGATATTCTGAGCAAAGAAAATTTAGAGAAAGTAAAGAATTCGGCAGGCAAGATTTCCACTTCGGCACTTAGCGGGACTTTTAATACTCTTACGGTTGTGATGTCGATGTATTTTATTCTGTATTTCATGTTTGAGAAACCAAGGCTGTTTGAGAGAATTATTGCATCTGCAGCACCTCTCAAAAGAGCGAATGTTTCTTTGATCGGCGAAAAAATGAGAAAACTGATTATGGCAAATGCCATTGGAATTCCTGTTGTAGCTTTAGGACAAGGTATTGTTGCTATGATAGGATATTTCATTTTTGGTGCGCCGAGCCCTGTTTTACTTTTTGCATTAACGGCAGCGGCTTCCGTAATCCCAATTGTTGGAGCGGCAATTGTATATGTGCCGATATGTATTTTTATGATTGCAGAAGGTCAAACGGGACCAGGACTTGGCTTGGCCGCATATTGTGTTATCGTTGTTGGATTAACGGATAATATTCTCCGCTTTACTTTGCTGAAAAGACTTGAAAATATACATCCTCTGAATACCGTTTTCGGAATTATCATGGGAATGAACCTGTTTGGATTTATGGGGCTTGTTTTTGGGCCGATTCTTGTTTCTTTTACGCTTCTTTTGATTCAGGTGTACAGAAATGAATTTGCAGATGATCTGATTCCGGAGCTTGAGCTTTCAAGTAAAGATAAAGACGAAGAATTGGAAGATAAAATTGATTTAATTGTATAAAAAATGGAGCAAGGAATAAATCCTGAAATATTGAAGGAAATTTGTGTTGTAAAAATGCCGTTCGGAAAATATAAGAATACTGTTTTGGCAGATCTTCCGATCAGTTATCTTGAATGGTTTCACAGGCAAGGCATGCCGAAAGGAAAATTGGGAATGCAGTTGTCAACGGTTTATGAAATAAAATTGAATGGGCTGATGGATTTACTTACCCCGCTTCGTGGTGGAAAAGTGGAATATCAAAGCCCTAAAACCAAAGTTTATAAGTTTTAAATTAAATTTCGGGCGGCACCAAAGGTGCCGCCCGAAATTTTTAGTTATTGTAATAGTTTACTTACTCTTTTAAAGCGGCGATTTCATCCCGTAATTTAGCAGCTTTGATAAAGTCGAGATTTTTAGCAGCGGCTTCCATTTCTTTTTGTTTCTGTGCAACTATTTTCTCAACATCTTCACTTGCATAGTTTGCTTTTACTTCTGCAACTTTTTGTAGAATCTGCTTTTGAGTATATTTTTCGTCAGGAAAATCTTTTGTCCTACCAACCAGATTCTCCGAAATCTTTTTATTCAGAGCGGTTGGCACTTTACCGTGTTCGAGATTATATTGTGTTTGCTTTTCGCGGCGATAAGCTGTTTCGTCGATCGTTGCCTGCATCGATTTAGTCATTTTATCAGCGTAAAGAATGGCTTTTCCGTTCAGGTTTCTTGCAGCACGACCAACCGTTTGAATCATTGATCTTCTGCTTCTTAGCATTCCTTCTTTGTCGGCATCTAAAATTGCAACAAGTGAAACTTCAGGCAAATCCAGACCTTCTCTCAAAAGATTTACACCAATTAAAACATCGAAAATTCCTAAACGCAAATCCTGCATGATCTGAATTCTTTCCAAAGTTTCAACATCAGAATGTATATATCTTGTTCTGATTCCGAATTTTGTAAAGTATTTTGTCAGTTCTTCCGCCATTTTCTTGGTTAAAGTCGTTACAAGAACTCTTTCATCAATTTCGGATCTTTTTCGGATCTCTTCCATTAAATCATCAATCTGATTAATTGTCGGACGTACTTCAATGACAGGATCTAAAAGTCCCGTCGGACGGATAAGCTGTTCAATATAAGTTCCTCCAGTTTTTTCAAGTTCATAATCCGCAGGCGTTGCCGAAACATAAATAACCTGATTTTGAATGCCTTCAAATTCTTCAAACTTTAAAGGCCTGTTATCCATCGCGGCAGGAAGACGAAATCCGTATTCAACCAAAGCTTCTTTACGGCTTCTGTCACCACCATACATGGCATGAACCTGCGGAACGGTAACATGGCTTTCATCGATCACCATCAAATAATCTTTTGGAAAATAATCTAAAAGGCAAAACGGTCTCGATCCGGGCAATCTTCCGTCAAGATAACGCGAATAGTTTTCAATTCCTGAACAATAGCCAAGTTCTTTAATCATTTCCAGATCCAGCTCTGTTCTCTCCTGAAGTCTTTTGGCTTCCAAAGGTTTACCGATTTCACTAAAAAAATCGACTTGTTTTACCATATCATCCTGAATACTTCTTATTGCGCCGTTTAAAGTTTCTTTTGAAGTCACAAAAAGATTGGCAGGATAAATCTGTATCTGTTCGAAATTGGAAGTTACATTTCCTGAAACGGGATCAAAGCTTTGTATTTTTTCTATTTCATCTCCGAAAAACTGAATTCTCACTCCGTTATCTGCATAAGCCGGAAACACATCAATAACATCGCCTTTCACACGAAACGTACCTCTGGAAAAGTCTGCCAACGTTCTGGAATATAAAGCATTAACTAAAGAATGAAGCAGCGCTGTTCTTGTCGTTTTTTCTCCGATTTGAAGCGAGACCAATGATTTGTGAAATTCAGAAGGATTTCCGATACCATAAATACATGAAACAGAAGCGACTATCAAAACATCTCTTCTGCCGGAAAGCAAACTTGCCGTAGCCGAAAGACGAAGCTTTTCAACTTCTTCGTTGATGCTCAGATCTTTTTCAATATAAGTTCCTGAACTTGCAATGTATGCTTCCGGTTGATAATAATCGTAATAACTTACAAAATATTCAACAGCATTTTCAGGAAAAAACTCTTTAAATTCCATGAAAAGCTGTGCTGCCAAAGTTTTATTATGAGCCAAAACCAAAGTAGGTTTCTGAACATTCTGAATAACATTGGCCACCGTAAAAGTTTTTCCCGAGCCGGTTACCCCAAGCAAAGTTTGGTATTTTTCTCCGATTTCTAGTCCTTCAGTCAGTTTTTCAATGGCTAAAGGCTGATCTCCGGTTGGTTTATATTCTGATTGAAGATTAAATTTCATAAACCAAATTTATGAAATAAAAAAGAGTCCGAAAACGGACTCTTGATTAATTATTGTGTTTTTTTTGTGGGTTCAAAAAACATAGTTAGTGGAAGTTTAAAAATGTACTTGACCGGTTGGCCATCCTTAGTTGCAGGTTTCCAAGCTATATTTTCATTCGCAAGTTTTACAGCTTTGTAAGCTTCATTATTGAATATTTCATTAATGCCCATTGTTTTGATATTTGAAACTTCTCCTTTTTCGTCGATTACAAATTGGACATCTGATCTTACTAAGCCTTCATTACCTTTAAAAGCTGAACCATTAAAATTCTGAGAAACTTTATTTCGCATTACATTTATTCCTCCCGGATATTCAGGCAAAGTTGTGGTTTCCTGTGTTAACTTGAGTGAAGGTGAAATTGACAAATCTTGTGCAAATTCTCTATCTGCTTCTACAGTTTTTTTGGGAGTAGTCGTATCCACAACTTTTTTCTCATCAATTGCATTTTTATATTGTTCTTTTTCAATATGTTCGGCCTGAACTTTCTTTAAAGGTTGAACTGGAATAGCTTTCTGGTATTTTTTTGCTTCATGAATTGTATTTTCAATGTTTGAATCTTTAGCATAAGTTTTCTCTGCAAAAATTATTGCCAAAACAACAAATGTGGGAATTGCAAGATATTTTTTTGCTTGGGCAAATTTGGAATTTTTTCTTGTCATCATAATAAATCGTTTTTTAGTATTGTTAAAATTAAAAGTGTGACTAAGGTTATAGTTTTGGCTTGAAATAATTTCATTTAGGATTAAACTTTGGTAATCTTTCACATTGAAATTCTGTTTTAAGACAAATTCGTCAGCCAAAAATTCGTGATTTGTAACGATTGCTCTTTTATAAAAATAAATGGCAGGATTGAACCATAAAAAGATTTTTAAAATCTCTATTAATAAAAGATCAAGGCTGTGTTTTTGCTCCAAATGACTCTTTTCGTGCAGCAAAATCCTCGAATCTATTTCGTTGTTGATCAAATATTTTTCACCTAAATAAATTGTTTTCCAAAAGCTGAATGGCGAAAGATTTTCTTTTGTTACAATCACATTGCAATTCAGGTATTTAATCTTTTTTCCTTTTATTTTTTTGATTTTTACAATCGATATTATTGTCTTGACCAGAAAAATGAAGGTTACAATTCCGTAAATAATCCAAACAATATTGATCCAGTTGAAACTTTCTTCCTTGGAAGAAATAACTAAAGCTTGTTGTGTTTCTTCAAAAATGATCTGAGTTTTTTCCATTTGTTTCGGAAGGTCTGCCGAAATTGAAAAGAACGGCACAAAACAAGAAAAGATCAGTGAAAAGAGTAAAAAAAACCTGTTGAACAGATACATTTTTTCCTTTTGTAAAAACAGATAATACAAAGAAATAAATAATGAAGAGCACAATATTATTTTTAAGATAATCATCATTATTCATCGATTTGTTGGTTGATTATTTCGCGAAGTTCTTTCAGCTGTTTTTGAGTAAGCTTTGTATTTGATGTGAAAAACGATGCAAACTGCGTTACCGAACTGTTGAAAAAACGGTCAATCATAGAAGTCATTTCTTCCTTGAAATATTCACTTTTTGCTATTTTTGGAAAGTATTCGCGTGAATTTCCATATAATTTGTAACCTACCAAATCTTTGTTCTGCATTCTTTTCAAAAGTGTTGCAACAGTTGTTGATGCAGGTTTTGGTTCGGGATAAGATTCCAGGATATCCTTCATGAATGCTTTTTCTTTTTCCCAAAGAATTTCCATGATTACTTCTTCAGAGTTTGTCAGTTTTATTTCTTTCATGTTCTACGTTATTATATTTCGTTCTACAAATGTAGAATTAATTTTTAATTGAACAAACTTTTATGGCATTATTTTTACATTCATATTTACAACCACATAAAATTTAGTTATGAAAAAGACAGTCTTACCTTTCTTTTTATCTTTGGCTACCATTGTTTCCTGCCAACAAAAAGGAACTCAAAGCGAGCCTTCTGCCAAAGAAGAAAAACCAAATACCAATTACAAGCCGGCCTTTGCGGGGCAAACGAGAATTCAGGCTGTAAAGACATCAACGCCTTATAATGTTGAGATTTTAAATAAAGATTTAGGAAAACCATGGGGAATTATTAATTTACCCGACGGAAGATTTTTAATAACCGAGAAAACGGGCTTTATGAATGTAGTTTCAGCCGATGGAAAGCAGGTGACAAAAATTGAAGGTTTTCCGAAAGTAGATGCCAAAGGACAAGGCGGAATGCTGGATGTGGCGCTCGATCCGGATTTTAAAACAAATAATATTATCTATTTCAGTTATTCTGAACCTTTTGGAGACGGAAATTTAACTTCAGTTGCAAAAGGACAACTTTCATCTGATTTGAAAAATATTTCTGATGTAAAAGTAATCTTCCGTGCAACACCTTCTTATGATGGTGATAAACATTACGGAAGTCGTCTGGTTTTCGATAAAGACGGACATCTGTTTGTAAGCACAGGTGAACGTTCAGATAAAGAAACAAGGGTTTATGCCCAAAAAACAGATAATTATTTAGGTAAAATTTTAAAAATTACCAAAGATGGAAAACCCGCTCCGGGAAATCCGTTTATTGGAAAACAAGGTTTTAAACCTGAAATTTATGCTTTCGGAATCAGAAGTCCACAAGGTTTGGCTTTGGATGAAAAAGGTCAGCTTTGGGATATTGAAATGGGACCAAGAGGAGGCGACGAAATCAATTTAATTGAGCCAGGTAAAAATTACGGTTGGGGTGATGTAACCTATGGAATTGAGTATTCCGGAGAAAAAATCAACAACGGAACAACGCAGAAAGAAGGAACCGAACAGCCTGTTTATTATTGGGATCCTGTAGTTTCGCCAAGTGGAGTCACTTTTTATACAGGAAATATTGATGAATGGAAAAACAATTTATTCATTGCCTGCTTAAGCGGTCAACATATTAACCGAATTGTAATGAAAGACAATAAAGTAGTCGGAGAAGAACGTTTGCTTTTAGATCAAAAAGAAAGATTCAGAGATGTATTAAACGGTTCTGACGGAAATCTTTACGGAGTTACAGACAGCGGAAAATTGTATAAAATATCTAAGAAATAAGTTCAAAACGGAGAGTCCCGAAGGGACGATTTAACAAAGGATAGGATAAAATCCTATCAAAAGATATTATTAGAAATGGTTTTGGCGCAAAATCAAAGATTTTGCGCCAAAACTTTATCAATTATTCTAACAATTATTTCTTAAGCCTCTTCTAAATGAACGGTAAAATGTCTCAAAATTTCAGGTTCCCAAGTAATATTATAACCTTTTGAAATTTCGTTTCTTCTTTCATATACATTTTTTACACCAGCAGCAATATAATCCATGTGATTATTGGTATACGTTCTTCTTGGAATTGCCAAACGGACCAATTCTAATTTTGGATAACGGTTTTCTCTGGTTTCAGGATCTCTGTCGGCTAATAAAGTTCCGATTTCAACCGTCCGGATTCCTGCTTCTTTATAAATTTCAAGACCCAAAGTCTGTGCCGGATATTCTTCACGTGGAACATTTGGTAAAAAATTTAAAGAATCAATAAAAACAGCATGTCCGCCGATTGGCTTCTGTACAGGAATTCCGTATTCGATCAATTTATTTCCAAGATATTCAACCTGAGAAATTCTGCTTTCCAGATAAGCGAATTCTGTTGCCTCATCAAGACCGACCGCCAAGGCAGCCATATCTCTTCCCGCCATTCCGCCGTACGTGATGAAACCTTCGTAAATAATCGTGAAATTAGATGCTTTTCTGAAAACATCTTCATTATTCAAAGCGATAAATCCACCGATATTTACGAGTCCGTCTTTTTTGGAGCTCATCGTCATTCCTTCGCCGTAAGAAAACATTTCTTTGCAAATGTCTTTTATGGTTCTGTTTTCCTGACCAGCTTCTCTTTTTTTAATGAAATAAGCATTTTCGGCAAATCTTGCAGAATCAAAAAACACAGGAATTCCGTATTGATCTGAAAGTGCTTTTACAGCTTTCATGTTTTCCAAAGAAACAGGTTGGCCGCCTGAAGAATTACAGGTAATTGTAATCAAACAAAAAGGAATTTGCTCTTTTGAATGAGATTTATAAACTTCTTCCAGTTTTTCAAGATTAATATTTCCTTTAAAAGGATGAAGATCATTAATGTCAAAAGCTTCATCAATTGTACAGTCGATTGCGTGCGCTTTTCTGATTTCGATGTGACCTTTTGTTGTGTCAAAATGTGAGTTTCCGGGAACAATGTCGCCGTCTTTTACCAAAACCGAAAATAATACATTTTCCGCTGCTCTTCCTTGGTGTGTTGGCAAGAGATATTTAAAGCCTGTAATACTTTTAACGGTGTTGTGTAGTTGTTCAAACGAACGGGAACCTGCGTAGCTTTCGTCTCCCGTCATCAACGCTCCCCATTGTCTGTCGGACATTGCGCCTGTTCCGGAATCTGTCAAAAGGTCGATATAAACCTGTGAAGATTTTAAATTAAATAAATTAAATTTCGCTTCTTTCAGCCAGTTTTCTCTTTCTTCTCTGGTTGATTGACGGATTTCTTCGACCATTTTGATACGAAACGGTTCAGCATATGGTAATTGCATGTGTAAATATTTTAATTGTTTTAAAGAAAATTTTGTTTGAAAATAATTTCAAATCATCAAATGTATTTAAAGAAGTAAAAAGAAGCTTACTCGGGAGCTTTAAATATACTTTCATCTGAATGAAAACCTGCAACACCACCGCTTACCGCAAATTTCATTGCCGTAGCTGCAGACATTCCTACAACAGGTTTGATGTTTATTTCTTCAGTAACAATTACCCAGCCCGAAATCGCGTACGAATGCGGAAGGTAAACCGCCACATAATTGTGTTTGTCGACATCTGCCATTTCTCTTTGGGTGAGAAAGCCAATTCTCCAGATTTCAGGATTTGCGTTGGTTTTTACCCAAACAGGGTCGCTGAATTTTTTCTTATCGCCGACAAATGAAGACATGACATCTTTTGTTGGCGAATAAATATGTTTTATTCCTGGGGTTTTTTCCAGTAATCTATCGAGAGAATCTACAAAAAATCTTCCAACAACAAATTTATTTCCCAGATAACCGAGCAAAGCCGTAATGAGCAGTGTTGAAATGAAAACCAATCCCGGAATTTCCTTCGCAACAGACGGAATAATATTGTCGATGGAAGTAATAACAGACCAAATAACAAAAATCGTCAATCCGATCGGACCAATAATCAATAAGCCCTGAAAGAAGTTTTTCAGGAAAAAGTTGGTCAGATTTTCGAGTGTAGGTTTTTTCAATTGTATAATTTATCCGTGTATTGTTTCTTTGTTTCCGTAAGATTTAATGATTTTAGCTTCGTATTCCAGCCATTCTTCCCAACGTTTATTTACTTTTTCAGGATCTCCAAGCTGTCTTGCAAATCCTATAAAAGTTGTATAATGATTGGCTTCGGAAATCATCAATTCTTTATAGAAGGTTTTTAATTCTTCGTCTTTTATATTTTCTGTTAAAACTTTAAATCTTTCGCAGCTTCTCGCTTCAATCATTGCTGCAAAAAGCATTTTATCAACAATTAAAGTATCTCTGTGACCTCCTTTTTGAATAAAATTCACCAATTCGTTTACATAATCATCTTTTCTGGTTCTTCCAAAAGTGTAACCCCGTTTAGTGATAATCTCAAGAACCTGTCCGAAATGTTCGAGCTCTTCCTGCGCAATGGCAAGAAGCTCGGTTACAATTTCAGGATATTCCGGCAGCATGGTAATTAAGCCAATTGCGTTGGTTGCTGCTTTTTGCTCGCACCAGGCGTGATCCGTTAAAATTTCCTGAAGATTTCCTTCCGCGATATTTGCCCATCTGGGATCGGTAGGAAGTTTCAACTTAAACATGACTTAAATTTTTTGTAAAAATAATTAATAAAATTAATATTCAGTAAAGTTAATTCCAAGATTATTCAAATATCTTCAATATAAAACAGTCTGTGGCATAAAGTTGGATTTAAAAATAAAGAACATTAAAAAAATTAATAATGAACACCACACTAATCACCGCAAAATTGCAAAAATTTGCATTAGCCATGTTTACTTTCCTATTCAGTATTGTTGCAATGGCGCAGGAAACAGCACCGGAAGTTGAAGTAAATACGACCAGTAAAACCACAACAACCGAAGAATGGTACATGAATCCCACGTATCTTGTTGTTGGCGCAATCCTTTTTATTATACTGATTGCAGTAATTGTAAGAGGAGGCCGTGGAAGAAGAGATTAAATGATAATTTTAATAAATTGTGCCGCTCAGAATTACTGAGCGGTTTTTTTGCGTAAAAATTCGAGTGTTTTCCAACCGAAATCATCCACTTTCTTCAAACCTTCTGCCAGGATAAATGCTAAAACAACATTAATACAATAAATTACAACCATTAAAACCCACCAAGGCATCAATTCTTTCATCGGAACAACAAGAAAATAAGCAAGTGAAGAACTGATTCCCTGAGCAAAATAGAAGAAAATAGCGTTTTTCCCAATGTGGGTGATGAAGTTTTCTTTTGAAATTTTTAATCTGTTGTACAGCACAAATAAAGTGGTCAACGAAAAAAGACACCAAATAATATAAGGGATTTTTGGCGGGAATTTTTGTCTGTTGATTTTAAAGAAAATTTCGTTTCCAAAATACCAAAACATCCAAACCAAAGCTACAGCGACCAAGCCGTAAAGAACAGGAATTAGTTTCGTCGGGATTTTTTTGCCCCGCATTCTGTTTCCAATCAGGAAAACGGTCATATAAAAAGCCACATAACCGACTTGCCCGGTTGGATATAATTCAGGGAAAAGGTTGAATATTAATGTTAAAGCAATACAAATGCCGATAAACCAATTGATGTGTTTAGGAAAAAACCTTAAAATTAAAACTCCAAAAACCGTCAGAATAAAATAAACTTTCAAATACCAAAAACTTCCCATCACAACAGGAAACGTGTCTGCATTGGAATATTCGTGAAGATACCAATTCCCGAGATTTTGCCATTGCGGAATTGCGGAAATACTTGTTGCAGCATACTTTGAGCCGAAAGTGGAGTAGAATTTCTGAAGCCATTCGAGGGAGAAAAAGGTGAGCCCGAAAACTTTAAAAAAATAATCTAAAAAGAAAAGAAACGTCACGAAAATCATGTAAGTGATCTGAAGTTTCAGCAAGCGGTAAAGGGTTTTCTCAATGTTATTTCCGGATGTAATTCCGCTTAACGCATAAAACAGCGCAACATCAAAAACCAAAGAAAACACCCTGATTTCAGGGATAATATAAAACTGTCCCGACCAAAATGCAGTGTGGATAAATATAATGGAAAGTGTGGCCAAGCCTTTCGCAAAATCAATGTAAAGATCTCTTTTCATTTGTGTAAATAATATTGTTCAAATGTAAATATTTTAACTTAACGAAAAAATGTAATTTTAATGCTACTTAATTTAAAAAAAATCAATATATTTGCACCTCGAATTAACTAAAAATTTATAGACAATGTTTGCAATTGTAGAAATAGCAGGGCTTCAATACAAAGTTGAGCAAGACCAGAAGTTGTTTGTGAACCGTTTGAAAGGAGATAAAGGAGGAAAAGTATCTTTTGATAAAATCCTTCTTACTGTAAACGGAGCAATCACTGTAGGCGCCCCAGCTGTAAGCGGAATCACTGTAGAGGCAGAGATCCTAGACCACGTAAAAGCTGATAAAGTAATCGTCTTCAAAAAGAAAAGAAGAAAGGGTTACGAAGTTAAAAACGGTCACAGACAATCTTTAACTCAAATCAAAATCACTGGGATTACAGGATTTGACGGAGGTAAAAAAGCAGAGAAACCTGCAAAAAAAACAACTAAAAAAGCTGACGCTGAAAGCGCAGAATAATTGTTAAACCAAAAAACCTTAAAATAAAATGGCACACAAGAAAGGAGTTGGTAGTTCCAAAAACGGTAGAGAATCTCATTCTAAAAGATTAGGTGTGAAGATTTTCGGTGGACAAGACGCTATTGCTGGTAACATCATTATCAGACAAAGAGGTACTCAACATCACCCAGGTGAAAACGTTGGTATGGGTAAAGATCACACTTTGCACGCACTTGTTGACGGTAAAGTAGTTTTCAGAAAGAAAGCAAACAACAGATCATATGTATCTATTGAGCCAAACGCATAATTAATTTTAGCGTTTTATAAAATTTAAAAGCCTTGACATTTATTGTTGAGGCTTTTTTTTGTGCAAAAAATTTTTGGATAATATTTTTGTTCTTTTCCCGTTTTTAATAAACAAATCAATAAATAGCATTATGAAAAATTTAAAAAAGCTTACAAGAAATGATCTGAAAACAGTTCATGGAGGAATTGACCCAAAAGCTGGTTGCCTCCCGTGTGACGTCTATTGCAGTCTTGCACCGGAAAACAGGCCGCCATGCAAAGCAGAGTATATTGTAGCCCATTGTAATGGCTGCAAAACTTCAGATATTTAATAGATTAAAAGCTCGTGTTATGCGGGCTTTTACTTTAAGTTAAATTAAAATCCAAACTGAAAGCCTGCCTTGATGCCAAATTTAGAAGCATCAGGTCTGTCAAGATAATTTCCTCTCCAGTTGAAGTCTACACGAAAAATCCTGATGTTTCCAAATCCTATATTTTCGATGCCGAATCCGTATTCATAATAAATCTGTTGATCCGGAGCTGAGTATTTAAAGCCTTCAACATTGATGTTTTTGGAAGCGTCGCTCAAAGTTCCGTAAGCGCCTCTTATGAAAGCAACTTCTCTTAATTTCAATTTCTTGATTAAAGGAATAAACGAAAGTATTTTACCATTAAAATGATGCTCGATATGCAGTGTAGAATAAGTGTCTGCAACGAATTCATAATAATTCAGCTGTGCAAAAGTGTTCGGAACCAAACCGTACGACTGATTTCCCGGAATGACATTCTGTAAAGCTAACGGAACGGTATCAAAGTTTTTCCCGGCTTCAAAATTTAACAATGTTTTACCCCAACTTCCTATAAGAATTGGCTTATAAAACATAAACTGTAGCTTATTATAAGTAAAATCTGCATTGAAAAGTCCTTCAATTCCTCGTGTATATTTTAAAACAATTGTCGGGGACAAAGTTCCGTGTTCGTAACGATCGACTCCTGTTTGAGAAAATTTAGCTCCCGGACGTGCAATTAAGCTTATTGTAACATGCGAATCATTGGTTGTTTTTCTCAAATCGCCGTTTCGGTAATACATCAGGCTGAAACCTGAAGGATTGGCAGATTTTATGCTTTGCAAGGTTCCGTCAACTCTGACCTGAAAATTTTTCCAAGGCTCAATTGACGTGAAAATATTGGTTTGGTTTACTGAACTTAAAGAAGCGTTTTCGCCTCTCGCAAAAACCGTAGACGAAGCAAACGAACGAGACATAATTCCGTCATCTGTTGTCAACTGAACGCCAAGCTGCATAATGTCTCTTCTCGTTCCTGCGCCTACCATAAAACGATTAACTCTGTTGAACATATATCGACCTTCAACACCGTATTTGAATTGTTTATCCTTAAATCCGTAAGCGTTGTAAAACTGTATTCTCCAAGGATCATTCTGCCCGAAATAAGTTCTGGCGCCCAATCGTATTCTGTCGCCTTCCACATCATTTTTACCGTAAATAGAAAAAATAGGACCCAGATCGATACCTTTTGTAACGTTATAATATTGCGAAGCCAGAGTTTCATATAATTTTACAATCCGGTTGAATTTTGGGGTTTGTTGAAGTTTGTCAAGCATTTCATAAACTCCCTGTTCTGTTTTTGAAAGAGAATCCGGTCTTGCCTTTACCCAAAAAGCATCGTCTTTATCTACAAAATCATCATCATATTCTTCTTCTTTCCTCGTGAAAATTTCATCTGCAAGAGGTTTATTAAAATCATACTCGGAATAATCGACGGTTCGTTTGGCAACAATTCCTTTTGCGGTTTTCTTTTTTGAAAAAGGAGTCATTTCAATTTCTGTGATGAATTTTTTAGGTAAAAATGTTTCATCATCGGGATTGTCATATTCCAGTTCTGTAGAAATTGCATTGATAAAGTTGACATTGATTTTATTTGTTGATTTTAAAGTTGCCGATAAAACAGCATAAGAATCGGTGTCGATATAAAGGTAACCCTGAAACGCCAAAACTTCCGTTCTTCTCGGTTGATACCTTATTTTATAGGCATTTTCACCACGTATAGAAACGGTGTCTATAAGATTGTAATCGTAAGTGCTGAAACCGTCCGTTCCGACGGGACTTGGGAAGCCGATATCAAAATAGTTTAATGTATTGTCATAAATATTAATGTCGCGGTAAAGATTTTTTGCTGTAATTGCAATCACCTGATTATCCTGGAATCCTGAAGTCTTTTGTGCTACTAAAAGCCTTTTCGTTTTTTTAGCAGGCTTGTTTTCTCCGAAATTTTTATAAATAGATTCATTCAAAAAGATAGGAAGAGCCATCTTTCCCCGAGCCGTTGAATCTGCATAATCAAAAATAAAATCTAGTTTATTAAAAATCTTTCTGCTCATAAAAGCACTGTCAAGATTATTGGCGTCAAACTGAATTTTTTCGTATTCTTTATAAGTATAAGTATCGAATTTTTCCAGCCCGTTATTTCTTTTACGCTTCCAGACTTCCTGCATAATTCTGTAAGCAGGGTTTTCTTTTTTGTTTTTGTATTTTGTTTTTTCGTTGTGAATGACAACTTCTTCTATCGAGCTTACTTTTTCTGAAGAAAGCTTTATCAATAAATTGGTATTATTTTCAGAAGTAATTTCTACACTTTCAAAGGCGTAATTTTTTTTCTGAAAACTGAGTTTATAGATAATGCTGTCAGATTCTACGCTGAAGTTTCCTGAAGTGGTCGTAGAAACGGGTGTATTGCTGTCATTGATAAAGATATCAACATTGTTAACTTCCTTATTCGTTTTTTCATCGACTATTTTTCCGGTTGCTGTTTTTTGTGCGTCTAAAAAGCTGGTTATAAGCAAGGAAAAACAGAGAAAGCAATATTTAAAATTCTTAGTTAACATCATTTGTATCTTCGAGCATTTAGCTTAAACAAAAAGCGTGCTGTTTGTTTCAAAATTCAAAATTTTTTAAAGACTTTTTGGTTTATTCATAAAACTGCAAATGTAACGAAAATAAAGCTATGAATATTGCTCTGAGAATAAGGAAATATTATAAGATCGACAATGTAAATTAACTATAAATAAAAAAGACCTACATTTCTGTAAGTCTTTTTGCTCCTCCTGCTGGGCTCGAACCAGCGACCCTCTGATTAACAGTCAGATGCTCTAACCAACTGAGCTAAGGAGGAATTTTCCTTTGTTTAAGGTGCTGCAAATATAAAACGAAAAATTATATAATGCAAATTTATTCATGCTGTATCAGCTAGATCATCGCTATCAGATTATTTTTCAATTGGTTAAATTCTAAGTATTTTCCTTTTTTGAATTTAAAAGTTATATCACAAAAAAAGACCTACATTTCTGTAAGTCTTTTTGCTCCTCCTGCTGGGCTCGAACCAGCGACCCTCTGATTAACAGTCAGATGCTCTAACCAACTGAGCTAAGGAGGAATGTCCTTATTTTTAAGTGGTGCAAATATAGGACTGATATTTAAACCACACAAGTTTTTTAATTAAATTTTTTGAAAAAATTAGAATTTATCGGTGATGATTTTAAATATATCGTTCCCGAAAATCAGTAACATCAAGCCTAGCAGGAAAATAACTCCAACCATTTGTGCATTTTCTAAAATCTTTTGCGGTACAGGTTTTCCTACAATCATCTCATATAATGTGAAAATTACGTGTCCGCCATCCAATCCCGGGATCGGAATTAAGTTCAAAAAGGCCAGCCAAACAGAAAACATCGCTGTGAAACTCCAAAAAGCCGTCCAATCGATTGAGACACTTCCGTCTTTGGCTTTGTCTACAGGCATGTTTTTTATAATCGCAAGCGGCCCGCCTACTTTTTTGTATCCCTGTACTTTTTTGTTGAAAATTAGTTTGAATTGTTTAACCTGATAAGTCAAACTTTCGATACTTCTTGTAAATCCTCTGCCGATTGATTGGGCGAAAGTGAAATGTTTTGTGTCAATATATTTTTCCAGATGCTTGTATGAAGAAATTCCTAAAGTCCCTTCTTTAGAAACGGGAAGAGTCAATGGCTGAATTGCTCCTGCTCTTACAACTTCTACATTAAGATTTTTGTTTGCATTCTTCGTAATAACTGTTTGAAGCTCATCGTAATAATTAATTTTTTGTCCGTTTACAGAAACTATTTGATCACCAATCTTTAAACCGGCTTCTGCGGTTTTAGGATTTATAATTGTGTCAATAACAGCAGCAAATCTTGGCGTAAGGAATGCTTTAGGATTTTCATCTCTGAAAGCCATTGCTTTTCCGTCATCATTCGTTGGGAATGTCACTTCTTTGCCGTTTCTTAATACAGTGATCTCATCGCTTAATAATATATCTAATGAAAGTTTATCAAGGTTATTTTGAGTTTTTCCGTCTACTTTTAAGATTTTATCACCGTCCTGAAAACCCATTGCTTTTGCAACATTCGTGTAATGCATCGGCGTATTTACTTTAGCGGTATCAAAAGATGTTTCACCATTAAAAAATGACAGACAACCGTAAATAATCCAAGCCAGGAAGAAGTTTACCGTAACACCGCCCATCATAATGATAAGCCTTTGCCAAGCCGGTTTTGCCCTGAATTCCCAAGGCTGAGCAGGCTGTTTCAGTTGCTCGGTATCCATACTTTCGTCTACCATTCCGGCGATTTTTACATAACCTCCGAAAGGAAGCCAGCCAATGCCGTATTCGGTTTCGCCAACTTTTTTCTTTACTACAGAAAACCACGGATCAAAGAAAAGATAGAATTTTTCTACTTTGGTTTTAAACCATTTTGCGGGTAAGAAATGCCCAAGCTCGTGAAGAATTACTAAAATAGATATGCTTAATATAAATTGAAAGATCTTAATTGCTAATTCCATTAATTGTTTTTAGATTTAATTTGCAAAGGTAACAATTATCAAAACGATGCCAAATAAAAAAGCTCCTCGAAATGAGAAGCTTTGTCATATATTGTGACTTATGTTTAAAAATTGAATGATACGCCTAAGCTTCCATTGTTTCCCACTTCTGCAAAAACACCCACTTTTTCCGTGAAAAAATATCGTGCACCAATGTGAGCGCCAATTCCAAAATCTCTGCCAAGCACACCTAAATCAACACCCGGATAAATATCCAGCTTTTCTGGTAATTCCAGTGCTTCTTTCAGATGAAAATTGATCCTTCCGAAAACAAAAACCCGATTGTCTTTATCATTGTCTTTGTATCCGTCAAAATAAGCGTTGACACCGGCTCCGACTGATAAAAGCTGATTTAAACCGTAATCATAAGTGGCCGTGATTCCTGTTCCGTAGCCCCAGGCATTAAGTCCCAAATTCACTTTTTGATCCCCTTTTCCTGTCCAGGCTTGTGCGCTGGCAGTTGTTCCGATGAAAACCATCAACATAAAAACCAATTTCTTCATAGTTTTTTATTATTAAATTATTACTAAAGATTATCCTCAGCAAAAATAAAACCGAAATCAATAAAAAAATGTAATTTTATAGAAGTTTTGAATAATAAATATGAAAATTATAGGATTAAATCAGGATATTGTCTGGAAAAATAAAAATGAAAACTTTCAGTTGATTGAAAACCAGCTTCAAAACGAAACTGCCGATCTTTTTCTTTTACCCGAAATGTTTTCTACAGGATTCTGCATGGATGCCGCCGATGTTTCAGATAAAAATGAAGAATCTCTGGATTTTTTAAAGAAAATTTCAAAAGAAAAAAATGCCGCTTTCTGCGGAAGCGCTTCCGTTGAGCAAAACGGAAAGTTTTACAACAGAATGTATTTCGTTCAGCCCGATTCTGAAGTTGTTTTTTATGATAAAAGACATTTATTTTCCTTTTCAGGTGAAGATAAAATTTACACTCCGGGAAAAGAAAGAATAATTGTTGAATATAAAGGAATAAGGTTTTTACTGCAGGTTTGTTATGATCTTCGGTTTCCGGTTTTTGCGAGAAATAATGATGATTACGATGCTGTTTTATATATCGCCAATTGGCCCGAAAAAAGAGTGGAAGCGTGGGAATATTTGTTGAAGGCAAGAGCCATTGAAAATTTATCTTTCGTGTTTGGCTTAAACCGAATTGGGACAGATGGAAATGATCTTTTTTATAAAGAAAGTTCGCATTGTTTTTTTGCAGACGGAAAAGAAATTTCTCAAAAAAAAGGAAATACCGTTTCCGCAGAGTTAAATTTGGAAGAACTGAAAAACTTTAGAAAACATTTCCAGTTTTTAAATGACAGAGATGCTTTTGAGATTGTAGATTAGGCTAAAATTACTCTAAATATCAGCCTAAACCTAAATTTAAATATACTGCTCCAAAAGTTGTGTCAGTCGGTTGACGTCATGCACACCACTTTCTTTGTAAAGCAATTCACCTTTTTTGAAAACCGCTATTGTCGGAACGCTGCGAACGCCATATTGTGAAGCGATTGCAGGATATTGATCGATATCTACTTTTATAATTCTTGCGTTTTCGCCTACATTTTCTTTTACTGTCGTCAAAACTGAAGACTGAACTTTACAAGGCTGGCACCATGTTGCAAAAAAATCTATTAAAACAGGTCTTTCAGATTCAATGATTTCTTGAAATTTTTGTGACATAACTTTGATATTTTAATAATTTTAAACCATTAAGATATTTGAAGCGTTTAAGTTATTTAAGGAAAATCTTGCAGATTTTTTATTAGCATAAAACTTAATTTTCTTAAAACTTAATTTGCTCTTAATGGTTCAATTTTAATTTCTTTTTACACTTAATTTTCGTCTTGAATGGCTTTCACATTTTTCCAGGTTGTACCATCGTACACTTCCACGCCATTTTTCTTTAAAATTTCCACCGCCTGATCTGCCTGAATTCCTTTATTACAGAAAACAACTACTTTTTTCCCTTTTAAAGATTCTGGATTGTTTTGAATTTCCGCTAAAGGAATATTGATCGCGTTTTTTGCTGTTCCTTCAGCATATTGTTCAGGAATTCTTACATCAACTAAAGTTACATCCGGGCTTTTTACCACTTCTTTGATGTTAATTTTGGCTTCGTTATGAGAAACAGATGCCGTTTTGCAGGCATTTAAAATAAACGCTGATGTAAGAATGATTATGAAGAATTTAATTTTCATTATAATGTTTTTGATTGGCATACAAAATCCGATGTCGGAAGTTTTTCTGTCTTTTTGATTCCGTTGAAACCTCCTTCTATTTCGGTGAAGTTTCTTATTCCGTGAGAATTAAGGATGCTTGCTGCGATCATGCTGCGGTATCCGCCTGCACAATGCAGAAAAAAATGTTCCGATTCGTCAATTGTAGAAACCCAGTCGCTGATCGTGTCCAGAGGTTTATTGTAAGCATTATCAATATGTTCTGCAGAATATTCGCCTAATTTTCTTACGTCAATTATTTTAGAATTTTCGGTAAACTTCTCTGCAAATTCGTCCGGAGAAATTCTTTTTACTTCATCAATTTCTTTATCTGTTTTTTTCCAGGATTCAAATCCGCCTTTCAGATATCCTAAAACATTGTCAAATCCAACTCTGCTTAATCTTGTGATCACTTCTTCTTCGCTTCCTTCATCAGAAACCAATAATAATGGATGCTTCACGTCTACAATCAAAGTTCCAACCCAAGGTGCAAAATCTCCTTTTAATCCGATATTAATAGAATTTGGAATAAACCCTTTGTGAAAATCTGCCGGGCTTCTTGTGTCTAAAATCAAGGCTCCGGTTTCTTCAGCAAAACTTTCAAAATCTTCTACAGAAATAGGATTTAGGCCTTTATTCATTACATCATCAAGGCTTTCGTAGCCGCCTTTATTTAAAGCTACATTCATACCGAAATATTTCGGTGGAGCCGTTAAACCATCCAAAACTTCTCTGATGAAAGATTCTTTATCAGGCTGAGTTAATGCATAATTTGTTCGCTTTTGATTTCCTAAAATATCTACCGTTTCTTTCTGCATGTTTTTCCCGCAAGCCGAGCCTGCGCCGTGAGCCGGATAAACGGTAATGCTGTCGTCTAGCGGAAGTATTTTGGTGTGCAAACTTTCATATAAAATTCCCGCCAGATCTTCCTGTGTCATATTGGTCGCTTTCTGAGCAAGATCCGGTCTTCCGACATCGCCTAAAAATAACGTGTCACCGGTAAAAATAGCCGTTTCAACTCCGTTTTCGTCGATCAGAAGATAAGTTGTGCTTTCCATGGTGTGACCCGGTGTGTGCAATGCTTTTATCTTTATTTTTCCTAATTCAAAAATCTGATTATCTTCTGCAATGATTGCCGGAAATTCCGGATCGGCGTTTGGTCCGTAAACAATCGGAGCACCTGTTTTTTTGCTTAAATCCAAATGTCCTGAAACAAAATCAGCATGAAAATGAGTTTCGAAAATATATTTTAAAGTTACATTGTCTTTTTCAAGGCGATCCAGATAAGGTTTTACTTCTCTTAAAGGATCTATAATTGCAGCTTCGTTTTCTGATACAATATAATAGGCGCCCTGTGCGAGACATCCTGTATATATTTGTTCAATTTTCATGGGCTCTTTTTTAAAATGGTTATAAAGATACAAAGTAATGCATTTATTGTAAAAAAATGATAATTATGAACGATAGTTTCTTTCGATATCAAAAATTTTGCAATCTTTAAATTTGATGAAATGCCTTAATTTTCAGGCCGAAACAATTAAGAAAAACTGATTTCTTTTTGAAGTCTGTTTTTTATCATACTTGCAAAAGTGAATTTTAATTTAATATTCATAAGAAATTGATAAAGCGTACCCAATATTTTGCAAAAAATTTTACCTTTAAGAGTTAAAAAAATTCAAATGGCAGATAAAACAAGGTTTATTGAAGAGCTCAGCACAAGATACACTCCCAAAGGAGAGCATATCATTTTAGGAAAAGGAATGCTGGACGGCGATGTGGTCACCGAAGTCAATGTTACGATTCCTTTAAAAACGATCAACCGTCACGGTCTGATTGCCGGAGCAACGGGAACCGGTAAAACCAAAACGCTTCAGGTTTTTGCCGAACAGCTTTCGCACGCGGGGATTCCGTCTTTGGTTTTGGATATTAAAGGTGATTTTTCGGGAATTGCTGAAGCTGGTGAGATGAATTCTATTATTGAAGAAAGATATGCTAAAACCAAGCTTCCTTTCAATCCGCAGTCTTTTCCCGTAGAGTTAATGAGTATTTCCGGTGGAAAAGGGCTAAAATTGAGAGCAACGGTGACCGAATTTGGACCGGTTTTATTAAGTAAGATTTTAGAACTGAATGATACGCAGCAAAGTATCATGTCAATTGTTTTCAAATATTGTGATGATAAAGGATTGCCGTTAATCGATTTAAATGATTTAAAAAAAGTTCTGCAATACGTTACCGATAATCCGGAAGGTAAAGCGGAATTGTCTGCAAATTATGGGTCGATTGCTTCTGCCTCTTTGGGAGCGATTTTAAGGTCAATTGTTGCTTTGGAGCAGCAAGGAGCCGCTGATTTTTTTGGAGAATTGAGTTTTGATGTTCAGGATTTGCTTGAAACCAGAGACGGAAAAGGTGTTGTAAATATTTTGAGAGTTGCTGATATTCAGAATAAACCGCAATTGTTTTCCACATTTATGCTTTCGCTTTTTGCTGAAATTTACATGACTTTTCCGGAAGAAGGTGATAGCGGAAAACCTAAGTTGGTTTTATTTATAGACGAAGCACATTTGATTTTTGATGAATCTTCCAAAGCTTTGGTTTCGCAGATTGAAACGATGGTAAAATTGATTCGTTCAAAAGGTGTCGGTATTTATTTTATCACTCAAATCCCGGGCGATGTTCCCGAAAATGTTTTATCTCAATTAGGCTTAAAAATCCAGCACGCGTTGAGAGGCTTTACCGGAAAAGATAAAAAAGAGATTTCAAAAGCCGTTGAAAATTATCCGACAACGGAATTTTATGATGCTTCCACTTTGATACAGAATTTAGGAATTGGTGAAGCGTTTGTGACAGCTTTGGATGAAAAAGGGATTCCGACGCCTTTGGTGCACACTTATCTTATTTCGCCTGAATCTAGAATGGATGTTTTAAATGACGCCGAAGTTTCAGAATTAACCGGGAAATCTGCTTTAGTTGCAAAATATGAGAAAAAAGTAGACAGCGAATCAGCTTACGAAATATTGGTCGAAAGAATGGAAAAAGCCGTACAAAATTCTGCTCCAACTCAAAAAACAAAACCTGTGAAAGAAGAGCCGGGAATGTTTGAACAAGTTTTAAAAAGCAGCGCCGGAAGAACTTTTGCCAATACTTTGATGCGGGAAGGCGCGAAAGCGATTTTAGGAATGTTTGGTCTTGGCGGAAGAAAACGATAACTTTATTAAAGAATGTGATTTTGGATTCTTTAATGTAATTTGATTATTTTAGCAGAATTGTCTTTTTTATTACTTGTAAAAGAGCAGTTTTGATTTAGAAATTATAAGTGAGATAGTAAATAAATGTATTCAATTATAGACATAGAAAGCAATGGTGCAGGTTTCAGGAAAGAATGCATTATAGATATTGCCATTTACCGATATGACGGGCAAAAAATTGTAGACCAGTTTATTTCTCTGGTAAATCCTGAAAGTGATATCACGCCTTTTGTGCAAAAATTGACCAATATTACCCCAAAAATGGTAAAAACAGCGCCGAAATTTCACGAATTGGCAAAAAGGGTAATCGAAATCACTGAAAATACTACTTTAGTCGGGCACAATATAGAATTTGATTACAGAATGCTTCGGCAATCCTTCTCAAGGCTTGGTTATGACTTCAAAATCAATACTTTAGATACAATTCCTTTGGCTAAAAAACTGATTCCCGATGAGGTAAGTTACTCGCTTGGAAAATTGGTAAAATCTTTAGGAATTCCTTTGACCAATCACCACCGAGCAGATGGCGATGCGCGTGCAACATTGGAATTATTCAAACTTCTGATTTCAAAAGACACGGAAAACGAAATCATCCAAAAGCAACACGACGAAACCAATGCTGAAAATTATATCAACAAAATCAAGCAATTAACGCAAGATCTGCCAAGCGAAAAAGGGTTTGTTTATTTTCAAAATGAAGCCGGGAAAATTATTTTTTCAGATTACGCGCAGGATATCAACAGGTTTTCTAAAAAGCTGTTCAATTCGAAATCAAAAAAATGGGAGCTTGTTCAGAACGAAGTTGAGCAAATTAATTTTGAACTTACAGGCAATGATATTATTGCTAAGCTGATTTTAAATTCCAAAAATATAAAGAAAAAAGAAATTCTGCCTTTTGGGCTTTATTACAGAAACAATAAATACATCGTTGAAAAAAATACTTTAAACAAGCTAGAAAAGCCTATTTTGAAATTCAGATCTTTCACGCAAGGTTCAAAAGCGGTACAGTTTATCAGCAAAATTGAAGAATACAGCGATATAAATGTTTTAAAAAATAAAATAGATTTCAAAAAAAGAAACGAGCTCTGGCTGGGTTCCGGAAGAAAATTAGGTGAAAAACTATTTCTGATTATTGAGAACGGCAAAGTGGTTTCTTACGGTTTTTATGAATTATTTACTCAAATTCAGACGCTTAGCAAGATTTCAAAATTAAAAATCGATTTGCCTTTATCCGCTGCAGATTTGAATAACGAATTGCAATTGGCTTTACTTCGCGGCGATTTTGAGACGCTTCCGTTGCCAAAATAAAAGACATTTTACAATCACATGTATTTTTATTAAGGAGAAAATGCCTTTCGGATTAATTTTATCAAAATAAATAGTATTTTTGCAAAAGAATAAAAAAAGCAATGCAAAATTTTAAACAAAATAAAACTGGAAAAAAGGGAGCTGTAAAGTTCTCTAAAGTTTGGAATACGTAAAAGAGTTGCCTTGCATAAAAATAATATTGCGGCAGACTCTTTTCGAAGAATCTGCCTTTTTTTATGTTAAATTAAAATTATGAATTCAAAAGAATTATTACAGATTGCCCATGAATACGGCACACCGGTGTATGTTTACGATGCTGAATCCATCAAAAATCAATACGAAAAACTTACATCTTCTTTTTTGAAACACACAAAGTTCTTTTATGCTGCAAAGGCTTTAACGAATATTAATATCTTAAAATATATAAAAAATCTAGGCGCTTCTTTAGATTGTGTATCGATCAATGAAGTAAAGCTTGGGTTGAAAGCAGGATTTCCAAAGGAGAAAATATTATTCACTCCCAATTGTGTTGATTTGGCTGAAATCGAGCAAGCCATGCAGTTTGGTGTTCATATTAATATTGATAATACGTCTATTCTTGAACAATTTGGAAATAAATACGGAAACACATATCCTATTTTTGTAAGAATCAATCCGCATATTTACGCCGGCGGAAATCATAAAATCTCAACAGGACATATAGATTCAAAATTCGGAATTTCCATCCACCAGATGCGTCATATCGAAAGAGTGATGAAAAGCACAAACCTGAATGTGGAAGGTCTTCACATGCATACCGGAAGCGAAATCAAAGATCCTGAAGTGTTTTTGCAGGCTTTGGATATTATGCTTGAACTGGCCGAACATTTCCCGAATCTGAAATATCTTGATATGGGAAGCGGTTTCAAAATTCCTTATCAGGAAACAGAAATGGAAACCGATGTGAAAACTTTGGGTAAAAAGGTAGAAAAAGTGCTTTCAGAATTTGCAAAATCATCAGGCAGAAAATTTGAATTGTGGTTTGAGCCAGGAAAGTTTCTTGTAGGCAAAAGCGGCTATCTTTTGGTAAAAGCCAATGTGATAAAACAAACGACAGCAACGGTTTTTGTGGGAGTAAATTCAGGTTTCAATCATTTGATTCGTCCGATGTTTTATGATTCTTACCACGAAATTGAAAATTTATCCAACCCGAAAGGCGCAGAAAGAATTTACACGGTAGTCGGAAACATTTGCGAAACCGATACTTTTGCCTGGGACAGAAAATTAAACGAAGTAAGGGAAGGCGATATTCTTGCATTTCACACGGCGGGAGCGTATGGTTTTGAGATGAGCACGAATTTTAATTCCAGGTTAAAGCCTGCCGAAGTTCTTTTCTTGGATGGAAAAGCTCATTTGATTCGTAAAAGAGACGAGTTTGATGATTTATTGAGAAATCAGATCGAAGTGTTGTAATAAAACTTCAAGAATATAAAGCTTCACACAATTTGTGAAGCTTTTTAATAAAACCATAAAGGATAATCCTGCCATTCTGTCACAATATTTTGTATCTTTGCAAATTCAATAAGTTTAAATTTAAAAAGTTAAGTTAAATAGTATATCTAAAAACTTTAACCTTAAATTTAAACCTCAAACAGACTTATCATGCAGGAAAAATATATAGACGAAACAAAACAAGGCGAAGCTTTTGCCGTTGCAGAAAAGCCGGAAAATTCTAAAAAACTCTTTTTGGAAAGTTACGGCTGTCAGATGAATTTCTCTGATTCTGAAATCGTTGCATCTATTCTCAATGAGCAAGGCTACAATACAACATTAAAAGTAGAAGAAGCAGATCTGATTTTACTCAATACTTGTTCAATTCGCGAAAAAGCGGAGCAAACCGTAAGAATGCGTCTTTCCCAATTCAAAAACCTGAAAAAAGAAAAACCAAACATGACGGTTGGTGTTTTGGGTTGTATGGCTGAAAGATTAAAAACTAAATTTTTAGAGGAAGAACAGTTGGTTGATCTTGTTGTTGGCCCGGATGCATACAGAGATTTGCCAAATCTTTTAAAAGAAACCGAAGACGGAAGAGACGCGATCAACGTCATTCTTTCAAAGGAAGAAACTTACGCAGATATCAATCCTGTTCGTTTAGGAGGGAATGGTGTTACGGCTTATGTTACGATTACAAGAGGCTGTGATAATATGTGTACTTTCTGTGTAGTTCCATTTACAAGAGGTCGTGAAAGAAGCCGCGATCCGCATTCTATTGTAGAGGAATGTAAAAATCTCTGGAATAGCGGATATAAAGAAATTACCCTTTTGGGACAAAACGTAGATTCCTACCTTTGGTACGGCGGCGGACCGAAAAAAGACTTTGTAAAAGCATCAGAAATGCAAAAGGCAACGGCTGTCGATTTTTCTCAATTGCTTGATTTGGTTGCTAATGCAGTTCCCGAAATGCGAATCAGGTTTTCTACCTCCAATCCGCAGGATATGAGTTTGGATGTTTTCCGAACGATGGCAAAACATGATAATATTTGCAAATATGTGCATCTTCCTGTTCAGAGCGGAAGCAACAGAATGCTGGCTGCCATGAACAGACAACATACCCGTGAAGAATATTTAGATTTAATTAAAAAAGCGAAAGAAATTGTTCCGGATATTTCTTTTTCCCAAGATATGATTATTGGTTTCTGCGACGAAACAGAAGAAGATCATCAGGATACTTTAAGTCTGATGCGCGAAGTAGAATATGATTATGGTTATATGTTTGCCTATTCGGAAAGACCGGGAACTCCCGCTCACAAAAAGATGGAAGACAATATTCCTGCCGATGTGAAACAAAGACGTTTGGCGGAAGTGATTGCTTTGCAAGGTGATCTTTCGAGAAAAAGAATGGTCGGATATGTTGGCCGTTCTCACAAAATCCTGATCGAAGGGGTGTCAAAGAAAAATAAAAACCAATGGAAAGGAAGAAATTCTCAAAATGCAGTTTGTGTTTTTGATATGCTGGAAGGCCAGAAATTGGGTGACATTGTGGATGTTTTTGTTTTTGGAAATACGCAAGGCACGCTTTTAGGGGAAACTGTGAAATAAATCTTATAATGAAGAATTTATTATTGTTAATTCTTTTGATCCCTCTGTTTACAAATTGTCAGACAGAAAAAGCGGCTGTTTCAAAATATCCGGCCAATGTTGGCGATATTACTTTTGATGAAAAGCTTGATGGCCCTGATTTTAAAAGATGTTTGGGTGAAAAATTTACTTTTCAGTATTATAATGATTCAAAAGGTTTTCAATATAAAGGAGAAAAAATAGAAATTGAAAAAAAAGTAAAATCTCTTGATTTAAAAAGCGATAAAAATTCACATGGATATATCACAATCCGCTTTTTAGTTAATTGTGAAGGAAAAACAGGAATGTTCCGAGTTCAGCAGATGAATGAAGATTATAAAGAAAAGACTTTTGATAAAAGTTTATCAGACCAGTTACTTTCTTTTACTAAAAATTTAAAAGGCTGGATTCCTAAAGTATATGACGGAAAAAAAGTAGACTATTACCAATATTTAACCTACAAAATTGAAGATGGAAAAGTTTCAGAAATATTGCCTTAGTCTTTTACTGATTGTAGTTTATTCAAATTTGCAATCGCAGGTAAACTGCAACGCCATAGAAGGTGAAGATTGCAAAAAAGCTTGTGAATTATATAATTATTGGGGTGATTATCAAGGATTAAGTGAATCGCAAGAAAACCTCGACAAAGCAATAGAATTATGTCCCAATTTCTCCAATGCTTATATGGAAAAGGCCGTTCCGTATTTGAAAAGGGGAGATTTTATCACCTGGAAAATTCTGGTTGATAAAGCTGTTGCGCTCGAACCTAAAAAACATTTGGGCTACAGAGGCTGGTGCAGATATCAGTTTCTGAGAGATTACAAAGGCGCAATTGCCGATATTGAGGCTTTAGAAAAAAATTATCCTACAGGTTATTTAGGATATTCTGCAAATGGTGATTATGAATTGCATATTGCGAAAGCTCTTTGCTATTCTGCTTTGGGCCAAAAAGAAAAAGCTGTTTCAATTATAGAAAATCAGCTTGCTGACAAAGATCACAACATAGGTTTTTATGATTATTACCAGCTTGGCGTTACCTATTTTGAGCTTGGAAAATATGATAAAGCATTAGAAAATTTCGAAAAGCAAAGCAAACTGAATGATTTTGCTGAAAATATATACTTTAAAAGTAAAGTTGCAAAAATAAGAAACAAAGATTATTTAGATTTAAAAAAGTTGGCTTTAAAAAGCTACGACGAGGGAAAAACCATGCAAGAAGGTTATACCCATCATTTCAACAAAGTTTACAGAACACAGATCGAGGAACTGTAAATCGTAAAACTTTGAATTTTTAAATATTAAACTTTGAATTAAAAATGGCAGACTTACAATCTATAAAAGCACGTTTCGGAATTATCGGAAATTTTCCGGCTTTAAATCGTGCGCTCGAAAAATCTATTCAGGTGGCACCCACCGATATTTCCGTTTTGGTAATCGGGGAAAGTGGTGTCGGAAAAGAATTTATCCCAAAAATCATTCATTCAGAATCAAAAAGAAAACATCAGCCTTATATTGTTGTCAATTGTGGCGCAATTCCTGAAGGCACAATCGATTCCGAACTTTTCGGTCACGAAAAAGGAGCTTTTACGGGAGCAACGGCGACCAGAAAAGGATATTTTGAAGTTGCAGATGGCGGAACTATATTTTTGGATGAAGTTGGCGAATTGCCTTTGCAGACGCAGGTTCGTCTTTTAAGAGTTCTGGAAAGCGGCGAATTTATGAAAGTTGGTTCTTCACAAGTTCAGAAGACGAATGTAAGAATCGTTGCCGCAACCAATGTGAATATGATGAAGGCAATTCAGGACGGACGCTTCCGTGAAGATTTGTTTTACAGATTAAATACCGTGCAGATCGATATGCCGCCTTTAAGGGAAAGAAAGGGCGATGTTCATTTGATTTTCAGAAAGTTTGCAATCGATTTTGCCGAAAAATACAGAATGCCGGAATTGGAGCTTGAACCGAGCGCAATTCATTATATAGAAAATTATACATTTCCCGGAAATATCCGTCAATTAAGAAATTTGGTGGAGCAAATGACCGTTGTTGAAAGAGAACGAAAAGTGACGGTGGAAAGATTAACGGAATATATTCCGATGAATGCGCATCTTCCAATGGTAGTTAATACCCCGAATTCTCACAAGCAAACCGATTTTGCCAATGAAAGAGAAATTATGTATAAAATTCTCTTTGATATGCGGAATGATATTAATGATTTAAAATCCTTAACTTCGGAATTGATAAAAAACAGAGGAACGGCAGATCTTAGCAATCAGGAAAAAAATCTTATCAATAGGATTTATACACCTGAAACACAGCAATCTGCAAGTCCGAATTCTTTATTGTATTTTGAAAATAATAATAAGGGCGTTCAAAACCCGACCATTGTTTCGAATAGTGATGACAGCTATGAAGATTTTGAAGACATCGAAGTGGAAGAAAACAAACCAGAATCTTTGTCGCTTCAGAATAATGAAAAAGATCTGATCGTAAAAGCTTTGGAAAAACACAACGGAAGAAGAAATAAGGCAGCCGATGAGCTGGGAATTTCGCAACGGACTTTATACCGAAAAATAAAACAATATAACCTTGAAGAATAAACAATTATGAATGTAAACTTTACCGCAAAACCGATCGATTTCAAATTAGGCGAATACATGAGCAAAGGCTTTGAGCTTTTAAAAAAAGATTTTGGAAATATCTTTGTCGCTTTTTTACTTTGCTTTATCATGTCAATTATTCCTTTCTGTGGATTTTTAGCAGTGGGAAATTTTTATAAATTTTTAAGGAAAGTCAATAACGGTCAACAGGCAAGTCCGGGTGAGATTTTTAATTTTGATGATTTTATGCCGTATTTTATTTTACAGCTGATCATTTTTGCGGGAATTATTGTGCTTTATATTCCTTTTTTCATCATAATGCCTGCAATGGCAGTAGCACAAGGTGAAGGCGAGCCAAATCCGGGGTTGATGCTGTTCATGTTTCCTTACTTGTTTTTGATGATTGCTGTTATTTATTTTTTCCTGTTAAAAGGATTTTATATTCCGGCATTGATTTCCTTTAAAAGAGTTACAGACATACAAACTGCATGGAGAGCCTCAAAAGTAATGACTAAAAACAACCTGCTTTCTATACTTTTATTTGCAATTGTAGTGGGCATACTTTCGCAGCTAGGAATTATTGCATGCGGTATTGGTTTGTTTGTTACATTGCCATTTATGTATACCGCAAATTATTTTGCCTTTGAAGATGCGATGAAGCAGATTGAGCATGATGAGATATCCGAAATAGGAATCCAGGAAAAATATTAAGAAAATAAAAAATAAAAAATGATTCAGCTGAAAAACCTTTTCCTTTTAATTATTTGTGCTGTATTTTTAAATTCATGTTACAGTTTTACAGGTTCGTCTTTAACGGATGAAAAAACAGTACAGATCAATGAATTTCCAAATAATGCTGCATTGGTAAATCCTACGCTGTCACAGCAGTTTTCAACAGATATTCAGAACAGGTTTTTACAGAGAACAACTTTAAAAGGGACAAAACAAAATCCCGATATTCTGATCGAAGGTGAGATTACCGACTATTCGATTACTCCAACCACGATCAGCTCTACAACGCAGCAGACATCGGCGGGAGGCGTTATTCAGGAATCTCAGAATAAACTGACGATCACCGTGAAGGTACATTACGAAAACAAACTGCAT
The DNA here is from genome assembly GCF_059758895.1 of Chryseobacterium sp. GQ58. Taxonomy (NCBI): domain Bacteria; kingdom Pseudomonadati; phylum Bacteroidota; class Flavobacteriia; order Flavobacteriales; family Weeksellaceae; genus Chryseobacterium; species Chryseobacterium sp. GQ58. Next base: position 189,086 of record NZ_JCAXEH010000001.1, on the reverse strand, counting down.
CCCGATGTTAGTTTTGACAGGACTTATTCTGACGAAGCGGTTTTCAACAGCAGCTTGTCTCAAAGTGATATCGAAGCATCGCAGGTGAAAATTGCAACGGACAGAATTATCAATAAAATTTTTAATGATATCGTAGCAAATTGGTAAGATGATGAATACTAGAGTTTTAGAATTATTAAAAAATCCGAAAAATATACAGTCAGAAGATCTGCAGCTTTTGAAAGAGGAAATTAGTTCTTTTCCTTATATTCAGAATATCAGAGCTTTGCATTTGTACGGAGTTCATCTTTATGACAAAGAAAACTACCAGAAAGTGCTTTCTGCGACAGCCGCTTATACGACCGATAAAAAAATCCTGTATCAGCTTATTAATGGCAAAATTCAGCAGCAGGTAAAGCCCGAAATTGTAGAAAAAGAGGAAATAATTTCAGATAAAATCATCGAAACTCCAATTCAGGAAAATGAAATTGTGAAGGAAGAAATTCCAGTTGAAAGAGAAACTATAAAACCTCCTGTTCATGATTATGGAGCCGCTGCAGATGGGTTGGTTACCGAAAAACCTGAAATAAAGCATGTCATTGTAAAAGGAGAAAGAAACCGTATTTTATTTGAAGGTGAAGAAAACTTTCTTGAAGAAAAAAATTCGGATGTCATTGACCTTGAATCAACTTTGGAATCGGGAGTTATCGTCACTCAAAAATTTAGCGGAAATCAAGAAATAGCAAATGAAACCCAAAAAATAGAAGCGGATCAACCGAAAGAATTAACTGAGTTTTCTTCTGATTTAAAGGTAAATGAAGATAAAATTGATTCTGAAAAAGTTGTTGAAGAAATTAAAAGTGATGCTGAATTAAGTTTCCAAAAAATAGAATCTTTTCCTGCTGAAAACGAAATTAAAACAGAAGAAAATACCTCGATTCAAAACGAAGAAGAATTTAAAAACAATGAAGCTGCAAAATCTGAATTAATTATCAATGAAGATAAAATTGATTTGGAAAAAATTGTTGATAAAATTAAAGATGAATCGGAATTAAGTTTCCAAAAAATAGAATCTTTTCCCGCTGGAACTGAAATTCATAATGAAGAAAAAATTTCGACCGAAAGCGAATCTGATTCAGATAAATTCGGAGAAACTACAGAAACTTTAAATCCTGAATTGATTATTGAGGAAGAAAAAATTGAATCGGAGCAGGTTGCCAAAAAGATAAATGACGATTCAGAATTGAGTTTCCACGGAACGGATTCTTTCCTTCCGGAAGTGAAAATTGAAACAAACAATTCGCAGAAAACCGCTCAGTCAGAAACTCCAAAAGCCAATATCAACAAGCATGAGGAAGAAATGAGACGCCTGATTGCGGAAGTGGAGAGAAAAATGAAGGTGAAGCAACAAAGCACTCCGGAAAATAAAAATGTTGAGGAAGAAGAAGCCGGTCATGATCATGATATTAGTTTTTCAGAAACTCAGGTTTTTCATATCGGAGAAGAACAAAAATCTGCTGAAAAAGTGACTGAAGAATCTGAAAATGTAGAAGAAAAGATTGTTGAACAAAAAGATTCAGCGAATATCATTGAAGAAAATAAAGATGAAGCTCCTGAAAATAATGCTGAAAAAGCAAATTCTGCTTGGAAACCGATGAGTTTTGAGTCAAGTCTTCCGGATTCATTAATAAATAAATCCAACGAAATTTCTCAGCCGAAACCGCAAATTCTGGAATCTGAGAAAACTCCAGAACATAAAATCATAACAGAACCAAAACAAACTGACAAAGAACCTGAACGTTCTTTTAAGCCTTTAAAAGAGGATTTAGAACCTGAAACAAAAGAAGTTCCCGAAGAGAAAGGAGAAGCTCCTGTAATGAATGTTTCATTTTTCGGGTCCGACATTGCAAGTTTGGGATTGTCCTACAAATCTGATCAAAAAGAGAAAGCAGAGGCCAAAGAAAAAGCGGAAAATACTGCTGAGCCTGAAACAGACGACAGCAACGTTCCCGGATTTATCAACACTTGGCAAAGCTGGCTGAAAATTGATCGCACCGAAGAAGAAACGCCAAAAGATAAGACAGAAATCAAGAATAAGGTCATTGAATCTTTTATAGAAAACAATCCGAAAATCAGCCAATTAAAAGATGAGGTAAATTTTGTCGTAAAAGAGAAAACAGATGATATCTCGCATTTGATGACAGAAACTTTGGCCAATCTGTATATCGAGCAGAAATTGTATACAAAAGCGATCAATGCATTTCAGGCTTTAGCAAATAAACATCCTGAAAGAAAAGCTTATTTTGAAGAAAAAATTCAAGAGATTAAAGATAACAGAGGTAAAAATTAAGATATGATTTTCATGGTAATTTATCCTTTTGAAATAGTGTTTTATATTGTGGCGTTTGCTGTTTTGTATATTTATGCTATTTCCATTCTCTTTAAAAATAAGTCGAACTTTATACCATATTTAGCTTTGCTTTTGTTTCCTGTCGTTGGCGCGGTGGGAATTATTGTAGGCAACATTGGAAAGATCAATAAAAGTAAATCTAAAAGGATTTCTTAAAAGAATGCCTTAAGTAATCGTAATTTCTTTTTCTTTCTTCTTTTTCAGTTTACGCCACGCTTTTCTTGCTAAGATAATAACTAAAACTAAAGTAATTATTGCGAAAATAGCAGCAATTACGGGTGCAGCCATCGCCAAAACAGACATAATTCCGGCTCCTGCAGTTTCGGTAGTTCCCACGAGATTATTTCCAAGTCCGCCGGTTGTGGCTGTTGACGCCGCTCTGATTCCTGCAAAACCTGAACTGATTGTTGCTGCGGTACCGCCACCGGCAATTAAAGCCAAAGCCCATTGAGGAAAAGTTCCTAATTCCGTAAACTGGCTTGCGAAAAGTATTGAACCTGCAATTGTCGCCATCGGAACAGAAATAGTATCCAATAAATGATCGATAAAAGGAATATAATAAGCTGAAATTTCCGCGATCATCGCAATTCCGGTTGTAATAAGTGCCGGAAGGCTTGATAACCATTCGAAGCTTTCGCTGGTGGGAATCCAATGTAAATACGACGCAAGACTTACCGCAAACATCGGCAGAAAAACCCGAAAACCTGTAGCTGCAGCTAAGCCGATTCCGATAAAAGCGCTCAAAATATAGGGTAAATAAGGAATTTGATCAGACATTTAATTCATCTATTGTTTCCTTAAAGCTACAAAAAAATATGGAAAATTACTTTTTAAATACTTTTTATAAGTTAAAACACAAAAACTTAATAATTGTGATAAAAAAAATCAAACTTTTTTCTGAGACTGACAAAGCTTAATAAATTGCTCTTCTACATCCTGAAATTTTTTTGGAAGATCAGCAGAAACCCAAAATAGCATTGCAATTGTTTTTTCGCCAAAAGATTCTTTAAATAAATCTTTGTTGAGTCGGTAGCATTCTCTTAAAAGCCTTTTTATACGATTTCTATGAACGGCTTTTTTAAAATATCTTTTTGATACAGACACACCAAATTTTACATTTTCCGTTAAAAGATCCGGATGATTTTTCAGAATGATTATTCTCAGATTCCCACAATTTTTCCATTTGCCTTTTTCGAAAAGCAAGGTGATTTCATTGTTTTTTTTGAGTTTTTCCTTTGTGGGATATTTGAAATTTGACATTACTCTTTTTTCACTAAATAATTGATGACTTCCGCAGCAGCATATAATCCGAAAATTGCCGGAATAAAGCTTATTGTCCCGTAGAAAGATCGTTTATAATTGCTTCCGTCAGTCATTTTAAGGCTGTCTTCGGCTTGTATTTCGTCGGAAAAAACACAACGAACGCCTTTGTCTATTCTTCCTTTTTTAAGCCTTTTTCTTACTTGTTTTGCTAAATAACAATGTTGGGTTTTGCTGATATCTCTCACTATTACTTTCGAAGGATCGCTTTTGCCGCCGGCTCCCATTGAGCTCACAATTTTTATTTTTCTTTTTCTTGCCGCCAAAATAAGGCAGACTTTAGGCGTTATACTGTCAATGCAGTCGAGTACATAATCAAAGTCACCGGAATCTAGAACTTCGTCCATACGCTCGGGATTGAGAAATTCGTTTATTTTTACCAGCTCAAGCTTCGGATTGATGTCCAAAAGTCTTTCTGCAACCACTTCCACTTTATGTTTTCCGACAGTTGAATGAAGTGCGGGAAGTTGTCTGTTGATGTTTGTAATATCCACGGTATCGCCGTCTACAATAGTCATTGTCCCGACTCCGGCTCTTGCCAGAAATTCTGCCGCAAAAGATCCAACGCCACCTAAACCTACTACAAGAACAGTTGCATTATTTAGTTTTTCAATGCCTTCTTCTTTGATCAGAAGTTCTGTTCTTTCCAGCCAAAACTTACCCATTTTTTATCGTCTCTAAATTTTCTACAATTTGATTATTAAGCTGTTCTATTGATATTTCTTTTATTTCGGAAACTTTTTGATAAAGATCTGCAATGCTGAAATCGTCATTGTCGGTTTCTAAAAAAAGCTTATTCAAAGGAACTGTTTTCAAAGTATTTTGCAAAGATAGATTATACAAAACAGCTTTTCCAAAACTGAGATAAAAATTATTTTTGAGAAGATCATCTGCAATGCTTTGTTTTTTATTAAAAGCATGAATGATCATCGGCTGCTTGCTTTTTTTTCTGAAAGAAATCACTTCGTAAAATTTACGCACACAATGAATGATTAAAGGTTTCCGAGCTTCATTGGCCAATTGTATCTGTCTTAAAAAAACTTCTTCCTGAATTTTTATATCTACAGAAATGATTCCGTCTAAACCACATTCTCCGATCGCAAAGCAGTTTTCGTCAATAACAGATTCTAACCATTTTAATTGATTATCAATATGATCCGGCTGAATGTCTTTAGGATGAACTCCGGCAGAATATAATATATCCGAAGACTGTTTTCCTGTTTCCAGATTGTAAATTCCGTTCAAGAAACTTTCTTTATGATGATGAAAATCAAAAAAATCCATAGCCAAAAATACTACAAATTGCAGATGATAAAAAATTATTAAACAAACGTTTATGAATGTGTAAAATTTATTATTTTTACTGAAATAACACCTATGGGAAAAAAGTTTTCAGAAAAGCAGATCCATATTTTAGAAATAGCTGAAGAACTCATTGCCAGAAAAGGATATGAAGGAACCTCCGTGCGCGATATTTGTTCGAAAGCCAATATCAATGTAGCGATGATATCCTATTACTTCGGGTCCAAAGAAAAGATGATGTCGTATCTTTATCAATATCGGGTTTTGAAGACAAGAGAAAATTTTTCTGAGTTTGCAGACACCATAAAAAACGGAAAGCCCGAAATGCAGATGAAAGAAATAATAAAATACATCGTTGCACAGCTTTTCAAATACAATTATTTCCATGGTTTTGTCACTCAGGAATTGCGCCACACCGAGAATTTAAAAGATGAGCTTTTAGATTTTTATCAGTTATTTGTGATGAAGCTGGATGAAGTAATCAAAAAAGGAGTTACTACAGGCGTTTTTACATTTACTCCGAAGCCTGAAGATATTTTGACGACTATTATCGGATCAACTCTTTTTGTGATAAGAAATAAAAATTTCTACGAGTTGTATGTTCCCAATAAAGATGATGAAACCTATCATAAAGAAGCAGAAAAAAAAGTGAGAATGAATCTCTTAATGAACATTTTTGCTGTTTTGGGATACGCAGCAGACTAAAATTTCGTTAAATAATCATAAAAAAAAATGTTTTAGCAAAAAAGTTATATTTTTGCAGATTAAATAGATCGGGTAATCCGAAAACTGTTGAATTTTTATATGAAAAAATATATTTTAGGTATTTTTGCCATAGCTGTAGTTTCGGCATGCACAAGTCAGCAAGACAGAGCGATGAAAAGCGCGGATAAAAATTTTATCCTTAAAGCCGCAAACGAGAATTTCGCTAAAAAGAAATGGAAAAATGCTTTAGCACTTTACGACAGACTTGCCAATTTGGTGGCTGGTACAGATGATTTCCCAAATGTAGGTTTTAATACAGCTTATGCTAATTATTATGACAAAAATTATAAGCTGGCTGGTCACCAGTTTAAAAACTTTGCTGTAAGTTTTCCAAAAGATCCACGAGCCGAAGAAGCTGCTTATATGTCTGCTTTGTGCTACTACAACGGATCTATGGATTATAACTTGGATCAGTCTAGCACAGAATTGGCAATCAATGAGCTTCAGGATTTCCTGAATAATTATCCGGATTCTGAAAGATCAAAAAACATCAGTACTTTAATTGATGAGTTGTCTTATAAGCTGGAATTTAAAGCTTATGAAAACGCCAAGCAGTATTACAAGATGGCAGATTATAAATCTGCAACAACTGCTTTTGAAAATGTTTTGGAAGATTTCCCAAGTACAAAGCTGCGTCCGAAAATGTATGATTATATGATGAAGTCTCGTTATTTATTGGCGCAAAACTCAGTTTATGATCTTAAAGAAGAGCGTATAGAAAGTGCTTTGGCTTTTACAAGACAGGTTGAAAAAGAGCTTCCAAATACAGAATATTCCAAGACAGCAATAGATTTAAGAGAAAAACTTGAAAAAGAGAAAAAAGAGTTTGCTGTTGTAAAAAGACAAACGGAAGAACGTATTGCTGTTTTAACGGCCAGACAGAAAAAAGCAGCCGAAAAGACTGCTGAAGCTTCTAAAACCGAACAGCAAATCAAGGATCAGGTGTCAAACGAAAAGCAGGCAATGCAGATCCAGAGGGACAGCGCAGCATTACAGACGCCTCCTCCTGCGGCCACTTTCAAAATCCAAAGATAATTCGTAAATTTGCCACCTTATAAATAAATAATTTTCTGAAAATGAGCGTAAAAGATACAAAAGCAGAAGTAAATACTATTACTTACGATAAAGATAAGATTGAAGATAAAATAGGTTCAATCTATGAAGCTATTGTTATCATGGGGAAAAGAGCTGAGCAGATCAATGCAGAAATTCGTACTGAGTTACACAACAAATTAGACGAGTTTGCAGTTCACAATTCTACATTGGAAGAAGTTTTCGAAAACAGAGAGCAGATCGAGATCTCAAAACATTACGAAAAGCTTCCAAAGCCAACGTCTATCGCTATTCAGGAATGGCTGGACGGAGACATTTACTTTAGAAAAACTGAAGAAAGAAAATAATCACTTGAGTGATTAATAAAACAAAGGTCATAAAAGAAAGCTTCTTTTATGACCTTTGCCGTTTCTGCACAGTGCTTTCTTAGAAAAAATAAGTATTTTAGTGGTTTAAAATAATCTACATGAGTGTTTCCGGGAAAAACATCCTTATTGCCGTTTCTGGTGGGATTGCTGCCTACAAAATTCATTTTCTCATCAGAGATTTTGTGAAAAAAGGAGCAGAAGTGCAGGTAATTATGTCTTCTGATGCCGAGCATTTTGTGACGAAGCTTAGCCTTTCCACTTTATCAAAAAATCCTGTTTATACAGATTTTTATAATGAAAACGGAACTTGGAACAGTCATGTGGAAATGGCTCTTTGGGCAGATGTAATTATCATGGCGCCATGCACGGCAAATACTTTAGCCAAGATGGTTCATGGGATTTGCGATAATTTAATTATTGCAACGTATATGTCTGCAAAATGCCCTGTTTTTATTGCTCCGGCGATGGATCTGGATATGTATCAGCATCCTTCAACAAAACAAAATCTTGAATTGGCGGAAGATTTCGGACATATTATAATTCCTGCTGAATCCGGCGAATTGGCAAGCGGACTTTTTGGTCAGGGAAGAATGGCTGAGCCTGAAACTATTTCTAAATCGGTTGAAGATTTCTTTAATTTAAATCAATCTTTTAAAGACAAAACAGTTTTAATTACGGCCGGGCCTACTTATGAAGCCATCGATCCTGTAAGATTTATAGGAAATCATTCTTCAGGGAAAATGGGCTTTTCGCTGGCTGAAGCAGCAGCAAATCGTGGTGCAAAAGTGATTTTAATTTCAGGACCAAGCTCTTTGGAGGCAAAACATAAAAACATCGAGCTTCACAGAATCACTTCTGCAAAAGAAATGTATGATAAAGTTTTTGAATTTTATGATAAAATTGATGTCGGAATTGCCAGCGCAGCCGTTGCAGATTATGCTCCAAAAGTAGTGGCATCAGAAAAAATCAAAAAGAATGAAGATACCTTCAGCATAGAACTGATCAAAAATCCGGATATTCTGAAAGCAATGGGCGAGAAGAAAAAACAACAGTTTTTGGTAGGTTTTGCGCTGGAGACTCAAAATGAAGAAGAAAATGCAAAAGGAAAACTCGAAAAAAAGAATCTTGATATGATTGTCTTAAATTCTCTTCGTGACGAAGGAGCCGGATTTAAAAATGACACTAACAAAATAAAAATATTCACCAAAACAGAGAAAAAGGAATTTGACCTGAAATCAAAAGAAAATGTAGCAAAAGACATTCTCGATTGTATTGAAACTCAACTTTTAAAATAATTTTAATAAATTTCCGTTCTCAATTTTTAGATTATAATGAAAAAAAATATAATACTTTTATTTCTGCTTTTATTTTTCAATATTGGCTTTTCGCAGGAGATTCTTGCGACTGTTCAGGTAAATTCTCAGCAATTGGGAGGAAGTAATCAGCAGGCTTTCAAGTCTTTGGAAAAAAGTCTCAGAGATTTTATCAACAATACAAGCTGGACAGGAAAAAAACTGCAGAATTTTGAAAAAGTAAAATCAAACTTTGCCATCGTTCTTACTGAAAGAAATGGAAACAACGGATATCGTGGCCATATTGTCGTTCAGGCTGTGCGTCCGGTTTACAGCTCTTCTTATGAATCTCCGCTGCTTAATCTTCAGGATACAAAATTTTCTTTTGAATACGTTGAAAATGAAAACCTTATCTTCAACGAAAGACAGTTTTCGGGGAAAAACCTGATCGATGTGATCAGCTTTTATGTTTATGTTATTTTAGGATATGATGCAGACAGTTTTCAGTCGATGGGAGGCACACAATGGTTTAATAAAGCGCAGCAGATCGCACAAAATTCCCAAAATCGTGGTTTTGACGGTTGGGGACAGATCAATGAGCCGAGAAGCCGTTCTATTCTGATCGGAGAAATTTTAAACCCGAACATGAGCCAGCTTCGTCAGACGATTTATACATATCACAGAGCCGGTCTTGACGGGATGTTTAATCAGGATCAGACGCAGCCAAAGAAGATTATTTTTGATGCGCTGATGCAGCTGAAAAAATACGAAAACTCTTTCCAGCAAAATTATTTCTTCAATACATTTATAGATAACAAAAGCGATGAAATTTTCAATATATTCAATTCCGGAAATAATGGCGGAATTGTTTTGGCTGATCTAAAACAGCTTATGATTCAGTTTGCTCCAAAACATACCGAAAGCAAATGGAATAAATGGAAGTAAGAGGCCTCGTTTTTTGAATTCTGGCTTCTAATATTTTATATTTGCAGTGTCAAGTAAACTGCTACGATCATGCTTTCGAGAATATACATTAAAAATTTTGCCCTTATTGATGCATTGGATGTATCTTTAAAAAATGGTTTGCAGGTGATTACCGGTGAAACGGGAGCCGGGAAATCTATTATTTTGGGTGCATTGCGCTTGATTTTGGGCGAGAGAGCAGATTTGAAATCGATTTCTAAAACGGAAGAAAAAAGCATTGTCGAGACAGAGTTTGAGCTTAATAATCAATTTAAAAAGTTTTTTATAGAAAATGATCTCGATTATGAGCATCAGACCATTATAAGAAGAGAAATTTTACCTTCAGGGAAATCACGGGCTTTTATTAATGATGTTCCGGTAACTTTGGATGTTTTAAAAGAGCTTTCTTCGCAGTTGATCGACATTCATTCGCAGTTTGAGACATCTAATCTTTTTACGTCAGAATATCAGTTTAAGATCATCGACGGACTTTCGGAAAACAAAAAAATCATTGAAGAATATCAGCAGGATTTTTCAGAGTTTCAGAGTTTAAAAATTCAGCTTAAAAAATTTCAGGCACAGCTTTCGGAAAACACAAAAGAAAGCGATTATAAGCAGTTTTTATTAAACGAGCTTGAAGATTTGAAACTGGACGATATAGATTATGATGATTTGCAAAACCAATTGTCTGTTCAGGAAAATGCAGGAATGATTTCTGAAAACATTTCGCAGATTCTTTCAAGATTTCATCAGGAAGAAATCGGAATTTTTTCTTTTTTCAATGAAGCTAAAAATAAATTGTCAAAAATTGCTGAAGTTTCATCGGGTTTTTCAGAGCTTGATGAAAGACTGGAAACATCATTTGTAGAATTGAAAGATATTATTTCAGAACTTGAAGATGAGTCTGAAAAAATTGAAATCAATCCTGAAAATCTGGCAATATTATCTGAACTGAATAACAGAATCAACGCTTTATTTCTTAAACATAATGTTTCAGGAATCGATGAATTAAAAGAAATCAGAAACCAACTTTTTGGCGAACAAAAAGGAACAGCTGAAATTGAAACGCACATTGCTGAAATTGAAGAAAATATTGCCAAAAAACAAAAATCTCTTCAATTACTTTCTGATAAGCTTTCAAAAAATAGAAAAAAAAGTATTCCTGTTTTTATAAAGAAGGCCGAGGATCTTCTTAAAAAATTGGGGCTTGAAAAAGCTAAAGTCGATATTGAATTGACGGATGCTTCTGATTTTAATCAGTTTGGAAAAGAAAATATCCAGCTTTTATTTCAAGCCAATTCGGGTTTTCCTTTAAAGCCAATCCAAACGGCGATTTCAGGCGGTGAAAGATCAAGAGTAATGCTTGCCGTAAAAAAAATAATTGCAGAAAGCGATGAGCTTCCAACCTTGATTTTAGATGAAATAGACACTGGAGTTTCCGGAAAAGTAGCCGAAGAAATAGGAGACCTTATGCGCGAAATGTCAAACGATATGCAGCTGATTGTAATTTCTCACTTGGCGCAGGTTGCCGCTAAAGGAAATGACAATTACAAAGTCGTAAAAGAAGATGTGAACGGCAAAACGCAGTCGACCATCATTAGTCTGAGCCAGGAAGAAAAGCTCAACGAGATTGCACAATTGCTTTCCGGAAGCAAGATTACGGAAGCAGCAATGGCGCAGGCTAAAGAATTGATTGGCTAATATTGCGAACAGAAATATACAAATCAACAAAAAAATATCATGTCAATAACCAACGAAGCTGAATTAGTTGGAATGCAAAAAGCAAGTCAGGCTGTTGCATACACATTAAGAAAAATGATCGATTACGCTCAGCCGGGAATGACGACCAAAGAGCTTGATGAATACGGCGCAAAAATTTTGTCGGACTTTGGGGCCAAATCAGCACCTTATTTGACTTACGGTTTTCCGGGATGGACGTGTATCAGCGTTGATAATGAATTTTGCCACGGTATTCCTTCGGACAGGGTTTTAAAAGAAGGCGATTTGATTAATATTGATGTTTCAGCGGAACTTGATGGTTTTTGGGCTGATAATGGAGCATCATTTGTTGTTGGGAAAGATATTCATCAACATCAAAAATTGGTAAATGCATCAAAAGAAATTCTTCTTAAAACAATCAACAATATAAAAGGCGGAGTAAAAATAGCAGACATTGGGAATCTTATGGAGTCCGAAGCTAAAAAAAGAGGTTACAGAGTCATTAAAAATCTTGGCGGACACGGCATAGGAAGAAGCCTGCACGAAGAACCGGACGAGCTGCTCAATTACAAAAACCGCTTCGATCATAGAAGATTTAAAAAAAATTCTGTTGTAGCTATTGAAACTTTTATTTCAACTTCTTCGTCTCAGGCGGTTGAGCAAAAAGATGGCTGGACAATGGTGGGCGATAAAGGTGGCTACATGGCACAACACGAACATACAATCATCATTACAGACGGAAAGCCGATCATATTAACTGATGCGAACGAAATTCTAAAATAAATCATTCAAGCGCTTGCGTTTCGAACAAAACTCCGATTAAAACAAGCTTTTTAAGATAAATTCTGTAACAAATTTTACTTTATATTTACTAATGTAAAAAAGTAAACTATGTTTTTAAAGTTTCTAAGATTAGAAATAAAAAGTTTTTTTCGTGGCACTTCCGTTGGTATTAATCTGGCAATGAAGATCTTCCGATTTTTAGGAATTCTTTATTTTGTTGGGATGTTGATTTTAGGTGGTTTTGGAGCTTTCTTTTACGTAAGAGAAGAAATGCATAAGGATCCTCTGATAATTGTTTCACGATATATGATCATTTTGTGGGTTGCAGATTTGATTTTCAAATATCTCTTCCAACAGATGTCTACACAGAATATCAAACCCTTTCTTACCCTCAATATTCCGAAGAAAACATTGGTAAATTATACTTTGATTAAAACTTTTCTCTCGCCGTTTAGCTGGATGAATTCTGTTTTCTTTGTTACGTTTGCAACGATTTGCTTATTTAATGGTTTTAGTTTTTTAGGAACTTTAAGCTGGCTGATTGCGCTTTCATTGCTTTTTTACCTGAATAATTTCATTAATATTCTTTTTAATAACAAAGAAAATATTGCCATTGCTGTCGGGATTTTAATTACGGCAATTGGTGCTTTGGCTTATTATAATATTGTTCCGGTGCTGGATTATTCTGAAAATGTTTTCTATGCATTTTATGCTAAACCTTATTTTGCATTGTTGGCCATTGCTTTATTCGTCGGTTTGTGGTGGATTTGCTTCAGGCATGTTCACAGAGAATTTTATCTCGATCAGGGGCTTGAAGCTAAAAAAACAATCGGAAAAACCGAAAACATTGCTTTTCTCAACAAATACGGCTCAATCGGAAGCTTTATCAATAATGATATTAAAATGCTGAGACGAAATAAAATGACCAAAGGTATTTTGATAGGAAGCCTGATGTTTATTTTTTACGGATTACTGATGTTTAGTTCAGATGTTTATAAAACACCGTATATGATGATGTTTATGGGGCTTTTTGTGACGGGCGGTTTTCAGTTTCTGTTTGGACAGCGGGTACCTTCTTTCGACAGCTCGTATTATCCTTTGATGATGACTTTGAACGTTCCTTATAAAGAATATCTGAAAGCAAAATGGTGGCTGATGAATATTGTGACGGCGGCTTCCATTATTATTGCCTTATTTTATGCAATTATCAGCTGGGAAGTTTACCTTACTTTTTTTGCTGCCGGATTATACAATATAGGAGTCAATTCGCAGCTGACACTCTGGTCGGGAGCTTTTAACAAAAGCCAGATTGATCTTAATTCCAAAGAAAAAGTAATGGGCCAGAAAAACAGCTTTAATATGAAAAGCCTTCTTTTATTGATTCCTAAAATGTTGTTACCAATGGCTGTTTTTGCAATTTCTAAATATTTCTTCGGAATGGCCGGCAGCATTATAAGCATTGCTGTTTTAGGATTAATAGGCTTTTTATTCAGAGAAAAAATATTTGATACAATTGTAAAACAATACAAAAGCGAAAAATACAGCACTTTAGACGCATTCAAATCTAAAAATTAATACAATGATTACTATAAATAATTTATCTAAAACATACGGAAACGCAACCGTTCTTAATATCGAAAGCCTTGAAATTCCAAAAGGTGAAACGTTCGGATTGGTAGGAAATAACGGAGCCGGAAAAACTACTCTTTTCAGCCTGATGCTGGATCTTATTCAGCCGACAACCGGTTTTGTAAGCATTGACGGAATCACAGTCAACGAATCTGAAGCCTGGAAATCTAAAGTTGCTGCTTTTGTAGATGATACTTTTTTAATTGGCTATTTGACTCCTGAAGAATATTTTTATTTCATCGGTGAATTAAGAGGACAAAATAAAGCTTCCGTTGATGAATTTTTAAAACAGTTTCATGATTTATTTAATGGAGAAATTTTGAATTCCGGAAAATATGTTCGCGATTTATCAAAAGGAAACCAAAAGAAAGTTGGAATTGTCGGCGCCATTATCGGGAACCCTGAAATCATTATTCTGGATGAGCCTTTTGCAAACCTTGATCCTTCCACACAAATCAAACTGAAGAATTTAATAAAAGAATTATCTAAGCAAAGCGGTGTTACCTTTCTGATCTCAAGTCACGATTTGGCGCATACAACCGAAGTCTGCAACCGAATTGTTGTTGTAAACAAAGGTTTGCAGGTAAAAGACATCAAAACCAATCCTGAAACACTGAGAGATCTGGAGCAGTATTTTGCCGATCAGGTGAACGTTCCGGTTTAAATAAAACAAAAATCCATTTTCTTTTTTCAGGAAGTGGATTTTCTTTAATTCATTTTCAGTCAGTTATCAATTTAATTTTAATAAATTATTTTTTTGTGTAACCTTTTCAGGCTTTCACTGTCTTTATAGTAGAAACAGAATTACCATGAAGCTTTTGTTTAATAATAAAAAAGAAGATTTGCTGAGCCGTTTGAAAAAGCAGGATCCAGCCGCGCAGAGAATCTTTTATGATCAGAATGTAAAGAAATTTCTGAGTATAGCGAAAAGCTACATCAGCGATCTTTATCAAGCGGAAGATTGCGTGATCAAAGCATTCTGTAAGGTTTTTAAACATATCGAAAGCTTTCGCGGAGAAGGAAATTTTGAAGGCTGGGCGAGGAAAATTGTGGTGAATGAATGTCTCAATTTTATTAAAAGCCACAAAACAGTTTTTTATCTCGACGATGTTCATGCTTCTGTTTTGGAAGAAATTCATGAAGAGCAAATCGTTTTTGATTTTAATGCGCAGGAACTTTTAGATCAGCTTCCGGATGCTTACAGAATGGTTTTTAACCTTTATGTAATTGAAGAATATTCGCATCAGGAAATTGCAGACACGCTGAATATTTCTACAGCAGTAAGCAAAACGCAACTTTTCAGAGCGAAAGAAAAACTGAGAAAGATCTACTTTCAACAACAAAAACAACTGAAAAATGAACACATCTAAAAATAATATCGAATATCAGATCAAAAAGCAGATCGACGAAAGAGAAATTGCTCCTTCAAGAGATCTTTGGGCAGAAATTGAAACTCAGACTCAGACAATCAACAATTCTCAGACAAAAAAAGTCAATTGGTTTTTGATTGCAGCGTGTTTGGTTTTAACTTTAAGCTTGGGAGCTGTTTTGTTTTTTGATCAGGATGCTGAACCGAAGTTACAGGTTGCTGAAACTAATACAGAAGTCAACAAAGAGATACCTGTAAAAACAGAAAAAATAAATTACCCTGAAATCATTCAACAAAATCAGCAAAAATATGTTGAATTGAAAAATGTTCCTTCTCAATCGGAATCTGAAACCCCGGAAATTATTACAGAGAAAACAGAGCTTCCGATCATTAAGGGAAATTCAAAAGAAATTGCTGCTCAGATTAGTCAGGTTCCTGCGGAAAAGATTTTGGCAAAAGCAGATTCTGCAAAAACTCAGGTGAAAAAGAAACGGTATGTTGACCCGTCAACTTTGCTTTTTTCGGTGGAGCATAAAGACGCAATTGAAAAAACCAAAGGTGGAAGCAATGTAGCAACCATCGATCTGAATACCAAATAAATCAATTTAAACTAAAAAAAATAATAATACTATGATTAAGAAATTTATCATTGCAGGAATGTTGTGCCTTGTCGGAACCTTTGCCAATGCACAAAAAGGATTAAAACTAAATTTACAGTCTAAAGATGACACCGAAGTAAGTCCGATTGTAAAAGAAAACGTGGATGAATACGCTAAAAAGATAGACGCAATCATTCAGGAAGAAAAAAAACTGATGGAAGCCGAACTTCTGATTCTTCAGTCTAAAAATTTAGAGAAAACAGAATTTGACAAACAGAAAGCAGAAGTTGCCAACCGTTATGCGGAAAAGATAGATCAAAAAATCGAAGCTTTGGGTTTTGATCTTGATAATGTGATCCAAAAACAGGTAAAATACTCTCTTCTAAGTGCCGATGTTACTTCTAATGAAGAATTGAAAGCAAAATTGATGAAGAAATTCCGTGCTACAAAAGATATTTCGCTTTACTTCACTTACGGAATCATGACCTTAACTAATGATCTTCCCGATAATACACTTGATAAAAACATGGGATACGCAAGTAATCTTGAGTTTGGTTTAAAGTTTAATTATCAGTTCAGCAGATCTAGTGCGTGGGGATTGATTTCCGGACTTGGATTTTCTTGGAGAACTCTCCGTCCCGATAACAATATGATCTTTGCTAAAGATGCAAACGCAGACGTTTTCCTTGCAAATTATCAGGGAAGTGTTGATAAAGCTAAACTGAGAACAGGTTATATTGTAGTTCCGCTTGGCTTGCAGTACAACTTCTCTAAGCTTAAAAATGCAGGCATGGATATTCAGTACAGGCCATATTCAGAAGGTTTCAGAATCGGAGCTAATGTTTACGGAGGTGTGAAAATGTCGACCAACAATATTGTGAGAGGTGACGGTCAGGATTTCAGAGACAGAGGCAATTATCAGGTAAATCCTTTTGTTTATGGTGCACAGCTTACGTTTTCGTATGACAATATCAGCCTTTTTGTGAAAAAAGATTTAAGTAATTTCTTCAAAGATTCTTACTTTGAAAATGATAAAGCACTCGTTTTCGGAATCGGAATAGGATTATAACTTTCATAGAACTTCATATTAACAGGAAACAATTGACTTTATTTAAAGTCAATTGTTTTTGCTTATAAACAAATGTGTTTTAGATAAAAGTAAACCGTATTTGGTTACAAACAAGGATGTTTTAAATAAAAGTAAGTTGTGTTTTATTACAAACAATATTGTTTTAAACCAAAGTAAAGTGTATTTGGATACAAACAACCCTGTTTTGAACCAAAGAAGTCCTCGGGTAGAGACAAACAACTTTGTTTTAAACCTTCGGAGGACTTCTTTACTTACAAACAGTCTTGCGCCGATTTTGATTTCGAATGATTAATTTCCATAAAAAAACTCCGGAGTAATTTTCGGAGTTTATCAATTATCTAAAAATCAATTATTTCAAGCTTCCAA
Organism: Chryseobacterium sp. GQ58; assembly: GCF_059758895.1. NCBI lineage: Bacteria > Pseudomonadati > Bacteroidota > Flavobacteriia > Flavobacteriales > Weeksellaceae > Chryseobacterium > Chryseobacterium sp. GQ58. Next base: position 172,079 of record NZ_JCAXEH010000001.1, on the reverse strand, counting down.
CCATATTTTCAGGTTTTACCCACTCATCAAATTGTTCGGCAGTTAATAGCCCAAGGTTTACGGCTTCTTCTTTCAACGTTGTTCCGTTTTTGTGAGCTGTTTTGGCAATCTTTGCTGCATTTTCATAGCCGATATGCGTATTCAGAGCAGTTACCAGCATCAGAGATTTATCAACAAGTTCTTTGATTCTTGCGTGATTCGGCTCGATTCCAACTGCACAATGATCATTAAATGAAATACAAGCATCGGCAATCAACTGAGCAGATTGCAGAAAATTGTAAGCCATCACGGGCTTGAAAACATTCAGTTCATAATTCCCTTGAGTTCCGGCAAAAGAAATGGTTGTGTCATTTCCTAAAACCTGAGCGCAAACCATCGTCAAGGCTTCGTTTTGTGTAGGATTTACTTTTCCCGGCATGATTGAAGAACCCGGTTCGTTTTCAGGAATATGAATTTCACCAATCCCCGAACGTGGCCCGGAAGCCAATAATCTTATATCCTGAGCGATTTTAAATAAGGAAACAGCCAATTGCTTCAATGCACCGTGAGATTCTACAATTGCGTCGTGAGCAGCTAAGGCTTCAAATTTGTTTTCAGCGGTTACAAAAGGAAGATTAGTGAATTTAGCAATATATTCCGCCACTTTTACATCGTAACCTTGAGGTGTATTTAAGCCTGTTCCAACTGCTGTTCCGCCCAAAGCAAGCTCGGAAAGATGAGGTAATGTATTTTTTAAAGCTTTAATTCCGTAATTCAATTGAGCAACATATCCGGAAAATTCTTGTCCTAAAGTCAATGGAGTTGCGTCCATCAAATGTGTTCTTCCAATTTTTACTATATCTTTAAAAGCTTCTGACTTTTCTTTTAATGTATCTCTTAATTTTTCAACCGCCGGAATTGTAGTTTCCACAATCTTTTTATAAGCTGCGATATGCATGGCCGTTGGATAAGTGTCATTTGAAGACTGGGATTTATTCACATCATCATTAGCATGAATTTCAGATTTATCTCCAAGGTTTCCACCATTATTTACATGAGCTTTGTTTGAGATTACTTCGTTCACATTCATGTTTGATTGCGTTCCTGAACCAGTTTGCCAGATCACCAAAGGAAATTGGTCATTTAATTTCCCTTCTAAAATTTCGTCGCAGACTTTCGCGATCATATCTTTTTTTTCAGCAGGAAGAACTCCTAAATCTGCGTTTGTGAAGGCTGCGGCTTTTTTTAAATAGGCGAAAGCTTCAATAATTTCGTGTGGCATGGAACCTTCCGGACCTATCTTGAAATTATTTCTTGAACGTTCCGTTTGCGCGCCCCAAAACTTATCAGCAGGAACCTGTACTTCACCCATCGTGTCTTTTTCTATTCTGTAATTCATTTTTTATAGTGTTTGAATTTATTTTTGAAGCTTCTTGTCTCTTTGCGATTCATAAAATTACTCAATAATAAAAAACCTCACAATTTATAATCATTATAAATATCAATTCAAGCTACTGATTTTACGCATGCTTTTTTTGGTAAGCTGTATTTTTGCAGCCAAAGAAAATTGAATGGAATTTAGATATCAGGATCCGTATCCGATTCAGAAAGATGATACGGTTTATAAAAAATTGACTTCAGATTATGTAAAAATTGAAAAACTGGGCGAAAGAGAAATTTTAAGCATTGACCCAAAAGGTCTTGAATTATTGGCTGAAGAAGCAATGGCGGATGTTTCTTTTATGCTTCGTTCTTCACATTTAGAAAGTTTGAGGAAAATCATCGACGATCCTGAAGCGACAGATAATGACAGATTTGTTGCGTATAATTTGTTGCAAAATGCTGCTGTTGCAGTTGAAGGAGCGTTACCTTCTTGTCAGGATACAGGCACGGCAATCGTCATGGGAAAGAAAGGCGAAAATGTTTATACAGGCGTTGATGACGGTGAATATTTAAGCAAAGGGATTTACAATACGTACCAGAAGAGAAACTTAAGATATTCTCAGGTTGTTCCTTTAACGATGTTTGACGAGAAAAACTCAGGATCAAATCTTCCGGCGCAGATTGATATCTATGCTAAGAAAGGAAATTATTACGAGTTTTTGTTCTTGACGAAAGGTGGAGGTTCTGCCAACAAAACTTTTCTTTATCAGAAAACGAAATCTTTACTGAACGAAAAATCTTTGGAAGCTTTTGTAGAAGAGAGAATTTCAGATTTGGGAACTGCGGCTTGTCCGCCTTACCACTTGGCTTTGGTGATTGGTGGAACTTCTGCGGAAGCTAATTTGGCAGCGGTGAAAAAAGCATCTGCAAAATATTACGATCATCTTCCGACAGAAGGAAATGAAGCCGGACAGGCGTTCAGAGATTTGGAATGGGAAGCAAAAGTTCAAAAAATCTGTCAGGAAAGTGCGATTGGTGCTCAATTTGGCGGAAAATATTTAACACACGATGTAAGAGTAATCAGATTGCCTCGTCACGCAGCTTCTTGTCCTGTCGGAATGGGAGTTTCTTGTTCTGCCGACAGAAATATCAAAGGAAAAATTACCAAAGATGGTATTTTCTTAGAGCAATTAGAACAGGATCCGAAAAGATTTCTACCGACAACACCACCACATTTAGAAGCGGCGGTTGATATTGATTTGAATAAGCCAATGCTTGAAATTTTGGCTGAACTTTCAAAATATCCAATCAAAACAAGATTGAAATTAAACGGAACCTTGATTGTTGCAAGAGATATTGCTCACGCAAAAATCAAAGAATTATTAGACAGCGGACAACCAATGCCTGAATATTTCAAGAATCACCCAATTTATTACGCAGGACCTGCAAAAACTCCGGAAGGAATGGCATCAGGAAGTTTCGGACCAACGACTGCAGGAAGAATGGACGTTTATGTTGACGAATTCCAAAGTCACGGCGGAAGCATGGTAATGTTGGCAAAAGGAAACAGAACTGCAGATGTTACCAACGCCTGTCATAAATATGGTGGCTTCTACATTGGTTCGATTGGTGGACCTGCTGCGATTTTAGCAAAAGATAATATTTTATCCGTTGAAGTGGTAGATTTCCCGGAATTAGGAATGGAAGCGGTGAGAAAAATTGAGGTAAAGGATTTCCCGGCATTCATTATTACGGATGATAAAGGAAACGACTTTTTTGCAAATCTTGCTCATTAAATAGTTTATAATTAAAATAAATGACAAAATTTAGGTTCTTTATCTTTTGGTAAAAAAGAAAAAAGTCCTATTTTTGCCTAAAATCTATAAGAAAGATGATGTTATCAGCATTTTGGCCGTTTTACCAGTTCCTTTGGACAGTTTATTTTATAATAATGTTCTTAGTTGGTTTCTGGTGTATATTTATGTTTTTCGGTTTTGTTATTCCATTATGGTTGACAGAAGGCTTGAAGGAATATTTCGGTAAGGTAAAGCCTTTCGATCCTGAAGATATCAGAAGAAAAAATATTTATGAGCAGGAAGGAGTTGAAGTTATTTTCAATAATCCTAAAGGCCACGGTCCTTTCTTACACGATAGCCACGGGCACGACAACGGACATCATTAATTGATTGTCATTGCTTTTTCACACGAATTCTGAAAAAGCAATATCAAAGCAAAACAACATATATTAAACCATTGATTTATCAGTGGTTTTTTGTTTTTATAAATTACAGTAAAATATATTTAAATTAACTGCATCTTTTTTTAGATAAAATTGGGATTAGAGAAAATAAATTATACTATTTTTCTTACAATGAAATAATTTGTATTATTTTTATTTAAAAATTATAAGATGAAAAAACTGTATTTACTTATTTTACTGTTACTTACGGGACTTGTATTTGGACAGATTAATTACACCATTACTCCAAACCCGTTCAACGAAACAGATCAGATTACATTAAATGTACCAGGTGATCAGATTGACGAAACAGCTTGGGGAGTTACCAACAATGCAATTTACATCTGGTCATGGTCTTTGGATTTAAATTATGCAAATAGTCAGGATTGCCCAACCAACGGATCCTGGACTGATTCTAATGAATTGAACAGATTGGCTTACAATTCAACGACAGATACTTATTCTTTAAGCTTTACTCCGACCACTTTTTATAATCGAACAGGTATTGGCAGATTTGGATTTTTACTAAAAACAAAAACAGGGAATCACCAAACATCGCCTGATATTTTTGTAAATGTCGGAACATTAAATTTAAACCTTACAAACCCCGTAGCAAATTCGCTGACATCGGTTCCAATCGGAAATTCTATCAATATTACAGCTACAACAAATATCAATGCGACTTTTCAGCTGAAAGCAAACGGAACTGTAGTAAATACGACAGCAACGCCATCAACTTCTTACAATTACAATTATACAGTAACAGGAGATGCGAATATGGAACTGATTGCTACGGCTAATTCAAGCGCCAAAAATGCAGCATTTATTGTACAGATTCCACGAAATGTAGTTTCGCAGGCGATTCCAAGCTGGATAAGACAAGGGATAAATTATGATCCTGCAGATCCCACAAAAATTGGTCTGGCATTGTATGCGCCAGCTAAAAGTTTCGTTCACGTTATCGGAAGTTTTAATAACTGGACTGTTGACGACACCTATTTAATGAAAAGAGATACAACAGATCCTGATTTATACTGGATTGAGTTAACAGGACTTACTCCGGCGCAATTATACACTTTCCAATATAGAACCAATGATCTTAAAAAAGTTGCAGATCCTTATTCTCCACAAATTTTATCTTCTTACGATGATCAGTGGATTTCGGCAACCACTTATCCTAATTTACCGGCCTTTCCGGCTGGGCAAGAATTTGAAGTTTCTATGTTTAAAACCGGTCAAGCGCCGTATAATTGGCAGGTTACCAATTTTACAAGACCGAATAAGGAAGATTTAATTATTTACGAATTGCTATTGAGAGATTTTACTCAGGAAAAAAATTGGCAGTCATTGATTAATAAGATTTCTTATTTAAAAGATTTAAAAGTTAATGCCATTGAATTGATGCCTATTATGGAGTTTGAAGGAAATCTTTCATGGGGCTACAATACATCTTTTCATTATGCAATAGACAAAGCGTACGGAACTCCGGAAAAATTCAAAGAATTTGTAGATTTATGTCATCAGAACGGAATTGCAGTGATTTTGGATGTTGCGTTCAATCATGCAACCGGAAGATCGCCTCTTGTAAGGCTTTGGAATGTCGATCCTGACGGTGACGGTTATGGTGATGTTGCTGCAAACAATCCTTATTTTAATACAGTTCCGAAGCATTCTTACAATGTTTTTAATGATTTTAACCATTCAAGTACAGCAACCAGATATTATGTTGAAAGAACTCTTCAGCAGTGGCTTACAGAATACAAAATTGACGGATTCCGTTGGGATCTAACTAAAGGATTTACTCAAAACTGTTCCGAAAATGACGAAACCTGTACCAACGCTTATCAACAGGATAGAGTAGATGTTTTAAAATATTATGCAGACAAACAATGGGCAATAGATCCTAATTCTTATATTATTTTTGAACATTTAGGAACCGATGCAGAAGAGCAGCAATGGGCAAATTACAAATTGGCAGAAGGAAAAGGAGTGATGCTTTGGAACAAACAAACCGAACCATACAATCAAAATACGATGGGTTACAGCCAAAACAGCAATTATGATCGTATGGATCATGAGCTTCATGGGTTTACCAATATGCATGCAGTTGGTTTTGGTGAAAGTCACGATGAAGAAAGATTAATGTTTAAAAATCTAACATATGGCGCTGTCAATGGAACATATGATGTGAAAAACTTAAATACGGCTTTAGAAAGAATGAAAACTTTCGGAGCCACATTCTTCACCATTCCCGGTCCGAAAATGATCTGGCAGTTTGGTGAATTGGGATATGAGTTCAGCATCAACAGATGTCCGGACGGAACAATCAATAACGGCTGCCGTACAGACGAAAAACCTGTTGCGTTCACTTTAGGTTATGATTCGGATACCAACAGAAAAGCAATTTATAATACATGGGCCAAGATTATCAATATCAGAAATACGCATCCGGTTTTTAAAGCGAAAACATATTCTGTTGAGTCGAATAATTTAGCCAACGATCCGAATGGATTGATCACAAGAATCTACGTTTATGACAATACATTAACGGCGGGAATTAAAAATATTGTTGTGCTTGCCAATTATGATACTTCTGCGAAAGATGTTGTTCCGTTTTTCCCTTACGCAGGGCAATGGCAGAATTTGATGGATAATACAATTTCAAATGTCACCAATACTTCTGCCCCGATTAATCTTCAGCCGGGAGAATTCAGAATTTTTGGAAATTATACGGGAAGTTTGTCTACTATTGATGAAAATGCAGCACACAAACTGTCTCTTCAGATTGCAGATAATCCTGTGAAAAATGGTTTAGCTAAACTGATTTATTATAAAGCTAAAAATGGAGAAATCATTATTTACGACATGAGCGGAAAGAAAGTAGATTCGTTTAAACTGAAAAATGAAGACGGAACTTATGATCTGAAGGCTGATTATCCGGCAGGAACTTATTTGATTCACCTGAAAACTGATAACGGAATCGCCATTCAAAAAATGATAATTAAATAAAAATTAAAACAATATTACAAAAGCTCATGAAAATGGGCTTTTTTTGTTAGTCTTCAATTCCGTATCTTTGCAAACTAAATTTTTAATATGTCTAAGTCATTAATTCCAAAATTAGAAGCTATAAAACAGAGATATAATGAGGTGGCAGACCTTATTATACAGCCAGATGTAATTTCGGATCAGAAAAAATATTCTTCATTAAACAAAGAATACAGCGATTTAGGAAAAATTGTACACGTTTACGATCAATATAAAAATGCTTTAGACAATATCGCAGAATCTGAGGAAATCATTGCGGATGGTTCAGACAGAGACCTTGTTGATATGGCCAAGGAAGAAAAAGTAGAAGCTCAGGCAAAACTTCCGGGTTTGGAAGAAGAATTGAAAGTTCTTTTGATTCCTAAAGATCCTGCTGATGACAAAAACGTGATTGTGGAACTTCGTGCTGGAACAGGTGGAGATGAAGCGGCCATTTTTGTGGAAGATGTTTACAGAGCTTATGCAATGTTTTTTAAAACAAAAGGCTGGAAACACGAAATCACGGATTCTAACGAAGCGGCAAAAGGTTACAAAGAACTTATCTTGAAAGTAGAAGGCGAAGGCGTTTACGGAATCATGAAATTCGAATCCGGAGTTCACCGCGTACAGCGTGTTCCGGAAACTGAATCTCAGGGAAGAGTTCACACTTCGGCAATTACGGTTGCTGTTTTACCGGAAGCTGAAGAGATTGATTTCGAATTAAATCCTGCAGATATCGAAATGCAGACTTCACGTTCTGGTGGAGCGGGTGGACAAAACGTAAACAAGGTGGAAACCAAAGTACAGTTGACACACAAGCCTTCAGGAATGGTGGTTATTTGTCAGCAGGCACGTTCTCAGTTGGCCAACCGTGAATTGGCAATGGAAATGCTTCGTACCAAATTATACGATATTGAAGTTCAAAAATCTGTAGGAGATATTGCTGCACAACGTAAATCGATGGTTTCTACAGGAGACCGTTCGGCAAAGATCAAAACGTACAATTATCCGCAGGGAAGAGTTACAGATCACAGAATCAACAAATCTATGTACAATCTTGATGCCTATATGAATGGTGATATTTCTGAAATGATCGACGCCGTAATTATGGCAGAAAATGCCGAGAAAATGAAAGGTGAAGAAGAAAATTATTAATCTTTCTAAAATATAGCTAAAAAGCTTCTGAGAAATCGGGAGCTTTTTTCATTTTCGTCAGTTCTAGTAATTTTCGAAATGAAATGTAGAAGATGTATGGAGAATTTTCATTATAAAAAAATGAATTAGTAAAAGCAATTATGATTTTCTAATATATTGTTATAACTTAACAATTCACCAACTTTTTTATTTCCAATACTTTCCTTACTTTTGAGAAAATCCTTCACAATGAATTTTAAACCAATCTTATTAACGGCTGGAGTATTATTTTCAGCTACATTTTATTCTCAGAAAATGAATTATCCTAAAGCAGAAAAAGGAAATCATACAGATACATATTTCGGAACTGCCATTGCAGACCAGTACAGAGATTTAGAAAACGATTCTGAACCAACCAAAAAGTGGGTAGATGAAGAAGTGGCTTTCAGCCAAAATTATCTTTCAAAAATTCCTTTCAGAGATCAGATCAAGAAACAATTGACAGACATCTGGAATTACGAAAAAATAGGAGCCCCTTTCAAAGAAGGAGATTACACTTATTACTACAAAAACAACGGACTTCAGGCGCAATCTGTCTTGTACAGAACCAGTAATAAAACAAAAACAACAGAGGTTTTTTTAGATCCGAATAAATTTTCAGAAAAAGGAACAAATTCGCTTTCAAGCTTATCGTTCAACAAAAAAGGGAACTTAGCAGCCTATTCTATTTCGGAAGGCGGAAGCGACTGGAATAAAATCATCATCATTGATGCCATTACCAAAAAGCAGATCGATGAAACGTTGGTTGATGTAAAGTTCAGCGGAATTTCGTGGCAAGGTGACGAAGGTTTCTATTATTCAAGCTACGACAAGCCAAAAGAAGGAACCGTTCTTTCCGGAATGACAGATAAGCATAAAGTTTATTTTCACAAATTAGGAACAAAACAATCGGAAGATAAATTGGTTTTTGGTGGTGATAAAACTCCGCGAAGATATTTGGGAGCCGGAGTTTCTGAAGATCAAAGATATTTGATTATTTCAGCGGCTAATGCGACCAACGGAAACGAATTATATATTAAAGATTTAAAAAACGGCGGTGATTTCGTTCAGATTAATAAAGGTTTTGACATCAATGCGAATATTGTAGATACGGAAGGGGATGAGCTTTTTATTTTCACAGATAAAGATGCTCCGAATATGCGTTTGGTAAAAACAAGCATTAAAAATCCTTCTCCTGAAACCTGGAAAGATGTGATTCCGCAAACAGAAAACGTATTGGGAATCAACACGGGTGGCGGATATTTCTTTGCAACTTATATGGTGGATGCGATTGATAAAGTGAAGCAGTATGATAAAACAGGAAAGCTGATCAGAGAAATCTCTCTTCCCGGAAAAGGAAACATCTCAGGCTTTGGAGGAAAAGAAAAAGAGAAAGAGCTTTATTATTCTTTCAGCAATTATATCACCCCGGGAACAACCTATAAATTCAATGCAGATTCCGGAAAATCGGAGGTTTATCAAAAACCGAAAGTGAATTTCAATCCTGAAGATTATGTTTCTGAACAGGTATTTTATACTTCAAAAGATGGAACAAAAGTTCCGATGATGATTAATTATAAAAAAGGAACTAAACTCGACGGTAAAAATCCAACGATTTTGTACTCTTACGGTGGCTTCAACATCAGTTTGCAGCCGTCTTTCTCTGTCGTAAACGCAATCTGGATGGAAAATGGTGGGATTTATGCCGTTCCAAACATTCGTGGCGGTGGTGAATATGGTAAAAAATGGCACGATGCAGGAACAAAAATGCAAAAGAAAAATGTTTTTGAAGATTTCATTGCTGCCGGAGAATATTTGCAGAGTAAAGGATATACTTCTAAAGAATATATGGCACTTTCGGGTAGATCAAATGGCGGATTATTAGTTGGTGCAACGATGACAATGCGTCCTGATCTGGCAAAAGTTGCTTTTCCGGGAGTTGGCGTTTTAGATATGTTGAGGTACAACAAGTTTACGGCAGGAGCGGGTTGGTCATATGATTACGGAACTGCGGAAGATAATAAAGAAATGTTTGAATATTTAAAATCATATTCTCCTGTTCATAATGTAAAAACAGGAACTTGTTATCCGTCAACCATGATTATTACAAGTGATCATGACGACAGAGTAGTTCCGGCGCATTCTTTTAAGTTTGGAGCAGAATTGCAGGAAAAACAGAAATGTGTAAACCCTATTTTATTAAGAATTGAAAAAAATGCAGGTCACGGAGCGGGAAGGGCAACCGATCAGGTAATCAGCGAAAATGCAGACCTTATTTCTTTTGCTTTATATGAAATGGGAATTAAGAAATTAGAAAAGTAAAGTTCTCGAACATAGTATATAAATATAAAAAGCGCCATTTTTTTGGCGCTTTTTATATAATAAGAAATAATTATTGTAATTCCTTATTTATACTATATATGAATGCAAATATTTATTCTAAAAATAGATTTTTTTTGAATATTATTTTGAAAATTGGACTTTTGTTATAATGTTTTTTTTATATTTGTTTATGTTGTTGAAAATCATTTAACATAATATTAATTAATATGAAAAAGAAAATTTTATTAATGTGTGCTTTAGCTATAGGTTTAGCTACCCTAAATGCACAAAGATGGGAGGCTGTTTCACAGAAAACTTCTCAGATAAGAAAAGAAGTTGATGTCAAGTATTCTTATAAAGTTGATCTTGCATCGATAAGAAATCTTTTAAAAGATGCTGTTGAGACAGGCAACAACGCAAAAGCTGTTATCATATCATTACCAACTGTGGATGGAAAAATTGAAAAATTTGCTGTTTACAGTAATCCCGTAATGGAAAAAGCTATGGCCGAGCAATATCAGCTGGGCTCCTATGTAGGGGTAGGGATTGAGGATCCTTCAAAATATCTTAGATTTAGCACATCGCCAACAGAAATGCAATCGATGATCATCAAAGATGGAGTTTTTCAATTCATAGAACCTATTACAACTGATAAACAGACTTATGGAGTTTTTTATAAAACTAAAAGAACCAAGAGTGATAATGGATTTGAATGTTCAACCGAAGAGAAAAATATTAAAGACATTCAATCTCTATTAGAAAACGGAAAAAAAAAGCTTTCTAATGTAGGAATTACAAATAGACCTTCCAGTACAAAATACAGAACATACAGATTGGCATTGTCTGTTACAGGAGAATATACCCAACTCTTCGGAGGTACCACAACGGGAGCACTTACCCAAATGAATAATACGATGACTCGTGTAAATGGAGTTTTTGAAAAAGATTTTGGAATAAAGTTATTAATTCAGAATTTCCCAAATATTATTTATACAGATGCCGCCACAGATCCTTACACAAATAATTTAAACGTTCAGTTACAACAAACACTGACTGCACAAGTTGGAAATGCTAATTATGACATAGGACACGTATTCAATGCAGCTGGAGGAAATGGAAATGCAGGTTGTATAGGATGTATATGTACCGATCCTGTAAATACTACAGACACAGAGAAAGGATCAGCATTTACACAAAGTACAAACCCAACAGGAGATTTATTCGATATAGATTATGTTGCTCATGAAATGGGTCATCAATTAGGTGGAAATCATACTTTTTCTCATAGCTCTGAAGGTTCTATGGTAAATGTTGAACCTGGAGGTGGAACGACTATTATGGGATATGCCGGAATTACCTCAGATAATGTTCAGAATTTTTCGGATGCTTATTTTCATTACTCCTCAGTAAACCAAATACTTACAAATATTGAGGCCAGAACTACATGCGGAATATCACAAGATATTAACATTAATACTCCACCTACAATATCTCCACTTACAAGTTATAATATACCAAAAGGGACGGCGTACTATCTGGATGCAACGGCAACAGATGCAGAAAACGATACTTTTAAATATACTTGGGAACAATATGATAGTGTGGGACCGAATGCAACTATTTCAGGAGATAGTGGCTGGGGTTATAATTCGGAAGGAGCGTTAACAAGGTCTTATTTTGGAACAGCCGGGGGAAGAAGATATTTTCCAAGCCTAACTATAGTTATGGGGGGTAAACTGACAGATAAAACAGCTTGGGAAACGGTATCATACATTCCAAGAACACTTAATTATGCAGTTACGGTAAGAGATGAAAATCCGCAAAGACCAATGTTGTCTTCTTCTGAAACCACAGTAAATGTTGGGAATGACGGACCATTTAAATTCAATGGCATTACAGCTTCCACAGTATTATATAATGATGCATCAAATACAATTCAATGGGAAGTGGCTAACACAAATGCTGCTCCTTACAATGTAACAAATGTAAAAATAGATTATACTGCCGATAATGGAAATACGTGGACAGATCTTGTTGCTGCAACTCCTAACACAGGAAGCTATACTGTACAAATGCCAACAACATTGACAGGCGCAATTAAGTTAAGAATATCAGCAATTGGCAACGTCTTTTATGCGGTATCACCTGCAATCAATATAGGAAACGCTCCAACGTCTACCATGAATGCTCCGACAGGAGTTTCTGCAATAGACACAGAAATATTTAAAAACTCTGCAAGATTATCATGGAATAGTGTGCCAGGAGCGACTTATTCTATTAATTATAGAAAAGTGGGCGCTGCAAACTGGTCGAATGCAACAAGCCTAGTAAATTCCGCAATATTGGATAATCTTGAAGATGAAACTAATTATGAGGCTCAAGTTGCTGCTGTTGTCAACAATGTACCGGGTAATTTTTCCGCTAATTATGCATTTAAGACGAAGGGATTAAAAACTGGAATTGATTATTGTATATTAAATACAGGGATCAACTCATTAGGGACGATAGCCCGTGTAACATTATCCAATATCAATTATACAGATGGTACTTTTAGATCTTATAAAGATGTAAGTGAAGATCCTCAACAGATTATAAATTTAATGCAAAATACACAATACAGTCTTACTGTTCGCGCAGGAAGCGCCTCAAATTTTGCTCCGTATCCATTTACTGTAAATGCTTGGATAGATTATAACAGAAATGGTGTTTTTGAAGCATCAGAAAAAATTATGACATCAGCCAACGTTGCAGGGACAAGAAATGAAACAGTAACTTTTACAGTTCCATCAACTACTTATAGCGGTGACAAATTATTAAGAATGAGAGTGGCCGGGAACTTTGGCGGGTCGCTTGATAACCCTTGTGGGTCTACCAATCAGGCAGGAAGTATAATGGATTTATCTGTGAGAATTTCAGGAGTATTATCTGTAAATGATACAAATGATACAAAATCAGAAATTGCAATTTATCCTAATCCGGCTGATACTTTCATAGAAATTAAAAACTTAAAAGGAAAGGCTGATTACAGTATTTACAGTGCCGATGGTAGACTGGTTCAAAATGGTAACGTAAATAACCAGAGAATTAATGTAGCATCATTAGTAAAAGGAGTTTATGTGATTACAATAAAAGATGACAAAAATACTTACAATACAAAACTCATCAAAAAATAAATAAAATAACAACTCAATGTAAAACCGGGCATATGTCCGGCTTTTTTTATGAATAAAAATACAGATTGAAAAGAATGAAACCCTGGTTTTGTGTTTCACTCAAAAAAATTAACTTTACAGGATAAAATTATTGAAATGCGAAAGACAATTTCTGTGAAGAAGCCAGACTTTAAGAGTATTTCATCTCGAGAGAGAGAGGAATACAGCTTCGAAAAAGATGGACTTCAATTAAAGTCTTCTTACAAAGCAGAAGATGTTAAAAATCAGTCATTAACACAAACTTCTCCGGGAGTTGCTCCTTATTTAAGAGGCCCATACTCAACAATGTATGTGCAAAAACCTTGGACGGTTCGTCAGTATGCAGGATTTTCAACGGCTGAAGAATCGAATGCTTTTTACAGAAGAAACTTAGCAGCAGGCCAGAAAGGGCTTTCCGTGGCTTTTGATTTGGCGACACACAGAGGTTATGATTCAGACCATGCAAGAGTTGTCGGCGATGTAGGGAAAGCAGGAGTTGCCATTGATTCTGTTGAAGATATGAAGATTTTGTTTAATGAAATTCCATTAGATCAGATTTCGGTTTCAATGACGATGAACGGCGCAGTTCTTCCGATTTTATCTTTTTATATTGTTGCGGCAGAAGAGCAAAGCGTTTCTCAGGAATTGCTTTCAGGAACGATTCAGAATGATATTTTGAAAGAATTTATGGTACGAAATACTTACATTTACCCGCCAGCGCCTTCCATGAAGATCATTGCAGATATATTTGAATATACGTCTCAGAATATTCCGAAATTCAACTCAATTTCTATTTCAGGGTATCACATGCAGGAAGCGGGAGCAACTCCGGTTCTGGAAATGGCGTATACTTTGGCAGACGGGCTCGAATATGTAAGAACAGGAATAAAAGCAGGAATGAAGGTCGATGATTTTGCGCCAAGATTATCATTTTTCTGGGCAATCGGGATGAATCATTTCATGGAAATTGCAAAAATGCGTGCTGCAAGATATATTTGGGCTGAACTTTTAAAGCAATTTAATCCTCAAAATCCAAAATCTTTAGCTTTAAGAACACATTCTCAAACATCCGGGTGGTCTTTGACGGAGCAGGAACCATTTAATAATATAACAAGAACTGCGATTGAAGCATTGTCTTCTGCTTTGGGTGGAACTCAATCTCTTCACACGAACGCTTTGGATGAAGCAATTGCGCTTCCGACGGATTATTCTGCAAAAATTGCAAGAAACACACAGATTATTCTTCAGCAGGAAAGTGGAATTTGCGATGTTGTCGATCCGATGGGCGGAAGCAATTTTGTAGAAAGCCTTACGCAGCAGATGATTGAGGAAGCAATGAAATATATTGATGAGGTGGAGAAAGAAGGCGGAATGACAAAAGCCATCGAAGCTGGAATTCCAAAGATGAGAATTGAAGAAGCAGCTGCGAAAAAACAGGCTAAAATTGATAGTGGAGAAGAATTCATTATTGGTGTAAATTCTTTCCGATCATCATTAAAACAGGGCCAAATTGAGATTCTTGATATTGATAATACAGAAGTTCGCCGAAAGCAGATCGAAAGATTAGATTCAATAAAAAAAGAAAGAAATACCGAGGCTGTTGAGCAGATTTTAAACGAAATCCGCGAATCCGCAAAAACAGGAAAAGGAAACCTTCTCGCATTGTGTATCGAAGCAGCTCGAAGCAGAGTAACGCTTGGCGAAATGAGCGATGCAATGGAAGAAAGTTTCGGAAGATATAAAGCAAATATTAGAACAATTTCTGGAGTTTACGCCATGAATGCAGGTAAAAACGAATATTTTGGTAAAGCACTTCAATTAACACAAAAATTTGAAGAAGAAGAAGGTCGTCGTCCAAGATTGATGGTTGCAAAAATGGGACAAGACGGTCACGACAGAGGTGCGAAAGTGGTTGCAACAGCATTTGCAGACATGGGATTTGATGTCGATGTTGCGCCGTTGTTCCAGACTCCGGAAGAAGTTGCGAAACAGGCCGTGGAAAATGATATTCACATTTTAGGAGTTTCATCTTTGGCGGCGGGTCACAAAACATTGGTGCCTCAAGTTGTTGAAGAATTGAAAAAATTGGGTGCGGATGATATTACGATTGTTGTTGGAGGAGTTATTCCGCAGCAGGATTATGAATTTCTTTATGCAAACGGAGCAGACTTTATTTTTGGTCCCGGAACCAATTTACCGAAATGTGCGGTTGATATTTTAGAGAAATTTTTAGGATAATTCAATTTTTAAATGGTATAAGTTGTATGGTTTTTGTATTAATAAGAAAAAAATCATTATGGCTTATACAGTAATTTCAGTATTTCCGGCAACTGTTGAGACAGAGGAAATAAAAAAAGATTTAACGGATTTGGGTTTCAATGAAGCAGATATTGTTGTATCAAAATCCAAATATGAACAAGAATCATCAACCAATGATTATCAGGAAGATGAACAAACAAAAGGATTTTTCAGCTATGTTTTCGCGCATGATGCAGAAATGTTGGATGCTTATCGAAGAGAAAGTGTCGGGAAAATCAATGTAATTGTTTACGCGGCAGATATTGATCAGGCAAAAAGAGCAAAGGATATTTTAAATGAAAAAGGAGCTCTTGAAGTGTACAGAAAATCATCCGATAATGAGAAAAAAATTCCAGAAGGAATGTCCGAAGACGAATACAACGGAATCATTGCAAAAGCAAAACACGATGTTTACTTTTTAGGTTCAGAAAGAGTGTATCGTTCAGGCTCAAACAGAGGAATGGAAGATGAAATGGACAGCTTAGGATCAAAAGATTAAAATCAAAAATAAGAAACCTGGATAAGAAATTATTCAGGTTTTTTCTTGAAAAATTTTGATATTCAGAAAAATGTATATATTTGCACCTGAAAATCAAGTTTAATTATTAAAAAAACAACGAAGCAATGTTCAAATACAATCAACATTCATCAGCAGGATTGCCTTTTGCAAAGGCGAGGCTTCGTGGTTTGGTACATTCTTAGAATAAAAGTACATGAAATATCAAAACCCGAAGCCGTAAGATTTCGGGTTTTTTATTGCGCAATATTTCAAACTCAAACAAATTTCCCTGAAATCATTTTTTAAAATTTAGGAACCTTTCCGAATAGCAAATCTATTTTTAGGAGCTATATCCCGCTTTCCGCACTCGCTATTTTGTTGGGTTTCGGCGGCGGCAAAGCCGCCGCCGAAACCCAACAAAATGAGCTCAAACAAATGCTGCAATCGGGGCTAGGAAAGAATTCCGGATTGTCATTCTGACGAAGGAAGAATCTCATCTCAAAATGACAAAACACAAATCAACTAAAATTTTAGTTGAAAAAAGTATTCGCTGCAGGGATGTGTACATCTGGCGTCGAATATCTAACATCTTATTAAACAAACAATGGGAAATTTAAAACTTAAAGGAAAAGATATATTAAAATTGGGCTATCCAAATAATCAAAGCATCAACATCGCTTTGGAAGTCATGAAAAGAAATTTTGCCACGAAAAATATTCATCATGTGAAATCGCTTTTAAAGGAAATTCTGATCAATCCGGAGAATTATGAAAAAGATTTAACCTTCGGACAAATTGCAGAAGCTTTGCTGTCATCCAGGAAAACCGAGAAAAGAATGCTCAATACAAACCGAGCTTCTTTCCAGATTTTCGGAAACAATATTTCAGATGAAGCAAAAAATCAATTATACACAGCATTGAAACTTCCAATTGCGACGCATGGAGCTTTAATGCCTGATGCGCACAGTGGTTACGGGCTTCCGATTGGCGGAGTTCTCGCCGTAGAAAATGCGGTGATTCCTTACGGAGTCGGGATGGATATTGGCTGCAGAATGAGCCTTAGTATTTTGGATATACCAATTTCATATCTGGATGGAGCAAGAGATAAATATGAAAAAGCTCTTGCCGAACACACCAAATTCGGGATGTATGAAACGCACAAATCTCACGTCGATCATGAAATTTTCGACAGAGATACGTTCGATATGATTCCGATTTTGAGAAGATTAAAAGGAAAAGCCATCAAACAAATGGGAAGTTCTGGTGGCGGAAATCATTTTGTGGAATTCGGGGAAGTGGAAATCACGGAAGAAGATAAACAAATCAATCTTCCAAAAGGAGAATACCTCGGAATTCTTTCACACAGCGGTTCGCGTGGTTTGGGAGCAGAAATCGCTCAGTATTATTCGAGAGTTGCAACAGAACAATGTCCGTTGCCAAAAGAAGCCCAAAACTTCGCTTGGCTAGATTTAAATACGCATCTCGGATTAGAATACTGGACGGCGATGAATCTCGCAGGAGATTACGCTTCGGCCTGTCACGACGATATTCACAGAAGATTGGTAAAAGCAGTCGGTGGAAGAGTGAAAGCCAGAATTGAAAACCATCACAACTTCGCCTGGAAAGAAATCCACAACGGAAAAGAAGTGATCGTTCACAGAAAAGGAGCAACTCCGGCGAATGAAAATGAATTGGGAATGATTCCCGGATCGATGACGGCAAAAGGATTTATTGTTCGAGGAAAAGGAAATCCGGATTCACTAAACTCAGCTTCACACGGAGCGGGAAGAGCTTTCTCAAGAGGCGAATGTAGAAACCGTTTCACTCAAAATGACATCAAGAAAGAATTAAAATTAAAGAATGTCACTTTGATAGGCGGAAATACCGAAGAAGCACCGATGGCTTATAAAAACATTAATGAAGTCATGAACGCCCAAAGCGAATTGGTAGATATTCTCGGAACTTTTCAGCCTAGAATTGTGAGAATGGATAAATAAATACATTCTGTCATTCTGAACGTAGTGAAGAATCTTAACATTTTAAAAGAGATTCTTCCTTCGTCAGAATGACAAAAAAATTAAAAAACAATGGACAAATTAATACAAATAACCTCAGGAAAAGGACCTTTAGAATGTCAATGGGTAGTTGCCAAAGTTCTAAAGGTTTTCCTTGAGGAAGTAAAAAATAATAAAATAGATTACGAAATAATTCATCGTGAAAATGGCGATGAAAATCTGACATTAAAATCCGTAACCATACTTTTAAAAGGAAAAAATTTAAATGAATTTTTAAAAACATGGCTCGGAAGCATTTGCTGGACAGGTAAAAGTACATTCCGAAAACTGCACAAAAGAAGAAACTGGTTCGTCGGAATTTTTGAATTGGAAGGATTGGAAGAAATTCAATTTAATGAAAAAGATATTCAATTTCAAACAACTCGAAGTCAAGGAAGTGGTGGACAAAACGTGAATAAAGTGAACACCGCCGTTCGTGCGACACATTTACCGACAAAGCAAAGTGTTTTCGTGCAGGATTCGCGCGCGCAATTGGAGAATAAAAAATTGTCGATTACAAGATTAAAGGAAAAAGTTTTGGAAATCCACATTCAACAATTAGAAAAACGAATCCAGGAAACTTGGAACAATCATTTAAATGTTCAGAGAGGAAATCCGATCCGTACGTTTTCCGGAACAGATTTTAAAAAGAATTATCAGAAAAAATCTTTCAAAAAACAAAGAAATCAAATAAAAAATGAATTAAAAAACTACAAAAATGACCTTAACTAAAAATAAATATTATTTCGAGGCTTTAGATAATTATCCTTACAATTTACCGGATTGTCTGGAAGCATTAAATTATGCCTTGTCTTATGATCCGGAAGATGCTGACAGCCTGTGTTTGATGGGAAGAGTCTACAGCGAAATGCTGACCGATTATGAAAAAGCAAAGCTCTATTTTGAAGAAGCTATGCAATGTGATGTTACGAATCTCAATGTTCCGCAATATTATATTAAATGCCTTTTGGATAACGAAGATTTTCATGAAGCAGAAAAATTGATAAAATATTCATTGAAAATCAAAGGAATAGACAAATCAATAATTTGGCTTTACAGATCGTTGCTTTCCGAGAAAAGAGGAAGTTTCACCAACGCTTTGAAATTTTTATGTGAAGCTGAAAAATATTGCTTTACAATATGTAGTTTCGAATTGATAAAAGAACGCAAAAAATTTTTAAAGGAAAAAATGCCGAAGAAAAAGCAAATTAAAAAGAAGAAGGAGACAAAATAAGTCTCCTTTTTTTGTAAATTTAATAATGGAATTACGGTTTGAACTTAAACAATTACACTTAAAAGAAACATTTTCAATTGCTTACGGGAATTACAATAAAAGAGAAGCATTACTGATAGAGTTATCTTTTCACAATTGTAAAGGTTACGGAGAATGTGTTGCAATCGATTATTATCAGATTAATCTTCAATTTTTTATTTCAAAATTAAAAGAAATTAAATATCAAATTGAAGGTCAGAAAATTATTCCTCCTAAAGATTTTTTTAGTTTTTTGTTGAATTTCAATCTGCATCCGTTTTTGCTTTCTGCTTTGGATTGTGCATATTGGGACTTGTTTGGAAAGTTGGAAAACAAAAGTTTTATTGAATTAAATCAAATTCCTTCTGATAATTTAGTTGAAAGTTCGATCACGATTTCTGTTGCGCCAATTGAAGAACAGATCAAAAAAATTAAACATAGCAACTGGAATAAATTTAAGGTAAAATGTAAAGGATTGAACAAAAACGAGGTTGAAAAACTTTTAGAAATCAATAAAAACATCGCATTAGATTCCAACGCAAGTTTTACCGATGAAGATTGTATTTGGCTTCAGAAAAATGTTGAAGTTCAAAAGGTTGAATATCTGGAGCAACCGCGTCCAATCGGCAATTATCAGGTTTTAAAGAAAGAAAGTTTTGCCAATTGGATGGCAGATGAAGATTGTCAGGATATTGATTCTTTGGACGGATTAATTCCGTATTATAAAAGCATTAATATCAAATTAATGAAATGTGGAGGATTGACTCCAGCTTTGGAAATGATCAAAAAAGCCCATGAATTAAACTACAAAATCATGATCGGCTGCATGACAGAATCTACTGTCGGAATTTCTGCGGGTTGTGTTTTAGGCGGTTTGGCTGATTATTTAGATTTGGACGGAGCAAATCTTGTTTCCAATGATTACGCCACAGGAAATTTTGTAGAAAACGGAAAAATAATTTTATCCGGAAGATCAGGTTTAGGAATTAAGCTAAAATAGACTTTCGGTTGAACGCCTATTTTTTATTTACAGAAATCAGATAATCATAAACCATCTGATGTTGATCGTCGTTCAATTTAGCTCTCGGAGCCATTCTGCTTAAGGTTTTTATCCAGCCTTTATCATCATGTTTTTCCGGATTTGGAAGCCCGTGACATTTGTTGCAGGAGTTTTCAAAAATTGTTTTCCCTTGAGTCAACTGTTCAGACGATGTGTACTTCGGTCCTGTTACGGCCATACTTTTAGGTCCACAAGAAATCATAAATGCGGAACACACAATAACACTTAAAATTAACTTTTTCATAATACTATTTTTGGTGAAATGATTTGATTACTTTTTCACAGAAACTACATAATCATAAACCCATTGATGCTGCGCGTCGTTTAATTTTGCTTTTGGCGCCATAGAATTCATAATTCCCACCCATTGCACCGAAGTGTAAGCTGTCGGATCAGGCAAATCGTGGCATCGTTTGCATGCATTTTCAAAAATTGTTTTTCCTTGTGCCAATTGGTCTGCAGAAGTCTTTACGGGCTCAGCAATTGCTGTAGCTTTTGGCGTGCAGGAAGTTAATAAAACGACAATAATAAATGAAGCAGCGAAGGCTTTTCTCATGTTTTAAAATTTGATTTATAACAAAAATAAGCATTTACGAAAGCGCTTTTTATAACCGTATTTAATTTAGAAGAAATAAAATTAAGGAAGCTGTTGATTGTGAAAAGTTAATGGTGATTTGTTGATGTTGAGTTTAAATTGATGATTGACTATTTACAATTGACAACACTTAATTCGTATTTAATTATTATTTTTGAATCAATGAATTTTTCAACACAAGAATTAATAGAAGGTATCCGATCCGGCAACAAGCGCCTGATTGCAAAAGCTATTACTTTGGTCGAAAGTAAAAAATCCGAACACAGAACTCAGGCTGACGAATTATTAAAACAAATCATGCCTTTCACAGGAAAATCGATTCGTATAGGAATTACCGGAGTTCCGGGAGCGGGAAAGTCTACTTTTATTGAAAATTTCGGAAGACTGGCCATTTCAAATGGTAAAAAAGTAGCTGTTTTAGCAATAGATCCAAGCTCGGCTATCAACAAAGGAAGTATTTTGGGTGATAAAACAAGAATGGAGGAATTGGCTAAAGAGGAAAATGCTTTTATTCGTCCTTCACCAAGTTCAGGTTTTTTGGGAGGTGTTGCCAATACAACTTTTGAAACGATGATGATCTGTGAAGCAGCCGGTTACGATTATGTTTTAATTGAAACGGTCGGAGTCGGGCAATCTGAAGTTTTGGTTGCAGATATTACCGATGTTTTTTTATTCCTGAAAATAATTGGCGGCGGCGATGAACTTCAAGGGATAAAACGCGGAATTATGGAAATGGTTGATGTCGTTTTCATTAATAAAGTAGAGCAGGATAATCTTCAAAAAGCGAAAAATACAAAGCTTGAATTGAAGCGTGCTTTAGATTTTATTCCTGCTAAAGAAAAAGGCTGGAAAGTTCCGGTTTTATTAGGATCTGCGCTTCACAATAACGGACTTGATGAAGTTTACGAAAAAATTGACGAATTCATTCAATTAAAAAAGAAAAACGAAAGATTTGAGCTCGTGCGCACGCAACAATCTGAAAAAAGATTTGAATATTGGGTTCAGGAATATATTTTATCAATGATGAAAAGAAATGAACCTTTGGAACAGTCTTATATTCAGCATAAAAAAAATGCTTCGACATTGATTTCAAATCCAAGCACCGAAGCAAAATTGTTTGTTGATAAGTTCTTTAACCAAGATTAAGGCTTTTCAGACTTCTTAATTTCCTCATTTTTAGAAATATATCCGTCGTACGTTATTGGCTGTCTGTCGTTGCTTCTGATTGAAGTAAATGCTCTTCCGTTTTTGAAAACTTCGATAATGATTTCAGAAACATTATTCGCATCATTCGGTTTGATTTTAAAAATCCAGTTTCCTTTTTTGTTTTGTGTCTTGTTTACGGAATAATCTTTTGAGGTAAATCGGTAGCTGTTGTTGGAAGGATTTCCGTATGAAGGATTAAAAACTCTTCCGAAATAAGGCAAAACAACCTCCATTTTATCTTTTTTCAGTTCTATAACATAGCCTTCACCGTCTAATTGCAGCATTCTCGTTGACGTGGAATTCGGAATAGAATTCATCACATTGATCACATCATAATTGGTAGGATTGGCTCTTTCTGCGTGAAAAGTAAACTCTTCGGAATTTAATAAAGCATTTACGGTTTGGGAATCTACAGTATTTTGCGAAGAACAGCTTTGAAAAAAGAAGGTCAATATAAAAACTGATATAAATGTTATATACTTTTTCATGATACTAAAATTAGTAAATAATATAGCAAAATGTATGCAAATCTATATTTTGGAATAAAAATTGTAAGGTTGAAATAATAATACGCTAAACTATGAAAATTACACATTTATTAGGAATTGGAGCAACAGTACTTTCTGTTGCAGCTTGTACGACAAATCCTATTACAGGAAGATCTTCTTTACAGATCGCAAATAATTCTGAAATTGAAGCAATGGCTTTGCAGCAATATAAGCAAACTTTGACCGAATCGAAAGTAATTACGGGGTCTCAGGCTCAAAGCGTAAGAAACGTGGGTAACAGAATAAAGACTGCTGCTGAAAAATATTATGCAAACATAGGAAGAAGCGCAGATCTTGCAAGCTATAGATGGGAGTTTAATCTTATACAAGATAAACAGGTGAATGCATGGTGTATGCCGGGCGGTAAAGTAGCGGTTTACACAGGAATTCTTCCTATTACTAAAGATGATACAGGTCTTGCAGTTGTAATGGGACACGAAGTTTCTCATGCTTTAGCAGGACACGGGAATGAAAGAATTTCTCAGGCAATGGTGGCACAATATGGCGGCGCTATTTTAGGAGGTACTATTTCAAACTCGCAATGGGCAAGTATTTTTCAGCAAGTTTATCCTATCGGTTCGCAGGTTGCTTTGTTAAAATATGGAAGAGCGCAGGAGTCTGAAGCAGACGAAATGGGACTATATTTGATGTCAATGGCGGGATATGATCCTAAACAGGCAATTCCTTTCTGGAATAGAATGGAAGCGTCATCTTCAGGAAACAGACAACCGGAATTTTTGTCAACTCACCCAAGTCCTGAAACAAGAATAGGAGATATTCAGAAAGATTTGCCAAAAGCTTTAGAATATTATAGAGCTGCAGGTGGAAAAGGTTAATTAAATTTTCTTATATTTAATAAATCTTTAATCTAAACATACAATTATGAAAAGTATTTCTATTACAGGCTTAGTTCTTCTTGCAGTATCTGTGCTGCTCTTTTACCTGACAACAGACTTTACAGCAGAGAAAATAACATTGTCACATATGATGGGTGTAATGGCTGGTGTGGGAATTGGCTTGATTATCGGTGGAATGACAGGCTACATCAGCAAAGGTTCTGCGATAAAGGCTGAAGAAAAAAGAAGAGAATTTAAACGCCTTCAACAGGAAAAAGAAGATTTAGAAAAAAAGGCTGCTGAAATTGTAAAAAGACAAGCAGAGATAGAAAGAGAAAATAAACAGGAAAATCCTCAAATTTAATTTGAGGATTTTTTTTATAAGTTTGATTATGTTAATTAAAATTTATAACCTAAACCAAGCATAAATAGGCCCGGTCTGTTGTCATAATTGATTTCCTGACTAGAACCTGCTACATTGTTGATGAATTTTCTCTGATCTTTAGAAAATGCACCTTCGTATTTTGCAGAAAGGATAACGCTTTTAATTTCACTTTGTACACCAATTTGATAACCAACTGTAAATTCATTGGCGTTCACTTTTTGTACAAAATTGTTGAAGTTATCATCTTTAGCAAGATTAAAACTTCCGACAGGACCTGCGTATGCGCTTAAAAGATCTCCCAAAACATTCACACCTACAAGCACGGGAATATCAACTCTGCTGCTTTTCGCTTTAATAGTTGTCTGTTCTCCGGTAGCATCATTGGCTAATGTTACCTCGTTGCTGAAGTTGGTATAATAAATTTCAGGCATTACATATAATGCAGTTGGCAGGTCAATTTTCAACGACAAACCGGCATTGAAACCCGTAATGTTTTTTCCTTTTTGTTCAACTGCATTAGTTGCAGCGGTCTTAAGGTTTTTCCATGAAGCTGAGCTTGTAGGAATCAATACATTTGCTTTAGCTGCAAGAGAAATCTGAGCTGATGCAGCAATCGAAAAGCTTAATAAAGCGATGCTAGTTATCTTTTTCATTTTCGTCGATTTTAGTGACTGTATTTTCAATAGTTTTATTGTTCTCGAGTAAATACTCTCTTAATTCTTTAAACAATTCGGAAGAATAAACAAAGTCTATAAGATTTTTATTACCTGCTGTAATCAAAATGTCTTTATTTCCTTCCCATTCTTTAATTCCTAATCTTAAGTAAACAATTTTCTCGCCAATCGTCATCACAGAATTCATATCGTGAGTATTGATGATGGTTGTGGTATTGTATTCTTTGGTGATCTCGAGCAAAAGATCATCAATTACATTCGAAGTATAGGGATCGAGTCCGGAGTTGGGCTCGTCACAAAACAGATATTTTGGATGATTCACAATAGCTCTTGCAATGGCTACACGCTTTTGCATTCCTCCTGAAATTTCAGACGGAAATTTTCTGTTGGCCTTATCCAAATGTACTCTTCCTATTACCTCAAAAACTCTTCTTTTCTTTTCTCTGAAAGTTAAATTGGTAAACATATCCAGCGGAAACATAATATTTTCTTCTACAGTAAGAGAATCAAACAATGCACTTCCCTGAAAAAGAGTTCCGATCTCAGAACGCAGCTGCTGTTTTTCTTCTCGGTTCATCACATTGATGTTTCTTCCGTCAAACAGGATTTCACCTGAAGAAGGCTGATAAACATTCAATAAACTTTTAAGGAAAACGGTTTTTCCCGAGCCACTCTGGCCTATAATAAGATTTGTTTTTCCTTTTTCAAAAGTGGTTGAAATTCCTTTAAGCACTTCAACATCACCAAAACTCTTTTTAAGATCTTTTACCTCAATCATCAGCTTAATATTAATTGTGTTAAAATTAATTCGGAAATAATGATGAAAACCATCGTCCAAACAACCGCCTGCGTACTTGCTCTACCAACTTCCAGCGAGCCTCCCTTTACGAAATATCCGAAATATGAAGGAACTGTCGCAATAATAAAAGCGAAGACAGTAGTTTTTGTAAATGCATAAATAATAAATAGATTTGGCATATACATTTGTATTCCGCTGATATAATCTGCTTCTGTCCAGTTACCGGTTAACATTCCGGCCAAATAACCGCCACCAATACCAAATACAATACTTATCGCAATCAATAAAGGATTGAAGATCATACAGGCAAGTATTTTTGGAAGAATAAGGAAATTTGGAGAATTCACACCCATAATATCCAAAGCGTCAATTTGCTCCGAAACTCTCATCGTACCAATACTTGAAGCTATATAAGAACCAACTTTACCGGCCAGAATCAAACTGATAATTGTAGGTGAAAACTCTAAAACCAATACCGCTTTAGTAGCATATCCTACAAATGAAGGAGGAATGGGAAACGATGATGCATCAAAATTATTGAACATCTGAATGGCAACTACCGCACCCACAAAGATAGAGGTGAAAATGACCAAACCAAATGAGTTGACCCCCAAATCGTTGATCTCTCTTAGAAACAGCTTCCAGAAAACTCTCATTTTCTGAGGCTTTTGGAGGGATTTTCCAAGGAGAATCATGTATTCTCCTATCGCTGTAAAAAACTTTTTTAACATTCTGCTAAATTAGACTTTTTTATTTATTTTATTTTGCATTTTTGTCGCCGCCTACAACAAGTAATATGGTTTTTAAAATGATAACCAGATCTAAAACGAAATTCCAGTTTCTTACATAAAAAGCATCAGCAAGTACTCGTTTATTCATTTCAACTTCTACATTTCCAGAGTCTCCGCGTAATCCATTTACTTGTGCAAGGCCCGTAATTCCGGGATTTACCAAACTTCTTAAGGTATATCTTCCTATTTTAGGCTTATAATAATTATCTACCGCCAACATATGAGGACGTGGCCCCACAACAGACATTTCGCCTTTTAAGACATTGATGAACTGCGGCAATTCATCTAAACTTGTTTTCCTCAAAAACTTCCCTATTTTGGTTATTCTTGAATCATTGACGCTGGTTGTTTTAGTTGTAGAATCATCATTCGGAACCATTGTCCGAAATTTTATACAATTAAAAACCTCTTCGTGAAAACCATATCTTTTCTGAACAAAAAAAACAGGCCCTTTTGAGCTTCTTTTGATTAGAAAAGCAATAATAGGAAACAACCAAGAGCAGATCAAAACTAAGACCATTATAGAAAAAACAATATCAAAAATTCTTTTTAATAAAAAATTTGAATAATAATCCAAAGGATATTTGGCTTGATTCAGAACCGGCTGCGTGTGAATATATTCTAAATCGAAAAAGAAAAAATTGTTTTTGGAAATTTCCGGAATCAAAGAAACATGAACTTTATTGGCTTCTGCCACGCGATACAATTCGTCTTCAAGATTTTTATCTAAAGAATTGTTTGTGGGCAGAAATAATGTATGTATTCCGTTTGCTTTCCAAAATGCAACAAGTTCTTCAGTATTTAAATTTTCAGAATTGTAATTAAAAATTTTATATCCGTAATCTTTTCTTTCAGTAAGAATATTTTTTAAAGCTTCAGCAGAACTGTTTTCGCAAATAAACATGACATTTCTATGGTTGATACCCAACGAACGAATATATTTTATGACAAAGAAAATAACAGATTTAGCTAAAAATATAAATGAAAAAAGATATAATGAAAGCCAAGCTAGCTCCGAACTGAAAAACGTATTGTTGCTCACCTTTCGGATAAGCAATAATCCCAATATAAATGTTAAAAAATGGATTATGATGCGCTCAATAAAAAGGGTATAGGCAAGATTTCTCGAGATACTGTAAATTTTTGTTCTTCCGCTCAACAAAATCCAGAAAGAAACAAGCAGCAATAAAGAAAAAGAATTTTGATACCAAAGACTTTTATCATGAATCAGATCCGGATTTCTGCTTACAAAAAAAAATATAAAAACAGAGGCAAGCACCAAAAGGTCGAGCAAGATGATAATCAGCTTAAGATATCTGGAATATCGAATTCTCTGCATATATTACTATTATCCGAATAGAAAACCTAAGTTACATATTTTTATGGGATATTAAGGTATTTATGCGTCTGAACTGAAGCCCGCCATTCCGGATTCGCCAAAATGAAATCTGTAATTTTTGGGTACATTTCGTCTCTTTTGCTCCATTCGCTCTGAAGATATAATGTGCAGTTTTCAGATACCTTTGCAGCCTGTTCTTCTGCAAATTTAAAATCATTATTATTAAAAACAATTACTTTAAGTTCGCTTGCTTTTTGATAAATTTCTTCTTTTGGAAGTCCTGTTTTCTTCGGTGAAAGGGTGATCCAGTCGATTTGTCCGCTCATCGGATAGGCTCCCGAAGTTTCAATATGAATGGTGCATCCCAATTCTTTTAATTTGGATGTAAGAATGTTTAAATTCCACATTAAGGGTTCACCACCTGTTAAAACAATTGTTTTGCAGTGACTTGCCGCCGTTTTTGCAATTTCTTCTGCATTCATTAGCGGATGTAAATTCGGGTCCCAGCTTTCCTTCACATCACACCAGTGGCACCCGACATCGCAACCACCCAATCTGATGAAATAAGCTGCTTTTCCGGTGTGTGCTCCTTCACCCTGAAGAGTGTAAAAATGCTCCATTACAGGGAGCATTTTACCTTCTTTCAATAAAATATCTTCTTCTTTATTCATTTTAAAATTAGTCGTTATAGACCGAAGTTTTATAAGCAATAATTGTGTTTTTCATCAGCATTGCTCTTGTCATTGGTCCAACCCCTCCCGGAACCGGCGTGATCCAGCTTGCTTTTGCAGCACAACTGTCGAAATCTACATCACCAGCCAAATAATATCCTTTTGGAGAGTCGTTGTCTACTCTTGTAATTCCTACGTCGATAATTACGGCGCCTTCTTTGATCATTTCTCCCTTTAAAAAGTGAGGATCACCCAAAGCCGTAATGACAATATCTGCTTTCTTGGTATATTCTTCGATGTCTTTTGTATAAGAATGTGTCAATGTAACCGTTGAATTCCCTGGGAAATCTTTTCTTCCCATCAAAATACTCATTGGTCTTCCGACAATTTTACTTCTTCCGATGATGACACAATCTTTACCTTTCGTTTCAATATTATATCTTTCTAATAATGTTAAAATTCCGAACGGAGTTGCAGGCAAAAAGGTATCCATTTCTAAAGCCATTTTTCCGAAATTTTCAGGGTGGAAACCGTCAACATCTTTTCTTGGATCAATTGCATTAATGATTTTCTCCTGATCAACCTGGTCAGGTAAAGGCAACTGAACGATGAAACCGTCAACTGCTTTAGATTTGTTTAATTCATCAATTTTTTCCAATAATTCAGATTCAGAAACCGTGCTTGGAAACTTGATTAAGCTGGATTGAAAGCCAACTTCTTCGCAATCTTTCACTTTAGCATTCACGTACGCCTTGCTTGCTCCGTTGTTGCCTACAAGAATAGCTACCAAGTGAGGAGCTCTTCTTTTGCTTGCAATGATTTTATCAACTTCAACCTTGATTTCTGCTTTTATTTCTTTGGATACTTTTAATCCGTCAAGAATTTCTGCCATTTTACTTTTTTATTAGATGTTAGATTTTAAAAGTTAGATTTTAGAATTTGAGTTTACTTTCATTTCCGTCAAATCCTACATCTACTTCATTATCATTTTTTATTTGCTTTATAATAATTGATCAGTCCGTTTGTAGAACTATCATGAGAGCTAATTGTCTCATTGTTTTCCAATTCCGGTAAGATTTTGTTTGCTAAAACTTTTCCTAATTCCACACCGAATTGGTCAAAACTGAAAATATTCCAGATGACACCTTGAACGAAAATTTTGTGTTCGTACATCGCAATCAACTGGCCCAATGAAAAAGGAGTTAATTCGTTGAATAATATGGAGTTAGTTGGTGTATTTCCGTGGAAGACTTTATAATTTAACAAGAAATCAATTTCGTCTTCAGATTTCCCTGAGTTTTTCAATTCTTCTTCAACTTCGTCTTCCGTTTTTCCGAAAGCCAATGCTTCAGTTTGGGCGAAAAAGTTAGCTAAAAGTTTATTCTGATGATCAGAAACTTTGTTTGGACTTTTCGCATACGCAATAAAATCTGCAGGAATCAATTCTGTTCCTTGATGAATCAGTTGATAAAAAGCGTGTTGTCCGTTTGTTCCCGGTTCGCCCCAAATAATTGGTCCTGTTTCATATTCTACAAATTCGCCATTTCGGTCAACACATTTCCCGTTGCTTTCCATGTCGCCTTGCTGAAGATAAGCTGCAAATCTGTCCAAATATTGTGAATAAGGTAAAATAGCATAAGTTGTTGCAGCATAAAAATTACGATACCAAATTCCCAATAATCCCATTAAAACAGGAATATTTTCTGAGAAATTAGCAGTTTGAAAATGTTGATCTGTATTTTCAGCACCTTTTAATAATTGTTCGAAATTTTCATATCCAACTGAAAGAACGATACTTAAGCCAATTGCGCTCCACAATGAATATCTTCCGCCAACCCAATCCCAAAATTCGAAGATGTTTTCTTCTGCAATTCCGAAGTCTTTAACTGATTGAATATTAGTTGATAAGGCGACAAAGTGTTTTGCAACATCTTCCTGTTTTCCTGCTTTCAAAAACCAATCTTTTGCCGAATTGGCATTCGTCATTGTTTCCTGAGTTGTAAATGTTTTGGAAGCAATGATAAATAAAGTTGTTTCAGGATTTAAATTCTTCACAACTTCAGCGATATGATTTCCGTCTACATTTGAAACAAAATGAACGTCCAATCGTGTTTTAAAATGCTTCAAGGCCGAAACCACCATTACGGGCCCCAAATCTGAGCCTCCGATTCCGATATTTACAACATCTGTGATTTCTTTTCCGCTGAAACCTTTATGTGAACCTGAAATGATGCTTTCAGAAAAAGATTTCATGTGATCCAAAACTCTTTTAATTTGAGGTTTGATGTTCTCACCGTCAACCAAAATTTCTTTATCGGAAAAATCCCTCAAAGCGGTATGCAGAACGGCTCTTCCTTCTGTTTCGTTGATTTTATCGCCTGAAAACATTTTAGAAATAGCATCTTTCAACTGACATTCTTCTGCCAGATTCAATAAAAGCTGTTTTGTTTCAGCGGTGATAAAGTTCTTTGAATAATCAAAAAGAAAGTTGTCTTTTTTTAAAGAAAATTCCTCAAAACGATTCGGATTATATTGAAAAAGACTCCGTAAATCAAAGTCGAGTTCTGCGAAGTGTTGGTCAAGTGCTTTCCAGCTGTTTGTTTGGATGGGATTTATTTTTGATAACATATTTTCAAGGATTAAGTTTAAAATCAGATTCTGATAATTCACTAAATTTCTAATTTGCAAATTTAAGGAAAAAATGAATGGCATGAATATCTCAAAACCATAAAACCTCCGCAAAGAATACAGAGGTTTGAAATTAAAATATGCAGATAACCCAAAAGGTTAGAATAGTTTAATTACTCAGAAACGGTTTGATGATCTTTTTTGATTGATTTTCTTTTTCTTAAAAAATAAACAATTACAGCTCCGATTAGTAAAACCGGCCAAATGGTAATTAATCCAACAACTATTTTCTGAATTAAATAATAGCCTTCCACAAAAGCTTCTTTCGCGCTGTAAATAAAATTGAACTTATATTTATCGTCAATATTGTTGGTATTAGTAATGGCAATTTCTGCAATACGAAGTTTCGGTTCCTTGATGAAAATGTCGATTGTGCTGTATTTCAGGTTGTCCGTCACGTCCAAATTTGCCAGTTGCTGCATATTTTCTTCCGACATATTGTTGTTGTCGAACTGTACTTTATCTTTATTGGCCTTTAGCTGAGAAATATTTTCGCTTGTTTTTTTAATTCTTTTACCTTCCATTTCTGCATATTTTATGCTTGACGTTACATCTTCGGCATTGATAATTCTTGAATTGAGGAACAATTTTTTATTATTAATTAAAGTTAAAAGTTCGCCCAATTTTTCAGTCGGAACGCGAACTTGCATTGCGTTTTCTGTTTGATATTTTTTTATCAGCATCGCATTTTCATTGGATGTATTGTATGTTTTTTCTTCAACCACATTACTTTGCAAATTGCTGTTCGTAACAAATCCGCCCAATTCCTGCACCGACTTTTCAATGGAAATAGTAGCTTCGTAAACGTCTTTTACTTCCATGTTTACGTTTGCGGTTTTAATGAATTGCTTGTCTTTCACTTTCATTGTTGCTGCCGAAGAAATACTGTCTGCTGCGATTTCTTTATTGTATTCCGGCTCCGAAACTGCGTAATCACTTGTTGCTGCTTCACCTTTTTTGCATGAATAAATTCCTAATAAAAGTATTGAAGCCAATGATAATCTGATGTAAGTTGTTTTCATATGTAAATTTTTATTGTTTTTTAATTGTCACATGTTATCGCCTTTTTGATGTATGTTTATTGAATAAAATTTAGTTAATGGCGATTTCATAATATTATTTTTAAATGTTTGCTTACTTCAAAGTTCAGCCGGAATCTTTTGTAATGTTTGAAAATCACAAGTAAAAAGCCTGTAAAAACAAATAAGTTTTAATTATATGAAAATCAATTAATTGTAAATTGAGTTACAAGATTTGAAAGGTCGGATTGATTTTTGCTAATCTTTTACAATTAAAACCACACCAAATAATGTCGAATACTTTTTCCAAAATAAGAAACGCAATAGAATTATTCAGATCGATCGATTTTGATCAGTTAAGCGAAATTTCTCAAAAAGTAAATCTTCCCAAGTTAATGGAAAATTTTTCCAAGTTGGATGATAAACAACTGAACGGAATGATGAAAATGCTCGATCCCAACAAAAAAAAGAAAGAGCTTCCGCCAATTGACGGCGATTTCTACGATATTTATCACACTTTGACGCCCGAGCAAAGAGAAATTCAGCTTAAAGTAAGAGCGTTCATGGAAAAAGAAGTAAAACCTTTGGTGAATCATTATTGGTTACGAGACGAATTTCCTCATGAATTAATTCCAAAATTCCAAAAGTTAAATATTTGCGGTGTGACTTATGAAGGCTACGGCTGCCCGGGAATGCCTTTTTTAATGGAAGGCGTCATTGCAATGGAAATGGCAAGAATTGATGCTTCGATTGCTACTTTTTTTGGCGTTCAATCCGGTTTGGCGATGGGCTCGATTTACATTTGCGGTTCGGAAGAGCAAAAGCAAAAATGGCTTCCTCAAATGCAGAAATTCGAAAAGATCGGTGCTTTTGGCTTAACAGAACCTGAAGTAGGTTCGGGAGCAGCGGGAGGTTTAACCGTAACCTGCAAAAAAATTCCGGAAGGATGGATTTTGAATGGACAAAAAAAATGGATCGGAAATGCAACATTTGCAGATTTAATTATTATTTGGGCAAGAGATTTAGATGATGGAGAAGTAAAAGGTTTTATTGTTGAAAAAGATAATCCGGGATATTCTGTTGAGAAAATCAAAGGAAAAATGGCATTGAGAATTGTGCAGAACGGACTGATCACTTTGAAAGATTGCATAGTCACGGAAGAAAACCGTTTGCAACATGCAAATTCCTTTAAAGATACCGGAAAAGTTTTAAGAATGACACGAGCCGGAGTTGCATGGATGGCAACAGGTTGTGCAAGAGGCGCTTATGAAAGCGCTTTAGATTATACAAGAACAAGAGAACAGTTCGGAAAACCGATTGCTTCTTTTCAGATGATTCAGGGGCATTTGGTAGAAATGTTGTCGAATCTTACGGCGATGCAGACCATGGTTTTCAGACTTTCAGAAATGCAGGATGAAGGAATTTTAAAAGATGAACATGCTTCTTTAGCCAAAGTTTTTTGTACAATGCGAACGAGAGATATTGTTTCCAGAGCGCGTGAAGTGATGGGCGGAAACGGAATTTTACTTGAGTATGATGTCGCCAGATTTGTTGCCGATGCAGAAGCTATTTATTCTTACGAAGGAACAAAAGAAATCAATTCCTTGATTGTCGGAAGATCAATAACGGGGTTCAGCGCATTTGTGTGATTAATGTTAATAATCAATTATTTTAAAGTGAATAGTCAATTGTGAATTTTGCTTCGCAAGTGAATTGACTATTCATCATTCACTTCTTATTTCACTAAAGCTTTGTATTTTTCTTTATTATCAATAATCATCCAAAGATTTATCAGGAATAATACGCCGGCAATTGACATTCCTACTGTAGATTTATCTATCGTAAATACGTGTAGAATAATTCCGACCATTACAGGCAAAATGACGATGGCGCCTAAAGCTCTTGTTTTAGGAAAGATAAATAATAAACCGCCGATAATTTCTACAATACCAATCAAAGGCATTAACCAATGTAGTTCTGTGAATGCAGCAAAAACTTTCATCTGTTCGGGTGTAGGTTTTTCCATTGGCATATAATTGAGGAACTTGTTTAATCCGGCATTGATAAACATCAATCCGAAAAGAAGGCTTACGATAAATTTAACGATTTTCATGTTGATTAATTTTATTTCAAATTTAAATAAAAATCTAATTCGTTGCCTAAAATAAAATTTATTTATATAATCATAACGAAAAATTTATGAATTGTTGTTTTATTGCTCATTATTTATTACTTGTAGCTAATCCATTTCCTTCAACGTAATATTCTTTGATATTTTATAAGTTTTTTTCTTTTTGTGAGGTTTTTCTTCTTCACCGAGCAGTTTTCCCCAAGGTTGAAGGCCTTCCACTCTTTCAAATATAATTTTAAAAATTGCAATTGCCGGAATGCAGAGAAACATCCCCGAGATTCCCCAAAGATGTTCGCCAACAAGAATTCCGATGAAAGAGAATAGCGCATTGATTTTGACTTTAGATCCAACCACAAATGGCAAAACAATATTACCGTCAATAGCATGCACAACAATATAACCGATAGCGACATAAATACAAGTGGAAACCGTACCGGTCGCAAAAGCTATAAAGCAGGAAATCAACAACGAAATCAGGATTCCGATGTAAGGAATGACATTCAGCAAGCCTGTCAGAACACCCAAAAGAACAGCATATTTTACATCAAGAATTGAAAGCAAAATTGTGGTGAGTGCGGAGACTATTATTACCTGAAGACAAAGCCCGATAATATATTTTTTGGTCATTATCCTTATTTCAAAAACAGCTTCCTGTACACTTATTTTATGCTTTTCATTAAAAACAGCGATAATAAAATTGTTTAATATCCTTCTGTAATTTAATATAAAAATGAAAAACAAAATAAAGAAAATCAAAAAGCCCAAGCTTGTAGAAAATACGCCCAAAGTAAATCCTAGAATCACTCCGGTTGATGACAAAAGCTTATTTAAACCCTGATCTAGATAATCAAACTGTTCATTGATATTGACATTAAATGTATCAGAAATCCAGTTTTGAATATTGATGAAAACTTTATTCGATTGCATTCTCAAATGCGGAAGATCTTTGCTGAAACTCGAAAGCTGCGATCCGAAAAAGAAAATCAATCCGGTAAGAATCAGCAACATGATAAATACAGAAATGAGGGTAGAAAACGATCTTGGAAACCTGAATCTCCTTTCCAGAAAATTAGCAATCGGTAAAAACAACATTGCCATCAGAAATGCCAGGAAAAAAGGCGCAAGAATACTTTGTCCCAATTTGATGAGATAGCCAATTCCTATAATAGAAATTACCGCAAGCGCAAGTTTTGAGAGGAATGGAAGTTTGAAAAAATTCATTACTAAAAATATGATGTATAAAAATAACAAAACCTCACCATTTATGATGAGGTTTTACATTTATTATTGAATATTTATTTTTCTAAAGCGAGTTCAAGAACTTCTTTCATCCAGTTGACGTAGCTTATTTTCAGGTTTTTCAGATAATCCTGTTTTATTTCTTCCACGTCTTTTCGGTTGGCTTCACAAAGTATTACTTCTTTGATTCCGGCTCTTGTTGCGGCCAGAAGTTTTTCTTTGATTCCGCCTACAGGAAGCACTTTTCCTCTTAAAGTAATTTCACCGGTCATCGCAAGATGAGGTTTTACTTTTTTATTTTTAAATGAAGAAACCATCGACGTAAGCATTGCAATCCCCGCAGAAGGTCCGTCTTTTGGAGTCGCACCTTCCGGAACGTGAACGTGGATATTCTTTTTCTCAAGATCATCTTCTTCAATTCCTAAATCATCATGTTTAGCTTTAATATATTCTAAAGCAATCGTTGCAGATTCTTTCATTACAGCGCCCAGATTTCCGGTCATTGTAAGATTTCCTTTTCCGCTGCTGATGATGCTTTCGATGAATAAAATATCACCGCCAACGCTTGTCCACGCCAATCCGGTTACCACGCCTGGAACATCGGTAAGTTCGGACAAACTTTTAGGTCTTGGAACACCAAGAATTTCATCTATTTTTTCAACCGAAATTTTAGGATTATATTCTTTAACCAAAGCGGTCTGCAAGGCTACCCAACGAGCTACGGCTGCGATTCTTTTTTCCAAAGTTCTTACTCCGCTTTCTGAAGTGTGAGCTTCAATGATATGTTTGAGTTCAGGATTCCCAAGTTTGAAAGATTTTGCCGTCAAACCGTTTTCTTCCTGTTGTTTTTTTATTAAATGTCTTTTAGCGATTTCAATTTTTTCTTCTAAAGTATAGCCTGCAATCTGAATGATTTCCATTCTGTCTAAAAGCGGAGTCTGAATCGTTGACAAAGAGTTTGCGGTGGCCAAAAACATGACTTTAGACAAATCGTAACCCATTTCAAGGAAATTATCATAAAAAGCATTGTTCTGTTCAGGATCCAAAACCTCAAGAAGTGCCGAACTCGGATCGCCATGCATTCCTTTTCCAACTTTGTCGATTTCATCCAAAACAATCACGGGATTCGATGTTCCCGATTTTTTTATAGACTGAAGAATTCTTCCCGCCATCGCTCCGATATAGGTTTTTCTGTGGCCTCTTACTTCGCTTTCGTCATGAAGTCCACCTAAAGAAACACGCATATATTTTCTTCCCAAAGCATCGGCGACAGATTTCCCTAAAGATGTTTTACCAACTCCGGGAGGCCCGACCAATAATAAAATTGGAGATTTCATGTTGTTCTTTAATTTTAAAACAGCCATGTGTTCCAAAATTCTTTTCTTAATATCTTCTAATCCAAAATGCGCTTTGTCTAAAACTTTTTGTGCCTTTTCGATATCAAAAGTATCTTTTGTAAAAGTTTCCCATGGAAGATCGGTGAAGAAATCCAGATAATTTCTCTGAACATTATAATCCGGCGAGTTTGGGTTTTGTCTCTGTAACCTGTTGATTTCCTTTTGGAAATGTTCTTCAACTTCGGGTTTCCAGTTTTTTGTTTTTGCTTTTTGTATTAATTCTTCAACATCGCTTTCCGGGCCTCCTCCCAATTCGTCCTGAATGGTTCTGATCTGCTGATTCAGGAAATATTCTCTTTGCTGCTTATCAAGATCTTTTGAAGTTTTCTGATGGATCTGATTTCTCAATTCCAGCTTTCTGAAGTCTCCATGCATCATTTCGTAGCACTTATTCGCCCTTTCAAGCAGATTTTTTTCCTCAAGGAGCTTTTGCTTTTCAGCATATGGGAAATTGGCATTTGTGCAGATGAAGTTTAATAAATCATCGTTATTATTGATGTTTTTTATTGCAAAATTCGCCGCATTAGGAATATTGGGATCCAGTTCAATTATTTTTAATGCAAGATCTTTTATATTTTCCAGTAATGCTTCGTATTCTTCTTTGTTTTTGGCTTTAGAATCTTTTAATTTTGAAATTTCTGCTTTAAGATAAGGCTGTTTTCCGATGATTTTCTTAATCTTAAATCTGTGAAAGCCTTTTGTAATTGCAGTAACATTGCCTTCCGGAAGTTTTATAATCTTAATGATCTTTGCTAAAGTTCCGGTCTGGTAAAGATCTTTGTCTGTAGGTTGCTCTATATCAGCGTTTTTCTGGCTTATAATACCAATCAGATCGCCGTTCTGCTGCGCTTCTTCCAAAAGCTGGATCGATGATTTTCTTCCGGCAGTAATAGGAATCACCACATTGGGAAACATGACCATATTCCTCACCGGAAGTATCGGAAACGCTGTCTGTTCAGAGTTTTTTGCAGTTTCATCAAGATCCGAAAGGTTTATTTCTTCTGTAACAATATCAAATCCTTCGCCCATAATCTCATCAAAATTTATATCTTCAAATTCTGTCATAATAAATTGAATGACAAATTGTCATCTACGGTTTAAAACGTTAAAGTGTAATTCAAAATATGCATAAGAAAAAGCTTTGCATATAATGTAAGTTTAATTTTGACAATACTTATGCCATTTGTTTATTGATAAAAAATACGGTCAAAATTTCCATTTTATAGGTAATTGAATTTTAAAAATTAAAAAAACGTCTTATATTTCTGTAATTTCTTAAAAATGTGTATTTTCGCACACTGATATAAAAAACTATATTTATAAAATGGCAATTTTAGGACAGATTAGGAGTAGACCTTGGCTTTTGATGGGAATGATAGCATTGGCGCTTTTGGCGTTTTTGGTAAATCCCGAAAGCCTTGATAAAGTTTTTGGTAAAAATCCTGATGTTTTAGGGAAAGTAAATGGTGAGAAGATAACCCGTGAAGAGTTTAACGATCAACTTTTCGTATTACAACAGCAAGCTGAGCAACAAGGGCAACCAAAGAACGGCCTTGAAGAACAAGCCTGGCAACTGCTTGTACAATCGAAACTGGTAAAACAGCAATTCGAAAAAATGGGCTTTGAAATGACAGATGACCTGTTCTGGAATCAGCTTCAGTACGACCAGATGTTTGCTCAGAATCAGCAGCTTTTTGACGAAAAAGGAAATTTCAAGCTTCAGGAATTGAAAAAAGAAATTACCACCCTGCAGAACACAAGTCCTGAAGGGTACAATCAATGGCTGAAAACCAGAAAAACCATTGAATACAGAATCATGGCAAGACAGGTTTTCGCTAATGTTTCTTCCGGTATCACAACCGGTAAAAAGGAAGCGGAAGAACTAATGAAACAAAGAGATCAGCTTGCTGATATCGATTTTGTGAAAGTAGATTATGCAACCTATCTTCAAAAAAATAAAATCAAAGTTACGACCGAAGATTTGGCAAACTATATCAACCAACATCCTGTAATGTTCAAAACTGAACCAAGCAGAAATATTGGTCTTGTTTATTTCCCTTCGCAGCCAAGTGCTGCGGATGAAGCGGCTGTACAGAAAGAAATAACAAAATTGTTTTCAGGTACGGATGCAAACGGAGGTTCAGAAAACTTTCAGAATACAACCAATGATTCGATGTTTGTAATGGCAAATTCTGATGTGCCTTTCAATAATCAATATATGCAGGGCAATCAAATGCCACAGGCTTTACAAGGCAAATTGGAAACTGCTGCAATTGGACAGACTTTCGGACCTTATAAAGAGCAAGGCTTGTATGTTGTTTCTAAATTAATTGATAAGAAACCTTCAGATTCTACACTTTCCAAGCATATTCTGATTGCTTATAAAGGTGCAGAAAGATCTACGGCTACAAGAACTAAAGAAGAAGCAAAGAAAATTGCAGACAGTCTTTTAGCTTCAATCAAGACTAATCCTGCAAAATTTGCAGAAGGTCTTAAATTATCTGATGAACCTAACGCTGTTGAAAGAAACGGTAGCGTAGGTTGGACAACACCTCAAAGCCAGTTTGCTCCGGGATATCTTAATTTCCTTGCAAGCAACGGTAAAGGATCTACAGGTTTGGCAGAAACAGAGTTTGGATATCACATCATCAACGTAGAAGACAAAAAATCTGGCACAATGGGCTATAAAGTGGCTCATTTGGCAAAAGCAATCAAGGCATCAGAAGCTACCGAAGCGGATGTTGACAAAAAAGCAAGAAGATTTATTCAACAAATTCAAGGTAAATCTTTCAATGACTTTGTAAATATTGCTAAAAAATCAAATTATCAATACTCAAACCCTAAACAGGCTAAAAGATTTGACGGTCAGTTGCAAGGTTTAGGTACAGATAAAGACAGTGAAATCATCGCTTGGGCTTTTGATAAGAAAAGAGAAAAAGGCGACTCAGAATTCTTTACGGTAGAAGGGACAGGCGATAAAATCGTAGCTTATTTAAATGGTAAGCAGGAAAAAGGCTTGGCAGATCCTGAATCTGTAAGAGATCAGATCGAAGTGATTGTTCAGAATAAATTAGCTGCTAAGCAGATTTCTGACAAAATAGGTAAAGCAACAAGCTTGGATCAGGTTGCTAAAACATTTGCTACCACAAAACAATCTGCACAGGTTAATTTATTGAATCCTTCTGTTGCAGGAGCAATGGAGCCAAAAGTTGCAGGAGCTGCTTTCGGAATTGCAAAAGGTAAAGTTTCCAATCCTATCGAAGGAGGAACAGGAGTTTATGTTTTAGTAAAAAAGAACGAAACGATCAACAAACAGCCTGGGGATGCAAAACAATTTACAGAATCTATCACTCAGAGAAATGCAGGAATGTTCGGTCAGGCTTGGTTAAAGAGCTTGCAAGACAATGCAGATATCGACGATTACAGAATAGAAATCTGGAGCAAACTTGGCAATCAACAATAAGATTCCTATATCAACAATATGAAAAGTGGCAAAGTTTTTGCCACTTTTTTTGTGATTAACACAGAGCAAGAAAGAAAAAACATTAATTAAAATGTACTATATTTGCTTACTAGAAAAAATATAACAAGTGAAGTTCAGTAAAGAATTAAAAGCTGGTTTAATAGCACTTTTGGCTATAGTCGGCTTTGTCGTTTTATTCCAGTTTATGAAGGGCAGGAGCCTTTTTACTACAGATAATATATTTTACGCAAAATATGATAATGTCGAAGGTTTAACGCCATCTTCGCCTGTTTCGATCAATGGATTGAAAGTAGGGCAGGTTGATAAAATCATTCCACATACCACAAAAGACGGAAAAATTCATTTTGTGGTCAAGATTACCGTAGATGATAATTTTGAGTTTTCTAAAAACTCAAACCTTGAAATTTTTGAGCCCGGATTAATGTCCGGTAAGGAAATGAGAGTTAACCTTGCGTATG
This sequence comes from Chryseobacterium sp. GQ58, assembly GCF_059758895.1. NCBI lineage: Bacteria > Pseudomonadati > Bacteroidota > Flavobacteriia > Flavobacteriales > Weeksellaceae > Chryseobacterium > Chryseobacterium sp. GQ58. The sequence continues at coordinate 131,343 of NZ_JCAXEH010000001.1, read as the reverse complement.
GCGGTGCTACGGCAAAAGATGGTGACACCTTGCAAGGCGCATTCAAATTGGGCACACTTTCTAGCCTTTCTTCTCAGGTCGGTCCTGTGAAGGATCAGCTACAGGTTGTTTTGCACAGAGTAGATTCTTTGATGACTAATGCCAATCAGATTGTAAATGCACAAAATAGAGAGGAAATTAAAGCTTTGCTTACCAATCTTAATAAAACGGTTGGTGCTTTGCAGACTACAGCTTCAAGCGTAAATTCTTTGGTGGGAAACAATGATCCGAAACTTCAGAAAGTACTGGACGAAGCGAGCCTTACAATGCAGAGTGGAAAAGTGACTTTAGATAAATACGGAAATCTTGCAGAAAGCATTGATACGAAACAGCTGAATCAAACGATTGCTAATCTGGATCAAACAGTTGGACAGCTCAATAAAGTAGTTTCCGGAATCGACAGAGGGGAAGGAAGTTTGGGCAAGCTAATGAAAGATGAAGAGCTTTACAATAATCTGAATTCCGCTTCTACCAACCTGAATTCTTTAATCGAAGACATGAAAGCCAACCCGAAGAGATATATCAATTTCTCGGTATTTGGCAAGAATACTAAAGACTAATCAGCCTTATGCAATATCTTGACAATATTATTTTTCTGATTCTATTAGTTGTAGGTTTTGGGTTATTCGGAAAAAGCCTTTTTAAAATTTATAGAAATATCAGATTAGGAAGAGAGATCAACCGCAGCGACAGAAAAGGCGAGCGTTGGGAAACGATGGCCCGTGTTGCGATGGGGCAAAGCAGAATGGTGAAAAGACCTGTTGCAGGTATTCTTCACCTTTTTGTATATGTTGGTTTTATTATTATTAATATTGAACTTTTAGAAATCATTGTTGATGGAATCTTCGGAACTCATCGCTTTTTAGCAACGGTTATAGGGAATGGTGCTTATAATATTTTCACAGCAATTCTTGAAATTCTCGCAGTTCTTGTAATAATTGGTGTTGTATTATTTTTTATCAGGAGAAATTTTTACGGAGTTAAAAGATTAACGATGAAAGAACTTTTCGGATGGCCAAAAAATGATGCCAACTGGATTCTTATCATAGAATTTGCCTTAATGGTTGCTTTCTTTACAATGAATACAGCCGATTGGGTTTTACAGCAAAGAGGTGTTTTGGCAATGCATGGAAGCTTTCCGGTAAGCTCAACGATTTTTGCGCCAATTTTCAATAGTTTTGGAGACAATGCATTGATTTTTACAGAAAGAGTGGCTTGGTGGTTTCATTTTGTGGGGATTTTATTCTTCATGAATTACCTTTATTATTCTAAACATTTACATATTATTCTGGCATTTCCAAGTACTTGGTATGCGAATCTTGACTTGTATGGAAAATTCAACAATTTAGATTCTGTAACGAAAGAAATTAAATTAATGATGGATCCTAATGCCGATCCGTACGCAGCTCCGGCTGAAGGTGAAGCTGAAGTTCCTTCAAAATTTGGTGCTGAAGATGTTTTTGACTTAAATCAGATTCAGTTGCTCAACGCATATTCTTGTACGGAATGCGGAAGATGTACTTCTGTTTGTCCTGCAAATATTACAGGTAAAAAGCTTTCCCCAAGATTAATTTTGATGAAAACCAGAGACCGTTTGGAAGAAGTCGGGAGAAATATCGACAAGAACGGAAAATTTGAAGATGACGGCAAAAAGCTTTTAAACGATTATATTACCAAAGAAGAGCTTTGGGCTTGTACGACTTGCAATGCGTGTACAGAAGCCTGTCCGGTTTTGCTGGATCCGCTTTCTATTATTTTCGATATGAGAAGATTCCTTGTGATGGAGCAATCTGCTGCGCCACAGGAACTAAATCTGATGATGACGAATGTAGAAAACAATGCTGCGCCTTGGCAATACAATCAGGCAGATCGTCTGAATTGGGCAAATGATTAAAAACAATTTGAAGATGAAAAAAATAATTTTCGCTTTTTTATTGATTTGTTCGGCTTTTATGATGGCTCAATCTGCAGATCAGAAAAAAATTCTTGAAGATTCAAATTCATTCATGCTTCTGATGAAGAATAAAAACTATGAAGGGATTATGGATCTCACGCATCCTGCACTTTTTGAAAAAATTGAGAAAGAAGCTTTGATCAATGCTTTTAAGGCTTTACTGGAAGGAAATCAAGAATTCAAAATGGAGCTTGAGGATGTGAGTCCGAATGCTTTTGATGTTTCTGAAATTTTCTTTACGAAAGAAAAAGAAAAATATGCTTTTGTCATCTATCCGATGAAAATGAGAATGTCATTTTTAAATGAAAAATTCGACGATGAAAAGAAAAAAGTGATGACAAATATGATGGAAATTCAAGGGATAAAATCAAAATTTGTTGACGATAGCACCTTGGAAATGGCCAAGCAAAGTATGATAATTGCTGTGAATGACAAAACTACAGGCAATACTTGGAAATATGTCAATTACGATGAGACAAACCCTTTATTTGTATCAATTATACCGGTTGAGATCATGAAAAAGGCTAAGGAATATAATGCCGATTTTTTAATTAAACAGAAAGAAAATGCAAATTAAAACAATGGCAGAATATGCTGCCGAAGGAAAATCACCTGAAGTTTTATTTTGGGTAGGATGTGCGGGAAGTTTTGATGACCGGGCAAAAAAAATAACGAAAGCTTTTTGCAAAATTCTTAATAAAATAGGAGTTGAATTTGCTGTTCTCGGTCAGGAAGAAAGCTGCACCGGAGATCCGGCAAAACGTGCAGGAAACGAATTTGTTTTCCAAATGATGGCTTTGACAAATATCGAAGTTCTGAATGCTTATGAAGTAAAGAAAATCGTAACGGCTTGTCCGCATTGTTTTAATACTCTTAAAAATGAATATCCAAGTTTAGGCGGAAATTTTGAAGTGATTCATCATACACAGTTTTTGAGACAGCTGATGAATGAAGGACGTTTGAAAATTGAAGGCGGAAGCTTTAAAGGAAAAAGAATTACTTTCCATGATCCTTGCTATCTGGGAAGAGGAAATAACGAATATGAAGCGCCAAGAATGCTGCTGGAAAAGCTGGATGCAGAATTGGTCGAAATGAAACGCTGCAAATCCAACGGTCTTTGTTGCGGAGCAGGAGGCGCACAAATGTTTAAAGAACCTGAGAAAGGGAATAAAGACATCAATATCGAAAGAACGGAAGAAGCACTGTCTTTTGAGCCAAAAATAATTGCTACAGGCTGTCCGTTTTGTAATACAATGATGACAGACGGCGTAAAGCATTTCAATAAGAATAATGAAGTAGAAGTAAAAGATATTGCAGAACTTCTTGCAGAAGCAGAAGATTTGTAGATTAAATGAATTCTTAAGGTCTTAAATTTTTAAAAATGAAAATTGAAAATTCCGAAATAACAGAAACCAACGATTACAGAGTAATTATATATCCTGCTTCAAGACCCTTTACGACTAAGGAAGCAAAAATAATCACAGAAAAATTATACGATTTTCTCGCAACCTGGGCTGCGCACGGAAAACCACTTTCTTCTTCTTTTAAAATTGAAAAAAATCAATTTGTTGTAGTATGTGTAGACGAGGATAAAGAAGCGGCTTCCGGATGTTCTATCGATTCTCTGACAGGCATTTTCCGTGAACTCGACAAAGAATTTGAGCTTGGTTTTTTTGACCGCATGAAAGCCTCTTTCGTAGAAAATGGAGCTATAAAAACCCTGAAACTTTCCGACTTTAAAAATGGTTTGAAAAACGGTGAAATTCCACACGATATTGACGTTTTTGACTTTTCAAAATCTACTTATGTGGCTTTTCTTTCCGACTTTTTACTTCCATTGAAAAAAAGCTGGGCAGGAATTTATTTGGATTGAACTGCTTTTAGATCCGAAAAATTCTTTTAAGAAAATGGCTCCTGTTGCAATCTGATGCTGAATAGTTTTTCAGGAAACTGCATTTCATCAAAAGCCGTAGTTGCAAGCTTATCTTTAATAAAAACGGCACACATTGTATTTTGTGGATGATATAAATGCTGATGATTATCTTTTCCGACACCATCTAATATTGCCTGAAAAACTTCATAACGGATTTTCTGAGGATTAAAAGCATAGTCGTGCCAAACGACAATTGTCTGATCATGCACAAGATGTTGAAAGACTTTTTTTGTGTCATTCAAGACCATTTCGTAGCTGTGGTCGCCATCAATGAAAATCAGATCATATTTTTTATTTAACGAACTAAAATCAAAAGTTTTAGTATTTGCTTCCAAATGCAGGATTTTTGGGTTTCTGCTAGAAAGTAATCCGTGCTGTTCGGCATATTTGGGATTCAAGCCCATGTTTTTTATTTCTTTTTTGGAAAGATTCAGCGTTGTACAATCGTCGATATATTTAGCAACATTGTGTACGCTTTCACCACGCCAGGTTCCGATTTCGAAATAAGAATTTACTTCTTTTCTTGTAGAAAGAGCTGAAAGTAACTGTAAATCAGTGATTAAAGAACTTCCATCCAGCAAAAAACTCTGAATATTGTCAGGAATTTCATCGTTAAGTTGCTTTATATCTATTTGAGGCAAAGACATAAAACTCGGATAATATTTTCTGAATCTTTTTTCAGCGACAGGCTGGCTGTTTAAAATTATATTAATTAAGCTCGGGTTTTGAAGAATTATTCGGATAAAAGAAAGAAATTTATTAATTTTAGCCTTCATTTTAGTTATATTCGTTTAATGTAAATGGTAAACAAAGATACATTTAAATAAAATTTTGGAAAGAAAAAACATCCTCTTTATCTCTTCCTGGTTTCCTAATAAAATAGAACCTTCAAATGGTAATTTTGTTCAAAGACATGCTGAAGCAGTTTCTCTAAAACATAATGTGGAAATACTGCATGCAATCGGCGATTTTGATCAGGATGTAAAGTATTTTTTTGATGATAAAGTAATCAACGGGATCAGAACTTTAATTGTTTATTATAAAAACTCTAAAAACTCTTTTCAGAATTTTTTGCGAAGAATGAAAGCTTACAAAATGGGCTTTTCAAGAATGCAGAAACCGGATTTGGTACACGCGAACGTTCTTCACAACAATATGCTTTTTGCCGTTTACCTTAAAAAAAAATACAGAATTCCTTTTGTTGTTACGGAACATTGGACGGTTCTACGGAAAATCAATCAAAATACAACACCTAAAATAATTAAACTTACCGCTGCATTTATTGGTAATCAGGCAGAAGTTGTTTTACCGGTTTCCCAAGATTTGCTTTCGGGTTTAAAAAGTCTGGGCATAAAAAGCGAAATGAAAGTAATTCCGAATGTAGTCAATACCAAACTGTTTTCACCTCAAATAAAGCTGGATAATGAATTTACTTTTATTCATGTATCAAACTTAATTCCCAGAAAAAATCCGGAAAAAATCCTAAATGTGGCCATAAAACTTTTAGAAGATGGATTTTTATTCAAAATTCAGATTGGAGGAGACGGAGACGATGAAATAATTAAAAAGCTTAAAAATAGAGTTGGCAATTCCAAATTTCACGATAAAATTGAAATATTTGGCATTCAGACTTTAGATCAGATTGCCGAAAGAATGCGTAATTCCGATTGTTTTATCCTTTTTAGTGATGACGAAAACCAACCTTGTGTAATTGCAGAAGCATTTGCAAGCGGATTGAAAGTTGTCACAACCAATGTTGGAGGCATTGCTGAGTTTTTCCCGGAAAACGCAGGGATATTGTTGAAAACTCCAAATGTTGAAATGTTGGAAAAAGCAATGATAAAAGTTTTACAGAATGGTAAAAACCACGACCGAAAAGAATTATCACAATATGCTGAAGATAAATTTTCAATAGAAAAAATTGCCGAAAGTTATAATGGAATTTATGAACAGATTCTAAAAAATTCTGAGTCATGAAAAGCCTGAAAGATTTTTTAAAAAGCTTTTTAAATAATAGTGGGCATCATGTGTTTATTTCGTTCCTTATTGCAAAAATCTGTGGTTTTGCAGGTTCTTTATTAATTATTCGACTGCTTCCTCAAAACGAGTTTGGGGTTTTAAGTATCGTACTTTCTGTTCTTACAGTTTTTGTCCCTTTTACAGGTTTTGGTAGTGGTCAAAGTCTTATAAGGTTTGGTTCAATATCATCTGATGAGCTTGAAAAACAGAAGATTTCGTCTTATTTTTTTTTCAAAGGAATAGTGTTTGAAATAATATTGATTATTGTTTTTTTATCAACTTCTTTTTTTTATTCAGATAAATACGAGGATATTTTAAATGTATTTATTTTTTGTGCAATAAGGCTTGGCGGATTTTATTTTGTAAATCATATTCAGGCTTTTTATCGAATTACAGCAAAAAACAACACCTTTGCAAAAATCAATAATGTTATAAATATTGGAGGATTATTTCTGATATTTATTTTTACTTATTTTTTTGATTTTTACGGATATCTTTTTGCAATTGCCATTACACCTTATCTTTCGTTGATTTGGTTAAAGAAAAGTATTTATTCATTTCGCACATTCATTCCAAAAAACTATAAAGAGATGTGGCGATATGGGAAATTTACGGCTGCAACATCTCTTATTTCAGATGCATTGTTTTCTTTGGATATTCTGCTGCTTGGTTTTTGGGTGAATGAAAATGCTGTTGCCGATTACCGTGTTGCTATTTTGATCCCTTCCAATATTACGTTTTTAGCAGTAAGCTTTTTACAAAGTGATTTTCCTTTACTTTCAAAAAATTACAATAACAAGAACTTTCTCAAGTCATATGTCATTAATTTTAATAAAATATTTTTACCAATTTGTACGGCAATATTTATTTTCTTTTTTCTTTTTGATGATTACATACTTAAGATTTTTTTTGGAATAGAGTATACAAATAATTCACTATTGATGATGATTTTGCTGATCGGTTTTAATATAGGAATGCTTACCAGAAACCTCTACGGAAATCTCCTTCCTGCTGTTGGAAAGATTGAAATAAATACATGGCTTAGCGCAGCTTCTCTTATATTTTTAGCAATTTCAGCCTATTTATTAATACCAATTTACGGTGTCGTTGGGATGGGAATTGCTATGACGTCTACATTGCTTATTTCCGGCTTTTTATTCATGTTCTATTTTTATAAATATTTCAAAGAATTAAAATAAATTTTACCTTTGTGCTATGAAAAATTCAATTTTTGGGATATTGCTTTTGTTTCTTGCATTTTTAAGTTGCGGGAGAGATGAAGATTCTATACAAAAGATAGATCAGATTTTGAATTTTTATATGAAGGATGCTGCAGGAAAAGATTTGCTTAAGCCCAATGAAATTGGTGCTTTTACTACAATTACTATGAACGATATGCTTGCGCCGATAGATAATGCGCCGGTTTCCAGTTCGCGTAAAGCCACCGTTGATTCCATTAATTATATTGAATATATTGCAGGAGCGACCAGAGAATTGGTTAATGGTTCGGATACAGAAAGCAGAACTTATCGCTCAAAGATAAGGCTGGCTCTTACAAAAAAGCTCACAGATTCTACATTCAGCGATCCCGTTAATGATACTTTGGAGATCTTTTACCGTTGGACGCCGCAAGTTTTTGAAGTTTCGGAAGTAAAATATAACCAACAATCGGTTTTTACTAAAGTTCCCGATCAGCCCAATGTGGTTACAATCATAAAATAATCTTTAAATTTGCAAAATAGTTCAAAGGTTGGGGTTTTGAGTTTTAATGCTCAGAATCTTAAACCTTAAACTTTTAAACCTTAAACTTTTATGCTACAAGTCAATTTTTTGCGCGACAATAAAGAACGCGTTTTAGAAGGTCTTAAAAAAAGACAATTCAAAAATCTTGAGTTGGTAGACGAGGCTATCGTTACCGATGAAGAAAGAAAAAAAATTCAGTTTGAATTAGATTCGCAACTTTCCGAAATCAACAAAATCTCCAAAGAAATCGGAATGTTGATGAAGGAAGGCAAAAAAGAAGAAGCTGAATCGTCAAAATCTAAAACAGCACAATTTAAAGAGTCGAGCAAAGAATTACAATCACAGCTTGAACTAAAAGAAAAAGCTTTATTGGATATTTTATATCAAATTCCAAACATTCCGAATGAATTGGTCAAAAGCGGAGTTTCTGCAGATGACAACGAAATTATTTATCAGTCTCACGATGTTGAAGGTTTGGGAGAAGGCGCAATCCCGCATTGGGAATTGGCTAAAAAATATAATCTGATCGATTTTGAATTAGGAGTAAAAATTGCCGGTGCAGGTTTCCCTGTTTATTTTGGAAAAGGAGCGAGGTTGCAAAGAGCTTTGGTTCAATATTTTTTAGATAAAAATGTTGATGCAGGTTATTTGGAAGTCAATCCGCCACACGTTGTGAATGAAGCTTCAGGATACGGAACGGGGCAGTTGCCGGACAAAGAAGGGCAGATGTATTACATCAATGCAGATGATCTGTATTTGATTCCAACTGCGGAAGTTCCGGTGACGAATCTGTATCGTGATGTGTTGTTGGATGAAAAAGATCTTCCGATCAAAAATACTGCATTTTCTCAATGTTACAGAAGAGAGGCGGGAAGTTACGGTGCTCATGTAAGAGGTCTGAACCGTCTTCACCAGTTTGAAAAAGTAGAAATTGTAAGATTGGAAAAACCTGAAAATTCTTACGCTGTTTTAGAGGAAATGGTAGATCATATAAAAGAGATTTTAGAAGATCTTGAGCTTCCTTACAGAGTTTTGAGACTTTGTGGTGGAGATACAGGATTTGCTTCTGCGATGACTTACGATTTTGAAGTTTGGAGCGCTGCTCAGGAAAAATGGCTGGAAGTAAGTTCAGTTTCCAATTTTGAGACTTTCCAGGCAAATCGTCTGAAATGCCGTTACAAAGCTGACGGAAAATCCCAATTGGTACATACTTTAAACGGTTCTGCAATGGCTTTGCCGAGAATTATGGCTGCTCTTCTTGAAAATAATCAAACAGAAGAAGGAATCAGGCTTCCAAAGAAAATTGCTGAATATGCGAGGTTTGATTTGATTAATTAAGATTAAATTTTTTTTGTATAGAAACCACCGGAATTTTTCGGTGGTTTCTTCATTCAGTTTCATAAATTCTTTTTTAGTGGCTTTTATTGCTCAAATATTAAGGATTAATTTGATACTAGTATCCAAAAGTTTTAGAATTAAATTTTTCATCAACGTTTTGTTCTCTATATAAATCTAGCGTTTTTGTTATAAAATTATAAATTGTTCCAAAGTTATCTTTTTCTAAAGCTGAGGCACACAATCTATTTCTCCCTGTGTTTTTATAAAAATCTGAACAAAACATAATACCATATAAATACATGTTTTTTTTTGTTTTTTTCATTTTCTATATCATTTTGTGAAAGATTAGAAATTCTGTATACATCAGATAAATATTCTTTATATTTTTTATTCTTCAAAGTTATTTTTTTTGTGTAAAATGTAGTATATCTATTACGGATTTCGTCTAACTTATCATAATACGATCTTGGTGTTTCTTTAAATTCTATATCTTTATACTGCTCTCTCAGTTTCCTACGTTCTGGGTCATTTATATAACCTTTTCTGTCTTCATTTTCATAAAATTTATACTCAACAACAAAATATCTCTTATTAAAGTAAATTTTAATTATGTTATAATCAGGTCCGCTTCCAGGATCTAAAGATGCTTCTATTATTAATGAATCAAGTTTATTTTCTGTTTGCGCTTTACCTGAATAGAATATAAAAAGTACAAATAGAATTATAAATATATTTTTCATAATCAACATTTGAAAAAGCCTTTTTTAGAGGCTTTATTTTATTGTTTAGTAAAGATTAAATCCTTCGTTTCAGGAAGATATATAGTAGTATTTGTTCCGGGAGGACATCTACTATCATCAATTATTATGTCATTAGGTCGATATTCCCAAGAAAATTGCAAGGTATTTATTTTTTTTAAGAAATATCCCCACCCTACACGGCAGTTTGTACCACTATAGTTGAGCACTACCAAATTTTGTGATTTCATTTTAGTACTATAAATGTAGATTTTAGGAATGGTTATTATTCTTTGTATCCTGTAAAGTAGCTCCCGCTGAATTTTTAACTATATATTTCACAAATAATGCATCTCTATAAAATTGATGATCAATCCTTTTTACTAATTTATTTTCTTCTTTAGTAATAAATAAAGTAATTTCATTTCCTTGAAAATTAGCTTTATATGTTCCATAAATGGTGATAATTCATTATTTAAATCCTTAACATATCCATTCTGAGGAATATTTAAAAGCCCTGTGCTTAGTGGTGATGTTTGTGCTGTGCGAGAAAACATAAAAAACATTCCTAAAAGTAATACTAAATTTCTCACTATTGCTTAGTCAAAATTATATCCTTAGCGTCAGGAATAACAGTTGTATATCCGTCAGGGCAATTTGAAGCAATATCTAGATCACGCATAAACACCAGTTTCATTTGATTGAAATTATTCCTTCTTAAAACATATTGTATTAATTCCACGGGAATAGCAGTAAGTACCTTTATTCAATTTATTCTTAATTTTGGTAAGTTGTTTTTTTAAATTCAACTCTTCATCAATAATAGTTAACCATTCTTGAATCTTACTCCGCAAAGGTGTTTTCTCTATCTTTTTATAGCTAATCGGATAAATTTCATCGAAAGAAAACCTTTTAATTTTATCATTTCTTAAAAGATTTATAGTAAGGTAATCTCCATCTAAATAAACAACACTATCATCATCATAATTTTTATCTACTAAGTTTATTCCTGCTTTTTTCAGTTTATAGATGATTCTTTTAGCTTGCTCAGGAGAGACACTTGTCTTTCTTTTAATCTGTTTATATGTTTTATTTTTCCTTTCCTTTTCCAAATTTGTAATTATAAAGCCTTCATATTTATTGTTTTTCTTTTCTATTAAAAAAAGTGTTTGAGGAGAACTACAAAATTTAAACTCATAATAATTTGTAATATTAAAACATAAATTTTGTGATAAAAAAAGCTTGCTTATTAATATGAAAAAGATAAAAACTATTTTTCTCATTCTATTGCTTCGTCAACATTATATCTTTGGCATCAGGAATAACAGTTTTATATCCGCTAGGACAATTTGATGCAATATCTAGATCCTGTATAAATACTAACTTCATTTGATTCAAATTGTTGGGGTTTGGAAATGATAGATAAACATATCCTTTGTCATTACAACTCGCATTTGCAGCATAATACATTTGATATTTTGCTAAGGTTTTATCAAATTGAAAACCTTCCATTGCGTCTAAATCGCTAACATCCAATGAAGTATATAAAATATTACCAACATTATTTCTCACAATAAATCGTCCAATAAGTTTATCCCAAAACTTTTCATTAAACCAACCTCCGTCATTTTCTTTTTTTATGAAATGAAATTCATAAATTCTTCCGTCTGTATATGTTCCTTTCCAAATTCCGACAAATTTATTAAGCCTGTTATTTGTATCTTTTACCGAAGTATAACTTGGGCAATTACCATTTTCACACTGAGACATTTGATCAAGTGAAACAACTTGCGCCTTGCAAGACAATATTCCTAAGATGAATAATGTAGAGATTATTTTATTTTTCATACTATGTTATTATGTATTATGGACATTCCGCAATCAATACTGCTGTTTTTGCAGGATTCAATGTTTTCATTGTGGGAGGTGTATTATTGTCATTCATTTTTACAAGGGTTATTCCTTTTACATACATATGTTCATCCATAAATTTAAGAAAATTAAGTTCATCGGATTTATCTTTGTTTTCTTGAAAATATTTTAAATACATTTTATTATACTGTTCCCCAGTATTTGCATAGACTGTCTTTATTTGGTTTACATTTCCTGTAAAACGTATTTGGTAAGTACCTGTTCCCGAAACCATCACGGCGTAAACATCCGCCAAAGATGTGCCATTCTGCTGTGCGTTTCTTACGAGCTCATTAAAATAAATAACATCCGCAGGAGAAAATATCTTAAATCCTATTCTTAGATTCCCATCAGAATCTTCAAAATTATTAGGATGAGTATGCATAAAACCTTTTATATCTTTATAGTAATCAGGATCAGGCAATTTCAAAGTATTGGCATTCTCTGTTGCACCTGCATTATCTTTGTAGTCGAAAGTTCCGTCATTTTTTTCTATATATCCTGTTTCCTTCTTCAAATTTAAGTTAGATTTTAAAGTGTTTATTTTAGATGTAAAATTAGGATCAGAATTCTGCGCCTTTGTTTTACCGCATGGACTCTCATCTGTAGCAGGGTAAGAATATCCACCACCTCCCGTACCACCTCCGGTACAGTTTTCTTCTAAACAGTCGCCAGGTGTTGTAGGATCTGTTAAGATAGGCCCGGAGGGTGTACATCTTGTTTCTGTAGTTGTAGTTACCGATTCTACCTGTCCTGTCGCTTCATTTGTCCAGGTCCAGGTGACTTCCACTGTATAGCATTCGGACTTTGATTCCAGACCACTTCCTGTTCCATTCTTAATTCTGCCTTTCAGCTGTTTGCGGTCTTTAAAGACCAAAATGTCAAAAAAGTTGTTAGAATTGGGATCGTTTTTTCTTCTAAAATAAACTTTATCTCCTCTTCTTTCTGCAATTAAAACATCTTGTACTTTTCCGTTTTTAATAATAGGGGCCTCAAGAAAAGTTTCATCAAATGTTCCCATAGTAAGGGCATAATCCCAATATACCTCTCCATACTTATCATAATAATACAGCTTGTCAGCATGTTGATCAAATACTTGTTCTACATTTTTAATGTATTTTTCATCTTCCTTCCAAAGACTTTTATTAGAGTATTCTTTAGAAGCAGAATCTGACGGTGTGTATAATTCATCATGAATACAGGAGTACAGCGAAAAGCTAATCGTTATTAGAAGTAGTAATCTGAGAAATAGATTTTTTTTCATAAACATTTGTAATTTTAGGTTGTTAAATATATAAAATTTTATTCAATTCCAGTAAAGTGATGATAGGTTCATAAATTCTAAACATTAATCCATGTACTGTTAATACAATCTGATCGATTTTGTATTAGGAGTAAAAATCGCAGGTGCGGGTTTCCTGCTTTTTCTCAGTGTTATAGAAGAGGCGGGAAGTTACGGCGCTCATGTAAGAGGTCTGAATCGTCTTCACCAGTTTGAAAAAGTAGAAATTGTAAGATTGGAAAAACCTGAAAACTCTTATGCTGTTTTAGAGGAAATGGTAGATCATATTAAAGAAATTTAGAAGATCTTGAGCTTCCTTACAGAGTTCTGAGACTTTGTGGCGGCGATACTGGTTTTGCGTCTGCAATGACTTACGATTTTGAAGTTTGGAGCGCTGCTCAGGAAAAATGGCTGGAAGTAAGTTCAGTTTCCAATTTTGAGACTTTCCAGGCAAATCGTCTGAAATGCCGTTACAAAGCTGACGGAAAATCCCAATTGGTACATACTTTAAACGGTTCTGCAATGGCTTTGCCGAGAATTATGGCTGCTCTTCTTGAAAATAATCAAACAGAAGAAGGAATCAGGCTTCCAAAGAAGGTTGCTGAATATGCGAGGTTTGATTTGATTAATTAAATATATTATATAATAAACCACCGAAATTTTTCGGTGGGTTATTATATAATAACCATCATTTTGAAAAAAAACTCTTTAGAGACTTATTTATTGTTTCGTTAGTATAATATCCTTAGGGAAATTAATAGGAAAATCACCATATTGATCTACATAAGCATTATGTTGGCAGTTTTCATCAATAATACTTGGAAGATATTCAAAATGCAATGTCATTTGATTACCTGTAAAACTTGTTATATCAAGTGTTGCGGTTTTTCTGCACATGTTTCTAGGATAGAATATAATTGTTTGATATTTCCATTTTTTAAATTAAAACCAATTCCCCAAAATTCTGTACCATCACTGCCAAAATTGGAAATCCTATCTATTTCTACAGCTCCGTTTGAAGCAATTATCTTTCTCTCTCCGAATATCCGATCCTTGTAATAAGGATGATCACTATTACTATATTCCTTAATTTTTTTTAATTCTAAGTATACTGTCTTTCCATTCCAACTCCCTTTCCATACGCCAACATACTTATCAAGCTCACCATCTAAATCTTTATAATAAGCTCCGTCTGGAACATCTTCTTTATAGTTTAAAGGGTATATTTGTGCATTACATGAAATTGTAATAATAGAAAGTATGATTAAAAATAGCTGTTTCATAATTTTATTTTTTCCTTCAAGTCCCATTTATTGCTATATCAAAAAAACCGCCTTTCAGCGGTTCCATTTTTACTGTTTTGTAAATACCAAATCTTTTATCTCAGGAAGATATATAGTAGTATCTGCACCATTAGGACAGTTTTTATTGGTTAGAATTACACCTTCCGGTTGATATCTCCATTTTAAATGTGTTGCATCTACTAATTGTAAACTTACATCTCCCCATCCATATGTACAGTCACCGCCTGAATAAGTGAAAGCTACGAGATTTTCATTAGGAAAAGTAACATCACTTTCAATTCCAGATTGAGTTACTGGTAAGTTTAACGTACTTTTTATGATTGCGCCTTGAGAATTTTTTATGCTGTAACGAATAAATAATACATCCCTATAGAATTTATGATTAACATAATCAACTAAATGATGGTCTATTTTATCAACTTTAATTGTAATCTCTTTATTGTCAAAATTAGCTTTCCACGTTCCTATATAAGGTAACAACTCATTATTTGTATCTTTTAAGTAAGAATTATTTGGAATTGTTGAGAATCTTGTATTTAAAGGATATTCTTGTGCTTTACAAGAGAAAGATAACAGTATGATTGATAATAGAAATATATTTTTCATAATAATTGTTTTAATAAATTAACAGGGCGTAGGTTCTGCCAGTGTTCCGTCCGAGTTTTGTTGTATGGTAGAAGTATTTCCATCCTTTTCTTTGATAAGATTTATTTTCCCTTCAAGATCCATTTGTTGCTATATCAAAAAACAAAACCGCCTTTTCAGCGGTTCCATTTTTACTGTTTTGTAAATACCAAATCTTTTATCTCAGGAAGATAAATAGTAGTATCTGCACCATTTGGGCAGTTTTTATTAGTTAAAATTACACCTTCCGGTTGATATCTCCATTTTAGATGTGTTGCATCTACAAATTGTAAACTTACATCTCCCCAACCATATGTACAGTCACCACCTTGATATACAAAAGATACAAGATTCTCATTAGGAAAAGTTCCAATGCTCTTAATTCCAGATTGAGTTACAGGTAAATTCATTGTACTTTTTATGATTGTTCCTTGAGGGTTTTTTATGATATAACGCATAAATAAAGTATCTTGATAAAACTTATTATTAACATACTCAACGAAATGATGATCTATTTTGTCAACTTTAATGGTAATTTCTTTATTGTCAAATGTAGCCTTCCATATTCCAACGAAAGGGTTCAGTTCATTATTTGTATCTTTAAAATAAGAATAATTAGGTACTGCATCATAATCTGTACTTAATGGATAGGTTTGCTGTGCTTTACAGGAAAAAGATAACAGTATGATTGATAATAAAAATATATTTTTCATAATAATTGTTTTAATAAATTAGCAAGGTGTTGGTTCTTTTATTGTTCCGTCAGGGTTTTGTTGTATGGTAGAAGTGCTACTACCATCTTGTTGTATAAGATTTACCTTTCCTTCAAGATCCATTTTTTTTATGATAGCAAAGAATAGTTTTTGTAATCCTTTTTCAGATAAGGTATCCCAAGAAGATTTTTGTTCTGCTTTTAATAGTTTTATAATAATTTTTTTATATTCATCATTCAATTTTATTTCCAAAGCATCTTCTTCAGCTTCCGTCATTGGTGGTGGCATATCACCACTTCCGCCATTAAAGGTAATAAAATAACTTCCCGATTGAGAGATCATTGCTAAAAAAGCATTTCCTGTATGGTCGGCAGTACTTCCCGCCGGCAAGGTATGGTTTTGCACCCGCGCAAAACTCAGGAAGCTTATGATATCTCTCGGAGAAAACATATGCTCTCCATTTAGAGTATGGCTGTGGATGCCTCCCAAAGAATTTTGATCAACAATAAATTTTACGTGATGCTTTCCGTTGACGTATGCAGGCTTCACACTTCCGGATTTATCCTGTTGAAAGCCTTTTTCATCATCCTCTGCTGTCAGCGAGAATTCTTTTAAACTGTCAATTTTTGATCTCAATTGAGGATCATTTACTATTGCTTTTGTTTCTCACACGGTGTTTTAGTCTGCGTAGAATCCGTAGGATTATTTGTTCCACCACCGTTTAGAAAATCATTATGAAGACAGTCCTGAAATTTGCTGCACTCTCCCGACGAAATGCTTCCACCCGGTGGAAAACCGTCCCATCCGCTACCATCGTCCGGATTCGGAGGATTGCCAATGGTAATGATCACAACGTCAATATCACATGGCGGAGCTCCGGGAAACCCACAAGGACCGTCTACACCTTTATTGGCAGATTTATTTTGTGAAGTGCTTTTCTGATATTGTTCTTTGAACTGTTCCAGTATTTTTTGATAATAATCACCTTGCAGGTCTACTTTTACAAAATCTACTTTTTATCTTTTAGAATGGAGGCTACAATGCGTTCAACCTTTAATATTTAATAAGCATTAACTTAAAAAACCTCCAATTGGAGGTTTTTTGTTATTGTTTTAACAAAACAATATTTGCAGGCAACGGTTGCGGAAATGGATTTGCATTATAATAGAGACAATCAGGAGTGATAATATCTGTCATATCCGAAAATTGCCAATTTAATTTTGTTTTGGTCGTATCTGTAAAATTAATTCTTATAGATCCATTCAACCCACAAATATCAAAATCATTATAATGTGAAAGATATTTTTCAGTATTTTTAATAAATCCTCCACCTTCAATTTTAGTGTCATTATCAGGTAAGCCAGTATTGTCAAATAATATATTTCCTGATGAGTCTAAAACTTTAAACTTTCCGATTAGGAGGTCTTTATAATATGGATTATTTTCTTTGTGATCCAAATATTTTTTTATCCTTTTAAAATAGATAAAAATTGTTTTGTTGTCCCATGTTCCTTTCCATGTTCCTTCATAAGGAATAAGCTCATTATTTAAATCTTTTAGATAAGAATTTTGAGGAATTTCTGTATGATCCGTTTTCAGCGGGTAAATTTGTTGTGCGTTACAAGAAAACACAACAAAAATTCCTAAAATTTTTAGTAAACCTCTCACTATTGTTTTGTAAAGATTATATCATTTGGTTCATCAGGTAGATTTATTTTTATACCTCCGGCAGGATAATCAGGACAGTTTTTATTAGTTAACATTGAAGATTGTGGTTGATAATTCCATTTCAAATGCGAGGAATCAATATAGGCTATATTAATTGTACCCCATCCTACACCACATTTTCCTCCTGTATAACTAAAGGAAACTGAACCGTCAATGCCTACTCTAAGGCTAACAATGTTAATGTTATCATTAGAAAGATCAAGCGTACTTTCCATTAATTGATTACTGACCAAAACCTTATATTTAAGTAGCAAAACATCTTTAAAAAATGTCTTAGTAATACGATTTGTTGGTTTATTTTCTTGTTTTGTGATATATAGATAGACTTCTTTATTTCCGATAGATGCTTTCCAATTTCCAACAAATTTATTATATTCATTGTTTGTATCTTTTATGTAAGAACCATTTGGAATTGTTGTAAAATCTACATTTAATGGATATTGCTGTGATTTGCAACTCATTGAAATTAAAATAATTGATAAGTATAAGAATGCTTTATTTTTCATTACTGTTTAGTGAAAATTATATCTTCAGGCTCATCTGGTAAATTTATTTTTATACCTCCAGCCGGGTAATCAGAACAGTTTTTATTTGTAATTACCGTAGATTGAGGTTGATAATTCCATTTTAAATGTGTGGAATCAATATATTCAAGATTAATAAAACCATTTCCTACTAAACATTTTAATCCTTTGTAATCAAAGAGAACCGAACCATCAATCTGTGTCCCCATACTAATTGTATTGACAACATCATTTGAATAGTTCATTGTATTTTCAACAATTTGATCATTTACTAAAACTTTATATCTAATTAATAAAACATCTTTGTAAAAATGTCTATTAAATAATGTTATACTTCTATTTTCTTCTTTACTTATGGATAAATCTATTTCTTTGTTATTGATAATAGTTTTCCAAGTTCCAATAAATTTATTATACTCATTATTTACATCCTTTATGTAAGAATTATCAGGAATTGTTCTGTAGTTTGTATTTAATGGATACTGTTGTGCTTTACAACTAATTGAAAATAATAAAATTAGTAAGTATAAGAATGCGTTATTTTTCATAATGTTTTGTTTTAACAAGGATTTGGGATTTTTGGACTTCCATCCGGATTAAATTCTATTGTGGAAGTATTTCCATTTTCTTCTTTGATGAGAGTTATTTTACCATTTAATCCCATTGTGTTTATTAAATAATTAAAAAGTTTTTCCAAACCTTGATTTGATAATTGCTGATTTATTTTTTTTCCTTCTGCTTGTAATAATAAGTTACATAGATCTTTATAATCTGTTACCAAATTGCTTACATAAGCTTCTTGCTGAGCTTCCGCCATTTCAGGAGGCAAATCAGATACCATTCCTGTAAAGTTAATAAAATAAGTTCCAGTAGAAGAAACAGTGCCACTGTAGGCATTCTCAAGTGCATTAGCATCTTGTTCTCTCACAATATCTAAAAAAGTCATAATGTCTCTTGGTGCAAAAATACCAATTGTTTCAGGCTGATGTGTATGTACGGTTCCTAAAGAATTAGAGCCTATCCCAAAGAAAATCTGATTATTGTCACTTACAGAGCCTGGCTGTAAAGTTCCACTTTTCAATTCCTGAAAGCCTTTTTCGTTCTTTGAATTAGTTTGTGCGTGATTTTTGAAAGAAGTAAGAGAATCTTGTATTTGTGGTTTATTTACTATTGCTTTTGTTTTCTCACATGGTGTTTTAGGAGTCTGCGTAGAATCCGTAGGATTATTTGTTCCACCACCGTTTAGAAAATCATTATGAAGACAGTCCTGAAATTTGCTGCACTCTCCCGACGAAATGCTTCCACCCGGTGGAAAACCGTCCCATCCGCTACCATCGTTCGGATTCGGAGGATTGCCAATGGTAATGATCACAACGTCAATATCACATGGCGGAGCTCCGGGAAACCCACAAGGACCGTCTACACCTTTATTGGCAGATTTATTTTGTGAAGTGCTTTTCTGATATTGTTCCCTGAACTGTTCCAGTATCTTTTGATAATAATCACTTTGTAGGTCTACTTTTACAAAATCTACTTTTGTTTCATCATCTTTTAGAATAGCAGCTACAATGCCTTCTACCTTGTAGTTTTTAATAAAAGGAAAAAGAATATATCGGTCATTTTCATGAACGATGATATCCTGAGAGCGGATGTTGAACTCTGCATACTCGCCGCTCACATCAGAAGACTTTGACAATGCGTTTTTCATGGCTTTTACGGTATGCTGCTCTCCATTGATCTCATCATGTCGCTCGAGAAGCGTTCTGAAGCCGTCTGCATAGTTGACGGGCTGGTTGTCTTTGGAGGTGAATACCGAAAACTTTTTAGATTGAGCAGCAGCATCTTTGTTTTTGAGATAGTCTTCGTCTGTACGACAGGAGTAGATTGACAGCAGTATAGCCGTGAGCAGGCAAAGCCCGAGAGTAATTTTTTTTCTCATAATTTTTTTGTGTTAGTTAGAAACTAAATATACGTTTTTTTTATTTATTAAATGTTTATATATAATAAGGCACCGAAATTTTTCGATGCCTTATTCATAGTTTCAATAAATTTTTTCAATAGTAAGCTGTGTTTTTAGAATTTAAATAATGGTTTATTTATTGTTTTGTAAATATATTTAATTCATTCAGATACAATACAGTAATAATTTACTTGTTTTGGTATTATTTTCCTAAAGAAAAAAAAGTATGTATTTTTGATAAAAATACTTTTGTAATATGACATTAGGGGAAAAGCTGAAAAAAGCGAGGATGACCAAAAACTTTACGCAGGAATATCTTGCTGAAGTGCTGAGTGTATCTCAAGAAACATACTCCAATTTTGAAAATGATAAAAGCAAGCCCGATCTTCAACAGGTAGAAGATATTGCAAAAGTGTTGGACGTAAGTGTTCTTGATTTTTTGTCCGGTGATAATATTACCATAAATCAAAATAACAACGAAATAGCAGTTGCACAGAATTATGCAGCAATTAATGCTTCTGAAAAGCTTATCGAGCAATACGAAGAGCGCATCAAAGAATTAAAGGGGCAGCTTCAGGAGCTGAAAGAGGAAATACGTCTTTTAAGATCTCAGAAATAATCTCAGCCGTAAAACTCTGTTGAAAAGACAGCGTCCTTCGAGTAGATTTACATTTTCTTTACAGTATACTACATTTTTAGCCTAGTATAGTTGGTCTTTTGTTTAGTATAGTACATTTTTAGTCTAATGTAGTTGTTCTTTTATCTATTGTAGTACATCTTTACTCTAGTATACTCGGTCTTTTAGCTAGTTTAGTACATTTTAAGTATAGTATAGTTGGTCTTTTGTCTAGTCTAGTACATTTTTGCTTTAGTATACTCGGTCTTCTATCTAGTGTAGTATATTTTTCTTGCTAATTAAACTAAACCTAACAGATTTTGGAAACCTGTAAGGTTGGATATTAGGTTGAAGGGTATGTACTTCAAGCGTACCTTCGAAAATTAATCAGTGGCAGTTCGCATTATGTGGATGCGTGCTGTGATCTCCCGGCAAATGACATTCGCCGTTGTTGTCTTTAGAGATCGTCATCGCTTCAGCTCGTGGCGAAATATAGGGAATGCCGAGTTCTAAGCCTCTCATGACAAACAATCCGCCAAGAATGATCATCACGACAGGAATGGCCTTCAAAACCTTTACTCTGAATGCCTGATTCATCAGATTTCCGACCAAAACAACCGCAAACATAAATGGAAGGGTTCCCAATCCGAACAAAGCCATATATAAAGCTCCCTGCCAGATGCCGCCGCTTGCCAGACTTGCTGTGAGAGCCATATACACCATGCCGCAAGGTAAAAAACCATTGAGAAGCCCTGTCGTGAATCTTGAGCGGTAATCTGCTTTTTGCAAAAGCTTTCCTAAATTCATTTTTACGGAGAACAAAAACTTAGAAAAGAAAGGTATTTTTGAAGCAAAATCTTTTCCTCCAAAAGAAAAAACAGCCATTACAATTAAAAGAACTCCGACAGCAATCGTTAGATATTGCTGAAAACCTGCCATTTCGAAGCCTTCACCTATGATTCCTAATATCCCGCCCAGAAAAGCATAAGTAAAGATTCTTCCAAACTGATACGTAAGATTCTGAAGGTAAAAGTTGGTAGCCTGCTTCTTGGTCAATCCCATCGACAAGGCAATAGGGCCGCACATTCCGATACAGTGAAAACCGGAAGCAAAACCTAAAGCAATTGCCGATACAATAAGTGCTATTTCCATATCACATCATAGTCGAGACGGTAGTCTGTTTTATCTTTAGTCCACATCAGGCGCAAGGTATAGTTTCCTTTCGTCAGAACATTTGCCGGAATGGTAAATGATTGGTTGGCATCCAGCTGTACAGATTTCTTTATATCAAGATTTTGATCGTCTGATCTGTTCAGCACAAACTTTACATTTGAGTTGGCATTGTTGATGCTTTTTGGGAAAGTAAGTGTCATCCCGCTTGCATTCTGAGAATACGCCGGTTTTTCCTGTAATGTATCTGCTCTTTTCTTGGCATCGATTACAGACTGATATTCCAGCTCTTCTTCGTAATAGTTTTCAGTTACCATTTCGGAGTTTTTTTGTCCGTTTGGAAATAGGAACAACATCGATAAGATAAATATAATAAATGAGGCTAATGCTAAAAAAATGCCGTGCCCCCAAGTGAAATTTTTCATAATAAATAAATTAAAATTGTAATTTAAATGGCCCTTCAAAATAGGTCTGATAAGAGTCTACAAGTTTCCCCTTCATATCATAAACGCCTATAGTGATATTTTGCTTTGAGAGCTTCATTGCATCTTCAGGGAAACTGATATTCACGGTTCCTTTGGTGATTTTGTCTCTTTCCACAATGATTTTGCTTGATGCACTGTAGCTTATTTCCCCTTTTGCGGGCTCCATTACTTTGATGGTAACGATCTTCTTGTCGTTGGTCTTATTCAGGAAAGTATAATTGTAGGTATTGGTGATTTTCCCTTCCCTTACAAAGAATGTGCTTCCCGCAGGCTTAATAAACTTAGCTTCCATTTCGCCTCGGCTGGAAAGAAGGAATCCTAAAAACGCTGCCAAGAGAACTAAAACTATAGCAAAACCTTTCATTCTTCCGGTAAACTTAAAAGTCGCCTTTTCTTCAATCTCCTTTTCAGAAGCATATCTGATAAGTCCTTTTGGTAAACCTACCTTTTCCATTACTTCATCGCAGGCATCGATACAGGCTGTACAGTTGATGCATTCCAGCTGTTGTCCGTCTCTGATGTCAATCCCTGTCGGACAAACGACAACACACTGGTCACAATCGATACAGTCTCCTTTTCCTGCGGCCTTCCGGTCTTCACCTTTTCGCCACTTTGATCTGTTTTCGCCACGGTTGTAATCGTAAAATACATTGATGGTTTCTTTATCAATCAAAACACCCTGCAATCTTCCGTATGGGCAAACCAGCGTACAAACCTGCTCCCTGAACCACGCAAACACAAAATAGAATGCCGCCGTAAAGAGAATCATCACCATAAAATTGGTGGGATGGGCAAATGGCCCGTCGGATACAATCTCTATTACCTGCTCGTAGCCTACAATGTACATAAACATGAAGTGGGTAATGATTAAAGAAATCACTACATAAATGGACCATTTAAGACTTCGCTTCCAGATCTTTTCGCTGTTCCATTCTTGTCTGTCCAGCCTCATTTGCTTGTTTCTGTCTCCTTCAATCAAATATTCTATTTTACGAAATATAGATTCCATAAAAATTGTCTGAGGGCATATCCACCCGCAGAAAATTCTTCCGAATGCAATCGTAAAAATGATAATGAATATCAAGGAAGCAATAGCTCCTAAAGTAAGGATAAAGAAATCCTGCGGATAGAAAGGCTGTCCTACGATGAAGAACTCTCTATCGATCACATTGAATAATAAGAACGGGTTTCCGTTGATCTTAATAAATGGAACTGCAAAATATATAATCAATAAAAGATAGCTGACTATATCTCTGTAATTGGTGTATTTACCTTTTGGTTTCTTAGGAAAAACCCACTTTCTCTTTCCGGATTTTTCCATTGTACCTATAGAATCTCTATAAGTCTCAGGATCTAAAACCTGCCCCTGTCCGCCGCGTGTAATACCGTCTTCTATTTTTGACATTTTTTAGTTGGTTTAAAAAAGAAAAAACATAATCCGTTACTATTTTTATCTAATAACAAATTATGTTTAATCATATATTTTTTAATTTTTTACTTACTGTTTTTCCCACTTTGCTTCATCACCGTATGCCGGTGCGCCGCCTTTAGCAGGAGTGATTGGTGGCAGTTCCTGGTTGATGTGGTATACATAGGCTGCAACATTTTGGATGTCTGTGCCTGTTAATACGCCATTTTTACCCCAAGCCTGCATTGCTGTACCTGTAACACCATTTTCAACAATATGGAATACGTTTTTGAATAATGTTTTCTCAGGTTGATTGTGCCAGAAATTATCTGTTAAGTTTGGTCCGATACCTCCTTTACCTCCATCTGAATGACAAGATACACAGTTGCTTTTGAAGATTTCTTCACCAGCCGCAATATTGTCTTCAGAGAATACTGCAGATTCTATAGTTACCGGTGGCTGATCTTCAAGATATTTTGCAATAGCCGCCGTTTGCTCTTTGTATTCTACTTCGTATTCGTTGATAGGATGTGCAAAATCTGTAAAAGAGTATGCACAAATATAAACTATACAAAATACTGTTCCGAACCAGAATAATCCCACCCACCATTTTGGCAATTGATTATCAAGCTCCATGATACCGTCGAAACCGTGATCGATAAGGATATCTTTTTCTTCCGTTTCAGATTGCTTCTTAAACGCAGCATCATATAATCTCTTGAGATACGGAATTTTCTTTTCCGATAAATATGCAGCCTTTTCTTCTGCAGACAGTTTTTTAAATTTATTGTTTTCAACCAGATCTCCGATTGCACTGTGGATGTATGCCAAGATTGCACTGATCACAACAGTTCCCCAGAAATACGGTGAAGCTAAAAACGTGTAGGTTTGAACAAACAAATAATAAAAAACTATAAGAAGTCCTATTATTATTAAAATGTTTACAAAAACCGGTGTTCTTTGTTTCATAATAAATAGTTTAATTTTTTAAATTAAAATCGTCTTCATCATCCTCAAGAGGTGCATGCTCTTCTTCTTTGTAATATTTTTTAGGCCTGCTAAATACATAAATAATCAAAGCAACAAAGAACAGCATAAAGAAAATCAGAGCCAAAGTTTGATACAAACCTGCATTTTCGGTATTGGATATTATATCTTTAAAGTTCTGAGGAATCATGAGCTTTTAATGTTTAGTTATTACTAGCTGTTTTTATTTCTGTCGTTTTGATATCCGTACCCAATCTCTGAAGATAAGCGATAAGTGCTATGATCTCTTTTTTCTCAAGTTCGCCAGCCGGTCTTTTAGCATAAGCCTCTTTCAAATCGGCTGCTTCAAAGTAGATATCTTTTACGATTTTCGAAGCCTGATTATCGGCCCATTTATCTGCAGAATCAATTTCAGCTTTTGTATAAGGTACATCGAAAGCTTTTTTCATCAATACCATTTTGTCAACCATTTGAGATCTGTCAAGATTATTGGCAATCAGCCAAGGATAACGAGGCATGATAGAACCTGCCGATGTAGATCTTGGGTTATACATGTGCTTGTAATGCCAAGAACTTGGGTTTTTGCCACCTTCTCTGTGCAAATCCGGTCCTGTTCTTTTTGATCCCCAAAGGAATGGTCTGTCATAGACAAACTCTCCTGCTTTTGAGTATTGTCCGTTTTTACCGTTAAACCTTACAATCTCATCTCTGAACGGTCTTACCATCTGAGAGTGGCAGGCATTACAGCCTTCACGGATGTAAAGATCTCTACCTTCTAACTCCAATGGAGAATATGGTTTTACCGCTGAAATGGTAGGTACACTTTTCTTAAGAGATAATGTTGGGATAATTTCAACTGAACTACCAATAGATATAGTGATGAATGCAAGGATACCCAATAACATTGGCATTCTTTCAAGCCAAAGGTGAGTACCTTCTCCTTCTTTACGTTTGTTGCTGATATTTGCTAAAGCTGGTGCTTCTGCCGGAACTTCACTTTGGAATGATCCTTTTCTTGCTGTAGCTACAAGGTTTACGACCATCAAAATACCTCCTGCCAGATAAAATAATCCTCCTAAGAATCTCATTTTAAAGTAAGGAATAATTGCAGTCACGGTATCCAGCCAGTTTTTCCACAATAGAGTACCGTCCGGATTGAATTGTTTCCACATCAATCCCTGAGTAAATCCTGAAATATACATTGGCACGGCATAGAAAATAATACCTAAAGTACCCAACCAGAAATGCCAGTTAGCCAATTTTACAGACCAAAGTTTGGTTCTCCAAAGAATTGGGATCAAATAATAGATAACCCCAAATGCCATAAAGCCATTCCATCCTAATGCACCTAAATGTACGTGTCCAATAACCCAGTCAGTAAAGTGACCGATTTTGTTGATATTTTTTGTTGCTAAAAGCGGACCTTCAAAAGTCGCCATACCATAACAGGTAACGGCAACCACGAAAAACTTAAGAATCGGATTTTCTCTTACTTTATCCCAAGCTCCTCTCAAGGTAAGAAGACCGTTTAGCATACCTCCCCAAGATGGTGCAATAAGCATGATAGAGAAACCTGTTCCTACTGCCTGAGCCCATGCCGGAAGTGCTGTATACTGAAGGTGGTGAGGGCCAGCCCAGATATATACAAAGATCAATGACCAGAAGTGAATAATAGATAGCTTGTATGAGAAAACCGGTCTGTCTGCCGCTTTTGGTAAGAAGTAATACATCAAACCTAAAACCGGAGTTGTAAGGATAAATGCTACTGCATTATGCCCATACCACCATTGTACGATGGCATCTTTTACTCCTGCATATGCAGAATAAGATTTCCAGCCTGTAAAAGTTAACGGAACTTCAAGGTTGTTGAAAATGTGTAGCATTGCTACTGCAATCCAAGTACCGATGTAGAACCAGATTGCCACATATAAATGTCTTACTCTTCTCTTCGCAATTGTTAAGAACATATTGATACCGAAAACGATCCATGAGAATGCGATCAAAATATCAATAGGCCATTCATGTTCTGCGTATTCTTTAGAGGTATTGATTCCCATAAAGAACGTAATATATGAAGCGATGATCATAATCTGCCATGTCCAGAAATGGATCCATGACAATGTATCGCTGTACATTCTTGATTTTAATAGCCTTTGTAAAGAGTAATATACTCCTACAAATACGCTGTTACATACGAAAGCAAAAATAACAGTCGTAGTGTGCAGCATTCTTATTCTACCAAACCCAAATGCACCGTTCGTATTGATCAGCCCCTGAATATTACCACTTTTCAAACTCTGAATCGTAGTGTCATCGGTTCCGAATAAAAATTCCGGAAGCTCTGGGTAAAAAAGCATTAATGCAGCTGTAAGCCCAAACAAAAACCCTATGATTGCGAAAACTACGGTCGCATAAAGGAATGCCCGAACAATACTGTTGTCATAACTAAACTTTTGTGTCTCCATATCAACTATTCACTTTTTTCTTCAATTTTATTATTTTCTCCTTTTTCTTCTTGTTTGTCTTTGTTGCCAGAATCTTTTTTCTCTTTTATTTCATCTTCAAAAAGTATCCTTACAGCCGGAGATTCATCATCTTCAAACTGCCCTTTTCTGGCGTTTACTATAAAAACAATCAGGAAAACAGCAGCCAAAGAAACACTGCACAGGATCATTAAATATAGAATATCCATTTGACAACAAAATTAACCTATTTTCGGGGTTCAAATTTAATGAAAAATAATGACATTAATCACGAAATAGGCCTTTCAGCTAATTTAAAATAAGTCTAAATAAGGGCTTTTACGCCTGTTTTCTGAAATATTTCCGACCCAAAATCCAGGTCGAAACGGTAGTGAAAGAAATCACCGTGATAGAACTTAACGGCATCAGAATCGCGGCAAACAATGGTGACATATGCCCGGTAACTGCAAAGCTTAAACCTACAATATTGTAAAGGAAACTGATTGCGAATGTTAATTTAACAATCGTCATAGAACCTTTACAAACATTCAGATAACTGTCTAGCTGGGCTACTTTTTCACCGTTCATGATGACGTCAGAAGATGGCGTAAACGAGTTGGAATCATCTGAAATAGCAATTCCGACATTGCTTTGCTTTAAAGCTCCGGCATCATTCAGGCCGTCTCCAAGCATGATGACTTTCAAGCCGTCGTCCTGAAGGTTTTTAATATAATTCAGCTTGTCTTCCGGGCTTTGGTTGAAAGCCATTGAACTTACATTCGGAATGATTTCTTTTAATTGATTTTCTTCCGACGAATTGTCTCCGCTGAGAATGAAAATTTTATAATGAATCAGTTTATTGAAAAGATTTTTAAGGTTTTCGCGGTATTCATTTTTAAAGATGAATTTTCCTAAAAACTCATTGTTTTTACTGACATAAACAGCGGTTTCAAGGTTTTTTGAAACTTGATCGTTGTATTTTGCCGAGCCGATTTTATATATATTTCCGCGAACGCTGGCTTCATATCCTTTTCCTGAAATCTCAACAAAATTTTCAACCGGGAAATAATCGTCATTAATCTCAATGAATTCATACAAAGATTTTGAAAGCGGATGATTTGAGTTTTTTAATAAAGTTTTGATATTCATTAAGTCAAATTCCTGAATTTCAGATCCTTCGTATTTTATGTTCGTTTTTTTTCTTTGGGTAATCGTACCGGTTTTATCAAAAACCAAAGCGTCTACTTTTGAGATTTTTTCAATGGTTAAAGTATCTTTTACGTAAAATTTATTTCGACCTAAAATCCTCATAATATGACCAAAAGTAAACGGCGAAGAAAGCGCCAGCGCGCAAGGACACGCTATAATCAGAATTGCCGAAATCACCTGAAACATTTTTTCCAGATCGAAAAATGACCAATAAATCCCTGAAATCAGAGCAATTCCCAAGATGATAAATGTAAAATATTTGCTGATATTATTGATTAAAGTATCGAGTCCGGTTTCATGTTTTTTAAAAGCTTCCTTGTTCCAAAGTTGCGTCAGGTAACTCTGATCTACATTTTTGATGACTTCTAATTCCAGAGATGAGCCGATTTGCTTTCCACCCGCAAAGATTTTATCGCCGGGTTGCTTGCTGATGCTTTCACTTTCTCCGGTGATAAAGCTGTTGTCAATATTTCCTTCACCATTAATCAAAATTGCATCCACAGGAATGATTTCCTGATTTCTTACTAAAATTCTGTCACCGATTTTGATTTCAGAAAGTAAAATATTGTTTTGTTTTCCGTTAAAATCAACTTTAGTTACGGCAATCGGGTAAAATGATTTGTAATCTCTGTCGTATGAAAGCGAGCTGTATGTCCTTTTTTGGAATATTTTCCCCAAAAGCATAAAGAATAAAAGGCCACATAAAGTGTCGAAATATCCTGGTCCATAATCAGTTACAACTTCATAAACACTTCTTCCAAACAGAACGAAAATTCCTAAAACAATCGGAACATCAATGTTGACGATTTTATTTTTCAAACCGTACCATGCAGATTTGTAATAATCTGAAGCTGAATAAAATACAACCGGAATAGCCAAAAGAAACATCAAGGTTCTGAAGAGACCTTTGTAGTTTTGCATCCAAACATCTTCACCGCCAATATATTCTGGAAAGGCGAGGAACATTCCGTTTCCAAACGCAAATCCGGCGATTGCCAATTTTACGATCAGGGATTTGTCTAAATGATCTTCGTTTTTATCAGCTGTTTCAAGACTTATTGCGGGTTTGTAGCCGAGATTTGTTAAGAATTTAGCTAATTCGCTTAATTTTAAATCTTTATGATTGAAAGAAATCTGCAGATTCTTGCGTGTAAAGTTGACTTGAGAATAATTGATGTCTTTGTGAAGGGTATGCAGACTTTCGAGAAGCCAAATACATGATGAGCAGTGAATCACCGGAATTTTAAAGGTCACAAGACTTGTATTTCCTTCGGAAAAATCTGTGATTTTGTCAAAAATTTCGGGTGTATCGAGATAATCAAACTGGGAAGAATTTTCGTCGCTTGGGCGAATTCCTGCAGTTTTATTGAGTTCGTAAAAATTACTTAGATTGTTGATATTCAGGATTTCGTAGACAGATTTGCAGCCATTGCAACAGAAAATCTTTTCGTCAAAAGGAATTCGTTCCTTTTCTATGTCTTGCCCACAATGAAAACAGTTCTCGCTCACCTTCATAAATTATTGACTTACAAAATTATAACAATTTTTTTTGTTTATCGATTTAAAATGTTCTATTTTTGTGATAAATGTCATATTAAAATGTCGCAGGAACAACAGATTGCCATTGAAGAAAGATTTGCCAGGGTTTTTAACGATAAATCCTTTAAGGAAAGGCTTTCCAATACAGATTTTGAAAGATACATGAATGCTAAAAAGAAGCTTAGCTTTCAAAAACATGATGTCATTTTTGAAGATGGAGAAACGCCTAAAGGAATATACTTTATAGAAAAGGGCGCAGCAAAACTTTCTAAGTCCGGAGCATTTGGAAAAGACCAGATTTTAAGGTTTATCAAGGAAGGAGATATCATTGGCTACAGATCTTTGCTTTGTGGTGAAAACTTTCAGGCTAAAGCTGAAGCAATGACCGATGTAGAATGTATTTTTCTGCCTGCAGAGATTTTTATGTACTTGCTTGAAGTAGATTCACAAATGTCATTTGTCATGCTTCAGAAGATATCTTACGAGCTTGGCGAGTCTTCAAATACGATTACTTTTTTGGCACAAAAAACAGTAAGAGAAAGACTTGCTGAAATCTTAATTCTTTTAGAACAAAAATTGGGAACGGATCCGGAAGGTTTTATTAAAATATCTTTAACAAGAGAAGAAATTGCCAATATTATAGGAACTGCTACAGAAAGTGCAATCAGATTAATTTCTGAATTTAAACAGGACAATCTTATCGAAGTTGATGGTAGAAATATCAAAATTCTGAATCACGATAAACTCATGAAACTAGGTCACGTAGTTTTATAAACCATACAATACAAGTCGGCGAAAGCCGACTTTTTAACTTATAATAATCACATACATTATGTCTGTTCACTCTGAAATTAAAAAAGTAACGACTGAAACCTTGCGAAAAATGAAATTCGATAAGGAAAAAATAACGATGCTTACTGCCTACGATTTTACGACTGCAAAAATGGTAGATGCGGGAGGAGTAGATGCGGTTTTGATCGGAGATTCTGCTGCCAATGTAATGGCCGGCTTCGAAACGACATTGCCTATTACTTTGGATCAGATGATTTACCATACTCAAAGTGTGGTACGAGGAATAGAAAGAGCTTTGGTGGTTGCGGATCTTCCTTTCGGGACATATCAGAGCAATCCGGACAAAGCATTGGAATCTGCCGTAAGAATGATGAAAGAAGGTGGCGCTCACGCCGTTAAAATTGAAGGCGGAAAGGAAATTTCAAAATCGATAAAAAAAATGATCAATGCGGGAATTCCGGTGATGGGACATTTGGGATTGACGCCTCAATCGATTTACCAGTTCGGAACCTATAAAGTGAGAGCTAAAGATGAAGCAGAAGCCGAAAAACTGATCAGCGATGCTCAACTTTTGGAAGAATTAGGTTGTTTTTCGATTGTTTTAGAAAAAATTCCTGCAGAGCTTGCAAAAAAAGTAACCGAAAGTATTTCAATTCCAACTATCGGAATCGGGGCAGGACCCAATTGCGACGGCCAGGTTTTGGTTTATCACGATATGGTGGGAATGAATAAAGGCTTTTCACCAAAATTTTTAAGAAGATATCTTGACCTTTATACAGAAATCACAGGAGCTGTTGCTCAATATGTGAAAGATGTAAAAAGCGCAGATTTTCCTAACCAAAATGAAAGTTATTAATGAGACAAAATTTACAGACAGCACAAGGTATTATATCCGTTCTTGCAATTATATGTTTGCTTGCAGGATGGTTTGATTTTTTTTCAGCAGAGATTAATGAGCTGCTTTCCAGGAAGTTATTTTATATTTTAATAGGTTTAAGCTTTGTTTTGCAGGCGCCTTTATTGTCTAATCCCAAATTTATTTATCCGATGTATGCGGCCGCAGGTTTGTGCATCGTTGGTGCTTTTTTACCAATAGATTCTAAGTTTTCGGCAATTAAAACGATTGGTTTGCTTGCGGGAGTTATAATTTCGTTTTCGAACAGGCCAAGTTTTCGTAAGTAATTATGGAAGAACAGATTGTCTATGAAGATAACCATCTTTTAGTTATCAACAAAAAAGTAGGGCAGTTGGTGCAGGGAGATAAAACCGGTGATGAATCGTTGCTGGATTCTATTAAAAATTTTATAAAAAAAAGAGATGCTAAGCCGGGAAATGTTTTTCTTGGCTTGGTACATCGTATCGATCGGCCAACTTCAGGATTAGTGATTTATGCTAAAACTTCAAAGGCTCTTTCCCGTTTGACACAAATGGTAAAAAACAGGGAAGTTAAGAAAACATATTGGGCGGTTGTTGCTAAAGAAATGATTCCTCAAAGCCAAAGATTGATTCATTATTTAAAGAAAAATGAAAAAAATAATAAGGCAATTGTTTTCCCAAAAGCAACTGAAGGTGCAAAAGAAGCAATCCTTACTTATCATGTTATTAAAACTTTAGATAATTATCTGCTTTTAGAAATAGATCTTGAAACAGGAAGGCATCATCAAATACGTGCCCAATTATCAAAAACCGGAATTCCTATAAAAGGAGATCTTAAATATGGTGCACCGCGATCTAATCCCGATGGCGGAATTAACCTTCATGCAAGAAAGCTGGAATTTATACATCCTGTCACCAAGGAAAATATCGAGATTACAGCAGCCGTCCCAAAAAATGATCCAATCTGGAAAGCTTGTGAAGATAAAACATAGATTTTTTTTCATTATTTTATTATGTGCCACATATTATTAATGAACTAGCACATATAAAACACACACCAATAATATTGTAAACTTATAAATCATTATTTATTGGGAATAAATTGTAAAATTGTCAGCATTAAATCTTTATGAATGAAACAATTTTACAAACTTCTTTTTAAAAACAGAAAGTTTACAAACGATTTGAAAAATGCAGCTTTATATTTTGCTTTTTTCTTAGGATGGCAACAATCTTTTAATGCACAAGTAAGTGCTTACAGTTTTGTACAATCAGCAGGAACTTATATTCCAATTACTACGGGGACGGTTTTAGGATTGGCTTCGGGAAATGACGCAAGCGGCAATCTCGACAGTGATATTTATCCTGTTACTTTGCCTTTTAACTTTATTTTTAACGAAATTCCACAAAATACTATTAATGTATCTACCAACGGGTTTATAACGTTTGGAACAAATGCGCCTGCAACGACATATACATTGCCTATTTCCGGAACTACATCTTATGATGGCGCCGTTGCCGCATGGGGAAGGAATATTAATTCTGTCTTTGATATTAACGGAGCAACAGGAGAAATAAGCTGGGAAACTTTGGGTGTTGCGCCTAATAGAGAAATAGTAATTCAATGGAAAAATTTCAGGCCAAATTCTACACCTTCAACAACAAATATTTACGTTTTCTCGTTCCAGATCAGACTGCAGGAAACATCAAATACTATAAAAGTTGTTTATGACAGTGGAACTTATCTTGTAGGAAATACTGCTATAGGTTTAACTGCTCAGGTTGGATTAAGGGGAAGCAACAATTTAGATTATAATAATAGAGTTAATACCATAGCTACTGCTTTTACTAATTCGACTCCAGGAACAGCAAATAACAGCCAGCAAGCGTACAACACTGTGAATGCCTTACCTGGAATGCCTGGGGCAGGTTTCACCTACACATGGACTCCGCCGAACTGTTATACACCAAAAGGCCTTAGTATAGATTCTTACACAACCAATACTGCTTCAATATCTTGGCCTTTATCTTCGTCAAATCCCACAGGATATGATATTTATTACAGCACAAGCAATACGCCGCCAACTTCTACAACCGCACCTTCTTATCAGAACGTGCAGGGAACTTCTTATATGATCGATCAGTTGGCTGCATTGACTAAATATTATGTTTGGGTAAGATCAAATTGTGGTGCTGGTAATGAAAGTATCTGGATATTGAACCCTGTAGAATTTACAACTTTGTGCACGCCTTCTCCTGTTTTGTCCACGACAGGCGTTACAGTATGTCCGGGTCAGCCTGCAACATTGAATGTTACTGCTGCTACTGGAATTACCTTAAATTGGTATGATTCACAAACAGGAGGTAATTTGCTCAATACAGGTAATTCTTACACAACTCCTGCTTTAGCGACGACTACCGACTATTATGTAAGTGCGTCTACAGGAGAAGCTGATATTACAACAGGAAAAGATATATTTAATAATTCTCCGTCAAACGGATCAGGAACAACGAATATGGGATTGGTTTTTGATGCCCTGTCTTTTTTCAGATTACAGAGCGTGACTATATATCCTACAAGCGCCACAGGTGCTTCCGGAACTGTAACTATAGATGTAATAGATGGTAACGGGAACATATTACATACAAAAACAGAAAATGTGGTTGGTTCTCACAGTTCATCGCCCGTTCCTCATATTGTAAATCTTGATTTTGGAATTTTTCCTGAAACAAACTACAAACTGCGTATGAGAAGTTTCACAGGAATCAGCGGCCTGCTTTTTGATCCTTCTGCAAATGTTCCGGCTGGAGGGTATGCATATCCGTTTACGGTTCCAAATGTTCTAACTATCAATACCAGTACAACAACTTCTACACCTAATAATACTCCACGTAATGATTTGTATTACTATTTCTATGATTGGAAAATCTCTACAAGATGCGAATCTGCAAGAACTACGGTAACCGCTACGGTTGATGTAGCTTGTTTATCTACTTCTGAGGCTGTTACTAAAGATACAATCAAGGTTTATCCAAACCCATTCTCTGAATTAATAAATATCAGCAAGCCTGAAATGGTAAAATCTATAAAAGTTATGGATGTTTCAGGAAAATTGATCAGAAATATCAATCAACCGGAATCAACTTTAAGATTACAAGATCTTTCTCAAGGAATGTACATTTTGATTTTAGAAATGAAAAACGACTCACAGCAATCAATTAAAGTGATTAAAAAATAAATTTTTGTAATACTTATAAGACCGGCCTTGTTATTAAGGTCGGTCTTTGTTTTTAGAGTTGTTAGTTGAAAAATAAAAAAGTCAGTATAAATTCTCATTGTGTTAATTTTAATCATTGTTTGTTTTTGTTACAAATAATCTTTTTAGAAACGTGTATTTTTGATATTTTTACTGCGTAATTAATATATGTTTGTTTATTTAAAAAAAATATTATATTTGTTACATTCAAAACTAGAAACAAATGAAACAATTCTACAATTTTTTTTCTGTACCTAAAAAAATTAATTCCCACTTAAGGAATTTGGCTTTAGGAATCACATTTCTGACCGCAGGACATGCAGCTATGAAAGCTCAAGTTTGGACAATTGGCGTATGCTCAAATCTACCTAGCACAACGCAAAGTAATACTTACGGACCGATGTATACAGTTGCGACCGCGAATGCTACCAACAGACTTACATCAATTTATCCTTCAACCCAACTTACCGGGATAGCATCTCAAACGCTCACAAGCATTTATTTTCACACAGGAGCCGGGCATGGCACTGGTATATTGGGCACTCCTAATCTCAAGGTATATCTCAAGGAGGTCTCCAATTCAGATTGGGGATCTGGAGCATTAGATTGGGTAACTGCTTCTACAGGTGCAACATTGGTTTTTGATGGGAACCCGGCACCTCTAATTGGTACAGGCGGAGGATGGAAGCAAATTCCTTTTACTACTAATTTTACCTATTCCGGAACTCAGAATTTAGCTGTTTTTCTAGAATATAACAATCCTACAGCTAGTAATGCAATTACCTGGTCTTATGAATATACCAGTCCTTGTGTAAGTGGATCTACTTCAGGTGAAGAAACCAAATACAGTAACAATACAACAGGAACTTTACCTGCTTCATTAGCCTCAAGAAATTCAAGAAGACCCTATATTGGGTTTGATCATGCTGTATTGTGTCCTGCACCAACTAATGTAGCAACTACCGGAATTACTCAAAATGGAGTAAACATCAGTTGGACAGCGGGAGGTGTTGAAACGTCTTGGGATTATGCTGTTCAACCAGCAGGAAGCGGACTACCCACAACATTCAGCAATACTACTACCAATATTTTAAACCCAACCACACTTACATCAAATACAAATTATGAATTTTATATAAGAGCGGTTTGTGGAGGAGCTAATGGAAATAGTGTATGGAAAGGGCCTTATACATTTAAAACATTATGTGGACCAATGACTTCAATGTTTGAAAATTTTGACAGCTATTCCACAGGGAATATAGTGCCCGATTGTTGGACAAGAATTGTTGGTGGCTCTAATACTGCACAAAGTATCAGCTCAACAAGTCCGGCATCAGGAACAAGACATATTTTACAGACAACATCTACATCTGCTAATGCTACTGTCGTTGTACTTCCGGAATTTAGTAATGTAAATGCAGGAACTCATTGGTTGAGGTTCAAAGCTAGAGTTAATTCTGGAACTGGAGCTTTAGATGTTGGATATGTCACTAATACTACAGATGCGTCAACATTTATAAATGTCCAAACAGTTAATATTACAAATACAAGTTATACCGCCCTTAACTCTGAATATACAGTTAGTATTCCGGCAACAGTACCATCTAATGCTAGATTAGCAATAAGAAACAATGGTGCTACAACCGCAAATCATTATTGGGATGATATATATTGGGAAGTAATGCCTACATGTTTGCCACCTAGCAATGTATCTGTTAGCAATATTACAACTACATCTGCAATGATTCAATGGAGTGCTTCATCATCTTCTCCTGCAAATGGTTATGATGTTTATTATTCAATTTCTAATGTTGCGCCGACTTCTGCTACTACTCCAAGTTTGATTGTTACTGGTTTATCTACTCCATCGGGTGTGCTACAACCTGCTAGTACTTATTTTGTATGGGTAAGGTCTGTATGTAGTTCTACGGATAAGAGCAGTTGGACTCCTGCTGTCAGCTTTACTACAAATTGTGCAGCACTTCCAGGGGAGTATTTTGAAGGTTTTGAGGCTTATACAGGGGTTTCTAATGGTAGTGCAGGAGTGTTACCAACTTGTTGGACTAACTTAGGAACTAACAACGGAGGGCATATTTCAAGTAGTACAACCATTACAGGTAATAATACTTTGTATTTATGGACTTCAGGGACTAGGATTGCGTATGTTGCATTACCTCAAATGAGTACATTACAATCGGGTAATTACAGATTAAAATTTGATGCCTTAGCTTCGGTAACTGCGGGTGGAATACTAGAAATAGGTTATTTAGATACGACAAATACTTTTGTGCAACTAACTACATTTAGTGTTGCGGCAGTGAACACTATTACCCCTTTTTCATTTGATATCCCAGTATTACCTGTAGGAGTAACACAGTTAGCAATAAGAAACCCGGGAACACCGGCAAACAGTTTGTCAATTGATAATTTAGCTTATGAATTAAAAACACTGTCGACTTCAGAAGCTATTGCAAAGGATATAGTAAAAGCTTATCCAAACCCATTCTCTGAATTAATAAATATCAGCAAACCTGAAATGGTAAAATCTATAAAAGTTATGGATGCTTCAGGAAAACTGATCAGAAATATCAATCAACCGGAATCAGCTTTACAATTACAGGATCTTTCTCAAGGAATGTATATTTTAATTTTGGATATGAAAAACGGTTTACAACAATCAATTAAAGTGATTAAAAAGTAAAATTTATTAATTTAATATAAAACCGACTCTGTTGTCCAGAGTCGGTTTTGTTTTATATTTAGCAGAAGTTTATTGTACTTGCGGTACCAAACCTCCGTCTTCTTTTTTGGTGCTTTTAAGAATATTCGGGTCTTCTTTGGCAAGTTTATTTTTAGTAGGAATTTTATAATTTACAGAAAGCCCAAAGTTTCTGCTGTCATATTTTGTGCGGATAAACAGACTTTCTCCGCCTGTCGGATTATTCGTTCTTATCTGCATCACCTGCCCGTTTAAAATGTCATTTCCGAAGATGGAAACTGTTAAACGATTATCCAAAAACTTTTTAGTTAAAGTAATGTCGACAGAATTATTAAATGGTTTTTCTGCAGTAAAGTAAAAATATCCCGCTCTTGGCGTCAAATAGCTGTAATTGGCGGTCAGTTTTATGTCTTTAGGTAATAAAATCTGCGTCATAATATTAAAAATCCAAAAGCCATTGTTTTTCAGGTTATTGATATCGTGTTTCTGATAACCTGCATACAGATACATAAAATTGATCTTGTCAGGATTAAAATCAAACTTCATGATTTCGCTCAATGGTTTTGTGAAAACCATAAACGGAATCGGCAATCCTACATTGAAATTATGGATTTTCAGATTCGAAATATTCACCTGCTCATTGAAGATATTTTTTCCTTCCCTTCTGATGATTTGCGCCACCTGATTTTTTGCATTGCTCACGCTGTAGCCAATAAATGCATAATCAAAAGCAGAAATTTTCACTTCATAATTATCAAATATTGTTGGCTGAAGAAAAGGATTTCCTGTCACCTGAGTATTTGGACCCTGAAATGTATTGTTATTCGGATTCAGTGCAGAAATGCTCGGAAGGTTGATTTTTTTGTTATAATTCACCATTGCATAAACCTGATTCATCAGATTGTACTGCACGCTTGCATTCGGGAAAATTTTAAACTTATTAAAAGGAATTAGATTATCCTGAAGAATTACATTCGCACTATCTCGTCTTGTAACTCCCGAAATGTCATAATTTTCAGCTCTTGCTCCGGCAATAAAATCAAATTTCTTTAGTTTTGCCTGAAGCTCCAGATAAGTGGAAGCCGTTTGTCTTTGATATTCC
This sequence comes from Chryseobacterium sp. GQ58, assembly GCF_059758895.1. Classification (NCBI taxonomy): domain Bacteria; kingdom Pseudomonadati; phylum Bacteroidota; class Flavobacteriia; order Flavobacteriales; family Weeksellaceae; genus Chryseobacterium; species Chryseobacterium sp. GQ58. The sequence goes on along the minus strand of NZ_JCAXEH010000001.1, from coordinate 92,912 downwards.
AGATTGGTTAAGCCTTTGCTTTTGGTGTCAAAATTCTGCTTTTCATATAAACCTCCAAAACTTACTTTTCCTTCATCAAGAATTTTTAAAGGTTGAGAATAATCTACTTTAAAGTTGGCAATTCGCATATCTGAACTGTTTTCCAAAACGCTTCCTGCGCTGAAATCATAAGTTTCTCCTAGATTGTTGTCAGTAAATACACCTTTCCTGAAAATATTATCCTGTCCAAATTTGCTGTCTGATTTCGTATATCCAAATTGAAAATCAAGTTTTTTTGACTTGTCATTAGCAAAACGTTTTTGATAAGTTATTACGCCTTCCTGTCGAAGATTATTAGTTTCTGCTGCGTCATAAGCGTCAAAACGTACTTCTCTGTAAACGTCAGGATTTATCTCTGCCAAAATATCAGCTAAACCATTGCTCGAAGTGTAATTATCATTTTTATTATGGTAAATATCATAATTCAAAAGCAATCGATCTTCTCCTAAATCAAACGTCAGACCGGATTTTGCAAAATATCCTCTTCCGATTCTGTCCGTATTGGCAAACATCAGATTGTCCTGGTTAGAATTAAGATTACTTTCGCGGTAATTTTGTCCCACGCTCAATTGCCATCCGAACAATTTATTTCTTGCATTCAGGTTTAAAGAGTGGCTTGTTCTGTTTCTCAGTTTATCTTCATTAGAAAAATTGTAATTACCTGAATAAGTTGCAGTTAAATATTTATTAGCGTTTTTATTCGTAATAATATTCATAATTGCGCCTCCCGAAGTCGCAGGAAATTCTGCGCCGGGTTGGGTAATCACTTCGATTCTGTCAACTGAATTTGCGGGCATTCCTTCCAAGAAAGAATTTAGCTCGTTTGAAGTAATATTTAAAGGTCTTCCGTTGAGGAAAACGTCCAAAATTTTCCCTTGATACATCATTCCTGCAATGTCTGTAGAAACCAAACCCGGAAGTTTTTTAATTCCTTCTAAAACATTTCCGTTGTTGAGGTGCGGCTGCTCCGAAAAGTCAAAAATCGTGCGGTCTGCTTTCTGTTCAACAGCTTTTTTGGTTTTGGTAATGACAACACCTTCAATTTCTTTTTCTTTTACCTGATTATTGTTTTTTTCCTGCGAAAAAGTCATTACTGAACCTAAAACAGACAACGCTAATATAGTTTTTTTCATAAATGGTTTTATTACTAATATTCGGTTAGACGCTTAAAAACAGACTTTGTTACAAAAAAAGCCTCACGAATGTGAGGCTTTTGCTTATTTATAATAGATATAAAAAATATCTAATCTTAGTTTTCCTGTTGCTTAATTAAGTTCAAAGCAGATCCTGCCTTAAACCAGTCAATCTGTTGAGCATTGTAAGTATGGTTTGCCATGATGATGTCTTTGGTTCCGTCAGCATGTACAAATTCTAAAGTCAACTGTTTTCCCGGAGCAAACTGATCCAAATCTAAGAAGTTGATCGTATCATCTTCTAAAATTTTATCGTAATCTTCTTCATTGGCAAAAGTCAATCCCAACATACCTTGCTTTTTCAGGTTAGTTTCATGGATTCTTGCAAATGATTTTACCAATACTGCTTTTACACCAAGATGTCTCGGCTCCATTGCAGCGTGCTCTCTTGAAGAACCTTCACCGTAGTTTTGATCACCCACAACAATTGTAGGTACTCCAGCGGCTTTGTAAGCTCTTTGTACAGAAGGTACTTCACCGTGTTCTCCGGTAAATACGTTTTTCACGTTATTGGTTTCCATGTTGAAAGCATTTACAGCTCCGATCAACATGTTGTTTGAAATATTATCAAGGTGACCTCTGTATTTCAACCAAGGCCCAGCCATTGAAATATGGTCGGTAGTACACTTTCCGAAAGCTTTGATCAAAAGTTTGGCTCCCGTAATATTTTTACCATCCCAAGCCGGGAATTCTTCTAATAGCTGAAGTCTGTCCGAAGTAGGGCTTACATTTACCTGAACAATAGATCCGTCTTCAGAAGGTGCTTGATATCCTGCATCTTCAACAGCAAAACCTCTTGCAGGTAATTCAGAACCTTGAGGCTCGTTTAATCTTACCTGTTCGCCATTTTCGGCTGTTAATGTATCTGTAATCGGGTTAAAGTCTAACCTTCCCGAAATTGCAACTGCAGCTACCATTTCCGGAGAAGCTACGAATGCATGAGTATTTGGGTTACCATCTGCTCTTTTAGCAAAGTTTCTGTTGAAAGAGTGGATGATAGAGTTTTTCTCACCTTTTTCAGCGCCTTCTCTATCCCATTGTCCGATACAAGGTCCACAAGCATTAGTGAAAATTCTTGCGTTTTCAAATTTTCTGAAAGAATCTAAAAAACCGTCTCTTTCTGCCGTGAATTTTACCTGCTCAGATCCTGGGTTGATTCCTAAAATAGCTTTAGGTTTTACTCCTTTTGCTACTGCATCTTCAACGATAGAAGCTGCTCTTGACAAGTCCTCGTAAGAAGAGTTGGTGCAAGATCCGATCAAAGCCCATTCTACTTCAATAGGCCATCCGTTTGCTTCTGCCTTAGCTTTGAATTCTGAAACTGGCGTTGCCAAATCCGGAGTGAAAGGTCCGTTAAGGTGCGGAGCCAATTCTGAAAGGTTAATTTCAATTACCTGATCAAAATATTGTTCCGGGTTTGCATATACTTCAGCATCACCTGTTAAATGTTCAGCAACTTTATCCGCAGCATCTACTACGTCTTGTCTTCCGGTTGCCGCCAGATATCTTCTCATTGAATCATCATATCCGAAAGTAGAAGTTGTAGCTCCTACTTCAGCACCCATGTTACAGATTGTTCCTTTACCTGTTGCTGAAAGAGATTCTGCTCCTTCTCCGAAATATTCTACTATGCATCCTGTTCCGCCTTTTACGGTAAGGATACCTGCAACTTTCAGGATAACGTCTTTTGCAGAAGTCCAGCCGCTCATTTTACCGGTTAGTTTTACACCGATTAATTTTGGCATTTTAAGTTCCCAAGCCATTCCTGCCATTACGTCTACCGCATCAGCACCTCCGACACCGATAGCAACCATTCCCAATCCTCCTGCATTTACTGTGTGAGAGTCGGTTCCGATCATCATCCCTCCCGGGAAAGCATAATTTTCAAGTACAACCTGGTGAATGATACCAGCTCCTGGTTTCCAGAAACCGATTCCATATTTATCGCAAACAGAACTTAAAAAGCTGAAAACTTCAGAGTTTTTATTGATTCCTTCCTGTAAATCTTTATCGGCACCTACTTTCGCCTGAATCAAGTGATCCGCGTGTGCAGTTGACGGAACAGCTACTTTTGCTCTTCCAGCCTGCATAAATTGTAAAAGTGCCATTTGTGCAGTTGCATCCTGCATTGCTACTCTGTCCGGAGCAAAATCCACATAAGAATTTCCTCTTTCATACTCCTGTGTAGCATTGCCCCCCCAAAGGTGAGTGTATAGTATTTTTTCTGATAATGTAAGAGGCTTCCCTACAATTTGTCTTGCCGCAGCGACTCTTTCGGGATAACGCTCGTACACTTTTTTGATCATATCAATATCAAATGTCATATCTCCAAAACGTTTTAAAATTATCAAACAGTTAAAAATGTCCTCAAAATTACGAATTTTTAATATTTTTTCAAGCCTAAATTATTTAGATTCTTTATAAATATGAATTTTATATTTTCTATTTTTGGCAGATATTTTGAACGCAAGTAAATATGAAGAAAGTTTTTGGTTTTATTTTTATCCTTTTATCGGCAATACTATTTTCTCAAGTTAAAAGTTTGAAAAATAATACGTTAAATATTAAAAAAAGTCTTCCGAAGCAAGCTGTAAAACAGGAAAAAGGAAATGATTTAATTATTCTTAATGAAGATGTGCCTTTGCTGATTCCTCAAAAACTGACGGATAAATTTGGATATATTAATCAGGCGGGAGAATTTATCATCGAACCGGAATATCATATTGCGATGTTTTTTGCTCAAGATTGCAATCTTTTAAATTCTCCAAATCCAAAAGCAAGGAAATTCGGGACAGCCGATTTTGCCACCGTGGAAAAGAATAATATTTCTTACAGAATCAATAAATCCGGTAAAAGAGTTTATCAATATAAAAGTTCGGATCTTGGAAAGTGTAAAACAGAATTTAAAAAACAGCTGTTCCATGCTTATATATTAGATGGACATTACGGAATTATTGAAGACGAAAAATTCGAAAACCCGGCAGATTACAAGCAATACAAAATTTATCCGCAATATGAATATTTGCATATTCTGGAGGGTAATGACTTATCAAATCCCATGATTATTGCTTCGTACAAAGACAAATTTGGGGTGATTGACGTTAATAATAATATTATAATTCCGTTTGAATATTCTGATATTAAAAGAAACTTCAGCTGGAAAATAGCCAATATGTTTGAAGTAACAAAAGACGACAAAAGCTATTATTATATTGATTCAAACAACAAAGCGTATTAAGTTTGGCGGATCATTTAATTTTTGTAATTTCGCGCTGAAATTAAAGGGGTGCTCCAATGGGGGCTGAGATTATACCCAATGAACCTGGAACGGGTAATGCTGTTTAGGGATGTTGTATCATAATATCTTATCGATCCCCTTTTATTCCATTAAATTTTAAAAATTTATAAGAATGAAAGGATTATTTTTTTTAGGACTTACCGCAAGTTCCTTGGGTTTTGCGCAAACTCAAAACGCAGATTCTCTGAAAATCAGAGAAATTGAAGCTGTCAACTTTACCAAAAGATTGCCTGTTGCCAAAGAGATCATCAATGTACAGAAAGATCTTGACAGCAGAAATCTCGGGCAGGATTTACCGATTCTTTTAAAAAATCAAACTTCTATTATTTCGACTTCTGATGCCGGAAATGGTGTTGGATACACGGGATTTAGAATTCGTGGTGTTGCCGGAAGAGGAATTAATGTGATGATGAATGGCGTCCCGTTCAATGATTCTGAAAGTCAGGGAACTTTTTTTGTCAATGTTCCGGATTTGACGAGCTCGGCATCACAAATTGTGATCCAAAGAGGAGTCGGAACTTCCAATAATGGAGTTTCTGCTTTTGGAGCGAGCATCAATGTGATTTCAAAAGAACCTGAAGAAAAGTTTTATTTCAAAACAGATGACAGTTACGGATCTTTTAACACTTACAAATATTCAGCAGAAGTTGGTTCCGGAAAATTCTGGAAAAACCGACTTTCTGTAATGGGAAGATATACCAATATTCATTCAGACGGATATATTGACAGAGCTTTTTCAGATTTAAATTCTTATAATTTCACCGCTTTATTTGAAGAAGGTAAAACGAAACTTCGCTTAATGGCTTTTGGCGGAAAAGAAAAAACGTATCAAGCCTGGAACGGAATTGACAGACAAACCTGGGAAACAAGTCCGAAAACCAATTTGTCAGGAGCAATTTATGATGCAAACTGGGAAAATATTGTCGGATTTTATGATAATGAAACCGATAACTACAGACAAAACCATTATCAATTGCTTTGGGAACAAGGCTTAAATGAAAAATGGAACTTAGAAACCACTTTGCATTACACAAAAGGAAGAGGATATTACGAAAATTATAAGCAAGGCGATCCGTATTCAAGATATAATTTGCCAGATTTTAATGGTGAAGAATATTCAGATTTTATCAGAAAAAAATGGCTGAACAACGATTTCTACGGAATTGTGTCAACTTTATACGGAAAATTTGAAAATCTGGATCTGAATTTCGGAGTTGTCGGAAATCAATATTACGGAAGACATTACGGAAATGTAAAAGATGTTTTTGTGCCTCAAATTCCGCAGCACGAATATTACAGAAACCGTTCGGTGAAAAATGAAGTTGCAGGATTTGCTAAAGCTTTAGTTAAAGTAAATGATTTCGAATTCTTTGGAGATTTACAATTAAGAAATATCGATTACGATACAAAAATCTTGATGGAAGGAGATGATGAAGGTGCAAATCTTAAGAAAAACTGGTTGTTTTTTAATCCGAAAGCAGGAATCAATTACAAAATCGGAAGCGGAAAAGTATTTGTGTCTTATGCGCACGCGCAACGCGAGCCGAATCGTGACGATTTAATCGCTAATAATGATGTAAAATCTGAAAAACTCCACGATTTTGAAGCAGGAATAGAAAAGCAATTTGGTAAAATGGCTTTTACGGCCAATCTTTATTATATGTATTATCTGAATCAGTTGGTTTTAAACGGACAGATAAGTAATATCGGAGAATTTATCAGAACAAATTCCGGAAAGAGCTACAGAAGAGGTGTTGAAGTTGGTGCTTTGGCAAAACTTTCAAAACAGTGGGAAATTTCCGGAAACGTAAGTTTAAGCCAAAACAGAAACCTCGATTTTAGAATTGAAAATGAAGAAGGAATTAATGAATTGGGAAATACCGAAATCTCTTTCTCACCAAACGTAATTGCCAATTTGAGCCTGAAATTTAATCCTACAAAAAATTTCCAGTTCGCTTTAATGAATCAATACGTCGGAAAACAATATTTAGACAATACAGAAACTGAAAACTTGCAACTGAAAGATTATCTTCTGACCGATTTTAATGCGCAATATCAATTTAAAATTGCTAAACATGATGTTGCTTTGAAGCTTTTGGTCAATAATATTTTTAATCAGAAATATATAAACAACGGATATGTTTATGATGCAAATCCGATTTACTTTTCTCAGGCAGGGACCAACTTTATGTTTGGAATCAGCTGGAAAATTCAGTAATTATCATCAGAATATTTTACCTAAACCATATTATCGTAAAATGTTGAATTAAATTTTTGAAGACTGTTTCGGCAGTCTTTTTCGTTGAAATAAATGTCTCAAAAAGTCATGAAAAAGTTATAAATTTGCCACCAAATGAATATTTCAGCTTACATTTTAGATTATCTGAAACAATTTGGAACGGCTGCCGTTCCAATGTTTGGTGTGTTTTCCCTGGAAAATTCTAAAGCCGTCATCAATTCCGAAAACGGAAGCATACTTCCGCCTTCTACAAAAATTGTCTTTCATTCTGATTATCAGGTTTTATCAGATGATTTGGTCAATTTTATAAGCGACAGGAAAGGAGTTTCAAAAGAAGCCGCAGAAAACGAATTGCAGATACAAACTGATTTTTGGAAGAAAAAACTTCAGGCGGATCAGCATCTGGAAATCCAGAATATTGGAGCCATTTTTATTGAGGACGGAAATCTTCATTTCAAAGGAAACCGTCTCGAATCTGATCATCCGGATTTTTACGGACTGGAAGAAATTCGCTTTTCGGATATTAATAAAGGTGAAAAAATAGAAAGTCCCGAAAATTCTGAAAAAGACTATAAATTCAACAAATCTATTCTTTGGATCTTCCTTTTTATTGTTCCGGTTTTGGGAATGCTTTATTTGGCTTATACACAAAAAGAAATTCTTTTCGGAAAAAAATCTTTTGATGATGTATCGGTGCAGACGAAAACAAAAAGAATTGAGAACAAAATTCCTGTAAAGACAGATTCTGCTCAGATAAAAGTTTCAGATTCTGTAAAAACGGATTCCTTAAGAAAAGATTCGATCATAAGATCGTCTAAAACACTTGCCAAACCAAAGGCAACTCAAAAATCAAAATCAAAATGGCAAAAATAAAAAAAGCGTCAGAATCTCTTACGATAATGACGAATATCGTTCTTCCCAATGATACCAATCAGTTGAGGAACCTTTTTGGAGGCGAATTGCTGGCAAGAATGGATCGTTGCGCTTCGATTTCTGCAACAAGACATTGCGAAAGAAGAGTTGTAACGGCTTCTGTAAATCATGTTTCGTTTGATCATCCTATTCCCGAAGGCGGAATTGTGGTAATGGAATCTAAAGTTTCCCGCGCATTTTCAACTTCTATGGAGATTTATGTGGATGTTTGGTTGGATGATCCTATTAATCATAAAAAAATACAGACCAATAAAGGAATTTATACTTTTGTGGCGGTTGACGAATTCAACAGACCGATCCCAATTCCTGAAATGGAGCCTGAAACAGAGCTTGAAAAAGAAAGATATGATGCAGCTTTGAGAAGAAAAGAGCTTTCATTAATTCTTTCCGGAAGGATGAAACCTCAGGAATCTGTGGAACTGAAAAAGCTTTTCCAAGAGCCTTCTTAGAGTTTCATAATTAGCCAAAACTTCTGCTTTATGAAGATTCTCCTTTTAGATAAAAATCATCCTCTCATTACCGAACAGCTTTTAGCACAAAATTTTATTTTGGAAGAAGATTTTACTTCTCCTTATGATGAGGTTTGTGATAAGATTGAAAATTACGACGGCGTGATTATCAGAAGCAGAATTCCTTTAGATGAAAATTTTTTAGAGAAAGGAAAAAACCTGAAGTTTATCGCAAGAGTTGGAGCGGGAATGGAAAATATTGATATTCCTATTGCCGAAAAATTAGGTATTCAGCTTATCAATTCTCCGGAAGGAAACCGGGATTCTGTTGCCGAGCATGTTGTCGGAATGCTTTTGATTTTGATGAATCGACTTTTTATTGCGTCAAAAGAAGTAAAAAATGGCATTTGGCTGCGCGAAGAAAATCGCGGTGACGAATTATTAGGAAAAACCATCGGTCTTATCGGTTACGGAAACATGGGAAAAGCAACCGCAAAAAGATTTTCAGGCTTTGGCTGTAAAGTGATTTTCCATGATATTTTGCCTGATCTTTCTGATGAGTTTGCAACGCAGGTTTCTTTAGAAGAATTAAAAGAAAAAGCTGAAATTCTAAGTTTACATATTCCTTTAACTGCTGAAACGCATTATTTAATTGATGCAAAATTCATTTCGGAAATGAAAAACAACTTTTATTTCGTCAACACAGCAAGAGGAAAAAATGTGGAAACGAAAAGTTTAGTTGAAGCTTTAGAAGAAGGAAAAATAAAAGGCGCTTGTCTGGATGTTTTAGAATATGAAAAGCCATCTTTTGAAAATCTTGATACTTCGACTTCGCTCAGCATAAAAGAAAATGAATATTTAAAGTATCTTTTAAACTCCGAAAAAGTAATCGTAACACCTCACATTGCAGGTTGGACGCATCAAAGCAAAGAAAAGCTGGCGCAGGTAATTGTAGATAAAATTATTCATTCTTTCACCTAAAATTTTACAATTGTGTTAAATAATTCATAATTTATAAACATATTTCCCGATTTATTTTGAGTTTTATTAAATTGCCAGTCATTTTTGAAACTCATGAAGAAGCTTACTTTTGTATTGATTACAACCTTTTTTTTATTTCTTTTTTCCTGTAAAAACAAAGCCGAAAACAAAGAATCTGTCACAGAAAACACAACCAATCTTCCCAACTACGGAAATGTAGATTTGGGTAAAGTATTTTCACCTGCTGACGGTAATCTTTCAAATAAAGACTTTATCATCAATTATATCGATCAGTATTACAAAAAAGTTTGGGAAAGAAGTGACCTTAGCGGGGGAATTTTAATAGCAAAAGGCAATCAGATTTTGTACGAAAATTACAGAGGTTTTGCCCGGGAAGGTAGCCAAATGGCGATTGATAAAAATACACCTTTGCATGTAGCTTCCGTTTCGAAAACATTAACGGCAATGGCGATGATGAAGTTGGTAGAAGCAGGTAAAATAAAACTTTCAGATCGTCTGACACAATATTTTACTGGATTTCCTTATCCTGATGTGACGGTTCAAACCTTATTGGATCAAAGAAGCGGACTTCCGAAATATGAATACTTTATCAATAAAATCAAGCCTGAGCCGGCGGAACTTTCAAAGACTTATATTACGAATCAGGATGTTCTCAATATGATCATTAAATATAAACCTGATCTTGCACGGGAAACCGATACCGGCTTTATGTATTGCAATACAAATTACGCTCTTTTGGCTTTGCTGATCGAAAAAGTTACTAAAACACCTTTTCCACAAGCGATGAACGAAATGATTTTTACGCCTCTGAAAATGAATAATACTTACATTTTTCAGGAAAAAGATATTCCGACAGCGGCTCAATCTTTTTTTTATCGTGGAAACAAGCTTTATCCTTTAGACAGATTAGATCTTATTTATGGTGATAAAAATGTGTATACCACGCCAAGGGATCTTTACAATTTTTCAAAAGCAATGTTTTCAAAAAACTTTTTAAAACCGGAATTAATGGATATGGTTTTCACTCCATACAGCAATGAAAAAGCAGGACAGAACAATTATGGCTTAGGCTTCCGGATGAAAATTTTTGATAATGGTGAAAAACTGACTTATCATAATGGTTGGTGGCATGGAACGAATTCTGTTTTTGCACATCTTTTAAAATCAAAAGTGACGATCGTGGCCATTGGAAACAAATATTCGGGACGTGTTTATACGGCACTGGCTTTATCCGGATTGTTTGAAGATTTTCCTTCTCAAAAAGATAAATTGCATAGCGTAATGAATGATAATCAGGACTCTTTGAAAGGTGGACATGAAGTTTTTGGAGAATAATGTTTATTTTTGCTCAAATATTTTCATGAAAAGATTTTTTATTCTATTCATTATCGGATTTCTTGTTCAGTCTTGTGCAAGAGTAGGTTCGCCCGTCGGTGGTCCGAAAGATACTTTGGCGCCGAAGTTTTTAAGCTCAAATATTGACACTACAAGAGTAAATGTGAGAAGAGATATCAAAGAATTAAGAATTGATTTTGATGAATATATCACATTGAAAGACGTCTATAAAAACCTGAATATTTCTCCGCCAATAAAGAATATCAAAAGAATTCTTCCTTCAAATATTGCCAATAAATATCTGATTATTCAATGGTCTGACACGCTTCAGGCCAATACGACGTACAACTTTAATTTTGGAAATTCTATTGCAGATAACAGCGAATCAAATATTTTAAGATATTTTAATTTTGCTTTTTCTACAGGCGAAAAGCTAGACGATTTATACATAAGTGGCGAAGTAAAAGATGCATTGGCTATCGTAAAACAAAACAGCAACGAAAATAAAATGGTAGTCGGATTGTATCAGCTGAAAGATACGATGGATTATAAGCAGAAGCCATATTATATCACCAAAGTAGATGATGATGGATATTATGAGCTCAATTATCTAGCTCCGGGAAAATATAAAATCATTGCTTTTGATGATGATAATGAAAATTCAATTTATGATCCGGGAAAAGAGAAAATAGGCTTTCAAAAAGATACGGTAAATGTTGAAAAATCGATTTCAGGTTTGAATTTGAAACTATATCCGTCGAAAAAACCATTTAAAAAACCTGAATTGAAAGAAATTCCCGGCGGAATTCTCATGGCTTTTGAGGGAAATCCTTCTGAAGTAAAAGTATCTTCGTTAAACGAAAAACTGCAGGATTATAAAGTGACGCACCGTCCAAAATCAGATTCTGTAAGTATTTGGTTTGATGCTGTGAAAAGCAATATCGGGCAAACGGTAACTGAAAACTTAAGATTTGGTTATGAAGCCGACAACAGAAAAGATTCAACATCGATATTTTATAAATACAATACAAAAAATGCGATGGATATTAATGCCGATAACGGCGGAAATATGCTTCCTCCAAAAACTGATTTTAGAATAACTTCCAACTATATTATAGATAAAATAAATCCTGAAAAATGGACTTTAAAAAGCGATAGCTTGACAACTCAGGAGTTTACCGCTAAAATTTCTGAAACAAATCCTTATCAAATATTGGTAAATTCAGATTTTATTGTTGGAAAAAAATATCAGTTGACGGTTCCAAAAGAGACGGTTTCATCTTATTATGCACAAAATGCGCAATCAAAGCGTTTTGATTTTGAAGTTGATAAAGTTGAAAATTATGGAAGTTTAAAATTTACACTTCTCAACGCGCCTGAAACAAAATATTGGCTTCAATTGCTTGATTCATCTGAAAAAGCGGTTTATCAAAAATATGCAAGCGGAAACAATGTGGAATTTGATATTGTAAAACCGGGTGAATATATTGTAAGAATTTTGGTGGATAACAACGACAATAAACATTGGGATGAAGCAGATTTTGTAAATCAGACCTTTGCCGAAGATTCTTATGTCTATTATAAAATGGTTATTGCAAGGCCTTTGTGGGAAACCAAAGAAGATTGGGATCTGAAAGATACCAGAACGTTTGAAGGAATAAAAGCTAAAGCCAAGCCAAGCCAAACAGAAGATATTGAGAACAACACGCTTCTGAATGATACAAATTCGAATCTTAATAATCCATCAAGATTGAATAATACAGGACAACTTCAACGAAACAGATAATGAAAGTATTCAAAAAAGTAGTTTTCTGGAGTCTTGTTTTTTTTGCTTTGATACAGTTTTTTCCGACAAATAAAATCAATAAACCGATCAATAAATCAATTAATTTTATTGATGTAAAAAAGTCTCCTCCCAAAGTTGCTGAGTTGCTTAAAAATGCGTGTTACGATTGCCATTCCGATGAAACGGTTTATCCGAAATATGCATATATTGCCCCTTTTTCATGGTCTGTAAAAAGTCATGTGAATGAAGGAAGAGAACATCTTAATTTCTCTGTCTGGAAAACGTATAATAATGATCTGAAAGAAAACATGCTTAAGAAATCTATTCAGACATTACAAAATAAGACGATGCCCTTGCCGGCATACATTATTTATCATGAAAAGTCTAATTTATCCGAAGCTGAAAGAACTTTGCTGATCAATTATTTCCAAGAAATACTGGCGTCAAAAAACTATTAAGTTTAAAATGACTTCAGATATTCTTTAAAAAATTTCTTCTGAGAATCAAAAGCAATATCATCTAAATTAATTTGACTGATTGGAATCCATTGTGTTTCTGATATTTCAGAAAGCTCAATTTCAACCTCAAATTTTTCTGAAACGCTATATTCAAAAAACAAATCGATTGTATTGTAATCAATATTCTTGTAATGATAAGTGTTTGGAAGACTCGTTAAATATTTCAAATTAGAAACATCTATTTCTAATTTTAATTCTTCAAAAAGCTCTCTTTTGCAAGTGTTTTCGGCGCTTTCTTTAGGGTCTACGAAGCCTCCTGCCAAATCTAGCTTTCCTTTTTTTGGGTCCTGATTTCTTCGGGTAAGATATATTTCGTCACCGCTGCGGATGACAACTGCCACTGCGCCTGCAACATTGTTATATAAGGTAAAACTGCAATTGGGACAGCTCCATTTTTTTTCGCCGTCCCATTGCAATGTTTCTTTGCCGCAATCAGGGCAAAATTTTAATATTTTCATTCAATAGTATTCGTTTTATTCCTCGGATGGTAATTTAAAATTACTTCCCGAAGTTCTTCCGTTTTCAGGTGCGTATAAATTCCTGTTGTGGTAATACTTGAATGTCCCAGCATTTCCTGAATGTATCGCAAATCTGCACCATTTTGTAATAAATGTGTTGCAAAAGAATGTCTGAATGTGTGAGGTGATATTTTCTTGCTCACGCCCGCTTTATCGGTAAGTTCTTTAATAATAAGAAATACGATCACTCGTGACATTGAAGTTCCTCTGCTGTTTAAGAATAAAGTATCTTCATGCTTTTTATTGATCTTGTTTTTTGATCTTATTTCCTTAATATACATTTGCAGCAGGTTTGCCGTGTAATGTGCTAAAGGTACAAAACGTGTTTTGTTGCCTTTGCCGACTACTTTGATGTAATTTTCTTTAAAATTGATATTCGAAATCTTTACATCAATCAATTCCGAAACGCGGAGACCGCATCCGTAAAGAACTTCAACAATACATTGATTTCGTCTTCCAAGATCGGTGTGCACTTCAATTGCATTGATAATCCTGTTGATGTCGGAAAGACTTAAAGTATCTGGCAGGTAAAGCCCCAATTTTGGACCTTCAAGCATAGCAGACGGATTGTCTTTGCGTATTTCATCTTCTAAAAGAAACTTAAAGAAAGCTTTTATGGAAGAGATCCACCTTGCTTGTGATCTTTCACTGAACTTTTGTTTCGAGAGCCTGAAGATGTATTCCTGCAGGTTGTCATACGAAATCACATCCGGCGTTACATTGTCCAGATCTTCTTCAGCGTATTCTTTTAATTTTTTGATGTCGCGAACGTACGCGTCGAGTGTGTTTTCTGAAAAATTTCTTTCGAATCGAAGAAAAATCTCAAAATCCTTAATTTTTTCATTCCAAGTCATTGTGTTTTATTTTTTTAATTCACTTTCAGAAACTTGTATTATTTCGATATGATGGTTTCTTAAAAATGATATTCCTTCTTCATCAGAGTAAGCGTTGATATAAACGAGTCTTGAAATGCCTGCCTGTAAAATCAGCTTGCTGCATTCTCTGCATGGCGACAGCGTTAAATACAACGTTGCGCCTCGGGCTGATTGTGTAGAGCCTGCCAGTTTCAAAATCGCGTTGGCTTCTGCATGTAAAACGTACCAGTGTGTTTTGCCGGTTTCTTCGTCTTCACAACAGTTCTCAGATCCTGAAGGAGTGCCATTATAGCCATCCGAAATAATCATCCTATCTTTTACGATAAGAGCTCCTACCTGCTTTCTTTTACAGTAGGATAGTTTTGCCCACTCCTGAGCCATCTTTAGATAAGCTTTGTCAAACTTATTATACTTCTGCATCGGTTTTTTCGAAATAATTTGTGATATGATATTAGAAGTTGGGCTTTCTTTTTTCCAGAAAAGCTGAAACTCCTTCTTTTTTGTCTGCCATGTCAAAAAGCTCTCCGAAATTCTTTATTTCGATTTCAAAACCTTTATCAGTGTCAGACAGATTGGTTGCTTGTATTGCTTTAGAAATAGCCATCGGAGAATTGTTTGCAATGATTTTTGCCAAATCTTTTGTCTTGTCAATTAATTCTTCAATAGGATAAACTTCATTTACCAGACCTATTTCTTTTGCCTTTTGTGCAGGAATCATTTTAGCTGAAAATATAATTTCATTTGCTATTCCTTTTCCTACCAATTTCGGAAGCCTTTGAGTTCCTCCGTATCCCGGGATCAATCCTAAAGTAACTTCAGGAAGACCCAGTTTTGCATTTTCAGAAGCGTATCTTATGTGGCAAGCCATTGCGAGTTCTAATCCGCCGCCTAATGCAAAGCCGTTGATTGCAGCTATTACAGGTTTAGAAAGATTTTCTATTTTATTAAAAAGAATATTCTGTCCGTTTCTTGCCAATTCTTCAGCTTTTTCCTGATTAAAATCGCTGAATTCTTTAATATCTGCTCCTGCAACGAATGATTTTTCTCCGCTTCCGGTTAATATAATTACTCTTACTTCATTGTCGGACACTATTTCGTCTAATACAGAACTGATCTCTTTAATCGTTTTTGCATTTAATGCATTTAAACTTTCAGGTCTGTTTATTATAATTAATGCTGTCTTGCCTTCTTTATTAAATATTACATTTTCGTAAACCATTACGCATATTTTATCTTTAATATTCGCAAATTATAAAAAAAATATGAAAAAAAGGGAAAAAAAGTAATTTTTTTTCCCTTTCAGAGTTTATTTTTAATAATATTACTTTGAATGATTCATCATGTTTGAATCAATATTGATGCTTAATGCTGATGCCACTTTCATGCCAAGCTCGATGTTTGCTCGAAAAAAGTGACATAATTGACGGTTGATTATCTCATCTCTTTTGGGTCCGTCGATTCCTTTCATGCTTTCTACAATGTTATGCACAAGATGCTCTCTGTCTTCTTGGTTCATCGCTTTTGTATATAATAATCCGGGTTGGGTAAAGTGATCGTCATCATTTTCATTACGATTAAAGTTGGCAACTTGTGTGCTGTCTAAGTCATATTCGAAATTTTTATATGATGGATCCGGCTGAATGTCATCAAAACTGTTCGGATGATAGTTGGGCTTGTCTTGATATTGACTCGAATCTGCCATAAAACCATCTCTTTGATAATTATTAATAGCAAAAGGGCATCTGTTTACTTCAAGATGATGTGCATTCACTCCAACTCTATATCGATGTGCGTCCGGATATGAAAATAATCTTCCCTGAAGCATCTTATCAGGCGAAAAGCTAATTCCGTTGATCAAATTACTCGGAGAAAAAATAGACTGCTCCACATGTGCGAAATAATTGACAGGAACTTCATTCAGTTCCATCTCGCCAACTTCAATAAGCGGAAAATCTCCCTGAAACCATACTTTAGTTATATCAAAAGGATTCCATCTGAATTCTTTTGCCTGCTCTTCCGTCATGACCTGAATATACATCGTCCATTTCGGAAAATCGCCATTTTCAATTGAATTACAAAGATCTTCCTGCGCAAAATCAGGATTTTCACCTGCCATTTTTATTGCATCTTCGTTACTGAAATTTTTTATTCCTTGTTTTGTTTTAAAATGAAATTTCACCCAGACTCTTTCATTATTAGCATTAATCATTGAAAAAGTATGCGATCCGAAACCGTGCATATGTCTGTAGCCGAAAGGCGTGCCACGATCTGACATTAAAATAAGAACCTGATGAAGCGATTCCGGATTTAAGCTCCAAAAATCCCACATCATGGTTGCGCTTTTCAAATTGGTTTTAGGAACTCTTTTCTGGGTATGAATAAAATCCGGGAATTTTTTTGCATCCTTAATAAAGAAAACAGGAGTATTGTTCCCTACCAAATCCCAGTTTCCATCTTCGGTATAAAATTTTAAAGCAAAACCTCGCGGATCTCTTGCGGTGTCTGCGCTTCCTTTTTCTCCGCCAACGGTAGAAAAGCGAGCAAACATTTTACATGAATTTCCTATTTGGGAAAATAATTTAGCTTTGGTATATTTTGTAATATCGTGTGTTACAGTAAATTTTCCGTAAGCGCCACTTCCTTTAGCATGAACGATTCTTTCCGGAATTCTTTCCCTCACAAAATGGGCAAGGTTTTCCTGAAGAATAAAATCTTGTAATAAGACCGGGCCTCTAGCACCCACTGTTTGAGAATCTTGATGCTCGAAATACGGAGCGCCGCTGCTAGACGTTAATTTTTTAGAATCCATATATTTGTAGTTGTTTATTTTTATTAAGTTTATGATAGAATTATAAGGTAATAATTATCAAATTTAGTTGAATTTTTAATGCGTTATGGCAAAAACATCATATCTTTGTCATAGATAATATTAATCAAATGAACATTCAGCAATTGGAATATCTTATCGCTGTAGATAAGTATAAACATTTTGGTAAAGCTGCTCAAGCCTGTTTTATAACCCAGCCGACTTTAAGTGCAATGATACAAAAGTTTGAAGATGAGCTGGATGTAAAGGTTTTTGACCGAACAACTCACCCGATTCGCACAACTGATGTTGGTCTTCAAATAATTGATCAGGCAAAAGTAATTATCGATGCGGTGAATGAGCTTAGGAATAAGGCCAATCTGTTGAATAATATTTTAGGCGGAACAATCAACTTAGGAATTATACCAACGGTTTCTTCGTTTATTTTACCAACGGAGATTTTCCATTTTCTTGAAGAAAATCCTAAAATTCAGATGAATGTGAAGGAAATGACAACCGATAATATTATCAAATCTTTGAAATCGGGCGAACTGGATGCGGGAATCATTTCGACTCCTTATGATAATGCCAACGAGTTTTATCAGGATTTTCTATTTAATGAAGAACTGATGATTTATAGTTCCGACACAGAAGCCAACAAAAAAAATACATTTATAGTTCCGGATGAGCTGAATGTAGAAAAAGTATGGCTTTTGGAAGAAGGAAACTGCTTAAGAAATCAGTTTGAAAATATTTGTCATCTTAAAGAAAACAGATTAAAACCTAAAAATCTGGATTTCCTGGCTTCCAATATTCAGACATTAGTTCATATGGTTGATAAAGTTGGAGGGATCAGTATTTTGCCGGAATTGGCTTTAAACCAACTTTCTGAAGAGCAAAAAAGCAAAGTTTTCAGGTTTAAAAAACCTTTCCCTTATAGAGAAATCAGCATTATTTATTACAAACCGACTTTCAAGCAAAAAATCATTGATGAACTTGGTTCTTCCATTAAAGCCTCACTTTCCAAAAAGCTTAATTACAACGAAAATCCAAAAGATTTTGTAAGTATAAAGCCACAGTAATTGGGCTTCATAATGACATAAATCATTAATTTCAAGAAAATTATAATTATCAGATAAAAGTTTTGAGTATTAAAAAAATAGTACTTAAATTTGCTGACGTTTATTAACGAGGAAAAATTTGACCTGATTGCAACCTCTCTAAAAAAATGCTAAAACAGTATATTCTTTTTAGCTTTTCTGGCAATTTTCATTTTTTTCTTCATCTATTTTAATTTAAAAAATAAAAGAATTATATGTCTTATTTATTTACGTCTGAATCAGTTTCAGAAGGACATCCGGATAAAATTGCCGACCAGATTTCTGATGCGCTAATCGATAATTTTTTAGCTTACGATAAAACTTCAAAAGTAGCTTGTGAAACTTTGGTTACCACAGGGCAGGTTGTTTTGGCAGGAGAAGTGAAGTCTGACGCTTATCTTGATGTACAGACGATCGCAAGAGAAGTAATCAACGGAATCGGCTACACGAAAGGTGAATATATGTTCAACGGAGATTCTTGTGGAGTGATATCTGCAATTCATGAGCAGTCTCCGGACATTAATCAAGGTGTTGATCGCGCTGTAAGTGATGAATCTTTCGATGCTAAAGCAAATGCACAAGGCGCAGGAGATCAGGGGATGATGTTTGGATATGCAACTAACGAAACTTCAAATTATATGCCTTTGGCTTTAGATTTGGCGCACACAATTCTTAAAGAACTTTCTGCAATAAGAAGAGAAAATTCTGAAATTAAATATCTTCGTCCTGATGCAAAAAGCCAGGTTACGATTGAATATTCTGACGATCACAAGCCGGTAAGAATAGATTCTATTGTAGTTTCAACTCAGCATGATGATTTTGGGGGTGAAGAAGAAATGCTGAATAAAATCCGTGAAGACATCAAAAATATTTTGATTCCTAGAGTTGTGGCTTTGCAGACTGAAGAAATCAAAGCTTTATTCAACGATCAAATCAAATATCACATTAACCCGACAGGAAAATTCGTAATCGGTGGTCCTCACGGAGATACAGGTTTGACAGGAAGAAAAATCATCGTTGATACTTACGGTGGAAAAGGTGCTCACGGAGGCGGTGCTTTTTCAGGAAAAGATCCTTCAAAAGTTGACAGAAGTGCGGCATATGCGACAAGACATATTGCTAAAAATTTAGTTGCAGCCGGTATTGCTGATGAGGTTTTGGTGCAGGTTTCTTACGCTATCGGTGTTGCTGAGCCTTGCGGTTTATACATCAATACTTACGGAACTTCAAAAGTAGATCTTCACGACGGCGACATTGCTAAAAAAGTTTCTACAATTTTCGACTTAAGGCCTTACGCTATTGAGCAGAATTTGAAATTGAGAAATCCTATTTATCAGGAAACAGCTTCTTACGGACACATGGGAAGAGAGCATTATGTTGCTGATAAAACGTTTAATAAAGGTCAGAAAAACGAATTAACGCTTATAGGTTTAGAGTTTTTTACCTGGGAAAAGCTTGACAAAGTAGAAGAAATTAAATCCGCTTTCGGAATTTAATATTTTTCTTATAAATAATAAATAACTGCTTTATCTTTCAGGTAAGGCAGTTTTTTTTAATTTTACAACTTAAAACTTAAAAGATGATGAATTTTAGATTTGCAATTACAATATTATCGGTATTTTTTCTAAGCACATTTGCAAATGCTCAGCTTACCGTGCACAAAATGGTAACTTTAGGTTATACTTATCAAAATCAGAGCTTTGGAGAAGTTGGCGGAAAACTGTTGTTTTTGAAAAGTGATGATGTTATTTACAGATTGGGAGCTTCGGCGCTGATGGGTTCTGCAAATTCTGAATTTGCCATAATGCCGAAAGTAAGTGCTGATTTTTTACTCAACTTTGAGAAAAATGTAGATTTCTATCATTCTTATTATTTTCTTGCAGGAGTTGAAGGTACCAATAAATATGTCGCTCCAAAAATCGGAATGAGCTTATTCGGTATTCTGGATCTTACAGGAGGCTATGCATTTCCCATCGGAGACGCCGAAATCAATGGAAAACAATTGAAAGGACTAAATATAAATTTCACATTAAATATTCCTACAACGTTCTTACATGATATGTTTAAGTAATTTTTTTTACATATTTCTTTGAATTATTTAATAAATAGTTAACACTTATTAAAATTTTATTTATATTTACAGCATAAATTAATGCTTATTGATCAGACTTTACTTTACAACAATTTGTAGCAAAAGAAAAACCTTGTAAAATACCGGGAAAATGTTGGCTACTAATATATACAGAGAAGAAAAGTTATGAAATCAACGGATAGTCTATTAATTTCTCTTTATCAAAAAGGAGACGAAGAAGCATTGTCAACCCTTATCCATCGTCATCAGAAAGAGCTGTTTTCATTTATTCTTTATAAAATAAATGATCAGGATCTTGCGAATGATGTTTTTCAGGATACTTTTATTAAAATCATTATCATGCTGAAAGAAGGAAGATATAATGAAGAAGGAAAATTCATTCTTTGGGCAAAAAGAATTGCGCAGAATCTTATTATCGATCATTTTAGGGCAAAATCTAAAAATATAAAAGTCTCGGAAACTACATTTGACAATGATGAATTTTCTATTTTTGATTTGATCAGAGAACCTTCAGAAAATATTGAAGATCAACTTGTAAGCAATCAAATTCAGGAAGATTTGCTTAAAATGTTACAGTTTCTACCTCAAAATCAGCAGGAGGTGATAAAACTCAGGTTTTTTGACGGATTGAGCTTTAAGGAAATTGCAGATCATACGGAAATGAGCATCAATACGACATTAGGACGAGTGCGGTATGCTTTGATTAATCTGAGAAAAATTATGGAAGAAAATAATATTATTCTGACGAGATAATATTTGCATAGTATTTGCGTTTTAAAGAAAAAACATTTTTCGCCTATGAAAAATAACGATTCTTTAAAAACGAAAAGTTTGAAACCTAAAAAACAAACTATTGATTTTTTGCTTAATTTTTCAAAAAATCTTAATGTCGTGAAGATTAAAAATCATCATTGTCATCTTTCAAAAAATTAATTATTAATTTTGTGCTGTATGAAAATTCAGCACATTTTTTTTGACCTCGACAATACACTTTGGGACCACCGTAAAAACGCTTATCTTACCATTAAAGACCTTTTTGAAAAGCATGAAATTACTTTAAATTATAAAATAGATTTTGAAGAATTCCATGCAGTTTATCATGAAATCAATGAAAGGCTTTGGGAAAAAATACGGGATGGTCTTATTGATAAAGAGTATTTAAGGAAACATCGTTTTTACGATACATTTAAGCATTTTAACGTTGATGATGAGCAACTTGCAATGTTTTTTGAAGAGCATTTCCTTGATAAAATATTAAATTATAATTATTTGGTGGAAGGTGCGGAATATATACTTGATTATTTAAAAACTAAAAATTATACTCTGCACATTATTTCCAATGGATTTCAGGAAGTTACGGAACGGAAATGTATATTATCCGGAATAGCGCATTATTTCAATACGATTACAAGCGCAGATTCTGTCGGCGTCCGAAAGCCAAATCCTGCTATTTTTGATTATTCCTTGGGACTTTCTGACGCAAAAAAAGAGGAAAGTATTCTGATTGGTGATGACTGGATCGCGGATATTGTGGGATCACAAAATTTTGGTATAGACGTAATTTTCTTTGATGTTTTAAATGAAAATCCGAAGCAAAAGGATTTGAAGGTAATTAAACACCTTTTTCAGATTAAGGAATATTTGTAATAAATGCTTTATCAATAAATTATTTTTAATAGTTTCGGCGGCACCAAAGGTGCCGCCGAAACTTATTTTATTTTGATAAGCGAAATGTTATATTCCTAAACTTTCTCTAACTCTTTTTATAGTTTCTGTAGCAATCACTCTTGTTTTTGCAGCGCCTTCCTGAAGTTTAGATTCCAGCTCATCAAGATTATTCATATAATAAGAAAACAACTCTCTTTCTTTAGCAAAACGTTTCAGAATCAAATCCAAAAGCTCTTTTTTAGCATGTCCGTAACCGAAGTTTCCGGCCAGGTATTTCGTTCTTAATTCTTCCGTTTGTTCAGAAGTTGCAATCAATTCATAAATAGCAAATACTTTATCAGTTCCCGGATCTTTTGGTTCTTCCAAAGATTTAGAATCTGTTTCGATGCTCATGACCTGTTTTTTCAATTCCTTTTCAGGTAAGAAAATATTGATGATATTTCCTCTTGATTTAGACATTTTCTGTCCGTCAATTCCGGGAACATATTTTGTATTTTCCTGAAGCTCGGCTTGAGGCAAAACCAAAACTTCACCCATCTGATTATTGAATCTTGAAGCTACATCACGGGCAATTTCCAAATGCTGAAGCTGATCTTTTCCTACAGGTACAATTTCCGCATCATACAACAAGATATCTGCAGCCATCAAAATAGGATAAGTAAACAAACCTGCATTTACGTCTTGCAAGCGATCTGCTTTATCTTTAAACGAATGTGCCAAAGTAAGTCTCTGATAAGGAAAAAAACATGATAAATGCCAAGAAAGTTCGCATGTTTCAGGAATGTCGCTTTGTCTGTAAAAAAATGTTTTTTCAGTATCTAATCCGCAAGCAAGCCAAGCCGCAGCAATTTCGTAGGTGTTTCGTTTCAGTTCTTTTGAATCTTTGATCTGCGTTAAAGAATGCAGGTTTGCAATAAATAAAAATGATTCGTTTCCTGGCTGTTTTGACAGCTCAATTGCAGGAATAATGGCACCTAATAAATTTCCAAGATGCGGGGTTCCGGTGGCTTGAATGCCGGTAAGAATTCTTGACATTTGTTTAAATTGTTTATAAAAAATTAATGAATCGCAAATTTAGCGAAACTATTTAAAGTTTAATTAAGTAAAGAAAATTAATAAGGAACGATAAAAATGGCGTTAAGGAATTAAAACTTTATCTCCTCCAAATTTCGGTTCAACACCAAAAAGCAAATCCCAATATGCTTTTGTTTTTGCTAAATATTCACGAAGATTGGTTTTGAAGCCGGCATATTTATTAACGTCTGCTGCATTATATCCATACGCTTCAATTCCGTTTTGTCGTGCTAAAAACACAGCCCTTTCGTTGTGAAATTCCTGAGAAATGACAATTAATTTGTTTTGTCCGAAAATTTCCTTCGCTCTTACCACAGAATCTAAAGTCCTGAACCCTGCAAAATCAAGGAAAATTTTATCTTCAGGAATTCCGTGCTGCATTAAAGTGAGTTGCATATCTTCCGGCTCGTTGTAATCTTTTCTGCTGTTGTCACCGCTTACGATAATGTATTTTATTTTTCCGCTTTTATACAAATCTACCGCAGCTTTTATTCTGTTTTCGAAATATGCATTTGGCATTCCGTTGTTTAAAGTTTTGCTTGTCCCTAAAAGAATTGCGGTTTTAGTTTCAGGAATTTCGGATGTTTCATTAAACAAAAACGGATCACTTTCTTTTTTGATGCTGAAATTGGCAAAGACAATAAAAATAATTCCTGCAACAAATAGAAGCAGGAAAATTTTAAATAAAGTTTTAATTAGTTTTTTCATTTGTGTAAATTATCTAAAACTCAAGTCCGTTTGGAAATGCTTTCTTCCTGAAAATCAATAATAATGCTGCTCCTACAGTAATCGCAGAATCTGCAACATTGAAAATATATTTAAAAAATTCGAGATGTTTCCCGCCGATTAACGGCCAACTTTCAGGAACTGTCCAGTCTACCAAAGGAAAATGAAGCATATCAACAACGCAGCCTTTCATGAAATGCGAATAGCCTTCCCCAAAAGGAACAAGCTTAGAAACTCCGCCATAGCCGATCCATCGGTCGATGCTTGAATCATAAACGGTGCCGCTGTCAAAAATTAATCCGTAAAACATTCCGTCGATAAGGTTTCCGATCGCTCCTGCAAAAATCATCGCCATTGGAATCAAAAGATAATTGGATTCACCTCTCTGCAGCCATTTTTTGAAAAGATAAACCATTCCGCCAATAAGAAATATCCTTACGATCACTAAAAAATATTTGCCGATAACTCCTCCAAAATGCAGGCCGTAAGCCATTCCCGGATTTTCTACGAAAGTAAGCTTGAATCCAGGAAAGACAGAAATACTGTCATCAAGATTAAAATGCGTTTTGATATAAATTTTTGAAGCCTGATCTATTAATAATATAAGAAAAGTTACAGCTAAAATCTTTTTCATTATTGTCCTTTTGGTTTAAATGGTTTCCCTATTTTTTCGTTTTTTTTATCAATAACTTTTTTAATCGTTTTTTGATTATGAAAATTATTTTTTGTGTGAAATTTTTCAAACTCAATGTTCATGTCTTTTAAAACGCTTTTTAATGCATTCAGTTCCATTGAATTTTTGGTATGTACTATAATTGATTCCATCTTGTAAATTTAAATTTATTTCTTAGAAAGCTCATCCAGCCTTTTTCTGTCTTTTGGGGATAGATCATTGACTCCGTTTTTGCCTATTTTACTGAGCAAACGGTCAATTTCTTTTTCTCTTTCACGTTTATCGGAATTAAATTTATCATCAATCGTAAGGTTTTTAGCTTTGTCGGGTTTGATTCGATCTCTATTAAAAAACCAAATTACTGCAATAATGATAACGGCTAAAATCAAATATTCGCTCATTAGATATAATTAAAAATTAGGTTTATAAAATGTCGTGAAACATCATATAAACCCAATAATTATTTACAAAAATAAGATAAAAAATATTATCTCTGCATGTTTTTAGCTTCGATGCTCAATGTGGCGTGCGGTACAGCCAAAAGCCTTTCTTTCGGAATCAGCTTTCCTGTTACCCTGCAGACACCGTATGTTTTGTTCTCAATTCTGATCAAAGCATTTTTAAGATCGCGCACAAATTTTTCCTGTCTTCCTGCTAAAATAGAGTTTTGCTCCTTGCTCAGCGTCTCTGCACCCTCTTCAAAAGCTTTGAAAGTTGGCGAAGTATCATCTGTACCATTATTCTGGTCATTGATGAAACTTTCTCTGATCAGCTGCAGATCTCTTTCCGCCTTTTCTATTTTTTCTTTGATTATTTTCTTAAATTCTTGTAAATCAGAATCGTTATATCTTACTCTTTCGTCTTGCATGTTTGTTTTTCTTTTTAATAAAATTATGAAATGGGATTTGAAAAAACAATAACTATATATTAATTCTTTTCAATATTCACCCTAAAATTGATGTCATCTATGTCGATTTCGCTAAAATTTGAAAGTGAAGATACAATTTCTATTTTATTTGACAAGACCTCAGATGAAATATATTCTTCATTTTGTCTTATTTGTTCCAAAAACGGAGATTTATCTTCTAAAAAGATGCTTATTTTGTCTGTTAATTCAAAATCTTTCTCTTTTCTAAGGTTTTGGATCCTGTTGATAAATTCTCTTGCAATACCTTCAGATTTCAACTCATCTGTCATCTTCAAATCTAATGCCACAGTTGTTTTTCCGTCGGAAGTTACTGTCCATCCCGGGATATCCTTTGTTGAAATTTCTACATCATGCAATGTAATTTCATAACCCCGGATTTCAATTTTTCCTTCTTTTTCTAAAGATGAAATTTGTTCAGATGAAAGATTATTGATCTCATTTCCAACTACTTTCATGTCTTTTCCAAGTCTGGAGCCTAAAGCTTTGAAGTTTGGTTTTATTTGTTTTACAATTAAATGTGATGCTTCTTCAGCATTGATTAATTGCAATTCTTTAACATTTACTTCTTGTTTAATTAATTCTGCAACCGCCAAAATCTGCTCTTCCGTTTTTTTATCTAAAACAGGAATCAACACTTTTTGTAACGGCTGGCGAACTTTTACGTTTTCTTTTTTTCTCAAAGAGAAAACCATACTTGTAATATTTTGTGCCAAATGGGTCTTTTCAACCAAATCCTGATCGATCAAACTTTCATCAGCAACCGGGAAATCTGTTAAATGCACAGATTCATTTTTATCTTTTCCTGTTACTTTATTCAAATCCTGATACAATTGATCCATAAAGAACGGAGCAATTGGCGCAGATAATTTGGCAACGGTTTCAAGACACGTATATAAAGTTTGGTAAGCAGAGATTTTATCATCCGAATAATCTCCTTTCCAGAAACGTCTTCTGCACAATCTTACATACCAGTTACTTAAGTTGTCATTTACAAAATTGCTGATCGATCTTGCGACTCTCGTTGGCTCGTAATCTTCGTAGAATGCTTTTACTTCTTTTATTAAAAGATTTAATTCTGATAAAATCCAGCGATCGATTTCCGGACGGTTTTCAATATTATTTTCAGAATAACTAAATCCGTCAACATTCGCGTATAAAGCAAAGAAAGAATACGTATTATAAAGTGTTCCGAAGAATTTTCTTCTCACTTCATCAATTCCTTCGATGTCAAATTTCAGATTTTCCCAAGGATTTGCATTTGAAATCATGTACCAACGTGTCGCATCCGGACCGTAAATGGCTAAAGTTTCAAACGGATCAACTGCATTTCCTAAACGTTTTGACATTTTCTGACCGTTTTTATCCAAAACAAGTCCGTTACTCATCACATTTTTATAAGCAACCGAATCAAAAACTGCCGTTCCGATTGCGTGAAGCGTATAAAACCAACCGCGAGTTTGGTCAACACCTTCAGCGATGAAATCAGCCGGGAAAGCCTTATGATTGTCAATCAATTCTTTATTTTCAAAAGGATAATGCAGCTGCGCGTAAGGCATCGCTCCCGAATCAAACCAAACGTCGATAAGGTCACTTTCACGGTTCATTGCTTTTCCTGAATCTGAAACCAAAACTACTTTGTCAACTACATTTTTGTGCAAATCAACCAAAGAATAATTATCTTCAGACATATTTCCGATTTCAAAACCTTTGAACGGATTATCTTTCATTAATCCTGCAGCAACTGATTTTTCAATTTCGTTGTATAATTCTTCTACAGAACCGATAATTTTTTCTTCTTTTAAATCTTCTGTTCTCCAGATCGGCAACGGAATTCCCCAATATCTTGAGCGGGAAAGATTCCAGTCATTTACATTTTCCAGCCAGTTGGCAAAACGGCCTTCTCCTGTGGCTTTCGGTTTCCAGTTGATTTCTTTGTTTAAATCTACCAAACGGTCTTTTACAGCCGTCATTTTTACAAACCAAGAATCTAACGGATAATATAAGACAGGTTTGTCAGTTCTCCAACAATGAGGATAACTGTGAACATATTTTTCAACCTTAAAGGCTTTATTTTCTGTTTTTAAAACGATGGCCAATTCTACATCCCAAGATTTTTCAGGAGCAGCGCCTTCGTCGTAATATTCGTTTTTGATATATTTTCCCGAGAAAGTTTCCGGAACATTGTCCCCTTTGATGAATTTACCTTGTAAATCAACCAATGGAACTAAATTATCATTTTCGTCTTTCACCAACATTGGCGGAACTCCGTTTTCTTTCGCAACTCTTGCATCATCCGCACCAAAAGTAGGAGCGATGTGCACAATACCTGTGCCGTCTTCCGTTGTCACAAAATCTCCGATGATTACCTTGAATGCTTTTTCAGGAGTTTCATTTGGGCTAAACCAAGGAATTAACTGTTCGTATTGCGTTCCTGCTAATTTTTCTCCGGTAAATTCTTTTAAAACTTTATATGGAATCGTTTTGCTGTCTGCTGTATAATTTGCCAAATCTTCATCAGTTCCTTCAACATATTTTTTACCGAAATTCTTCTCTAAAAGTACTCTCGCCAAAACAACCGTTACAGGTTCAAAAGTATATTGGTTGAAAGTTTTTACCACATAGTATTCAATATCTCTTCCTACCGCCAAAGCTGTGTTTGAAGGCAAAGTCCAGGGAGTTGTCGTCCAAGCTAAAACGTTTACATCTCCATCAACATCGTTGAATAATTCGGAAGATTCTTTTTTAACCTTAAACTGAGCAACAATCGTGGTGTCGGTCACATCACGATACGTCCCAGGCTGATTCAATTCGTGAGAAGAAAGTCCGGTTCCTGCTTTTGGTGAATAAGGCTGGATTGTATAGCCTTTATACAACAATTCTTTGCTGTACAATTGCTTTAGCAACCACCAAACAGTCTCCATATATTTTGACTTGTACGTGATATACGGATCTTCCAAATCTACCCAATATCCAATTTTCTCGGTCAGGTGATTCCAGACATCGGTGTAACGCATTACCGCTTCACGACAAGCTTTGTTGTAATCTTCAATCGAAATTTTTTTACCAATATCTTCCTTCGTGATTCCAAGTTCTTTTTCAACTCCTAATTCTACAGGAAGTCCATGCGTATCCCAACCCGCTTTACGGAAAACCTGCTTCCCGTTTTGCGTCTGGTAACGACAGAAAATATCTTTCAACGCTCTTGCCATAACGTGGTGAATTCCGGGCATTCCGTTTGCCGAAGGCGGACCTTCGTAAAACACAAACTCAGGGTTTCCCTGACGCGTTTCAACACTTTTTTCAAAAGTATTGTTGGCTTTCCAGAACTCCGAAACATGGTCGGCTACGTCTATAAGATTGAGGTTTTTATATTCTTTAAATTGGCTCATTGTAATTTCTCAATATTGTTGATTAATCAAGTTGGCAAATTTACTAAAATTTGTCGGGTTATAATATATGTTTTATTTTGATTGCATCTATTAAAAAGTTAGCAAAAATAAGGGCACGATTTGTTAAGAAAAGTAAATAATAAATGATGGTTTTTAATTATTAAATGCTTCAATCTTTTAATTTTAATTTAAATAAATTTGTCTTCTAAATTTATAATCATTGGAATTCTTCCCAACCATCGAAAGATCAAGTATTCAGGAAATAAAAAAACTTCAGGAGCAAAAACTTCAGAAACTTTTGGCGTATTTACAAAACCATTCGCCTTTTTATAAAACATTATTTAAAGAGAATAATATCAATATTGCTGACATCCGCACTTTGGAAGATCTGAAGAAAATTCCAACAACCTCGAAAAATGATATTCAACAAAACAATGATGATTTTTTCTGTATCCCACAAAATCAAATCGTTGATTACAGTACGACTTCCGGAACTTTAGGTGATCCTGTAACTTTCGGTTTGTCTGATGCCGATCTTGAAAGACTGGCTTACAATGAAGCGATTTCTTTCGCTTGTGCAGGAATTCAGAAAGGTGATGTTGTACAGATGATTACGACGATTGATAAAAGATTTATGGCTGGGCTTGCTTATTTTTTAGGATTAAGAAAAATGGGGGCAAGTGTTGTAAGGATGGGACCTGGAATTCCTGAACTTCAGTGGGATTCTATTTTTAGATATAAACCGAAATATCTGATTACTGTTCCTTCTTTTCTTTTAAAAATGATCGATTACGCCGAAAAACATGGGATTGATTATAAAAATTCGAGCGTTTACGGCGCTGTTTGTATTGGTGAAAGCATCAAAAATCAAGACTTTACAGATAATATTCTTTCACAAAAAATCAAGGAAAAGTGGAATATTCAATTATTTTCGACGTATGCTTCCACGGAAATGAGCACTGCATTTACTGAATGTGAACATCAAATTGGTGGTCATCAACATCCGGAATTAATTATAACAGAAATTCTCGACGACGAAGGAAATGCAGTAAAAGATGGAGAAAGTGGAGAATTAACAATAACTACTTTAGGTGTTGAAGCACTTCCTTTGTTGAGATTCAAAACGGGAGATATTGTAAAAGCACATTACGAGCCTTGCAAATGTGGAAGAAATACGATGAGACTGGGACCTGTTGTTGGCAGAAAGCAACAAATGATCAAATATAAAGGAACGACTTTGTATCCGCCTGCAATGAATGATATTCTGAATGATTTTGATGGAATTTTATGTTATCAAATCGTTATTCAGTCGGATGAAATTGGTTTGGATGAAATTATCATTAAAATCAGTACAGAAAGAGATGATGAAAGTTTTGAGGGAGAAGTGAGAGATCATTTTAGGGCAAAACTTCGTGTTAGCCCAAAAATTGATATCGTAGATTTTGATATTTTGTCTAAAACAGTTTATAATCCGAACAGTAGAAAACCAATTACATTTATTGATTTGAGATAATTTTAAAACTATATTTACGCGATAAAAATTTAAACAAATTATGAGAAAATTATTTCTAATGCTATTTTTAGCAATTTCCACGGCAGTTTTTGCGCAAAAAGATAAAATTAATTTCGAATCCGGGAATTTTGATTTCCTGAAAGATCAAACTGAAGTAAATGTTCAATTAAAGTTCGATGATGCAGTTTATCAGGAAAAAAACTTGACCGAAGCGCAATATCTTGAAGGTAGAAAAGCAGATATTACCAATAGAAAAGGCGAGAAAGTTTGGCAAAACTGGACTTATCAATGGGAAAATTTTAAAACTTCAGAATACTTGACGTATTTCTTTAAAGGCATAAACAGTAAATTGAAAAAGCTGAACTTTAAAAACGATGTAAAAGCAAAATATACTTTAATCATCGATGCAAAATGGATTTATGCAGGTTGGTACGGCGGAATGATTGGTTCGCAAGAAGCAAAATTAACTTCAAATCTTATATTTGTAGAAACGGATAATCCTTCAAATGTAATTATGAAATTACAAGCAGATAAAATTCAGGGAAAAAAGATGAACAAAGATTTTGCTTGGGAATACGGAAGAATCGCAGCCGCATATGAAGTTACAGGTAAAAAATTAGGTATAGAGATCAAAAAGGCTTTAAAATAAAAAAAGAAAAAGCAGTCTGAATCATTCAGACCGCTTTTTTATAACTGTTGCTTCTCCATTTTAATAAGATTTGCAAGGTTTTTAACAACCGTATCGTGTTTTTTTACGAAAGGATTTTCTTTATTCCAGACATAGCCAGCCAAAACTGCACAGATTTTTCTTTTTACGTCTTCATTTTCAGGCCTGTGAAAAAACAATTCCTGCAGATTTCCGGTGTACCATTCTTTTACATAAGTTGTGAAAACATCAACTCCGTATAGAATATAATCTGAATATTCCTTTTGCCAATCGATTGTTTCGCCATTTAATTGTCTTAAAGCTAATTTTGCGGCCAACATTCCGGATTCTGTTGCAAAAGCCATTCCCGAAGAAAAAACAGGATCCAGGAATTCTGAAGCATTACCTGTTAATGCAAATCCGTCACCGAACAATCTTTTAACCGAGCATGAATAATCTTTCAAATGTTTTGGTTCAAAAAGAAAATCAACATCACCAAAACGGTTTACATAATATTCAGAAAGAGAAATCGCCTTTTTCAAAGCTTCTGTTGTATCTCCGTTTTCGGATAATTTTTCAATATAATCAGTCGGGCCTACAATTCCTACACTTGTATTTCCGTTGGAAAAAGGAATTACCCAAAGCCAGACTTCAGTTTCAATAATATCAAAAGAAATCAGGGTTCCTTCTGTTCCTTCTTCTCTGTTCATATCTGCAACGTGAGAAAAAATCGCAGAATGCGGGGAAAGTTTTGAAGGTTTTTCTAAATCTAAAAGTCTTGGCAAAACTCTTCCGTAGCCGCTAGAATCGATCACGAATTTTGCATGGATTTCCTTGGTTTCGCCATTCTTATTTTTTACAGTCGTGACAGAATCTGTTCCGTTAAATTTGATGTCAATCACTTCTGTTTCAAATTCAAGGTCAACGCCTTTATTTTTAACTTCCTTAGCCAAAACATCATCAAAGTCTGCTCTGGGAACCTGCCATGTCCAGTCCCAGCCTTCTCCGAACTTATCACTAAAGTCAAAAAGACAAACTTCATCACCTCTCAAAAAACGCGCTCCCAATTTCTTTTCGAAGCCCATTTTGTCCAAAGCAGGGAAAAGCCCGGCTTCATCAAAATGATCCATCACTCTTGGTATCAAGCTTTCGCCAACCACAAGTCTTGGAAAAAGTGTTTTTTCAACCACTTTTACGTTGACGTTGTTCTTCTTTAAGAATGAAGAAGATACGCATCCGGAAGGTCCGGCCCCGATTACAAGAACGTCAACAAATTCTTTGCTCATCTTTGATTTTTTATTTTAAGAATAACTTATATCTTTGCTGCTAAATTAGTGACAATTAATTATATTTTACAAAATTATATATTATTACTTTAATTGATGAAAATAAATAACTTTTTAAAACTGAGTGATTTTCAGAAGATCATTATAGAAAATCAAAAAATTGAGCTTGACGAAGTACTTCTCGAAAGGGTGAATGCTAGTTTTCAGTTTTTGAAAGAATTTTCAAAAAATAAAGTGATTTATGGTGTCAATACAGGTTTTGGGCCAATGGCACAATTCAAGATCAGTGATGAAGATACGCATCAGTTACAATATAATTTGATAAGAAGCCATTCTTCAGGTATTGGAAATCCGCTTCCGCCACAAGAAGTTAAAGCCTGTATGTTGGCAAGACTAAATACTTTATCAAGAGGAAATTCCGGGGTGCATGTGTCTGTTATTAATTTGCTTAAGGAATTGATAAACAGAGATGTTACACCATTGATTTTTGAACACGGCGGAGTAGGAGCGAGTGGCGATTTGGTGCAGCTTGCCCATTTGGCTTTAGTTTTAATTGGTGAAGGCGAAGTTTTCTATAAAGGAGAAAGGAAATCTACAAAAGAAGTTTTTGAAACGGAAGGTTTAGAACCTATAAAAGTTGAGATCCGTGAAGGTCTTGGTTTAATGAACGGAACTTCAGTGATGTCGGGAATTGGTATTGTTAATGCTTACAAAGCCAGCCAATTAACTGAAATTTCAATTAAGTTATCCTGTGCAATCAACGAGATTGTTCAGGCTTATGACGATCATTTATCTGAAGCCCTAAACGGAACAAAAAGACATTACGGCCAACAAAAAATTGCAGAAAGAATGCGTACGCATTTGGCTGACAGCAAATTAATCAGAAAAAGAGAAGATCATCTTTATACTCACTTTGAGGAGCAGGAAATTGTATTTAAGGAGAAAGTTCAGGAATATTATTCTTTAAGATGTGTTCCGCAGATTTTGGGACCTGTTTTGGATACGTTGGAATTCACGGAAAAAGTTCTTGAAAACGAGATCAATTCAGCGAATGATAATCCGATTATCAATGTTGAAGATCAGCACGTTTATCACGGCGGAAACTTCCACGGAGATTATGTCTCTTTGGAAATGGATAAGCTGAAAATCGTGGTCACAAAACTCACAATGCTGGCAGAAAGACAATTGAATTATCTTTTAAATTCAAAAATCAACGAAATTTTGCCTCCTTTTGTAAATTTAGGTAAATTGGGTTTCAATTTCGGAATGCAGGGTGTGCAGTTTACGGCAACTTCTACAACAGCGGAAAGCCAGATGCTGGCAAACCCGATGTATGTTCACAGTATTCCTAATAATAATGATAACCAGGATATTGTAAGCATGGGAACCAATTCTGCGGTGATTTGCAGAAAAGTGATCGAGAATGCTTTTGAAGTTTTGGCCATTGAAGCCATCACAATTATTCAGGCGATTGAATTTCTTGATTTTAAAGATAAAGTTTCAACTTCTACAAGAGAATTGTACGACGAAATAAGAAAGATAATACCCGCTTTTTCAGACGATATGGTGATGTATCCATATTTGGAAGAGGTGAAAAAATATTTAAAGACAACGTAATTACTTTACAGAGTTGTTAATCATTCAAATAAACATTTAGAGATGAAATGTGCAATTGTAACAGGCGGCTCCCGTGGAATTGGAAGAGCGATCTGTATAAAACTGGCGGAAGAAAAAATTGAACATATTTTAATTAATTATACTTCAAACGAAGCAGCAGCAAAGGAAACTTTAGCAAAAGTTGAAGAGTTGGGAGCTACAGGTGAAATTCTGAAGTTTGATGTTGGGAATACAGAAGAAACGGTAAAAGTTCTAACTGAATGGCAGGAAAATAATCCAAATGCAATTGTTGAAATTATCGTCAATAACGCCGGAATTACAAAAGACGGACTATTCATGTGGATGCCGATCGAAGACTGGAATTCTGTAATCAATATAAGCTTAAATGGTTTTTTCAACGTCACCAATTTCTTTATTCAGAAATTGTTGCGTAATAAATATGGGAGAATTATCAATATGGTTTCAGTTTCCGGAGTAAAAGGAACTGCCGGACAAACGAATTATTCTGCTGCGAAAGGTGCTTTGGTTGGAGCAACAAAAGCTCTGGCTCAGGAAGTTGCAAAAAGAAATATTACCGTAAATGCGGTTGCTCCGGGATTTATCAGAACAGATATGACGCAGGCTTTCAACGAAGATGAATTAAAAGCAATGATTCCTGCAAACAGATTTGGTGAAGCGGAAGAAGTTGCAGATTTGGTTGCATTTTTGGCTTCCAGAAAATCTTCTTACATTACAGGAGAAGTGATTAATATTAACGGCGGAATCTATTCATAAATCAGGTGGCAGATAATAGGTAACAGTGATTAGCTGCAACCTAAAACCTGCAACCTATAACCTAAAATTTAAATGGAAAACAGAGTTGTAATTACCGGAATGGGAATTTATTCTTGTATAGGGATTTCTTTAGATGAGGTTAAAGAATCGCTGTATCAAGGTAAATCCGGTATTGCTTTAGTTCAGGAAAGAAAAGATTTCGGTTTCAGATCCGGCCTCACAGGCGTTGTTCCAAAACCTGATCTGAAAAGCCATCTAAACAGAAGACAACGTGTAAGCATGGGTGAGGAAAGCGAATACGCTTATCTTGCGACCATTGATGCATTAAAGCAGGCAAAAGTTGATCAGGATTTTTTAGATAATAACGAAGTCGGAATTTTATACGGTAACGACAGCGTTTCTCAGGCAGTTGTAGAATCTATTGATATTGCGAGAGAAAAAAAAGACACGACTTTAATGGGTTCAGGAGCGATTTTCAAATCCATGAATTCTACCGTTACCATGAATCTTTCAACAATATTTAAATTAAGAGGAATCAACTTAACCATAAGTGCAGCTTGTGCAAGCGGATCTCATTCTTTAGGATTGGCTTACATAATGATTAAAAGTGGTTTACAAAACATGATCGTTTGCGGAGGCGCCCAAGAAACCAATAAATATTCGATGGCGAGCTTTGACGGTTTAGGTGTTTTTTCGGTAAGAGAAAATGAACCGTCAAAAGCATCAAGACCTTTTGATTCTGAAAGAGACGGCTTGATTCCCAGCGGCGGAGCAGCAACTTTAATTGTTGAAAGCCTGGAATCTGCACAAAAAAGAGGCGCAAATATTTTAGGAGAAATTATCGGTTATGGCTTTTCATCAAATGGCGGACACATTTCTACTCCAAATGTTGACGGACCTGCTTTGGCAATGGAAAGAGCTTTAAAACAATCCGGATTATCAGCAAAAAATATAGATTATATCAATGCTCATGCGACTTCTACGCCAATTGGTGATGCCAATGAAGCCAAAGCAATTTATGAGATTTTCGGAAATGAAGTTCCGGTGAGTTCTACAAAATCAATGACCGGCCATGAATGCTGGATGGCTGGAGCAAGTGAAGTGATCTATTCAATTCTGATGATGCAGAATGATTTTATAGCGCCGAATATCAATCTTGAAAACCCTGACGATGAAGCTAAAAAGATAAATCTTGTCTCCGAAACAAAAACTCAAAAAATTGACGTATTTTTGTCAAATTCTTTTGGATTTGGGGGAACCAACTCCGCATTAATTGTTAAAAAATTTGAGTAAAAACATGGAAAGAGAAAAAATTGTTGCCATTGCTAATGATTTTTTGACCAACGAATTTGAGGTAGATGGTGATGAAATCAGCAATGATGCAAACTTAAAAAAAACCTTGGGTTTAGACAGTTTAGATTATATAGACCTTGTTGTAGTGATAGAATCTAATTTCGGTGTGAAATTGGGTGAAGCTGACTTTAAAAAAATGGTCACTTTTGATGATTTCTATTCGACTATTGAAAATAAAATCGCTGAAAAAAACACTTAATTATTGATAAAAACTTTATTTTTTTAGATAAAATTCTCGTAAAAAGCGTTGGCTTAAGATATGAACAAGTGGAAAGGTAAATCTAAAGGGACAATATTGGGGTACAAAATATTCGTCTGGTGCATTAGAAATATCGGAATCCGAAGTTCATATTTTGTGCTTTATTTTGTAGCAGCTTATTACTTTTTATTCGAAACGAAAAGCAATCAATATATTTCATATTATTTCAGAAAAAGGCTGCATTACAGTTTTTGGAAATCTAAATTCTCAATATTCAAAAGCTATTTTGTTTTCGGTAAAATTCTGATTGATAAAACTGCAATTTCTGCCGGTTTAAGAGAAAAATTCACTTATGAATTTGACGGTGTTGAAAATCTCAAGAACCTTTTGAACGAAAAAAAAGGAGGTGTTTTGATCAGCGCGCACATAGGTAATTTCGAAATTGCTGAGCATTTTTTTGCAGATATCGATTTTGATTGCCAGATAAATTTAGTGACAACAGATCAGGAGGTTACGGTTATAAAAGAATATCTCGAAAGTGTTACCGTAAAGAAAAGCAATATCAAATTCATTTATGTGAAAGACGATATGTCGCATATTTTCGATATCAACGAGGCTTTGTCAAAAAATGAATTGATTTGTTTTACTGGCGATCGTTATTTTGAGGGTTCCAAATTTCTTGAGGCAGACTTATTGGGTAAAAGTGCAAAATTTCCGGCTGGCCCGTTTCTTATTGCTTCCAGATTGGGCGTTCCTGTTGTGTATGTTTATGTGATGAAAGAAAAAAATCTTCATTATCATTTGTATGCAAGGGTTGCTCAAAACGTAAAAAAGCGCGACGCACAGGGACTTTTAAATTCATATGTTCAGAATCTTGAATCAATGTTGAAAAAATATCCTTTTCAATGGTTCAATTACTTTGATTTTTGGGATGATGTAGATTAATTTCAATACATTTATGGCAGCTATTCCGCCTTCCGCTCCCAATCTTTTTTGCTCCGCAAAAAAGGATTTCCGCTCAAGTCGGGCTGCTGCAATTCAACGTTAAAAAATTTCAATAATTTAATTTCCCTTTTGAAAAAAGAATACGACATATTGGTCATTGGTAGCGGATTGGGAGGTCTTGTTTCGGCTTTGATTTTGGCGAAAGAAGGCTTAAAGGTTTGTATTTTGGAGAAAAATAATCAATATGGCGGAAATTTGCAAACATTTTCCCGTGACAAGCTCATTTTCGACACCGGAGTTCATTATTTGGGCGGACTTTCAAAAGGGCAAAACCTTCATCAGTTTTTTTCTTATCTGGAAATCATAAACGATTTGGAACTCCAGAAAATGGATGAAAACGGTTTCGACAAAATCACTTTCGGAGACGATGAAATTGAATATCCGCACGCTCAAGGTTATGAAAATTTTGTAGAACAATTATCTAAATATTTTCCAGATGAAAGAGAAAATTTAGAAGATTATTGTGAAGAAATCCAAAGAGTTTGCAATCATTTTCCAAGATATAACCTTGTCGGAAAAGATAATTACAGCGAAGAAATCCTCCACTTAAATACAAAAAGATTCATAGAATCGATCACGCAAAACAAAAAGCTGCAATCCGTTTTATTGGGTTCGAATTTCTTATATGCCGGAGATTCTGAAAATATTCCGTTTTACGTTCATGCTTTAACGGTGAACTCTTACATTCAGAGCGCTTATAAATGTGTAAAAGGCGGAAGCCAAATCTCAAAATTATTAATTAAAAAGTTAAGAGAATACGGCGCGGAAGTTCACAAACATTCCGAAGTTTCCGAAATGATTTTTAATGAAAATAATGTTTTAAGCTCTGTAAAAACAAAATCAGGAAAAGAATACTTTGCGACACAGTTTATTTCCAACATAGAAATCCGCTCGCTAATTAAATTAATTGGCGAAGAAAGATTAAAAAAATCTTTTCTCAACAGAGTTTTGAGCTGGGAACCTGTGTCGTCATGTTTTAGTGTTTATTTGAGCTTAAAACCAAACTCGGTCCCAAATTTCAATTATAATATTTATCATTATTCGTCGGAAAAGTTGGTTTGGAATGCGTATCGGTATGATAAAAAATCCTGGCCGGAAACATATATGCTTTCTTCCACGCCTTCAAAGCATCATCCTGAATTTGCAGAAAGCTTAACCGCAATATCATATATGGATTTTGATGAGGTTAAAAAGTGGCGAAAAACATTCAATACAATAGCGGAAGAACATGAAAGAGGCGGTGAATACGAAAAGTTCAAACAGGAAAAAGCAGAGAAAATGATTGATGCTTTGGAAAAGAAAATTCCGAATTTAAGAGCTTCAATTAAGAATATTTATACTTCATCTCCGCTTTCTTACCGCGATTATATTGGTAGTTTTGAAGGAAATATGTACGGTTACATCAAAAGTTCAGACATTCCTTTGAAAACAATGGTTTCTCCAAGAACGAAAATCAATAATCTTTTTTTAACGGGACAATCTGTCAATATGCACGGAATTTTAGGCTGTACAATTGGAGCTTTCAATACATGCGCCGAAATTTTAGGAAAAGAGGTTATCGACGAGAGATTAATTCAAATGATCAATAAGAATAATAAGAATGAGATTTAAAAAAACTTTTGTCATTCTGAATGAAGTAAAGCGTAATGAAGAATCTCCATTTTTTTTATTGAGATTCTTCCTTCGTCAGAATGACAGAACTGTAATTTTATTTTTTCTCAGCCTAAGCTACATCCTCAATCTTACTTCCTGCGGCGTCAGAAAATCAATCAAACACGTTCCGGATGTTAAACAATATTCTTTAGAAATTCCGAAAGTCAATACGATTAACGATTCCACTTTTAGTTTTAATCAAAATTATTTAACCAAAAATAAACAGCAGCTTTGGGAATTGTATATCAAAGGAAATCCTTTACAATTGGGTTATAACAATGGAGCGTTAACACAAGATTTGATGCAAAAACAGGAAGAGATTTTCTTTTCTAAAGTAGAAGGTTTTGTTCCGTCAAAATTCAAGCAAAAGCTTTTGAGAGGTTTTCTGAAATGGTACAACCGAAAAATGTATCTCAACGTAAGAGAAGATTTTCAGGCTGAATTGTACGGATTATCTCAATATTCATCGGATAAATACAACTTTATTGCTCCACAATATCTGCGAAGTTTATATTTACACGGCGCTCACGATATTGGCCACGCCATGCAGGATTTGATGATGGTTGGCTGTACTTCTTTGGCAGTTTGGAATGAAAATACAGAAGATGGAGATTTGTTGATTGGAAGGAATTTTGATTTTTATGTGGGCGATGAATTTGCTGAAAATAAAATAGTACAATTTGTGGAACCTGAAAACGGAATTCCTTATATATCTGTAAGCTGGCCGGGAATGATTGGCGTTGTTTCGGGGATGAATAAAGAAGGAATTACGGTGACAATTAATGCCGGAAAATCGAAAGTTCCTTTGACGGCAAAGACTCCGATTTCTTTGGTGACAAGAGAAATTCTGCAATTTGCCGCAACTATTGACGAAGCGATTGCGATTGTCAAAAAGCGAAAAGTCTTCGTTTCAGAATCTATTTTGGTGGGAAGTGCAAATGACAAAAACGCTGTTATTATTGAAATTTCCCCTGATAATTTTGGAGTTTATAAAGTTGAAAACTCAAGCAAGATTTTTTGTACAAACCATTTTCAATCAGAAGCTTATAAAGAGGATAAACGTAATCAAAAACATATTCTAGAAAGCCATTCGGAATATCGTTATGAAAAACTTCAGGAACTTTTGCAGGAAAACAGAAAGCTAAATCCTGAAAAAATGGCTTCTATTTTAAGGGACAAATCCGGTTTAAAAGATGAAAAAATTGGTTATGGAAATGAAAAGGCAATTAATCAGCTTTTGGCACATCATGCAGTCATTTTTTCGCCTCAGAAAAAACTGGTTTGGATTTCTTCAAATCCTTATCAATTGGGCGAATTTGTATGTTATGATCTGAATGAAATTTTTTCCGATAAACGATTAAAAAACGGCGAATTTGCCAAATCGGAATTAAATATTGCAAAAGATCCATTTGTAGATTCTCAGGAATTTGAAAATTATAAAGAGTTCAAATTTGCACATTCTGAAATACAAAATGTAATTAATTCGGGCGATATGGTTTTAACGGATGGTTTTATTCCTCATTATCAATCGTTGAATCCTGATTTTTGGCTTGTGTATTACCAAGCGGGAAAATATTATTTTAAGCAAAAAGAATATTCGAAAGCAAAAGCGGAATTTGAAAAAGCTTTGACAAAAGAAATTACAACTGTTCCAGACAAAGAAAATGTTGAAAAATATTTAAAGAGAACTTTGAAGAAATTGAAATGATTAAAACAGATTATTTGTCATTCCGAATGGAACGAAGTGCAGGGAAGAATCTATAAAATGTTAGTTGAGATTGTTCCTTTGTCAGAATGACAATTGAACCATTAAGGTTTATTTAAAGAGGTTAAGTTCCATTAAGAAGACCCATTCTTTTAAGCCAAATGCGAAGCAAACTTAATATTCTCAATAGCTTAATAAATCTTAATGGTTCAAAACAAATCAATTATTTTCCGGATTCACTTTATTCAAGAAAAGAAAAGCTGCAATTCCCGAAATGACAGACATTGTTGTTGATAGGATCATGCTTCCGATTGCATATTGAAGAAAATTATTTTTTATAAGGTCAAAATTCCATTCCTGATTAAAAATGTCGCTTTCTCCCGCAATGAAAGGAGCACCGAGAAACAAAGAAGCCGCAATGATAAAAGGAATAAACGGCGGCAAACTCACATTGGAAGCTACAAAAGCAAGAACTTTATTCAATTTGAAAAGCACCGAAAGCGAAATCACAAGCAAAGTGTGAAAGCCCCAAAAAGGAGAAAATCCGATGAAAACGCCAAGAGCGATAGAAAATGCTTTTGTACGGTTGGTTCCGTCACTTTCCAGAATGTCTTCCTTTATGAATCTTCTAAAGCTTTTTTTTTTGAAATTATTCACAAAATTTCGCGGAATAATATAAAATAAAGTGATCGTTACCAGAATCGTATTCAGAATACTGATCCTCGTAAAATCTTTTACCGGTCTGAAATGCGAAACCCTTTCCGCCGGATCATATAAAACTTTTATCGGAACATTTTTTACAGGAATGTGTCTCCATGCAGTTCTTACAATGATTTCAATTTCAAACTCAAATTTTGGAGTAAAATATTTTTTCGGGATTTTATGTAAAGGATACAATCTGTAGCCGGATTGTGTATCTTCAAGCTTAATGCCTGTTTCAAACCAAAACCAGAAATTTGAAAAGCGATTTCCAAAACTGCTTTTTTTTGGAATTCCGTCTTGCGACATATTCCGGTTTCCGATCAGTAAAACGTCTTCTTTTTCGTTAAGTAATGCTTCCACAAAAATAGGAATGTCGTCCGGATAATGTTGTCCGTCAGAATCAATCGAGATTGCGTAATCAAAATTTAACTCTTTTGCTTTTCTGAAACCTATTTTTAAACCATTTCCTTTGCCTTTGTTTTCGGGAAGATTAATGATTGCAAGTTGAGGATAATTGTGTAAAATCTGAAGCGTAGAATCTGTAGAACCGTCGTTGACAACAACAATATTTTCGGTATATTCCAAAACACCATCAATCACTCTTTTCAGAGTTTTTTCGTTGTTGTAAGTAGGAATTAAAACGCAGATTTTCTTTTCGTCAATTGCGTTTTTTACTTCAGAGAAAGTCATTATTTTAAAGCATTTTTTTCTACCGTTGACATCGTTTTCGACTGAACGGCAAACTTTTTAATATAGCTTTTCAGAGCAGGATTTTGTTTGTTGTAATTGTTGAGAATAAAAGTTTTATCTTCTTTAAGGTTTTTTGAATAACCGACAATTTTCGGAATATTTTCCTGAACACTCATTCTGATCAGCCTTAACTCAACATTGTTCGGATTGCTTTTGATAACACTTTCAAGGCTGGTTGCGCCGGATTTTACAAAAGATTTTCTTTTGTTTTTTTCAGTCGTCACTTTAGCTTCCAATATTTTCGCGGCGGCTTTATAGCCCGAAATTAATGGGTCTGAAGAATTTTTTTTATCAGCAATTTCGATGAAGTTTCTGGCTCCTTCATTAGAAATATTGGCTTT
Source organism: Chryseobacterium sp. GQ58 (assembly GCF_059758895.1). Lineage (NCBI taxonomy): Bacteria > Pseudomonadati > Bacteroidota > Flavobacteriia > Flavobacteriales > Weeksellaceae > Chryseobacterium > Chryseobacterium sp. GQ58. The sequence goes on along the minus strand of NZ_JCAXEH010000001.1, from coordinate 50,727 downwards.
TGAATAGGCATTTCTCAATGTTTCCAGATCAGTTGACTGAAAAAAGAAAAAAAAGGTTGTTAAAAAAGTCAGAATCAGTTTCATATTAAATTTTAGTATAATTAACTGACATTTTTAATGCAATAGTCTCGCCAAAAGAAGTGGTGTTTTTTATTTTTATTTCATTTTCACTTTCGTTGATATGCAATTGTAGTGTAAGTTCTGGTGTTTCAAAAGGATTAATGATTGCCATAAACTTTACATTGGAAGCAGATTTTAAAAAGAGTTTTTTGCCTGTAAATTCTTCAGTTAATTCCTTCACAATTTGCATCATACAAACTCCCGGAGTTACAGGATTTTCCGGAAAATGGCCCTTAAAAATATCATGATCTTTGTTTAAAGAAATGTTGGCGACAAAACTTCCGTTTTCTGCCTTTTCATAAGATTCAAGAGTATAAAAGCCTGTAAGAATGGTTTGCATCAGCTATTCGGTTTCAGTTATTTGAAATAATTTTATGTTGATTTTAAAATCTTTATGTTGAATATTCAAGCTATCTGCGAAGATATGTTTTTTTGCATCAAAACTAAAATCGATTTTTTCCTTATTGTTTTTTGTATAAATAATTTGTTTGAGCAGATTATTTTCTTTGTTGAAAAATAAATAATATTGTTTTTTATCAATTTTTGAAAGATAAATTGTATGTTTTTTATTCTCAAAACTTTCATTTACGGGATATTTCTGCCTCAAAAGTCGCTGAAAATCATTTTTTAAGAAATTAATGACGATTTTTTTATCCAAATCCGGAAGAACGTAATTCAATTTAAAATCATTTTCTGAAATTTCAAAATCAATAAGCTTATTTCCAAAATCAGAAGTAAGTACAACGCGATGAAATTTTTCATTGATTTTTTTGATAATTAAAATCCCGCTTACATGATTTTTATAAATATCCATTTGGCATTTATAAACATAATCTTCTTTGGATGAAAAATATAGATTTTCAACTGTTTTTTCAGAATTTGAAACAGATTTTACGTCTGTAAGCTTGTACGTTTTACATGAAACAAACAGAAAAAAAACGAGGCTATAAAGTAAATTCTGAAGCAGGAATCGGCGCATTAATTTTTGTGTTTTTGAAAACAATATTTGTTGTATCTCCTGAAGCTTCCGTCATATTTACCTGAGAAACCGTCGACTGATTCTTCGGAAAATGCAGTTCGATTTGCTTAATATATTTTAATAATTGTGCAGATTTCGGGGTGAATTTTGCGATGTTATAATTTGCATTTTTAAAATAAGTAACCTTAAATTCCGGATCATTGAACATTTTTCCGTTTGAGCTTCCGACAATCAATTTGTTGATTTTCTCAAAAGTTTTACTTTTTGCATCAACAGAAGATTTTTTTCCCTGATCGTTAATTAAAATTTTATTATCCTTAAAAATAATGCTGTATTGGTAAGGCTTGGTGTATTTCCAACTTAAAGTATTTGGAGATTTCAAAGACATTTTACCGTATGTGACGATATTTTTATCCAGAAAATCCATTTTTTTGGTTTGTATAAAGTCGCTTTGTAAAGTTTTTATTTCCTTTGTTTCGGACGAAATTTTTGTGACGAATGCTTTTGCCTCAGTTCCGTTCATTGCCGTATTTTGAGCAAAAAAGAAGCTGGAAACTAATAAAAATGCTCCAAAAGCAATATTTTTAATCATTTTTTTGATTTTATAATTGAGTCAATGGAAAAAGTTGAATACTTTTTATCCTTCAAAAATAGCAATATATCTACCAAAACGCTAAAAGTCTTTTCGGAAGTATCATGAAACAGAATAATGCTGCCTTTTTTTAGATTGCAGGTTACTTTTTTGTAGATTTTCTGTTCATCATCAATTATTGTATCCAACGAGCGGATATTCCAACCGATACTTTTTTTATGCGTTTTTTTGATGGCTTTTGCAATATTCGGATTGGTAACGCCAAAAGGGGGTCGGTATAAATTGGTTTTAATATTTCCAATTTTTTCCATCATTTCATCACATTTTTGAATTTCTTCAATCATTTTTGAAGTTGATAAAAATCCTGTGTTTTTTGAATGTGAAAAAGTGTGATTTCCAACGGAATGACCTTCTTCGATAATTCTTTGAAAAGTTTCAGGATATTTTTCAATTTGTTTTCCGATACAGAAAAAAGTAGCTTTTATCTGATTTTCTTTTAATAGGTCTAAAACTTTCGGTGTAAACTCTGTTGGGCCGTCATCAAAAGTCAATGCAACTTCTTTTATTTTCGTTCTTTTATGAGTAATGCTGTTGACGAAATATCCTAATCGAATATCAAAAGATCCCCAAATTACAACAGCCGAAAAAATCAGGAAACAAAAAATATAAACCCAAAAGCTTGCCTGAAAACCATAAATAATAAGGTTACACAGAAGATAGAATAGGATAAATGGATAATGTTTCATCTTTTATTATTTAATTGGTTCTTCTTATTGCGTTCTGTTTTACTTTGCTGAGTGAAACGTCTTTGCGAACGAAAATGTTTTCAACAATTTTAAAAAACTTTGAGTTCTTTGCGTTAAAACTAAACTTTTCCCAATAAAACCAAACTATGATCATTTCCTGCAAGATGATTATACAGAAGAATGTTTTTAATGCCTTCTTTTTTCACTGAACTAATCATCATCACTTCCGGAATTTGCTGGTTTTTCAGAATATGACAAGCCATAAATGTAGAAAAACCACTCGCCGTATTAAATTCGCCACTCAAATGTTTGTAATATAACAAAGCCGAATCTGGAAATAAGTCCATTGTTTTTGTATAATAAACATCAGATTTTGAATCGCTGCTAAAACCTAAAATCACCGCATCAATATCGTTATTCGTCACATTATTTTTAACTAAAAAGTCTTCAATAAATTGCTGAATTTCTTCTAAATCTAATTTGTTAATTAATTGAATGTCTTTTAATTGAGCATAAGAACTTTCTGTTTTACTTTTTCCTAAAACAAAAAAACTTGCTCCTTCACTCCAAATAACGCCATCTGTTTTAGAATTTAAGAAATCAACAGGAAGGTTTTCTTCTTTTTTAAGGGTGTTATTTAAAAGATACAATTCCATTGTTCGATTGGTTTGTTCGTCTGTTGAACCAACCAAAACAGTTGAAGCTTCTCCATCGTTAATTTGAAGTTTTGCATCCAAAAACGAAAACTCCAACGACGACGAAGTACTTACATATGTGAAGTTGTAAGCGTGACATTGCAGGCCTAAAGCAATCTGTCCCGCAACGGTATTGTGTGTCGACTGAATAAAATAAGTCGGAGTCAGAAACTCTTCATTATTTTCAAGAACATTTTTTAAAAACTTTTCAGAGTCTTGCGAACAGCCCATTCCGGTTCCGACAATTATTGCATCGGGTTTTTCAATTCCAGCTTCTTTTAACGCAAAATGTGAAGCGACAGAACTCATCTTTACGGTTTTAGACATCCTTCTGCTCATGGCCGGAGGTATGAATTCTTTGTAATTGGGCTCAATAGCTTTTAAAACCTGAGTTGAATATTCTGGCTTAAGATTTTCAATAAAATTTTCACTTAAAGTATCCTGCGCCGAAATACAGGCTGCGCTGTTGATGTAAACTGCACTCATGATTTTGAGAAAATTAAAGTTGAACAATTCCCTCCAAAACCAAATGAATTGGATAAAACATGATTAATATTTTTTTCTTTCAATTCTGTAACAGGCATTAAATCAAATTCTTCCATCTTGTTTTTAAAATTAAGATTCGGGAAAATAATATTGTTTTGCATTGCTAAAATTGAAAAAACAGCTTCAATTCCCGCCGCCGCCGCCAAAGTATGTCCGGTAAATGCTTTCGTAGAACTGAATTCAGGGACATTATTTTCGCCAAAAATCCTGATCATTGCAATTCCTTCAGATAAATCATTATTTGGAGTTGCCGTTCCGTGAACGTTGATATAATCGATGCTTTCTTTATCTAAACCGGAAATTTTCAAGGCTTTTTCCATTGCTAAAAATGCACCTTGCCCGTTTTCTGAAGATGCGGTCTGATGATGCGCATCGTTGGCGTTTCCATAACCGGAAAGATAACCGAGAACTTTTTTATTTTGTTTTTTAACAACTTCATCAGATTCCAAAACAAGAAAAGCGGCTGCTTCGCCCAAATTCAGTCCTTTTCTGTCGTTGTCAAAAGGAGTGTTGTAAGAATCGGTAAGAATCATCAATGTGTTGAATCCGTTCAAAGTAAATTTTGAAAGAGAATCTGTTCCGCCAACAATTACACGATCCAAAACTCCGTTTTTAATAAGCTTTGCGCCCATCATAATCGCGTTGGCCGCAGACGAACAAGCCGTGCTTATTGTAGAAACCATGCCTTTCAAACCAAGAAATTCTGCAATCGCTAATGACGAATTTCCTGCATCGTGAGAATCAATATATTTTTGCTTTTCAGGAAAATCTTCATAACTGTAGAAATATTTTTCGGTTATATCCATTCCGCCAACACTTGTTGAGGAAATCAATCCGGTTTTATATTCATTAATATCCGAAATTCCGGCACTTTCTACAGCTTCTTTTGCAGCAAGCATACCCAATAAAGCAGTTCTTGTTACATTATTATCTTCATTTAGCTGAAGTTTTTGTAAAAGCTCATCATTGGATAATTTTATTTCGCCCGTTTTAATGTTTCCGGCATGGCGGGTTTCAAATAATTGAATATCTGAAATGCCATGCTTCCCGGATTTCAACGAATTCAAATTTTCCTCAACATTGTTACCAATGGAGGAAATAATGCCCATTCCTGTTATGGCAATTTTATGATTCATTAATTATTTTGTTCTGTTTTCTTCGATGAATTTTGCCATTACCTCGATCGATTGGAAGATTTCTTTTCCTTTTTTCGGGTCAGATAATTTGATTCCGTAGTCTTTGTCCAGAAGGACGATCAATTCCAGAGCATCAATAGAATCCAATCCAAGACCGCCTCCAAATAACGGATCTGAATCTTTGATTTCTTCTACAGAAACATCTTCAAGATTAAGAACTTCTATGATTTTGTTTTTTAATTCTAATTTTAAATCTTCCATAATTTTTATTTATTACTTTGTCATTCTTAATGAATTTAAGGACCTGATATACAAATCCTTTCTTCGCCAGAATGATATTTTTTTACAGGGTTAGCAAATATACAAAAGCTTTATAACTTTCCTGATAGAGTTCGACCCAGCCACACAATACTTTTTCAGCCTTTCTCGACTGCAAAATGTGTAGCGAATAGCTGTTTAAAAATTCTTCATCAAATTCATCCAGCACGAAAAAGGCATTTTCGGTTTGCATTTTATGTTTGATACAGATTTCGCCGACGCAAATGTTGGGTAAAGTATAAACGAAAACAGCGGGACTCGGGAAATAATTTTCTTCGGAATTGATGCTTTCCTGATATTTGAAATCGGTGTCTAAACTCGATGATTTATTAGCGAAAACCAATGCTGTTCTACTGTTGTCTTCATCTTTTAACAGCATTTCGGAAGCCAGAAAAGCGAGTTTGCTTAGATTATCCATTTTGTGAAATTTTGGATAATTCAATGTTAAATTTTTATAAGCTTCTTTTGCAAACTTTGAAAAAGTTTCAGCTTGGCCTTCAAAAATAATTTTGTCGTTTACTATTATTTTTGAATTTTCTATTGTGCAAATGTCAGTTTTCATCATCATCTTCATTTTAACATTTTTCCAAAACAATTGCTGCATTACACCCGCCAAAACCTGAAGCTGTTTTCAAAATATATTTGATTTTCGCAGGTTGGTTTTTTTGAATAATATTTAAAGGTTGGGAAATCCCCGTTTCTTCAAAATTTTTAGAAGGAATTAAAATTCCGTGAATAGCGCTTTCCATTGAAATAATGCTTTCCAATAAGCCTGACGCGCCTAAACAATGCCCGTAAAAACCTTTCAAACTGTTCAAAGGAACATTCTGTAAATTCATTCTGTTGAAAGCGATGGCTTCCATTTCGTCATTGTAGATTGTTGCTGTTCCGTGAGCAGAGATAAAATCAATCTGTTCTGCTGAAACATTTGCTTCTGTCATTGCGTTTTTGATACTTGCAAATAATCCGTCACCAGTTCTCGAAGGCCCAGAAATATGGTTGGCATCGTTAATCGCGGAATCTCCTAAAATTTTAAAACTAAATTTTTCGTTTGAGGTTGCTTCGCTACTTCGTTCCTCGCAATGACTAGTGATATAAACCGCTGCGGCTCCTTCACCCAAATTAATTCCGTTTCGATTTTTGTCGTAAGGTTTACAAGGCTCGCTTCCGATAGCCTGAAAAGAATTGAATCCTGAAACTACAAACTCAGAAATTTCATCGCCTGCAACTACAAATGCGTTTTTATATTTCCCAGCCTGAATCAAGTTTTTAGCTACAGAAATCGCCATTACGCCTGAAACACAAGCGTTTGAAACGACAATCGGTTTAGTTTTAAATCCGAAAAAATCAGCCAGCTTTTTAGCTAAATTTGAAAGATAAACGCCTTCAGGTAAAGTGGCCTCGTTTTTTAATAAACTGATATTTCCTTTCGTGGTTGATAAAATGAAAGCTGTTTGATTTGAAATCTGATGTCTTTCTACCAAAGGTTTTAAACTCAACAAAAACATTTTTTCTAATCTTGTGAAATTCTGATTATCAAAGTGTTTACTGAATTCCTTTTCCAGTTTTCCAGAATCAATTTTAGAAACAAAAAAATCTTCGTGATTGTCGATAACTTTATGCAAAGCGACACCTGATTTTCCTTCCAGAAGCGCTTTCCAATTTGATTCCACATCAAAACCTAAAGGAGTCACGCAATTGTAATCTGTGATGTAAATTTCCTTCATCATAATCCCATTTTATCTTTCCAGGTTTGAAAAAACTTGGGATTATACAAACATAAATTGCCTTCCGAGTCCAAAAAAACCTGAATGGTTTCTCCGCTGCAAACCAGTTTTCCCTCTTTATTAAAAATTTCGTATTGATAAATCAGCTTTGCCGAAACAGAATTCACAAAAGTTGTTACGATATCGAAAGTTTCTCCGTATTTTAAAGGAAGAAAATGTTCACAAGTGCTTTTCACGATAGGTGTTATAAATCCGGCTTTCTGAATATCGAGATAGGTCAAACCGTGCTGTCTTCCGAAAGCTTCTCTCCCATCCTCAAAATACACGATATAATGACCGTGCCAGACAATTCCCAACGGATCTGTCTCGTTGAATCTTACGCGTACTTCTTCAGTACAGCTTAATTTTTCTTTAGACTGCATTTTGTTTTCTATCGTAAAATAATGAAATTGCCACCATTGCAATATAAAATAAAAATAAGAAAATAAGTTCTTTTGCAACGCCGCCAATACCGCTGTTTCTTAAAATAATATCGTAATAAGCATTTAAGCCCCAATTCATTGGTGAAAATTGCGCAATTTTCTGCATAAATTCAGGCATCAGGAAAACCGGAACCCAAATTCCGCCAATTGCTGCTAAAACCACAACAGAAGTTGCCCCGAACGGCGCCGATTGCTCCTGTGTATCGGCAATCGTTCCTAATAAAACACCAAACCCAATCGCTGCTAAACCGGCAAATAAAGTCACAATAATGAGGTGAAACATTTTCCCTGTCACATCAAATTGAGGCAAATCCATATACGGAAAAAGGTAAACACCAACCGCAACCATCAATAAAAACTGGATGACGCAAATGATCAAATAAGTAAATGTTTTCCCTAAAATATGTATAAAATAAGGCGTTGGACTTACGCGAACTCTCACGCTCGTTCCCTGACTTTTTTCTTTGACTAAATTTATAGATAAAGGAACTACAATAAAGAAAATTGCAAACAATGCCCAAGCCGGAACGTTGTGCTGAACGGAATTGGGCTTCACTTCTTCTTTGTCTTTGTTCGGCGTGATTTCTTTGAAGGTAATTAAGCTTTTATTTTCAAGGTCTTCTGTTGTTCCGAGTTGGTCTTGGAAGGCTTTGTAGATTTTTTTATTCTCAATTTCAAAAACCATTTTATTAATAGCATTTATCACAGAATTTTTGAAACCTGCATTGGTTGCTGGGTCGAAGTAGAGATGAATGTCTTTCGTTTTTGAAGCGACAGCTTTTGTTGCCGTTGAATCGGTTTCCAGACCAAATGAGCTTACAATGGTCTGAACTTTAGAATCTATATTTGAGTTTAAATCTTTGGTCAAGTTTTCCGGAATGACGATCGCCATTTGATAATCTCCTCCAAAAACTGCTTCTTGTGCAGATTTTTCATTATAATCAGTGATTAAATCAAACGTTTTGCTAGTTTCCAGTTCTTTTTTGATGACTTTGGAAACTTCAGATTTATCGTTATCAATGAAAATAATCGGGATTTTTGAACCTTCCAGATTTTTGAATGTCGAATCCTGAATCAAAGTAATCGTAATAATCAACAACAGCGGCATCAGGAAAATGATGACAATTCCGCCGGAATCTCTTTTCAGCAACTGGATTTCTTTGATAAAACTTCTCCACAATTTATACAACATCTCTCAATTCTTTTCCGGTTAATGAAATGAAAACATCCTCAAGATTTTCAGCGTTGGCAACTCTTTCCACCAATTCTTCCGGGGTGCCGGTTGCGTGAATTTTTCCGTGATCGATAATAGCGATTTTTGTACAAAATTCTTCCGCTTCCGAAAGGTGATGCGAGGTGTAAATAATGCACGTTCCTTTTTTATTTAAATCTAAAAGATAATCGATAATTGCTTTTTTTGACTGAACATCAACGCCAACCGTTGGCTCGTCCAGAAACAAAACTTTTGGATTGTGAAGGGTTCCTGCAATTAAATTACAACGGCGTTTCATTCCCCCTGAGAATTGGTCGACTTTTTTATCGGCAAATTTAGTTAAGCCCATTATTTCTAAAGCTTCGTCAACTTCTTTGTGAAGGTTTTTATGTTTTAAACCGTACAGACTTCCGAAGAACAAAAGGTTTTCTTTCGCTGTCAAAGTCGGGTAGAGCGCATATTCCTGCGGAACGACACCAATGATTTGTTTTATTTTTGAGCTGTTTTTTTTTGGAGACAATCCGTTAATGGTAAAACTTCCTGAAGTCGGTTTGATTAATCCTGAAAGCATAGAAATCAACGTAGTTTTTCCGGCTCCGTTTGGTCCGAGAATTCCGTAGATTTCGTTTTTATCAATATTTAACGAAATATCATTGACCGAAAACTCTTCCGAATTTTTGTATTTCTTGTAAAGATTTTTTATTTCGATGATATTTTCCACGTCAGATTGCTTTTCTTAGTTTTTTATAAAAAGCTTCTTCCAAATCTGCAATATGAAGCATCGATTTTGAAAGCTGATTGTAAATGTCGCTTTTCGAATTTCTGTTTTTGTAAACGCGTGCAATATCTACAGCAAAATCTCTCCAAAGATCGCCGATTGCGGTAATTTCTTTAGACAATTCTTTCAGCTCATCATTTTTAAGAATCACGGCTGCTTCTTGTAAAAAAGCTCCATAAATAAACCTGAAACCTCCGCCGCCGGTCCCTATTTCTTCCTGCATTCTAATGAGTTGGCCAAGATAATGATTGGTCACTTTTGTGCCTTTCTTTTCTGCCCATTTCGGGATGCTTTTTGCAACCCAACGCATCGCTTTTACGCCAATCAATGGAATTGGAGCAAGCATGTTTTTGCAAGTATCTTTAATTCCTTTTTTGATGGCTTCTTCAAGATTTACAGATTCAGGAATGTGAGTTGGAAAATACATATGGCCTTTCGGAGCAAGTGCGCCTTTTGCATAACGTACTTTTTCCAATTCAGCTTCCGAAAGTGTAGTTGTGAAATCCATAACGGGATCACTTATTAAAAATTTGCCGTCTTCTTTTCCGTAAACGACAAGATTGTGGGCATTAAAATGGAATTTATATTCTTCCGGAAAATAAGTAAGGTTGAAAACGCCAACTTGTAAACCGGTTGGAATGTTTTGTTCTAGATTTTTTTCCAGAGCGGTTTGGGCATCTTTAGGATTTGAGAATTTTTGTCTTTTGATTTTAATTCCAAGCCTTTTTGCCGCCTTACTGAAAATAGCACCTGGCATTGGACGATAACTGAAACCCGGAGCGAAATTGACTTTTAAAAAAGGCAGATATACGAAAAATAATCCTGAGCCGATACCGAAAATCATGGGCTCGCTGAGTTTTAAACCTTTATTTAGCAATAGATTGGAGGCAACACCGTTTTCGCAATGCGCAGTTTGATGGTGTTCAAAGTTGATCTTCATTATTTTCCGTCGAAGTTTTTTAGTTCATCCACTGAAATACCGAATGTATCGGCATATTTTTTCAGAACAGATTCGCTTAATGATTTAAATATTTTTGGTTTTGCATGTCTTTTTACACGCCATTTCCATATTCCGACATAAGATGAAAGCACGCTTAAATCCATTTTATTAAGCTCCATAAAATAGATAATAGGGCTTACGACATTATTGGCAACATTTCTTTTGGCTTCCTCTATTCTTTCGTGGATAAGTTCCATCGATTCGTCCAAAGCCAGTTTTTTTGCTTCCCAACCTGTGCTTTTAGCCGTGATATAGTTATCATTTTCATCAGTAACGTAGATTACTTCCGTCATGTTTGCTGATTTCAGATTGCTTTCGTCCTGCGGAATATCTTGTTTTTTCACCCGAAAATATTGATGTTTTTAATAGGCAGATGATATTTTATGCATCTGTTTTCTGATTGTTTTCAATTGGCTAAAATAATAAAAATGCAGGACATGTGATAATGAAAATACAAGCGTAATATGACCGCAAGATTTTAAGAAAAATTGTCCGAGTTGATGAAGTAATTAAAATCTACATCATAAAAATATTAAATTTATGGCCATCAGGATCAGAAAATACGAAACCATAATATCCGTCGCCAAATTCTTCAGGATCAGAATTAAGTTTTCCGCCGGCATTTTTTACAGCTTCTGCCCATTGATCAACTTCTTCTTTTGTTTCGGCGGATAAAGTAAACATAATTTCATTTGAATGATTACCAGTTGTAATATCAACCTTCGTGTTTTTGTTTAAAATATCTTTTTGAAAAAAATGAATAACAAAATCATTTTCGCCAAATAGAAAACTTGTAAGATCACCAGATTTTCCATTGGATCTGAAACCTAATGACGTGTAAAACTGTGTCGTGCGGTCTAAATTTTCTACAGCAAAATTTGCCCAAATCTTTTTTGATTTCATAAGTGATATTTAAGGTTGATCATTAGCTGTCTGCAAAACTTGTTCCTTAAATTACCATAATCAGTTTTATTTAATTTTAAATGCAAGAAGCTGTAACAAATACTTTTAGAAAACTACTTATAACATAAAATTAATAATTTATTATGAAGAAATTTTTTATTTCTCTTTCTCTCTTTTTTACAATCAGCGCAATGGCTCAGAAGTTTGATACGCAGGCAGCGACAGACGGACAAGGCTATACGTATGAAACGGTAAAAAATGACCAATCGGGAGTAAGGGTTTATACATTAAAAAACGGATTGAAAGTCTATCTTGCAAAAAATGACGACGCCCCGCGAATCCAGACATACGTTCCTGTAAGAACAGGATCGAACAACGATCCTAGCGACAATACGGGATTAGCTCATTATTTAGAACATATGGTTTTCAAGGGAACTTCACATTTGGGAACTCAGGATTGGGCGAAAGAAAAAGTGTTGCTTCAGCAGATTTCTGATCTTTACGAACAGCATAAAGCAGAAAAAGATCCTGAAAAGAAAAAGCAGCTTTATAAAAAGATCGATGAAGTTTCTCAGGAAGCGTCGAAATACGCAATTGCTAACGAATATGATAAAGCAATCTCTTCGTTGGGCGCAACAGGTACCAATGCTCACACTTGGCTTGATGAAACGGTTTACAAAAACAATATTCCATCCAATGAGCTTGAAAAATGGCTTAAGATAGAAAAAGAGCGTTTTTCAGAATTGGTTTTACGTCTTTTCCATACGGAACTGGAGGCGGTATATGAAGAATTCAACAGAGCGCAGGATAATGACGGCCGTCTGGTAAATTATGCTTTGATGGAAGCTCTTTTTCCTAAACATCCAAACGGACAACAAACAACGATCGGAACTTCAGAACATTTGAAAAGCCCTTCAATGGAAGCTATTCATAAATATTTTGACACGTATTATGTGCCTAATAATATGGCGGTAGTTTTGGTTGGAGATTTAGATTATGATAAAAGTATAAAATTAGTAGATCAATATTTCGGTTCTTTCAAATATAAAGAATTGCCAATGAAAAAAATGGTAACCGAAGAGCCAATGACAAGCGTCGTTACAAGAACGGTAAAAAGTCCTTCAACACCAAGGATGACAATGGCATGGAGAACTGATTCTTACGGAACTCAGGAAGCAAGACTTGCAGATATTGTAGCTGAAATTTTAAGCAACAAAGGTGATGCAGGCTTAATTGACCTTAATATCAATCAAAAACAAAAAACTTTAGGCGCAGGAGCTTACGGATCGCCGTTTAAAATGTATGGTTCTTTTGCTTTGGTGGTAACTCCGAAAGAAGGACAAAGTTTTGATGAGGCTAAAAAATTATTGCTCGATCAACTGGATTTAGTAAAAAAAGGACAATTTCCGGATTGGATGCTGAAAGCGATTGTAAATGATAAAAAAGTACAGCGAATGAAAGACTGGGAAACCGCAGACGGATTGGCTACCACTCTTTACAATGCTTATATTAATGAAAGGACTTGGGAACAGGAACTGGAAGAAATCAATGAATATGAAAAAATCACAAAAGCAGATGTTGTAAAATTTGCCAATGAATTTTTCAAAGATAATTATGTAGTTGTCTACAAAGAAAAAGGAGTAAATGATAAGCTGGTGCGTGTACAAAACCCGGGAATTACGCCTATCAAACTAAACAGAGATGCACAGTCGCCTTTCCTTAAAGATATTTTAGCTGCAAAAACCGGCGATGTCAAACCCCAGTTTATCGATTATAAAGCGGCTATCGAAACTTCTCAGATTAAAGATAAAAAAGTAAGTTTCGTAAAAAATAAATATAACGAAGTGGCTCAGGTAAATTATATTTTCCCTTTCGGGACAGATAATGATAAAGAGCTTGGCCTTGCTGTAAGCGTTTTGCAATATTTGGGAACTGATAAATACACGCCGGAACAGCTGAAGGAAGAATTCTATAAATTAGGTATTTCAAATAATTTCAGGACTTCAAATGATCAGACAATCATTTCTTTAAGCGGGCTGGAAAGCAATATGAAAAAAGGTGCTGAGCTTCTAAATCATTGGCTTACCAATGTAAAGGCAGACAAAGCAATTTATGACCAAACCGTTAAAACAATTTTGGAATCCAGAGAAGTTTCCAAAAAAGATAAAAACAGAATTATGGCTGCACTTTCCAATTATGCCAAATACGGGAAGGATTCGAGAATGACAGATATTATTTCTAAAGAACGTTTGCAAAATATTAATGTTTCTGATTTAATGTCAAAAATCAAGACGCTGAATCAATATCCGTATGAAGTTTTCATTTATGGAGAAGATCAGAAAGGCCTCGAAAAAGCAGTGAAACCTTATATTGCCAACACAAAATTACAACCTGCAAAAGCAAAAGAATATCCTGAACCTTCAACAGGAGGAAACGTATATTTTGCCAATTACGACATGGTACAAATGGAAATGTCAAAAATAGCAAAAGGAAGTGAAGTAAATATCAACGACTTTGGTAAAGCAAATGTTTTCAACGAATATTTTGGGCGTGGCCTGTCTTCAATCGTATTCCAGGAGATCAGAGAAAGTAAGTCTTTAGCTTATTCGGCTTATGTTTCTTATGCGACAGCCAACGAAAAAAACCATCCGAATTATGTGACCAACTATATCGGAACTCAGGCCAATAAATTGCCTTTAGCCGTAAACGCGATGAGTGATTTGATGGCAGATTTTCCTCAGATTCCTGCTCAGTTTGAAAATTCAAAAGGTTCGGCATTGAAGCAAATTGCATCAAACAGAATCAACAGAACAAATATTTTCTATAATCAATTGGCTTTGAAAAAATTGGGTGTCGATTATGATATCAGAAAAGATATTTATGCAGAAATTCAGAATCTTACTTTACCTCAATTGACAAGTTTCTACAATGCGGATATCAAACCATTGAAATATAATACCGCCATTATCGGGAAAAAAGAAAACCTGAATATGGAATCTATCAATAAAATGGGAGAATTTAGAGAAGTGACTTTAGAAGAAATCTTCGGTTACTAATTTTCATATTTATCAATTGTTTTAAGTGAAGCAGAAATGCTTCACTTTTTTTGTGGAACGAATTGAAATAAGCTAAGTTGCTTTATGCAAGCATTTATGAAAAATCAAATTATGAGCTATTTTTGCAATTCAAACTCAACTTCATTTTCATTAAGATCCGGATTATTTACTTTCTTAAAATTCAGTCTTTCCAGAAGTTTTACCGCTTGATGATTGTCGCGGTTTGTTACGGCCCAAATACGTTGGAGTTCAATTTCTTTAAATCCGAACTCGATAGCCAAGGATAAAGCCTGCGTCATATAACCCTTTCCTTGCGATTGCGGAAGAAGGACGCAGCCCAATTCACCTTCTGCATTATTGAAGCCGCGGTAGTAGCCGCAAGTTCCCACAATTTTATTTGTAGAATTTTCTGTAATTCCCCAATGAATAGAATTTCCATCAACATAATCCGCGTCTATTTTATCTTGCATTTCGGCTGCCATTTCTACATTTTCTGCTTGTTTAGCATCATAAAAAGAAATTTCAACCAAATCTTTTAGATCGGATTCTTTTATAGCTCTAAGTGTAATACTACCGTTGGTTACTGTAGGAAAATTAAGATAAGGAAGCCTTTTCATTTGCTATTATTTCCTTCTCTTATATTTAAGCTGTATCAACAAATACACCTCATTCTTTTCAATGTCTTTGCACCAGGTACGCTCAGTAACCAAAGCATTTTCATACAGATAAAGATCTTCTATATTGTTGACGTATTCTAATCTTTCAGAAGTCTGATATTTAAAAAATGAAATCAGATTGACCTCATCACCAATAGCCGGAGCAATAGGGAATTCTACAGAATTTTCAAATTCAAATTCAATGTCATACGAATAGAACCTTACTTTTACACTCATACTTTTTATTTTAGTCAAATATATCGAAAAATAAAAGCTATTGAAGTAATTTAGCAGCACTAAATCTAATGGTTTGATCTTCTCACGTCAGTTCGAGTGTTTTTCGGAGCAAAGCGTAGAAAAATGTATCGAGAACCTAAACCCGAAAGAGAATATTTTAGTGAAATATTTCTGATGCACTTCCATTTGCTACGTCACCTAAGTCACGCTGTAAAAATTCAAGACAAAATAAATGAAATAAAAAAAGCCAGCTCAAAGCCGGCTTTATATTTTTAAATAACTATTTTATGATTCCAATTCCTGAATAAAAAGATTGATTTCTGCTTTAATCAGCAATTCATCATTTTTGAAGCTTTCGCATGAAATATTACAGATGTTTTCGTATTGAGAAATCAAGGAAGCTTTGGAAATAATTTTATCACCTATTTTTGGTAAGGCAAAAACTTCAATTTTTTTGATATTGGTGATAAAACCGATCAGCTTTATTTCAACATCGGGGCCTTTAAAAAAGCTTTGACCGAAAATAGATGAGCAGGTTTGTGCTAAATTTTCAATCAATCCCGCTTCAACAAATTCATTATTGTGTACAAAAATATTTTCTGAAGTTATTTCAAAGGAAGTTTCTACTTTTTCCTGTGTTAATTCAAGAATATAATCTACCATCAACATCGGCTCGCGATGAGGTAAAAAATGATGTATATTGATGATATTTTCTTCCTTAAGCTTCATATTAAACTATTTCACAACCGTTTTCATCTGAGATTTTGCAATAATATTTCCATTGATCTTTGTGATGATTTCCACTAAAGTGACGCCCATCATTTCGTTCAGAATTGTTGCTTCTGTTTTCAGATGATCGCCGGTTTTTGGTAATGTTTCCGCTTCAAAAGATTTGATTGCTCCGATATATCCTGTCGGAGCTTCTTTACCTAAAAGATAGTATTTGTAGCCGGTATGCAAAGCCACACTTTGCGCCTGATGCTCAATTAAACCAGAAGCCTGAAAAATCCCGTCATGAACAAAAATATTATCTTCTCTGATTGTAAAGCCTGAAACCAAATGATTTTCTGAATATTCTGAAAGCTCACTTACCATTACAAATGGTGATTTTTGCGGAATAAGATTTTCCACAAAGCTTTTATCAGAATTAGGAAGCTGTTCTTTCATTATACAACCGTTAATAAAGCACAAGAATAGGCAAATCTGCCGCTTTCAGGAATACAAAGAAGAATTTTTTCACCTTTTTTCAGGTTTCCGGAATTCATCAGCTGTTCCAATGCAATAAAAATAGAGCCTGCACCAATATTCCCAACTTCAGAAAGGTTATAAAACCATTTTTCCCAAGGGAAATCCAAGCCTACTTTAGCAAACTCATCTTTTAATCCTTCTTTAAAATAGCCTGAAGAAATATGCGCTAAAACATGATCGATGGAATCCGGATCCAAATTGTGCTTGTCAAAAGAAGATCTCAAGCTTTCTGCACCTTTTACCAGAATATACTGATCCAAAAGTTTTGTGTCTTGTTTTAAAGCAAAAATTGATTGTTTCAGCCACTCATCCGAAGGGAAATCCGCCCAAGATTTTAAGCTTCCGTCTTCCTGTTTTTCAGAACCTGAATACATGCAAGCCTCAATTTGATGCGCGTAAGAATAAAAGTCTATAAATTCTATTCTTAAAGAAGTTTCATTTTCTCTTGGTTTATTTTCAAGCAAAAATGCGCCGGCTCCGTCAGAAAGCATCCATCTCAAAAATTCTCTTTTGAAAGCGATAATCGGTCTTTCTTCCAAAAGTTTCAGGTTTTCGGCTTCGTGATCAAATTTGTCTGCCGTCATCCATGCCGAAAATCTTTCAGATCCTGCACACACTGCATTATTTTTCACTCCGGCTTTTACCGAAAGAAAACCATAATTCAAAGCATTCATTCCGGAATTGCAAAGTCCCATTGAAGTATTGATTTCTACGGATTTTTCAGTTTTCAGCACGCCATGCACCATCGACGCATGAGAAGGCTGTATCTGATCTGCCGAGGTCGTTCCGCAAGACAACAATTCGATATCGTCTTTGGTGAATTTTTCATCAAAAAGCCCTTCAATCGCTTTTGCGGTGATTTCTGCATTGGTATGTGTAGATTTTCCTTCTTTATCTAAAGCATAATATCTTGTTTTGATCTGATTATTTCTTAGAATCAAAGCTCTCGCTTTGGAAGGTGTGTTATTGACCATGCCCAGATAATTTTCCATTTCATCGTTTGAGATTGGCTCATTCGGCAAATAGGTTGATGCTTTGGTTATAAATACTTCGTTCATCTTCTAATCTCTATTTTAAATTTATTCCTTGTAAATATTTTTTCTGTTTCTGTCTTTTTGACCATAATAATGGCGCTAATAATATATGAAATACTAAAACAATAGGTGAAATGATCCAAATTGCAGCCATCAAATATACCTTAAAGAATTTTATAAGCAAAGGACGCTTTTTCTTTTTTCTGATAATAAGGTTTGACCAAACGGTGAAAATTTTATTCCCTACTTTTTCAACTCTTACCAAGAAAGGCCTTATTTCTACAGCGCCGTTTTTCACAAGCTCAGGCTGAAGATTGGCAAGATCATTATTGTCAAAATGTTTTTCAATTATTTTTCCGTATTTCACACTTCCGGAAATTTCTTCATCCGAAACTCCGGCAGCAGGTAACATTCCTGTTTTTTCTTTTTTTCCGGTGGTCATCCAGCGAAGAATCGTCAAAACACTTGTGTAATTATCATGTCGATCAACTAAAGCGATATTTCCGACCAGTTTTGCATTAAGGTTTTTCAAATATACTTTCAGTTTTTCCTGAGAAAGCATCCACATATTTCTGGTGGCAGAAATGGTAACGACCGGCGTATTCTTTAAAATGTTTTCTGCATAACCGCTTTTCAGAAATGAAATAACAGGAATTGACGGCGTAAGATACCAAACCTGATATCCGAAAAGAATAAGGTCATACTTTTTATTAAGCACTTCTTCCGGCGGCGGCAGAATCTCGCTTGGGATCTGCAAATAAGATTCAGGGAATGTATTGAAAAAAACATCGCTCGGCCACGGAAAAGGAAAATCTTTTTTCAACCGGATGTTGTAATACGTCACCTGATATTCTTCTTTTTTATCTTCAAACGGTTTGGCGATATTTTTTACAATATCTTCAAGCTGCCCCGTTTGCGTATAATATATAATAAGTATGTTTTTCTGCATTATGCATTCAATTCTTTAATTTACAAAAATATGCTTTTCAGATTATTTTTTTGCGTTCAAATATTTCAATTGATTCCGAGTCGAAAGTTTTTTCATAATCTGTATTATTAAACAGAATATTTTGAACGTTGGCGAAAATTATTTTTTCAGGAAGCGAATCAAAAGTTTTCATGACGGAAATTGGATCAGTAACCAAAAGCACACCAATCGGCTTTGTGATTTCAGAAATATTTTGAATATAACTGATCTTTCTTTGCTTGGCAATATAATTGTTGGCGGCAATTTGTCTTTTTTCAGAATTGTTGATCAAGCTGAAAATCCTTCTTCCAGCCTGTTGAAGCGTCAATAAGATATCTTTTTGACCAAAATCATCGGAAATATGCAAAATATTAGCGTCTTTTGGAATGTGCTTATTGAGTTCAAAATAGACTGATTTGTTTTGCTCAAAATCCTGCTTAACTGCTTTTACCACTTCGGTTTCTTTGTAGAGAAAGCTTAAGAAGAGTTTCTTTTTAAAGTAATTTTCATCTTCAATTTCGTTTCTCAGCTTTGCAAATTCTTCTCTGAAATATTGATTGATTTTTTTGGTTCTTTCGGAATATGTTTTCCCGAAAGATAAATTATCCTTGCTGATTCTGTCACCAATTTTTACCGTAATGCTTCCGTCATAGATAACGAAATCTCCTTTAGGCAAAACTTCAGAATCTCCGTGAATATAAAGCGGAAGAATGTCTAATCCAAATTCTTCTGCAAGATAAAATGCGCCTTTATGAAAGCGTTTTACGTCGTTTGTGTAAGAGCGTTCAGCTTCAGGGAAAACCACCAAAGAATAACCCTGATCGATCTTTTCCTTTAGTTTTTCTTTTCCGTTTTCGATGCCTTGCGAAACTGGATAAAAGCCAAGCGCTTTCACGATTTTCCCGAAAAATGGAGAATCATAAACCCAGTCATTCACCAGATAAACAATTTTATGAGTTGCCATCCCAATTGCCAAAGTGTCTAAAAATGACGTGTGATTGGCAATGATTATCGCCGGTTTTGTGAAATCTTCATGGACGTTTTTAATTACTTTTTTCTTTACAAACGGGTTGCTGTACAATACGGATGTTAAGAATTTAGCTAAAATAAGCTTGATTAAAACCAAAGTTGTCCCTTTTGAATTTTTCACGAAAATGCTTCCGAAAATCGAGAAAAACAATCCTCCCAAACCATAATATAAAAATGATAAAACGGAATGTAAAAACAACCTTAAAGTAATTGGTGACAAGCCTTTTTTCGTACGATTTATAATTAAAAATCTAAACCAGAACGGATATAAAGTTGAGGTAATGATAATGACGGAAAACATTCCGATCAAAGCGACTAAAGCCAACGAATGTAAAGCCGGATGCTTGGCAAAAATCAATGAGCCGATTGAAAGAATGGTGGTGAAAACTGCCAAAATAATTGAAATCCTGTATGTTGGAAGCTCATTTTTTCCTGTCGTGTGCTCTTTCTGCATCGCTTTTGTCAGGAAAATGCTGAAATCATCACCAACGCCAAAAACCAAAGTACAAACGACGGTGCTGAAAATATTCAGTTCCAATCCTAAAAAATATAAAAGTCCGGCGGTCACAACTCCCGTCAAAACAATCGGAAACATTGTGAGAAGCGTTAATTCAAAATTTCTGAAGAAAACAATGATCGTCAAAATAATGGCGAGAAGAGAATAATTAATCAACGTATTGAAGTCTCTTTTCAGTAATCCCAAAAAGTTTTCATTCATTTGCTGGCGGTCGATTGCTAAAGCATTTTGCTTTGTTTCAACATCTTTTATGAACGCGTCTCTTTTTGCTTCATCTACTTTTACAATATTTGAAACGGTGTAAAAACCATTTTCCTGACTCAAAAACTCTGAAATTTGCAGCGCTTGTATTGTTTGGTAATCTTTTAAGCCTAAAGTAGAATAATTTTTATTCAAATTTTCATTAAACTGTTCAAAAGCGGAACTGTTGAAGCCGAATTTGTTTCCATTATTAATTAATTCAGAAATGGTTTGTTGTTTTTTATTTTTGTTCCAGAAATTATTCCAGGCATTAATCTTTTTCTGTTGATCTTTTTTGGACAAAACGACATTTCCCAATGAATTATAACTTAATATTTTCCCTTCTTTTTTTTCTTTTTCAAGGAAACTGTTGAGTTGAGAATTTTTTGTCAAAGCTTCTTCTTCAGAATTTCCGTAAGAAATCGTGTAGATTGATTTTGAAGTAATGTCTGAAAGCTTTTCAAGTTTGGCTTCGCTTATTTTTAAATCTTTCGGAATGTAATTTAAATCTCCAATATCTTCATTAAAACCGACATGCCTGAAACCAAATAAACACGCAATAATCACCAAAGAACAACCAATAATTAAAGGTTTGTTTTTTTCGTAAGGATAAGAACCTATTTTATCTATGAAGTTTGTATTTGTTTTCCCTGTTTTTTCTTTTGGACGATAAAGTTGAGGAATAATAATCAATGCGGAAACAGAAGAAAATAATACGGTAATTGACGCAAAAAGACCTAAATCTTTCAACGCTTCAGATCTTACAAAAACCAGGCACAGAAAGGAAACTGCCGTCGTTACGCTGCTTAAAATAATTGGTTTTGTGATTTCTTTATACAATTCTTCGACATTGTTGCTGTGCTTGTAATGCGTGAGAATATGTAAAGCGTAATCTATCGTAATCCCGATCAGAATGGCTCCGACACTCAACGAAATGGCAGAAACTTTATCCTTGATAAAATATAAAACCAGCAAAGCCAGCAACACTGAAAACACAGTCGGAAGAAAAACAATGATTGGCGTAAAAATATTCCTGAAATAATAAATCAGCAAGATTAATAAAACCGCCATCGAAATAATGACCGTATTTTGAATATCTTTTTTGATTTGTTGAGCATTGGCAACCGCAATTACAGGCGATCCAAAATAACTTAGCTCGGTTTTTCCTTTGAATTCTTTGTTGAGATTGTCTTTAATTTCATTCAGTTGATCGACGAAATTTTCATTGTTTTTGGTATCGTTGCTTTTGTTTTTCGGTTCGATGAAAAGAAGAAGATTTTTTCCGTCTTTGGTGACGATGTAATTATCTTCAAGCTTGAAATCTTTACTGATATTTAAGGCATTAAGTTTTTTGATTCCTAAAAAAGTGATTCCGAGCGGATCTTTTTTAATAAAATCTTTTGTCACCAAACTTGTCGGCGAAACCAAAGAAACATAATTATTTTCAACTTGTTTTGCGATGCTGTCTTTATTGAGTTTCCTTTCAATTTCTTTATAATCGTTTTCATCTAAAAATAAAGGAAGGTTTTGATTGACAAAGTCAAAGGTTTCCGAGATTTCATCGTCATTTACTTTTCCCTGAACCGAACTGATGTGTTTTTGTAAAGGCTTAATGTTTTCAAGAAAACGATCGGCAGCTTCAGACAGCTGAAAACTTTCTTCGCCGGATTTATTTTCGATGATAACAATTATCTTATCTGAAAAATTGAGCTGTTTCAGAACTTTCGCTGTAAGATCAGACTTTTCGTTTTTAGGAATGATCTGATTGATGTCTTCTTCAAAATTGATCTTTGATGCAAAGGAAAGACACAAAACAGCAATTCCGAGCGCTATTGCGATTGAAAGAATTCTGTTTTTTGAGATCAGATAATATAAAAATATGAAAAAACGATGCATGAAAGTCTAAATCAAGTCTGCAAATTTAAATTTTTAAGAATTAGCCTGAAACATTTGAGTGAGAAGTTTTAGCTGAAAATCAATAAAATATTCCACTTAAAATGAAAAAAACTTTTACTTTTGCACACGTTCCCTGTTTTCTTATCTACGTTAAGCTAATTATCAATAAAGTAAGGGAAACGATTGTGTTTTGAAAATAATTGATGAAAAATTAAACGGATTTCTTTTTGTAGTAATTTTACCATTTCTGCTGTTTTTCATGTCTTATTACGGCTTTGAATCGTCGTATGTAAAGCTGAAATCTATGGAAAAGGCGCCGGATTTTATGTTTTCATCGGTATATGCTTATCGTGTGATTCCTAATTTTTTGATGGTAAATACTACAGATGCGCTGGATTTTTTGATCAATAATTATTTTCATTCATCAAAAGAATTTATCCTGAAAAACGGAACCATATTTTACCACAGTATTTTCCTTATCAACAGTTTGTTTTTTGTGCTTTCGTCAGTTATCTTAAACACTATTTTGAAACTGAAACCTGTTGAATTTTTTTTTAATAACAACCTGAAAAGGCTGCTTCATCTTTTGGCTGTTTTCTTTATTGTGATTGTACAATATGTGCCGACAAATTGTGATTGTATTGCCATTTTCTTTTACTTATTGGGCGTTTTTTTTACCTTGAGGTATTTTCATTACAGGAAACCTTTTGATTTTATTTTGTTGTGTATCACCGTTTTTATTTCAACTTTTGTGAGAGAAACGGCTTGTCTCAATATTGCTTTTTTTGCGGCGGTTTTTTTAGATTTTAAAAAAATTAAGGCTAAAGACTTTCAGTTTTTAAAAGAAATTATACTTCTTGTTTTGGCTTTTGTGTTGCCTTATTTGGGGCTGAAAATGATAATTCCTCAGGAAACATCTTTTTTTGAAGGCATATATATCGTCAAAAATTTTACAAGCCCATTCAATCTGGCCGGATTATTATTAGGGTTGCTTGGTTTATGGCTTGCTTTCACGTTTTGTGACCGTCACGGAAAATTAATTCTTAAAAAGTATATATTTTTTTCAATCCCTTATTTAGGAATGATTACTTTAGTCGGGCTTTTTTGGGAAACCAGGCTTTTTTTGCCGCTCATTCTTTCAGGATTGATTGTGGCGTCTCATCAGTTTAAAAATATTCATATTGCTTAAATGAGTTTATTACACCCATATTATATTATCGCCCTTATTTTTATACTTATTTTCAGTTTCCAGGAAGTATTTGGGAAGAAAGTAAATAAAAAATGGCTTTGGTTTTTAGGAGGCTATCTTATAATTATTGCGGGATTAAGAAATCAGGTTGGTCCGGATTACGGAAGTTATGTTGGTATTTACAATTATTCTGATACCAAAGATTATCTTAGTATTTTCCTTAAGGCTATTTATCTTGACGGGCCGCAGCCTGTAGAGTTGGAGTGGCTTTTTGTTTTAATCAATAAAATATTGCTGAATGTCTTTAATGCTCCGTTTTATATGCTCACCTTGGTGATTGCCACAATCACGATCATTCTCAAGATTGAATATATTGATGACAATACGTATTATCCTTTTACTTTTATTCTGTTTATGTTTATACCCGGCTTTTTTATTGGCGAAAGCGGGCAGATTAGGCAGTGTTTAGGCTCTTTTATTGTATATTATGGAATAAGGTTTATTAAAGAAGAAAAGCTGTTGCTGTATCTTTTATGTATTTATATAGGTGCCGGCATTCATAATGTCTGTTATCTGTTTCTGCCGATGTATTGGGTTGCCCGCATTCCGCTAAATAAAGGTTGGATGCTTATTTTGATTATTGCTTCGGTTTTTGCATCTCCTTTTGAAATTTATAAAGTTTTGGGAGGTTTTCTGGAAGGCGTCGCTGGAGATACAATGCTGGTAGAAGGCTTTAACGGATATCTTGACGAAACAATACAGCGATTGAATGGTGAGATTGGTATTCCGGAAGTGATGATGGCGATTCTTACATTTTTCCTTTTCTATTTCGATTCTTCTATGAAAGAGAAATTTCCTTATTACGAATATCACCGTAATTATGCGGTTATTGGGATTTGCTTTTATTTTATATTCCGAAATAATCCTATATTTTCATCCAGATTGGCGGGAGCTTTTATAGGTTTCTCTTATATTATTATTCCAAATACGATGTATGTAGCGTCATTGGGAATGAAAAAGCTGATCTACGCTTTTATCATCGCATTATTTGTCTTTAACTTTATTGTATTTGCAAGTTTCAGAAATATTGTAAACGGAAACTTTACAATTGAGCGTTACCACAATTATTTGCTGCCATAGACCTTCCCTTATTTTTTGATTCGATTGATAAAATTCTGAATTATGTTACATAAATATTATATTTTTCTCCTATTTTGATTTGAATCATGTTTATTTTCTCGAGAATGTTGTACTTTTACTTTTCATATAAACAATTTCATTTTAATTATCAGTATTTTAAATTACTTATTAATATTATTTCTTAATGGCATTACGATTGTATAAAATTAATAATCCGGCGCATTTAGATAAAAATATTGAAATTAAAGTAATAATTCTAAAATCTTAGCATTATGAAAACAAAAATTACTAAATCTCTGGCAACATTTTTCTGTTTAATATCGATTGGAGTATTTTCCAAGATAAACAGAAATTATGTTGAGTTACGATCTGAACAAAGTTTTTTACAACAAGATACAATTAGTAAAAATCTGGGAAGTATTGATGAAAATTCATCAATTCAATCAAGAGTATCATATGTTTTAGACTGGACAAAAGCTCCAAACAGTTATATTTTTGATCCTTCACAACAAAATGCAGACGGACTATATATTCCTGTCAGAAAAGCTTATGAAATGTGGCGCAGCTATAAATATCTGGCAAGTTCCGGACTGTCTAAAGGCAATGTCACAGCCGATGTGCTTTGGGAAGACGTTCACGGTTTGATAAAATCGGGCAGCAACTACGCTTTGGAAATAGTTGACAGCGGAGAAAATGGCAAGATAAAAGTATTGGTCAACAAAGCCAAAAAAGGGAATGCAGTTGTAGCGTTCAGAATCAATGGCGAAATTTTCTGGTCCTGGCATATCTGGGTAACCGATGATCCCACCAACGGATCTACCTATAAAAGCTTTGCAGGAGTTAAAAGAGAACGAAATGACGGTACAATAGAAAATATTCCGGATGCTGACTGGCAATGGATGGATAGAAATTTAGGTGCTGTTACCAATACCAATACCACCGGCGAATGGAACCGAAGCGGCGGATTGCTTTATCAATGGGGAAGAAAAGACCCTATTCCGCCATTGGTGATGAAAGGGGAAGATTTTTATGAAGTTTCCGGTTCAATAGGTAGAATTAGACACAGGGGAGCCAAAAATTTTACAAATGCGGTCAATTTTGATAATTTACGAAGATTTGTGCCGCTTTCAAATGCCACTTTAAACAACAATTTACAGCTTTCTGTTAAAAATCCGTTGAGCCTTATTTATGTCAATAAAGACGATAATTCCGGACCCGCATATTATAACAACAATACCAATTTGATGGTCAATTGGTTTGGAAAATCAGCAGGATTAAACGACAGTATATTGCCCGAATTAGACTTATGGTCAGACAACTCTCAAGGAAAATTATTAAACAGCTATAATAACGAAGCAAGTGCGGCCCCGTACAGAGACAAATCTCCATTTGACCCTTGCCCGAACGGCTGGAGAGTTCCTTCAATGTTGGTTGCTAATTTAGCTTCATGGAATTATGTAGATGATGTAAGAATCGACTTTTCGCCATTTGGTGTAAGAACAAGTATGGGCAAAAATACTTTTGAAGCAAATGGTTATCATATTATTAAACCTAATGATTCAAACGTTCCGTCGTTCATGGCCGGTTTTAAATTATATCCCAATGTAGGATTTGATCTGTCTAATGTAGGAGGAAATAATATGGGAGTTTTTCCCGGTACGGGGCAATTAACCATTGATTCTCACGCTGGACAATATACGGATCAGCATCACGTATCTTTGTGGACTGCAACAATGACCCGTTTTTTTGACGCAACACCAGCTGTTGCTGCACGAGCATTATTTATGTTGTCGGACAAGCATCAGCCAGATACGCCTGATCCTTCCAATCCAACTATAAAAGGAAGAAATTGGTATATGCCTTTAGCAAGTGCCAAAACTTCGGACGCCAACGGATGCAGATGTATAAAAGATCCTTTATATCTTGTGAATGGATACGATTTTCCGACACAATATTTTAATTCATCTTCAACATATTTAGAAGGAATTGATAATCCAAATACTTATCAGGTAGTAAAAAGCTCTTCTTTGGCAAGTGTAGAAATTCCGGTAACCAAAGCTTTTTCAGTTCAGAGCCAGCTTCTGAATAATCCAAATATTCTGAATCCTTTAAATTTTAATAATTTAAAAGCAAATGTTTTATGGACAACCAATAAAAGCTTGATTAATAATATTTCAGTCAATAACCCTTCACCGGCGTCAACTTCGAGCTTAATAAATTCTAAAATCATTGTTACTTTAAATCCGAATCAAAGCGGAAATGCAGTTGTCACTTTACATAACGGAAGCATTGCCAATCCGGTGTATTGGTCTTGGCATGTTTGGGTAACCGATACGGCTGTCGGTTCATATCATTACACCACCGAAACGCCTAATGCTGCGGCGCCAAACTACATAAATTATGTTCCGAAAGGAGATATTTTGAAAACAGAATTTATGGACAGGAATCTTGGTGCTACAGATGCTTTTCCTATGGTTGCCAATCCTTTAACGCCTAATGCTGCCGAATATGCAAAAATCAGGGCTTCTACAGGTTTACAATATCAATGGGGACGAAAAGATCCAATTCCTTCTTTTCAATATGCAGATACAAGAGCTTCATACAGCGTGTATTTAGGAAAAGCAAATGCAAGCGGAACGGTGGCTTATACGACGCTTAGTTATGGCGGTTATAACAGCTTACCCGGAAATTATATTATTCCGTATGATACTTATACGAATTCATCAAACGCGAATGTTTTAGCAACAGACAAAACCTCAGAAAAAGTTGCAAAAGTATTGTCGTATTCTGTTAAAAATCCTTTGGTTTATATGGTGCCTAGTTCATTTGCTCCATACAATAGCGCTGTGCCAAATTATACCAACGGAACAGACTGGCTGCTGAATGAGCCCAATGTAGCTTCCGACAGATGGGGAAGAGGCGGGGAAAAATCTCCTTTTGATCCTTGTCCGGAAGGATGGCGTATTCCGGATCTTACCGGCGTGGCAATTATTTCAAATCAGGATTATGGAATTACACCTTGGTACAAAAAAGATAAAAAAGTGGCTACTCCTTACAGTGTAATTAATGATTATGCAGGAGTAAGAGTGAGAAATACGACAACCACGACTATCGGTTATATGTTTAATAATTCAAGTTATTCGGTAGGTAATTATCCGAATTCAGGGTCAAAAGCATTTAGAAGTGTTACCGGAAATCAAAGCCCAACAGGAACTTTTACTTTCAATAATTTCCAATATCCAGGAGTTTGGACGGCGGCCTTGAATTCAAATTATATAGGAAGACCAATCAATATTTTATTTGATGCCGCTTCAAGCGCAAATCGCCTGATTGCTTTCCATGATAATAATGATCCTTATTTTGGAATGAATTGCCGTTGTGTAAAAATAAAATATGATCAGAACGGTAACGAAGAAGGCCCGATTCCTGCTCTTCCGGTGACAACGGGAATCAGCGTAAGAAATGCAGCGATTTTAAGTAAAACTGATATTTCAGAAATAGTAAAAGAAGATAAAATCACGCTTTTCCCAAATCCTGTAAATGATATTTTACATATAAAAGCTCCTGTAAATAAAGATTATAATTACCAGATTTACAGCATTTCCGGTCAATTGGTGAAATCAGGGAAATTTGAAGATATGAAGACGAATTTGTCATCTTTGGTTTCCGGAGTTTATTTAATCAGAATCAATTCCGATATGATGGTAAAGATTGTAAAGAAGTAATTGATCAGGACATTTAATCTATAAAAGAGAAGTAAAATAGTGCTTAACTATTTGTAAATTCCTATTTTTGATCTCACAAATCACGGATTTTTACAAAAGAAAGGCTGTTTTGCTTCTCTTTCTTTGTGGAATCAAAACACATTATGAGATTGAAAAGAATATCTTTCAACATCAAGATTTTTATATATTTTTTGATCACTGCAACCGCTTTGTTTGCGCTGGTATTTACTTATCTGCACAACGCAAAATCGGATGGATATATTTTGGGCGACTGGCTTATCAATTATCAGGATGGCGGTTTCAAAAGAAGAGGACTTTCAGGAAGCTTCTTTTTCTTTTTACAGGATCTTACCGGAATAAAGTTGAATCTTCTCGTTTATTTTTTTCAGGTTATCATTATTTCCGGGTTTTTTTATTATTATTTTAAATTAATACAATACAAAAAGACGACATTCCTTTATTTATCACTTTTGTTATCTTCAATTGGTTTTGTTGGGATTTTTAATTGTGTTGATTATGTTGGAAAAAAAGAATTTATTGTCTTCTTTTTATTTGCCTTTTTCGTTTATCATCTGAACAAAAATTCGCTTACAAAATCGAAAGAATATTTGATTTCATTTGGGTTGTTTGTTGCCATGTTTTTTCATGAAATTACCTTATTTTTTATTCCTTATTTCCTGATTGCTTTATATTTGAAGGCAGGAAAGGTTGAATTTAAAAGATATTTAAAATATAGTATTGCTGTTTTCGTACCGGCTTTTTTTCTTTTTTTCGTTGGTAAAAATATTAATGAAGGACAATCGATACAGATTCTTCAGCAGCGCGGAGTTGTCATGACAAGAGGCATTTTCTATTGGAATATTAATGAATGGCAATATATTACAGAACATTTTAAAGAATACAGATTATATTTTCTAAGTTTCTTGATTTCAGTTTTTCATCTGTTGTTTTATTTAAAATTTCAAACTAAGCGAAAGGCAACATCTATTTTGTTGGTTGCTTCTTTTCTATTTTCATTGCCGCTTTTTTATCTCGCGATCGATTGGGGCAGATGGATGTATATTCACATGATTTTTATGATCATTCTCTTTGCCATGCAGTTGCCAGACACTGATGATTCGCTTGCTCCTGAACTTTTAAGTTTGAATAAAAAGTTTTTAATCACCTTCTTTATTATTATTTTCTCATTGACTTACAGAGTAGAGATGTCGGGAAGAGGCTTTACTTTTGAAGGATTTTTTTACAGAACCTTCATTGCGCCGATAGAATTGTTGAATAAAATGATCTGACAAAAAATCTATATAATAAAAAAGCTTTACTTTTGCAAAAATTTTAGAATGTCGAAAAATTTAGTAATCGTCGAGTCTCCGGCAAAAGCAAAAACTATTCAAAAATATTTAGGGAAGGATTTCGAAGTAAAATCAAGCTTCGGACACATCCGTGACCTTCCTAAAAAAGGAATGGGGATTGACCTTGCCACCTTTAGTCCGGATTACGAAGTTTCTGCCGACAAAAAAAAATTGGTTTCAGAATTAAAATCTGCCGTAAAGAAAGCCGAAATGGTTTGGCTCGCTTCCGATGAAGACCGCGAAGGGGAAGCTATTGCCTGGCATTTGGCAGACGAATTAAAATTAAAGCCTGAAAACAGAAAAAGAATTGTCTTTCACGAGATTACCAAAAATGCGATCCTGAAAGCAATCGAAAATCCACGAGATATAGACCAGAACTTAGTAAATGCCCAGCAGGCAAGAAGAGTTCTCGACAGAATCGTAGGTTTTGAAATGTCTCCGGTGCTTTGGAAAAAAGTAAAACCCGGATTATCTGCAGGAAGAGTGCAGTCGGTTGCCGTGAGATTGGTTGTAGAAAGAGAAAAAGAAATCCGTGAATTTAAGCCAAAAGCAAGCTTCAAACTAGACGGGATTTTCTTAAACACAACTCAACAGGAAATTTCTGCTAAACTAAAAAAAGACTTTGAAAAAGAAGAAGAAGCCGAAAAATTCCTAGAATTAGCAAAAACTACAGAATTCAGAGTCCTGAATGTTGAAACCAAACCGGGAACACGCTCTGCTTCTGCGCCATTTACGACTTCTACTTTACAGCAGGAAGCCTCATCAAGATTAGGATATAATGTGACCAACACGATGCGTCTTGCACAAAGATTGTACGAAGAAGGTTATATTACTTACATGAGAACCGACTCGGTAAACCTTTCTCAGGAAGCCATTGAAGGTGCAAAAAATCAAATTGTATCAGAATACGGAGCAGAATATTCTACGCCAAGAAAATATACGACTAAATCATCATCGGCGCAGGAAGCTCACGAAGCAATCCGCCCGACAGATTTTTCTGTAAAAACCATTGGTGATGCTCAATTAAGCAAATTATATCAGCTGATTTACAGAAGAACTCTGGCTTCTCAAATGGCAAATGCTAAAATCGAGAAAACAGTAATTGAAATTGGTAATGCAAAACTTCC
Source organism: Chryseobacterium sp. GQ58 (assembly GCF_059758895.1). Taxonomy (NCBI): domain Bacteria; kingdom Pseudomonadati; phylum Bacteroidota; class Flavobacteriia; order Flavobacteriales; family Weeksellaceae; genus Chryseobacterium; species Chryseobacterium sp. GQ58. The sequence continues at coordinate 20,082 of NZ_JCAXEH010000001.1, read as the reverse complement.
TCAACATTTTGAAGCGCAAGGCGAAGTTATCATTTTTGATGGTTTCTTAAAAGCTTACGGTATTGTGAAAACTGAAGATGAAGATGAAGAAAACAACGAAAAACTGTTGCCGAAAGTTAAAGTAGGTGAAGTTTTAGAATATAAAAAAATTACCGCGACAGAAAAGTTTACAAGACCAAGTGCAAGATATACGGAAGCAGGTTTGGTGAAAAAACTTGAAGAGCTGGGAATCGGGCGTCCGTCAACGTATGCACCAACCATTCAGACGATCCAAAACCGTGAATATGTAGATAAAAGAGAGATTGAACCGCAGATTCGTGAAGTGGTAAAGATTTCTTTAGCAAATGATAAACTCAAAAAAGAAGTTCTTGAAGAGAAATTCGGGGGCGACAAAAACAAGTTTATTCCTACCGATATTGGCGAGGTGGTGAATAATTTCCTTACCGATAATTTTAAAGAAATTTTAGATTACGGCTTTACGGCAAGAGTTGAAGAAAGTTTTGACGAAATTGCCAACGGTGCACAGAAATGGAAAGAAATGATGACCGATTTCTATTCCAAATTCCATCCAAGAATTGAAGATGTAGAAGAGAATGCAGATCGTGCCAATGGAGAACGTCTTTTAGGCGTTGATCCGAAATCTGGGAAGAATATTTATGCCAGAATCGGAAGATTCGGGCCGATGATTCAGATTGGTGAGCAGGACGATGAGGAAAAGCCAATTTTCGCATCATTGATGGCCGGACAAAATATTGCAACCATCGCTTTAGAGGATGCTTTAGAGTTGTTTAAATTACCTTTTGAATTAAAAGATTTTGAAGATCAGTCAGTAACTATCGGTGTCGGAAGATTCGGGCCTTATGTAAAATGGGGCGAAACCTACATCAGTATCCCGAAAGGCGAAGATGCTCTTTCTATAGACCAAAAGAGAGCAGAAGAAATTATTAATGAAAAGAAAAAAGCCGATGCGCCGATTGCCAATTTCAAAGGTGAACCGGTAACGAAAGGAACGGGAAGATTCGGACCTTTCATCAAATATCAAAGCATTTTCATCAACGTTCCTAAACGATATAATTTTGATAATCTTTCTCAAAACGATATCAATGAATTGATTGAAGCGAAACTTGAAAAAGAAGCCAACAGATATATTCAGCAATGGGAAAAAGAAAAAATCTCTCTTGAAAACGGAAGATGGGGCCCGTTCATCAAATTTGGAAAAGCAATGTTCAAAATTCCAAAGAAAAATGATGATACGAAATATGAAGCCGACGAACTGAAAGAAGTTTCTCTTGATGAGGTTAAAAAGTGGATCACTGCACAGGATCCTAAAGCTTTTGCCGAGAAAAAGAAATCTGCAGCGAAAAAGCCTGCCGCTAAAAAGGCAACTACAGCTAAGAAGCCAGCTGCTAAAAAGCCGGCAGCAAAAAAGAAATAAATCTACTATACATTGAAAAGCCATTACTATTATGTTAATGGCTTTTTAGTTATTTATACCACAGATTGCAATCCGTATTTTTTTATTGTTTTATAAGAATTTTTTTTGTTACAGATTTATTATTTGCAAAATTCAATTTTAAGAAATACAGTCCTCCTGAAAAATGAGACATGTCTAATTTTATTCTTTCACTGGTCTTAAATATAGTTTTTGGATAAAAAATTCGTCCATCTAAATCAAATAACTCAATAGATTTCAATTGATTACTTTCATCTAGCTTGATATTCAAATAATCAGAAGTAGGGTTTGGATAGATAGAAATTTTCTTTTCTATTTGAAGGTCTGATGTATTTAAAATTGGGATTCCCGTGTAGCTTCTGTATATTTTACCACTTGTTCCTGCTGTAAAAATATAATTATTAACAAGTTCAACAGAGTTTATCGTGTTATGGTTTGCGATTTGCGTCCAATTTACTCCGCCATTCTGAGTTTTGTACATGACGCCATATTCATCTACAATGTATCCAATATTAGCTGAATAAAATTTGGTCAATGTGTAATAACCATATGGGATAGTAAACTGTTGCCAAGTCATACCACCATTAGTTGTTTTATAAAACAAAGAATCATCACCAACAAAGAATCCATTATTTTCATCAACAAAATGAAAGGAATTAATATTTTCCCCTGCTAATTCAATGCTCAAATTCCATGTGTTGCCACCATCAATAGTTTTATAAATTGCTCCATAATAATTTCCAACTCGATTAGCATAACCAGTAAGTGAATTAATAAATTGAATATTACCAAAGGTTTGATTTGATACCTGTGTCCAATTATTACCTCCATTTGTTGTTTTCATAACTTTTCTTTGGTTAAAACCACCTGAAATAAAGCCAGTATTATCATCTAAAAAACAAATTGAAGTTATTCCTTCATCGATAATATCATTTCCATTATTTAAAATTGACCATGTTGTACCTCCGTCAGTTGTTTTATAAACATGCCCCCCATATGGTCCCCCTGTTGTCGCATAACCTAAATTCTCATTAACAAAAGTAAAATCACTACTTGTAACAGATGTGCCTAAAATTAATGAACCAACTAATGACCAAGTTTCTCCAAAATTATTTGTTTTATAAAAACGGTTACCAGTTTGTGCAAATCCAACATTATTATTCACAATTTGTAATTGTCGAAAATCATCATATGTTGGAGAGTGTTGTGTCCATGTGCTTCCTCCATCTATGGTCTTAATTATTCGTCCTCTTGCACCAGTTGCGAATCCAGTATTATTGTCTTGAAAGAAAATTCCATACATTGAAGTATTGTTTATGTATCCATTTTGGAAAAATATTTGACTCCAGGTATTTCCTCCATCATTTGTTTTGTAAGTTGCTCCATGATCACCTGTAGCAAAACCGTTATTCCCGTCTAAAAAGTGGAAATCATATATAGCTTCAAAAGAACCTGAAATTTCGGTCCATGTTTCGCCACCATTCGTAGTTTTAAAAATATAATCATGCTCACTTGAGGCGAAGCCAACATTCTGACTAATAAAATGAACTGTAAAAAAATTCGAAGGGAATGTATTAGTGCTATAAGTATTATACCAATTTATTCCACCATCTACAGTTTTTAGTATTTTTCCGTTATTACATACAGCATGCCCCAATAAAGAACTTGTGAAGGCTGTTTTTACAACAGTTACATTTGGAATAGTAAGGTTTGACCATGTAATTCCTCCATCAATGGTTTTAACAATACTATTTGAACTAGACAAAATAATTGTATTACTATCAATAATATTTACAGTATTAAAAGAATTATTAAACCCTGTAGAAATTTGTTGCCAACTTGTTCCATTATCAACTGTTTTTAAAACATAGCCGTTATTACCTGCAATATAGCCAACTCCATTTTTAAAACTAATGTCATTACCACTGTTTATGTTCTGTTTTTTTAACCATGTAATGCCAAAATCTAAAGTTTCAAGTAACTCATTTGATGTTGTTATATAACCTATACTGCTAGAAATAAATTCAATGTTTTTTCCTGTACTTGCAGTAGGCTTGGGGTTTAATAACTCCCAATTTGTTTGAGAAAATAATAGATTTAAAGTAAATACTAATAGTAAAGTAAATAATTTTTTTTTGACCATTTTAATAGTAAATTTAATTTTAAGATTTATTTAGTGTGCAACCGACGTGTTTACTACTGTAACATAAATTGAATACCTATCAAATATGGAGATTAGTGAAGTTCCATTGTATATTTATTAATAATCCAAATATAAGCAATTATCTCACATTCCCAATCCACCCAAAAACCCTCACCCGCCATCCTTTCACCCTCAAAATTCACCCTTCGAGGCTCAAAAACCAGCCTCTTTGCCTGAATTTCCAACCTTTAAGGTTGATTTTTCACCCTAATTGCATGGCTCGCCAGCCTTTTAGCATGAAAAACGATCCTTTTTGGCTGAACTTTGAGCCTAAAAGGGTCGTTTTAATAATAGGAAAGAATTAATTACTCGGCTTTAGGAGTTTTCTTATAGCTTTTTCTTACAAATCTTTGACTAAGGTCTTCGTAAATAGGCTTTGCTGTGGCAACACCTTTGCTGGCAGCTTCTTTTACAGACCCGTAATAGAACAATGCAGAGGTTATAGCTTCACTGCCGGCAAGTATTACGGTGTCTCCTATATCTGTTGCGAGCTGTGTTGCCAAATTGCCCAACGGATTGAGGCTTGTTACCACCGCTTCGTCTTTTAAGAATTCAGCTTTATCCATATAATTTGGGATAAATTCGGGGTTGGTATCTATGTAGCTTTTTACTTTCTGAACGGTAGCCACTGTTTTGTCCCCCATCTTAAAAAGAGTTTCCCTGTCTGCGGAAGTAAGACCTTGAAGGTAAGGGGCAAGCAGCGTTCTGCAATCTTGTAATTTTTGATTCACCTCTGCAATTACAGTTTGAGGAATTTCTATACTGATTTGATTTTTTGAACTCATCGTTTGTGAATTTAATTTGTTTGTAATTCAAAAGTAATGAATAAAAGTATGTAATTGGATGATCTGTTTTAAATTTTTCAATATTTTGAATGAAATAGTATTAAAATTGTTGATGCAACTTTAGGAATGTCTTTATATCAGAACTTAATTAAATTAAAAACCCTAAAGTGCAGGACACTATTTGTTTGTATTTCTTCTAAATTAGCTGAAAATCAATTGAAATGAGCCAATCAAAATATACGCGCAAAGATTTTTTAAAAACTTCAGCTTTAGGAATTGCGGCTGTGGTTTTTGGGTCATCATTTACACGGTCATTCGATTTTTCAGATAAGCCTTATTTTAAGCTAAAACCGGTCGGACGTACATTTTCTTTGGAAGATTATTATATCTGGTGCAGTTCTCCGATTTGGGGCGAAGACGGAAGGGTTCATCTTTTTTATTCCAGATGGAAAAAGGAAAAAGGAATGAGCGGATGGATCAGGGGTTCAGAAATCTGCCGTGCAGAAGCAGATTCTCCTTTTGAAGAATTCCAACACAAGCAGGTTATTTTTAGTCCGAGAGGAGGTGAATTTTGGGATGCTACAACTTGTCACAATCCTTTGATTACCAAAGTGGAAGATGATTATTATTTATTCTTCATGGGAAATTCGAACGGCAAGACAAATACCAAAAGAATAGGATTGGCAACTTCAAAAAGCCTTGACGGAGATTGGAAAAGACCCGAACAGCCATTGCTTCTTCCCGGAGAAAAAGGTGCTTGGGACGATCATTGCACAACAAATCCTGCTTTTGTAAAAGGGAGTGACGGAAAATATTGGCTGTTTTATAAATCCTGGAATACCGAAGAATACGAAACTCAAAAAGGAACCGTGCGAGGAAACCGAAAGTACGGATTGGCAAAAGCAGATTCTCCGCTGGGACCTTACAAAAAAGTGACTGAAAACCCGGTTATTGATTTTTCCGCAATGCCCAACAATGCTCAGCTGGAAGATGCTTTTATCTGGAAACAAAAAGGTAAGTTTCACATGGTAGCGCGTGACATGGGATTTTTTAACCACGAATATGGTTTGCATTTAACTTCAAAAGACGGGCTTCGCTGGACAAAGCCGGAAATCGCTTATCTCAATATGCAAAGTTATATTGATGAGCCCAATCCGCCGAAGCATTTGAAACGTTTTGGAAGATTGGAGCGCCCAATGATTTTGATGAGTAAAGATGGAACGAAGCCTCAATTTTTATTCGGAGCCACGCAAGGCGGGAAATCTGAAACTTCTACCGCTTTTGCTTTTGAGATTTTAAACAAATAACTTTGAATTTCCGCATTTTAATGGTAACTAAATTGTAAGGCTGCTTCTAAAATCCGGCCCGAACGACTGCTTAATGATTTAATTTTAATATTTTTGAATCTTATTAAGCATATTTAGATAATGAACTTTGAAGATTTTATCATTTCACCAAGAAATTTCAAAACCGAAAGCTGGCAGATCGGGAATACAATGACCAAAGAAATAAAAGAAGACAGCATTGTTCTGCTTTTTGTTTCAGATTACAGAGGCGCAAACGGTGACGCTGAAGTTCAGGATTTTACGGCGATCAGAAAAGAATTTTATAAGCTTGCAAAGCTTGATTTCGAGATTCCGGTGGTGGATCTTGGAAATTTGGTTTCAGGAAAATCGGTGGAAGATTCGCATTATATTCTTCAGGAAATTTTGTCGGCATGTCATTACAAAAGAGCAATTCCGGTGATTGTTGGAGGCTCAAATGATTTTGCTTTTTCGCTGTTTTCAGGATTAAACTTCCATCATAAAAATATCAGTTATACACAAATCAGCAATATTATTTCGCTAAAACAAGGTGAAAATATCAACGAACATACTTTTTTAAGCAAGATTTTAGGCTCAAAAAATTTATCGATAAAAAATTATCATCATTTAGGTTATCAGAAACATCTGAACGAAGCAGATTCTGTAAAGCTCATCAAAGAAGTGGAATTTGACATCGTACGTTTGGCTGAAATGATGAACTCGACCGAAAAGACTGAACCTTTTTTCAGAAAAGCAGATTTGGTAACAGTGAATTGTGATGCTGTTGAAAGTTTCAGCGATGCTTTTTCAATCAATCCGCAGGTAAATGGCCTCAACCGAAGAGAAATCTGTGCTTACATGAAGGAAATCGGCTTAAGCGAAAACCTGAAATCTGTAGGAATTTTTAATTATAATATCTATTCTGAAAATCAGCTTAATCACCAGCTTCTGGCGCAAATGATCTGGTATCTGATCGAAGGAATCAACATTCAGAAATCTCATCCGAAAGAAAGACATTATGAAGTGTATTATGTTTTGGTCGATGACAAACAGCATGCTTTTAAGCGTGATACATTCAGCAATCTTTGGTATTTTGGAGATGACGAAAATATAGAAAACTGCATTCCGTGTTCAAGAAAAGATTTTGATGAGGCCAAAAAAGGCTGGCTGAATGCAAGGCTGACGAAAATATAAAAGATGACAAACGTTTCCCCAAAAGTTTCAATCATTGTTCCGGTTTATAATGTAGAAAATTATCTGGCAAAGTGCCTTGATTCTTTGGTGAATCAAACGTATCCGAATATTGAAATTTTGTTGGTAAATGACGGAAGCAAAGACAATTCGGAAAAAATAATTGCAGATTATGTTCTGAAATTCCCACACAAAATCAAAGCTTTTCACAAAGAAAACGGCGGTTTGAGCGACGCCAGGAATTTTGGTATCGATCATGCAAAAGGTGATTATTTAGGTTTTGTAGACAGCGACGATCATGTTTCTGAAACCATGTTTGAAGAAATGCTGAATCTTGCCGAAGAACATGACGCCGAAATGGTGATCTGCAACATTCAAAAAGTTGATGAAGAAGGAAATGTAACACAGAAGCTGACGCAGATTCCGAATATGCCTGCAAAGATTGATCTTGAAGAAAATTTCTCGGTTTTTGCGGATTTAAGTTATTTTGCCTGCAACAAATTGTTTAAAAAAGAGCTTTTTAGGGGAAAAAGATTTAAAAAAGGGATTCATTTTGAGGATATTCAGCTGATTCCGCAGCTTTTACTCGAATGTAAAACTTTGGCGCAAACTCAAAATTATCATTATCAATATCTGGAACGCCAAGATTCAATCTCAAAAACACATACCGAAAAAGGACTTGATATTCTGAAAGCAGTTGAAGATGTGGAAACTGCCTTTAAAAATTCTCAATATTTATCAAAATTAAAAGAACTGAAAAGCTTTCAGATTTTGGAAGGCGTTTATTCCTTTTTGGCTTATCTCGCGTTTGTAAAAAATGAAGAATTATTTTACAAAATGTCGCGCGATCTTGATGTATTCAGATGTGAAAGAAATATTAAAATTAAAGATATCTTGACATACAGTCGTTTTGGTAAAAATTATCTTTTATCTTTGCCCTTGAAGAAAAAGATATTTTATCTACTTTTTTTTGCCGGACAGAAAAAACTGATAAGAAAGTTAATTTAAACACAAATAGAGTATAAAAATTATTGGCAGGTAACTGTCTGGTAATAAGAATACTATTACTTTATGGTACTTTCAGGCAACAGCAAAGTACTTTAAAAGAAAAAAAATGAAAAATTTTGAATTGTTCTTACATGACTGGGGAATTTCTATTTTTTACGTGAAAGTAGGCTTTGGCTTCCTATTCTCCTTCCTGATTACATTTTTCTCAATCCCAACTATTATTAAAATTTCCAGAAGAAAAAATCTTATGGATGAGCCGGGAGTGAGAAGTTCTCATCTCAGAAAAATCCCAAATCTTGGCGGTATTGCTATTTTCTATTCGATTGGTATTTGTGCTTCCATTTTTGCGTATGAGCTTTTTGATTTGTACAAATTTTTGTTCGCCTCATTGATTATTTTGCTTTATGTAGGCGTGATGGATGATATTGTGGTGATGCGGGCTTACAAAAAGCTGATCGCTCAGATCCTGGTTTCTACATTGATTGTGATAGGATCCGACATCAGAATAAGAAGCCTTTTCGGGATTTTTGGAATTTATGAAATTAACTATTTAATAAGTGTGATTTTCAGTATCATCACATTTATTATCTTGATTAATGCCTTTAATCTGATTGACGGGATTGATGGTTTGGCAGGCGGATATTCATTGATTTCCAGTGCGCTTTTCGGAATCAGCTATTATCGTTTAGGCGAATACAATTATCCTTTGGTGATTTTATCTGTTATCATTATTGGGACCGTTCTGGCTTTTTTATATTATAATTTATCCAATTACAGAGTCACAAAAATATTTATGGGTGACACAGGTTCTATGCTGCTTGGGTTTTTACTTGCATTTACTTGTATCTGCTTTATAGATATTTTTATAGACAGAGCACTTTGGAATGTTCCAAGATATCATCTGCAATCTGCTCCGGTGATTGCCGTTGCTATCCTCATTTTACCTATTGTTGATACTTTAAATGTAATCTTGGTGAGACTTTGGAACAAAAAATCTCCTTTTGAAGCAGACAAAAATCATATTCATCATAAACTTTTAAAGCTTGATTTGACACACAGAAGATCCAGTTTTTATATCATAACTTATTATCTGTTTATCATAGCTGTAGCTTATTTTTTAAGACATATAAACGTTAATCTGCTGCTGCTGACGGTATTGCTTTTGGGTTTTTTCGGGGCTTATCTTCCGGATATTATATATTTATTCAGAAATAATAAATTAAAAAATAATAATTAAATTTCTATTTTTGCAAACTACATTTAAATTATGATGAAAATCTATAAATATTTACTGTTATTAATATTACCCTCATTACTTACTTCCTGTATCACTACAAAAGATGTGAAATATATGCAGCCCAGCGAAAGCCTTGTCATTAATGAAGAAGGTTTAATCCCTTATAATATCCCTGTTTACAGAATTACAAGAAATGATGTTTTCAATCTGAATATTGTGACAACTCCAAAAGGAGATGCCGCACAGTTTTATTCATCATTAAATACTTCCGGTGGTGCAAATTCCGGAGCTGGATTAAATCCTCTTACGAATGCTGGCAATGGAACTAATGCAGTTTCAGGAGGAAACAGAATGTTTTATTTTAACGGTTTAAGGGTTGATTCTAAAGGCGATATACACGTTTTTGGGATTGGCTACATAAAGGCTGAAGGAAGAACTATTGAAGAAGTAAGCAAAGAAATTCAGGATAAGGTAAACGAAAATTTTCAGGAAGGAAAAGCTGAAGTAAGGCTCAACACAGATGGTATCACCTACTATATTTTGGGAGATATCGAGTCGACAGGTCTTACAGGAGAAAAAACGGCTCATAAAAATACCTTGACGCTTACCGAAGCTATTGCAATCAATGGCGGACTCAACAGAACTATTGATAGAAAAAATATTGTAATCCACAGGAAATATCCGGAAGGCATAAAAAAAGCAAAAATAGATCTTACACGCGAAGATGTGATGAATTCACCATATTATTATGTGCAAAACGGAGACGAAATTTTCCTTACGACACAAAGAAGAAGCTTAAATGGCTTCGGAAAAGATCCGGTACAGACAATTATCAGCAGTGTGTCGGTTATTACAACGGCATTATCAATCTATCTACTTCTTAAAAACCTTTAATTATGATTCCAGGAAAAGATACTGCTGTAGATAAAAATGCAGCGCAGAAAGATAAATTCGGGTCTTTTGCGCTTTTTGATGTAGAATATTTTTTAAGAAGACTTTTAAAAAACTGGTATTGGTTTGTTCTGATGTTTTTCATTGGATTTGGCATTTCATGGTTTTATGAGAAGTATTATGCTCAGAATATTTATGCCTCAAACCTTTCTTTAAGCATTTCAAATAATACATCAAGTTATTTTACACCCAATCAGTCGATCAATTTTATTTGGGGACAAAGTGGTAATCAGGACGGGGTTTATCTTAAAAAAATGCTTTTATCAAGATCTCACAATGAATTTTTGGTAAAAGAACTGAATCTTTTTGTAAATTATCATACAAAAGGGGCCATAAAATCTACTTATCTCGACAAAGATGATTCGCCTGTATTTTTAGAAGTAGATAAAAAACACCTTCAGCAGGTTAATTATCCGATCACTTTAATTCCTAAAGCAGGAAATACTTTTGAGGTTGTTTTGCCTGAAGAAGGAGAATCAACAAATTTGTACAGTTACGAATTTGAAGGCTTTAAAAGCATTGCAAATTTTTCCAGACCAGTAAATAAAATTATTAAGGTTAATGAATGGTATACTTCGCCCAATTTGAGATTTAGACTGGTTCCAAATCCTGTTGCTACAAAAATAGAGCTTGACAATATTGTGGTGAAACTTAGTACTGTAAATGATGCTGTAAACGGCATTATTGCTACCATAGGTGTAGATTTCGATAAGGAAATCAATTCCATAATGATTATTACTAAAACAGGGTATAATCTTAACAGCACAGTTAATTTTTTAAATAAATCTGTAGATCAGCTGCAAAAGAAGCGGTTTATGGATAAAAATACAGTAGATAAAAATACTGAAGAATATTTAAGAGAAAGCTTAGCAAGTATCAGAAAAAAGTTAGATTCTAGCGGTGCAGTTCTCAATTATCTGAAGACTTCAGAAAAGCTTTACGATATCAAAGACCGCGATGAAAAGTCTTTACTAAGAATAAAAGAACTCGAAACCAAAAAAGCGGATATCTTAAGTAAACTGAATTCACTGAATAACATCAGAAATTCTGTTGAAACTCAAAACTTCGACAAAATGATAAGCACATCTGCTGCAGGCTTTGATGATGGGCTTTTTTCAGCAACGGTTTCAGAATTGAAAGCTTTATATTTAAAAAGAAGAGAATTAGCCTCCATTTATACGCCGAATTCGGAGCCGATGAAAGAAATAAACAGGCTGATAAGTGAAGCAAAAACAAATTCATCAGGCTCTTTAAGAAATGTTTATACGGTTTATACCGACGAAATTAACAAGATTGATCGGGAGATCAGTGAAGCTACTTCAGACTTATCATCATATCCTGAAAAGCAAAGAAAATATTTGGATGCCGAAAGAGGTTATAATATGATTGAAGCCACCTACAACAGTCTGCTCAACAGGCAGAACGATAGCAAAATGAGGCTGGCAACCAATCAATCTGATATTACCGTTATCGACCCGGCAAAAAATCTGGGACAACCCCCGATTGGTCCCAATGTGAAAGGGACTAAAATGGCAATTATAGGCGGTTTGCTGACTTTACCATTTATTTTTATTCTGGGTGCAGGCTTGTTAGACAACAAAATCCGCAGCATTAAAGAGCTTCTAAGCGCAACCAAAATCCCGCTATTGGGAGTGATTGGTAATAACAGCAACGAAAATATGCTGACGGTTTTAGAGCATCCGAAATCTTCTGTATCAGAAGCTTTTAGAGGCATTCGAGCCAATGTAAGATTTTTAGCCAAAGAAGATAATGAAAGCAAAGTTTTATTGGTTACTTCATCTGTTGGGGGAGAAGGGAAAACATATGTTTCGATCAATTTAGCTTCAGTTTTGGGCTTAAGTGATAAGAAAACTATTCTTTTGGGAATGGATTTAAGAAAACCTAAGATTTTTGGAGATTTTAACATTGATAATAAAAACGGAATTTCAAACTATCTTACAGGAGAAGTTTCTATTGACGAAATTATCAACAAGACAAAAATACCAAATCTTGATGTGGCAACATCGGGGCCTATTCCGCCAAACCCTTCCGAGCTTTTGATGAGTGAAAAAAACATTAAGTTTATTGAAGAGCTTAAGACCAGATATGACTTTATTATTATAGATTCTCCACCTGTTGGTTTGGTTGCAGATTCTTATGAGCTTATGAAGCATTCTGATGCCAATCTGTATGTGGTACGCCATGAATATACAGAAAAATATATGCTCAAAATGATCACTGAAAAGTATCATAATGGAGAAATAAAAAATCTAGGATTTATTTATAACGATTATGTAGTAAAACAAGGATATGGTTATGGATATGGTTACGGCTACGGTTATGGTTACGGTTACGGTTACTTTGATGAAGACAAAAATTATAAAGAGCCATTGCTGATAAAGGTTAGAAACTTTATAAAGGGACTGTTTAATAAAGATTAACATAGCCAAGCCCCTGCTAGCGGGGTTTTGCTGTTTTCAAATAATATAGAATGTGTTAAAAAAAGAATATTTTTGCCACTTTGTCGTTTACTTTATAACAAATTATGTTTTTTTGTTTATTTTTAACTAAACATTAAGATTATCATTAATATAAAAATGTTTTATATTTGCAAAAATTAAATTTTAAAATAACCATAAATCCATATTCTTCTATGAATAAAAAATTATTGTTTAGCTTCCTTACCCTTTTAGGAACTGTGGTAAGCATTAAAGCACAAAGAAATGAATTGGGAGTTCGCTTGGGGATGAGTAATCTTGTTGGTGATATAGGAAAAACCAATTACATTTTGCAGCAGCCATTGGATTTGGATAGAGCTTCAGAATGGGGATTTCCTTTTTATGGTGGTTTATTGTATAGATTTAATTTTAATCCTCATCAGACTGTAAGATTAGATTTAGGGTATAATCAGGTTCAGTTCAGTGACAAAGCAGCTAAAGAAGAATATAGAAGAAATAGAAACTCATTTGGAAAAAACAATGTATACGAGGCAAGTTTACTCTTTGAATACAACTTTTTCCCTGTTAATAATGAGCAGGTAAGTATGGTGAGTCCATATATTTTTGCAGGTCTTGGAGGTTTAATGTTTGATGCACCAAAAGCTACATTGAATCATGATTTTAAAAGAAATTCAGACGGTGTGGCGCAGGCTCCTGTTGATGAGCTTGATTTTACTACCACAACAGAATACTCAATGGGTACAAAAACAGTGGTACACATTCCGTTTGGAGTTGGTTTAAAATATAAGTTCAATCACGGATGGGCAATATTTGCAGAAGCTACATTCAGATATGCATTGACTGATCAGCTAGACCACAGCAAAATACTTTCAAAAGATGTTGTTTCAAATTATAATGCAGATATCTTGAGCCCATCAACAGGAGGTTCACTATTGGAAACAGGAGATTATTACATAGTTTCTAAAGAAAGGGAAAAAGCATTCATTAATGAAAGAAATGTTGGTGATCTAAGATCGAAAGATTGGATGAATACCTTTAGTTTAGGATTGACCTATTCTTTCGGAAGACCGCCATGTTATTGTGATTAATTAAATTATGTCGTTGATTAAAGAAAAAATAAAATCCGAGAATTTGCCAAAACATGTCGCCATCATTATGGATGGTAACGGAAGATGGGCCAAATCTCGTGGTGAAGAAAGAACGTTTGGTCACAAAAATGCCATTAATGCAGTAAGAAATGCTATTAATGCGTGTAACGAGATCGATATCCCTTATCTTACACTTTATACATTTTCCTCAGAAAACTGGAAGCGCCCGACCGACGAAGTTAATACGCTGATGACCTTGCTTACCGAAACTCTGCTACTGGAAGCAGAAGAGATTTTTAGCAAAGGATTGAGGATGCATGTGATAGGAAATATAGAAAAACTACCAACTTTGGTGAAAGAACAGCTTTTAAAAGTTGTAGATTTAACAAAACAAAACACAAAAGGAAATTTGGTTTTGGCAATAAGCTACGGCTCCCAAAACGAAATATTGAATGCAGTGAAAAACATCAGTTCCGACGTGAAAGAAGGAAAAATAGATGTAGAAAATATTGATGAAAAATTATTTGAGAATTATCTCTATACAAAAGATTTTCCACCTGTCGATTTGCTCATCAGAACCAGTGGTGAGATAAGAATCAGCAATTTTCTTCTCTGGCAGATTGCTTATGCAGAATTGCAGTTTTTAAATGTTCTGTGGCCAGATTTCACAAAAGACATCTTTTTTCAGTGTATTGTAGATTATCAAAACAAGGAAAGAAGATACGGCCTTACGGGCGAACAAATACAAATCCAGTAAATTTAAGAAAAGAAAGATTACGATAACATGAAGTTTAGACTATTACCCATCATTATGTTTGCTGCTTCTGCACATTTTTATGGACAGGTGACTCCGCAAGACAGCACAAAGGTTGATACCTCTGTCTTAGCAGAAAATCAAACAGGAACTTACACTCTGAAAGACATTGTTGTTGATGGGGTAAAAAAATATACACCGGCGCAAATCTTAAGATTTACGGGTCTATCTAAAGGTGAAGAAGTAGATATTCCGGGGCAGAAAATAAGCAACGCCATCAAAAAACTTTGGGATACGCAGTCTTTCTCTGAGGTGGAAGTTTACATTCAAAGCATTGAAGGTAAAACTGTTGTTTTAAAGTTTTATCTTGAAGATTTAAAAGATCTTGGCGAAGTAAAATTCGTCGGAAAAGGGATCGGCAAATCTAAAAACGAAAAGCTTGCAAAAGACAATAACTTAAAGCCCGGAACAAAAATTACCCAAAATCTTATCTCAAGCCTTAAAACAAATATCCCTAAAGATTATGTGAAAAAAGGCTTTGCTGATGCTAAAATCACCATTGAAGATAAAGTAAACGCCGGCGACCCGAATCTCGTTGACTGGACGATCAATGTAGACAAAGGCAAAAGAGTGAAAATCAGCCATATCGAGTTTGAAGGAAACGAGAGTGTGACTGATGCCAAGCTTAGAAAAAAAGCTTTTAAAGAAACGAAACAGAAAAGATTCGGTATTGGAGGGATTTTAAAATCCTCAAAATTCATTGAAGAAAAATATCAGGAAGATAAACAAAGTCTTATCAATTATTATAATTCTTTAGGCTATAGAGATGCCAAAATCGTTTCTGATTCTGTGTGGAGAAACAAAAAAAATAATTACGAAATAAATGTAAAACTGAGCGAAGGTAAAAAATATTACATCGGTAATGTTACCTTTACCGGAAATACAGTATATCCTACAGAATATCTTCAAAGGCTTTTAGGTTATAAAACCGGAGACATTTATGATGCGGTAGGATTCAACAAAAAAGTAGGTGAAGACGGAGGAAAAGAGGATGACTCCGATTTGAGATCGCTTTATATGAACAACGGTTACCTGTTTTCTAACATAACACCTGTTGAGAAATCGGTTGACGGAGACAAAATTAACCTTGAAATCAGAATTACCGAAGGTGAGCAGGCAACCTGGAATAAGGTAACTTGGGAAGGAAATACAACAACCCATGACCACGTTATTTTAAGAGCTTTAAGAACAAAACCCGGAGAATTGTTTAAGAAAACGGAAATCAAAAGAACTTATTTTGATCTTGCTTCTATGACATTCTTTGATCCTCAGCAAATTGGTCAGGAAATCAATCCAAATCAGCAGGATAATACCGTTGATATCAATTGGACATTGGTTGAAAAAGGTTCTTCTCAGGTTCAATTACAGGCAGGTTACGGTGGTAACAGCTTTATCGGAACTTTGGGACTTACGTTTAATAATTTCTCGTTAAAGAATTTCCTTAAGTTTAAAGATTTCAGACCGGTTCCTCAAGGTGACGGACAGACATTATCTATTCAGGCACAGGCAGGACAATACTTCCAGAATTATGGCATTTCATTTGTTGAACCGTGGTTATTTGGAACAAAACCAACTGCACTTTCAGTAAGTTTAAATAATTCAAGAGTAAATTACAGCCAGATAAGCGGGCCGGATCAGAGATTAAATATTTTCTCGGCAACGGTTGGTTTAAACAGATTGCTAAAATGGCCGGATGATTATTTCTCTTTATATACAGGGATTCAGTATCAGAAATATAATTTTAGTAATTATCCTTTTGAGTTTGGAGATACAACAGAATATTATGGAAACGCCAATAACTTAAGTTTAAATATTGGTTTAAGTCGAAATTCTGCTGGTATAGATCCAATTTTCCCAACAATGGGATCCAATATTGAATTGTCAGGTAAATTTACTCCGCCTTATTCATTATTTAGCAATAAAGATTACTCCACACAGTCTCCGACAGAGAAATATAAGTGGATGGAATTCTATAAGATCAAATTTAAAGCAGACGTTTACAACGAGATTGCCGGTAAATTGGTTTTAAGATCTTCTGCTGAAATGGGCTTCATGGATGGATACAACAAAGAGTTGGGTGCACCGCCATTTGAAAGATTTTATGTAGGAGGTACAGGACTTTTCGGAGGAAGATTTGATGGTAGAGAATTGATTCCGTTGAGAGGTTATGAAAATGCTTCTACATATGGAGGAACTATCGATGATATTACCCAGAAAGGAGGAGGTACTATTTACAACAGATTTACGTTAGAATTAAGATATCCGATATCATTGAATCAGACTGCCAAAATTTATGCGCTTACTTTTGCAGAAGGTGGTAACGTTTGGAATACTTGGGGAAAATATAATCCTTTCCAGCTGAAAAGATCAGTTGGTGTTGGGGTGAGAGTTTACATGGGAGCATTTGGTTTGATCGGATTTGATTTTGCTTACGGATTTGATAAAACTGTTCTTGGAACAGAGCCTTCAGGCTGGAAGACACACTTCTTAATGAATCAATCTTTATAACAATATGAAGAATTTTAAAATACTTTTCACATTTTTAGCTATTTTGCTTTTTGGGTTTTGCAACGCACAGAAAATTGGCGTTGTCGACACAGATTATATTTTGGATATGATGCCTCAATATAAAGAAGCGGAAGCAAGACTCAATTCTCAGATTGACACCTGGGAAAAAGAACTTCAGAGTTTACAGTCTGAGTTTGATAAAAAAAGATCGGCCTTTGAGAACGAAAGAGTTCTTTTGGTTGGAGATCAGTTAAAGCTGAGAGAAAAGGAAGTAATGGATTTGGAAAAAAATATCAAAACCACTACAAGTTTAAGATTCGGAAGCACCGGCGAGATCAGCCAGCTGAGAGCCAATTTGGTTCAGCCGTTTCAGGATCAGATCTGGAATGCCATAAAAACAATGTCCGAGAAAAATGGATTGGGCATAGTTCTTGATAAAAGCAACAATGTCAATGTGATTTTTCTTCAGAAAAGATATGATTATACCGATAAAGTATTGGATGTTTTATTGAAGGGAACCACAGAAAAAGAAAAGAAAAATAGTAAAAAATAGTAAAATTAATTTTTTCGGAATTAACTTTTACCTAAATTTAAAATCTAAAAACAAAATTAATTATTTATTACCCGTTATGAAAAAATTAAGTGTATTATTTGCAGCAGTAATGATGTTTGTGTCTGTAGGTGTGGCAAAAGCTCAAAAAATTGCTACTTTGGATGTTGTAAGCATTCTTAATGCTATGCCTGAAAAGAAAAAGGCAGATACAGAATTGAAAACTTTTGTGGATGGAAAGCAAGCAGAAATAAAGAAAAAGGCTGATGCAGCTCAGGCAAAATATAACCTTTACAACCAGGAAGCTCCTAAGAAAACAGAAGCTGAAAACAAAGCTAGAGTTGAAGAAATGCAAAAGTTGCAGGAAGAGATTGCTCAAATGCAGGAAAAAATGCAGAAAGATGCAGTGGCTAGACAAGATTTACTTTTCGAACCAATCGAGAAAAAATTGATGGATGTTGTAACTAAAGTTGCAAAAGCAAACGGTTACGATTACATTATGGATGCAAACTCTACAGGTCTTGTTTACAAAGGCGGTCCGGATGCTACTCCAGCTGTGAAAAAAGAATTAGGTCTTTAATAATTGAAATAATTACACAAAGATTTATAAAAATAACCGTCTCTATTAGAGGCGGTTTTTTTATTTTTGCGCTATGGAAAAAGAAGTCTCAACCACGGTAAAAGTCAGATTCAGTGATTGCGATCCGATCGGGCATCTGAACAATGTAAAATATCTTGATTATATGTTCAACGCCAGAGAAGATCATGTCGAAACATTTTATGGCTTTACTTACGAAGAATATACGAAAAAGACGGGCTGCACTTGGATTGCGATTCAGAATGAGATTGCTTATTTAAAAGAAGTAAGGTATAATACGCAAGTCGTTATCAGCAGCAAAACCATAGAAATTCAGGATAGAACAGCAAAGGTTGAAATCCTTATGAAAAGTCTTGACGAAAGAACGGTGCATGCCGTTTTGTGGGTCACTGTAATATATTTTAATGTTAAATCAAGGAAATCCGAAGTTCATCCCGAAGACGTTAGGGAAATATTCCATAAATTCTATGTAGATTTAGAACAGAAAGACTTTCAGCCAAGAGTTAAATTTTTAAGATCTCAAAACGCAAAAAATTCATAATGCAGAAAATTGTAGTAATAGGAAGCAACGGACAATTAGGCAATTGTATCAGAAAAATAGCACCGGCTTTTGAGCTCGATTATGAATTTGTTTTTACGGATTCCCAAACCTTGGATATTACAAACGAAGATCAGGTAAATAGTTTTTTTGAAGAAAACAATCCCCATTTTTGTATCAACGCTTCGGCTTACACGGCTGTAGATTTAGCGGAAAAGGAAAAAGAAAAAGCATTTGCTGTCAACGCTGACGGAGTTGGATATCTTGCTCAGGCTTGTGCAGAACAGAAAACAGTCTTGATTCATATTTCGACAGATTATGTTTTTGACGGTGAAACCAATTTAGATTATTCCGAAGATGACTTTACAAATCCGATTGGTGTTTATGGAGAATCAAAATTAAAAGGTGAAGAACTTGCATTAGAAATAAATCCTAAAACTATTATTTTAAGAACATCTTGGTTGTATTCTGAATTTAATAGAAATTTTGTGAAAACGATGTTGAACTTATTTTCGCAAAAAGATGAATTAGGTATTGTTGGCGATCAGTTTGGACAGCCGACCAATGCAAATGATCTTGCCGAAGCGATTATGGAAATTATTGAAGCTTCGGAAAAAACATTTGGTGTTTTTCATTTTTCTAATTATCCCGAAACGACTTGGCTTGATTTTGCTGAAAAAATAGCGAAATTTTCAGATTCATCAATTAAACTAAATTCACTGACGACCGAGCAATATCCAACTCCTGCAAAAAGACCGAAAAGAAGCACAATGTGTTTAGATAAAATTGAAAAAGTGTATCATATTGAGCCAAAACACTGGGAAAACAGCCTTGAAGAATGTGTAAATATTCTTACTAAAAATTAAATCAATGAAAAATTTAGGAATTACACTTTTAGTTTTTTTGGCGCAATTAACGTTCGCACAAAATGTATACTTAACTAAAGTTGAAAAAACAAACGATAACACAGATAAATTTCTTTACAATATAAAAGAAGAAATAGATGCTGCAGAATATCTGGGCGAAATTGAAATTCAGGGATTTTCAAAAGACGATGCTGCGATTTTTTCTAGAATCTATAAAAAGGCAAAAGAAATAGGAGCCAACGCATTTTCTCTGAAACCCTTTGAAAGCATAGACGGAAATCCTGCTCATTTTGATCCTTCACATTACAAGTTGAATCTATATTATTTGCAAAAAGAAAACTTTTCCACTCCTGAAGGAAACTTGTATTTGTTTGCATCTGCACCAAAGGACCAGAAAATAAGCATCAACAGAAAAGATTATATACTTTCCCCGAGAACTTTTCTCGAACTGAAGCTTCTCACAGGCGAAGTGTATACAATTTCCACGAAAAAGCTTTTAGGATCAACCATAAAAATTAAAAAAGACACC